>CAYQVB010000128.1:0-8126 GCA_964420925.1 uncultured Ectothiorhodospiraceae bacterium | reverse complement strand
TCTTCGGTCTGTGGGATTTTCGCTGCGATGCAGCGTATCGCCGCGACACGAGTAGGGTCAAAAACATGATGTTTATCATCGTGTTAAGAGAACCTTTCGGATTCTCCTGACACCCCGAAAAACACCCGGTACGCAGGCCCCGCGCTCGTCGCAAAGCTCGCGCGCGGCGAGGAAGGGCGGGTGCGACCCTGCGTGGGCGCCACCCATTGCATGAGCGAGCTGCGCCCGACCTGCCTGCACAACCCCTCCACCGGTCACGAGCGCGAGCTGCCTCACGAGATCGAGCGGGCTACGGAGGTGCGCAGGGTGCTGGTCGTGGGCGGAGGCCCGGCCGGACTGGAGGCGGCCCGAGTGTGCGCCGAACGCGGTCATGCGGTTCAGCTCGTCGAGGCATCCGGGGTCCTCGGCGGGCAGGTGCTCCTTGCCACTCAGGCGAGCTGGCGCCGGGATCTCATCGGCATCGTCGACTGGAGGGTCGAGGAGCTCGAGCACCTGGGTGTCGCAGTGCACTACAACTGCTTTATCGATCCGGATACGGTGGAGACGGAGGATGTCGATGTCGTGATCGTCGCTACCGGCGGCCTCCCGGATCTCGACTGGATCGACAGCGCATCACACTGCACAAGCGTGTGGGACGTTCTCGACGGCACCGTGAAGCCGGCGGGGGAGGTCATCGTGTACGACGGGACGGGGCGACACGCCGCGCTCACCGCGGCGGAGAAGCTCCGCCTCTCGGAATGCGATACAGACTTCTTCGGACTCGATGGCCAGCTCGCGATGGAAATGTCCTATGCCGAGCAGGTCATCTGGAGGCGGCGGACCTACGAGCTCGGTATCGAGCCGAAGCTCGATCGTCGCCTCCAGCGCGTCGAGCGTCACGGCAACCGGTTGCGTGTTTCCTTCCGAAACGAGCTCACGGACATGGAAGAGACTCACGAATGTGATCACTTCGTAGTCGAGCACGGCACGCGTCCCGCGGACGGCCTCTTTCGGGGGTTACGGGATATCTCGTCGAATCGCGGAACCGTGGATGAGCGCGCATTGCTGGAGGGACGGCCACAGCCCGGAACCGGTGGCGATGGCTTCCAGCTCTTTCGCATCGGCGATGCGGTGTCGAGCCGCAACATCCATGCCGCAGTGCTCGACGCCTATCGCCTTTGCCGTGTGCTGTAGGGAACGACTCGGCGTTCAGGGCTTCGTCCCGGAAAAGATGGCGTGGCCGGCGCGTAGCCAGTGCACGTCGATCCCGGTCATGCCGGCATCCGCCATCCAGCGCATCTGGTCGAAGAGCGTCGAGGGCATGTCGGCGGGATCGGCATCGGGGTCCGCGTAGTAGTTCCAGCCGTCGTCACGGAAGAAGTCGAGCATCTTCTCGTTGCCGTCAAGCTCGAGGGATCGCTCGCGCACGCCGTCGTCCCAGTGCCGCTTCCAGAGCTCGAGACCGGCTTCGCGCTGGGCCTCCACCAGATCACAGATCACGATGGCTCCGCCCGGGGCCAGGGCCGCGGCCAGATCCTCGAACAGGCGAGCCTTGGCCGGGCCGTCGAGGTGATGGACGGCCAGTGACGAGACGAAGGCGTGGACCGGACGGTCGAAGGCTCGCCACCCGGTCTCGGCGATGTCGATGAGCTCCGTCCGGTACGCTGCGCCGGCCGCTTCGAGCCGGGCCTTCGTCGAGTCGAGCATGGTCTGCGAGCCGTCGAGCGCATGGAGTTCGGCCCTGGGGAATCGTCGTGCGAGGGCTTCGCAGAGCAGGCCCTCGCCACAGCAGATCTCGACGATGACGGCGCCGTCGGGCGCGGGTGGGATCACGCTGCAGATCGTGTCGATCTGGATCTCGCGTTCGGGCACGAAGTAGGCACCGTAGTCGATGAAGTGCCGGGAGTCGTCCTCGCTCCAGCCGCCATCGTCGGGGGGGTCGGTCATGGCTCCTCTGCCGCATGCGCTTCGTGCGGGGAAGTCGAGTCTAACCGCTTTCATTCACCCCGCATGGCGCCGTTGCCGGCCGACACCGAGTCGAAATAGACCCGCGAACGGGGCGAGAGGCGATCGTGGATCGCTTCGGCTCCAGGGAGCGTACGATCGAGTGCCGCGAGCGGCCTCCGCATCTGAAGAAGCCCTGGTCCACGGGTCCTGACCCGTCCGCGTGGGTTGGAAGCGGACGTGCCGCTTTGCGATGATGGGCAGGAAGCGCGGCCGAACCGGAGTCGCGGTGAGGGAACGGCGATGGCTCACAATGTCCTCATCTTCTGCTCCGACCAGCATTGGCGCGACGCGAGCGGCTGCTACGGCCATCCGCTGGTGAAGACACCCCATATCGACGCCCTGGCCGCCCGCGGCACGGTGTTCGATGTCGCCTATTCGGCCGGACCCATCTGCGTGTCGACTCGCGCGAGCATGCAGACGGGGCGCTGGGTGCATCAACTCGGCACTTGGTCGAGCGCGGAGCCTTATGATGGATCGGTTCCCGGCTGGGGCCACCGGCTGCAGGACGAGAGCAGGGCGTCGGTCTCCATCGGCAAGCTTCACTTTCGTTCGCGGGAAGACGACAACGGCTTTTCCGAGGAGATCGTTCCCGTCCACGTGGTCAACGGGGTCGGCTTCACTTCCTCGCTGGTGCGCGACGGCCTGGAGCCCTACGCCAGCACCAGCGACTTCGCGACCGACATCGGACGTGGCGAGTCCACCTATACGAAGTATGACCGCAAGGTCTGCGAGCTGAGCTGTGCCTGGCTCACCGAAGCCGCTCCCGGACTCGATCAGCCCTGGACCCTGTTCTGCTCCTTCGTCGCTCCGCACCACCCCATCGTGGCGCCGAACGAGTTCTATGATCTCTATGATCGTGCCGCGATCGACATGCCCCGTCTGCGCGCGCCGGGCGAGCGGCCCGATCACCCGGTGCTGGACGTCTCCCAGGCCATCTGGGACTACGACCGCCACTTCCGTGACGACGAGCACATCCGCGAGGCCAGACTCTCCTACTACGGATACGTTTCCTTCCTCGATCACAACGTCGGCAGGGTGCTCGCCGCGCTGGAGGCATCGGGTCGAGCCGAAGACACCCTGGTGATCTATGTCTCCGACCACGGCGAGATGCTCGGCAACCACGGCATGTGGGCCAAGATGCACATGTACGAGGAGTCCTCCGCGATTCCCCTGATCGCCGCGGGTCCGGGCATGCCGGCGGGCGCACGGTGCGCCGCGCCGGCTTCCCATGTCGATCTTCACCAGACGGTCCTGAGGGCGCACGGGCTGGACGACGATGAGGACGGCGCCGGCCTCAGCGGCATTGCGCTCCAGGACCTGGTCCGGGGCGCTCACCAGGACCGCGCGGTGCTCTGCGAGTACCACGAGCGCGGCGCGATCACCGGCATGTTCATGCTGCGCTGGCGGAATTGGAAGTACATCGCCTATCCCGGCTACCGTCCCCAGCTCTTCGACATGGAGGCCGACCCGATCGAGGCCTGCGACCTGGGCCGCGATCCCGCTCATGCCGGCACCCGATCCTGTTGCGACGCGAAGCTGCGCGAGATCGTCGACTACGAGGCGGCGAACGCCCGCTGTTTCGCCGATCAGGCGGCCAGGATCGCCGCGCTGGGCGGCCGGGAAGCCGCACTGGCCGACGGCGACTCCGCCTACACCCCGATGCCCGACCTCGCGTGACGGTCAGGCGGCAAGCGAGGTTACGGGCTGATGCCGATCGACCCCTTCGAGCTGTCGCTGCGTTGATTGAACCCGTCTCCCGCAACGGGTTGGCATGAGCCGGGAGTCTCGAGCGATGAACCTCGCCGCTTCTCCATGTGGGGTGGAGGCACCAGCACCACCCTCCTTCACGGGTCCAAGGCCCGCCACCAACAGATCGCTTGGAGTATTCAGTCATGAGTGAAAGATTGGACGATCTCAAACGCCTGCTCTCCGAAGGTCGCATTGGCCGGAGAGAGTTCATCGGCCGCGCGAGCGCGCTCGGCATGGCCGCGGCCATCCCTGCCTCCATCGTGAGCGAAGAAGCCCGGGCGGCCGCGCCCAACCGCGGAGGAAAGCTGCGCCAGGCCTGCCGGGGCGGGGCGCTGTCCGACAGCCTCGACGGGGCCCTGGTCGTCGACACCCACCCCGAGAACACGAACTGGCAGTGCCGCAACAACGTGACCCAGATGATGCCCGACGGCAGTGTCGGTCCCGATCTCGCCGAGAGCTGGGAGGCATCACCGGATGCGACCCAGTGGCGCTTCAAGCTGCACCAGGGGGTCGAGTTCCACAACGGCAAGAGCTTCGAGGCCGAGGACGTCATCGACTCCATCAATCACCACCGGGGAGAGGGCGTAATGACCGGCGCCTCGGGAGTGGTGGCCGGCATCGACGACATCCGTGCCGACGGCAAGCACGTTGTGGTGTTCGACTTGAAGACCGGTAACGCCGATTTCCCCTTTCTGCTCGCCGACTGGCACCTGGTGATCGCGCCGGCCGGAACCAAGGGCGCCCAGTGGGACGAGGGGATCGGCACGGGACCCTTCATCCTCACCGAGTGGAAGCCGGGCGAGCGCTCCGCCAGCAAGCGCAATCCCAACTACTTCGTGGAAGGGCTGCCCTACTTCGACGAGGTGGAGACTCTCAACATCGTGGACGGCACCGCCCGGCTCAGCGCCCTGCTGAACGGGCAGGTCGACGTCATCGAGAACCCGGAAATCAACGTGCTGGAGCGCCTGGCGAAGAGGCCCGGGTTCGCGGTCCTGGAGGTAGCCGGCACCAGCCACACCGATCTGCCCATGCACACCGACGTGGCGCCCTACGACAGCAACGACGTGCGCCTCGCTCTCAAGTACGCGATAGACCGCGAGCTGCTCCTGGGTACCGTGCTCCAGGGTCACGGGAGTCTTGGCAACGATCACCCCATCTCCCCCGCCCAGGCCTATTTCGCCAAGGATCTCGAGCAACGGCAATACGATCCCGACAAGGCCCGCTTTCATCTCAAGCAGGCCGGTCACGAGAGTCTCGACATTCAGCTTCACGCCGCAGAGGGCGTGCTGACCGGAGGCATGGAAACCGCGATCCTGTTCAAGGAGAGCGCCAAGGCGGCCGGGATCAACATCGAGATAGTCCGGCGTCCGGCGGACGGATACTGGTCGGAAGTCTGGAACAAGGAATCCTTCTGCGTGTCGATGTGGGGCGGACGCGCGACCGCCGACTGGATGTTCTCGGTCGGATACGCGGCCGAGGCGGCGTGGAACGACACCCATTGGAAACACGAGCGATTCAACCAGCTCCTCCTGGAGGCGAGAGCGGAGCTCGACGATGCACGGCGCCATGAGCTCTACTTCGAGATGCAGCAGATCGTCAGGGACAACGGCGGCGCGCTCATTCCCACGTTCTTCAACCAGATAACCGGCGTGAGCGACAAGATCGGCGTGCCGGAGACGACCTCCGGCATCCAGCCCCTGGACGGCTGCCGGAACACCTCTCGGTGGTGGCTCGTGTAGGGTTGCGCGAGGCGCCCGGCAGGGGCGGCGCCCTTGCCGGGCGCCGTGTTCGGGGGATGTCGTTCGACGCGGGGCAAGGATGCCGGTCGGGAACGGCCGGCGGCGGATATGCCTCCACCCTGAAGCGCTCGGGCGCCGGGTTGGGTGGCAATCGGGCGCCGGCCCTCAGATGAACTCCCGGTTCTCCAGCGCCCCCAGGAGCGACCGGTAGAACCCGCTCACGCACTTTTCCCAGGCGGGCGATATGACCCCGCCGTCGTCCATGACCGGGGCCCGAAAGCCTCGCACGACGCCTTCCATCACCGCGGCGTCCTCCTCCATCACGGTTTCCTGGATCGCGGCCCAACGTCCGAGCGCGTCGTCGCTCGCGCCCGACTCCGACGTGGTGTAGCAGGCGTGGCTCACCCAGCATTGCCGGGGATCTTCCCAGTCGGGAAGGATGAGCGAGTCCACCAGCTTGTCCGGCGCGTGCGCGGCAATGTAGAGGTTGGGCACTCGGAGAACGAAGCGGCCGCTGCCGTCGAGGTGATCTGCGGTCTGCGGGGGCGGCTGATTGGTGAACGTCGAGCCTTCGATGTCCACCGCGCAGCCGACGAGCGGGCCTTCGTCCACGATGCGGTGGCAGTCGAAGGGGTGGCCGGCCGTCGTGCCGGGATGGACCATCGGCACATGGTAGGGCTCGATGTTGTTCTCGGTGACCGTCTTCCAGTTCGCGGGGAAGGGGTGGCGGAAGACAGTGGAGAAGTGGCGGGTGCGGGAAAACGCGACGTCCCGGTAGTAGTCCGCTATGGGCGCGACGAACTCCTCGAGCGGCGGCGCCCGCCCGTCGAGGTTGACGAGGATCCAGTTGTGCCACACGCCGGTGCGGATGGCTTTCAGCCCGTAGGCCTGCGGATCGAGCTCGGGGTGCCCGTGCTTGCGATAGCCGCCGAAGTGGGTGGCGGTGCGCAGCTCTCCGGTCGTGTGGTAGACCCAGTGGTGATAGGGGCAGACGATGCCCTGCCGGCGGCTGCAGGGTTCCGAGATGAGCTCGTGGCCGCGGTGCCGGCAGGAGTTGTAGAAGGCGCGAACCTCGCCGTTGATGTCCCGGATGAGAAAGATGGGATGACCCGGTACGGGCGCCGCGTCGCCCGGCTCGGGAATCTCGTGGGCGCGTCCGACCATGAGCCAGGTGCGTGAGAGCCAGCCCTCGTACTCGAGCCGGAGGAAGCCGGGATCGGAGTAGACGTGTCGGGGCAGGCGGTGGCTGAGTCCGCAGCGGCCGAGGACGCGATCGCGCTGCGCCGGTGTTATGAAGTCGAAGAGGGCGGGACCGGCGAGGCTCATCTTCAAGGGACTCCGTTCAAGCGGCGCGAGCCTATCACGTGACCCCTGGCTGTCCCATTCGGAGAGACGGTCAGGATTGGTGCGGGATTTACGCTTCCGGTCCGCGACGTCAAAGAGAGAGGACCAGCCTCAGTCCAGCGTCGACCGCCGCCATGCGCGCTCCGCTCAGCGAGCCCATGCGCTGGTCGAGGAAGTCCTTGTCGATCGTGAGCAGTTGGGAGACGTTGACCACCGAGGCATCCCGGAGTCCGCCCTCTCTCTTTCGCAGCCGTACATTTCCCGGCATGCCGGCGAGATTCAGGTTCGTGGTCACCACGGCAACGATGAGAGTGCGAATCCGGCTTCGATTGAAGGAGTCCGACTGGACGACGACCACCGGTCTTCGCCGTCCCGGCTCGGAGCCGCGTGGTGCGGGCAACGACGCCCACCAGACCTCACCTCGTGTCAAGAAGGGTCCTCGCGCAGCGTGCGGAGCTGAAGTTCATGAAGAAGCGGATCGAGCCCGTCATCTCCGGCTTCGAGAACGGCGTTGAGTTCTTCCGTGACGCGTTCCTCCTGTCGCAGATAGGCTTCCACGGCTCTGCTGTAGAGCTCGCTTCTCGACATTGCTCTACGCTTGGCGAATCGGTCCGCCTCGTGAAACAGGGTGTCGGGAACAGAAATCGCGGTCTTCACAGCGGAGAGTATAACCTCCTTCATACCTTGGCTTCATTGGCCATCGGCCAATCTTCAGGGGCACATCCGGCGTCGAGTGACGACCCCAACGCTCATTCGGAGCGAGGGGTCGCCTCTCGTCCGGTACTCGTCAGGAGGACCGGATCCGCGGCGCATGTCTCCATCCCAGAGGAGGGGACTGCCGGCGGCAGCCCCCTCCCGGCGCAGTCGCCTACAGGGACTGGCTGGCCATCTCTCCCGCGATGTAGTCGGCCTGCCGGATGGCGAGGGTGACAATGGTCAGCGTCGGGTTCTCCGCTCCGCCGGTGGTGAACACGCTGCCGTCGCTGACGAACAGGTTCTGTACGTCGTGGGCCTGTCCCCATCTGTTCACCACACCCTCGGAGGCATTGGCGCTCATGCGGTTGGTTCCGAGATTGTGGGTGGAGGGGTAGGGCGGCACCTCGTAGTTGCGGATGGCGCCTACCGCATCGTAGACCGCCGAGCCCTGGCGGTAGGCATGGCTGCGCATGGCGATGTCGTTGGGGTGGTCGTCGAAGTGCACGTTGGGGACGGGAAGGCCGAACTGATCCTTCTCGGTGGGGTGCAGGGTCACCGCGTTCGACTCCTGGGGCATGTCCTCGCCCACCAACCACATGCCTGCCATGTGGT
>CAYQVB010000127.1:0-13377 GCA_964420925.1 uncultured Ectothiorhodospiraceae bacterium | reverse complement strand
GCGCAGGGCGTGCGGGGCCGCCCCGCCGACGTAAATGGGCGGGCGCGCGGGCCGGGGCCGGAAGAGGATGGGCTGGCCGTTCACGGTGACCTCGTCGTGCTCGAAGCATTCGTGGATAAACGCCAGTGTCTCGTCGGAAGTGCGCCCCCGGCGCCGGCGCTCGACCCCCAGGGCGCGGAACTCCGCTTCCATCCAGCCGATGCCGACGCCGAGCAGCAGTCTTCCGCCGGAAAGCTCCTGGATGCTCGCGATCTGCTTGGCGACGGGCAGCGCCGGCCGGTAGGGAAGGACCAGGGTGCCCACGCCGAGGCGGATGCTCCGGGTGGCGCCGGCGAGCCAGGCGAGCGCGACGAGCGGGTCCACGTAGCGCCCGTTGGAGCCCTCCGCGTCTTCCGGAGGGATGGCGATGTGGTCCACCACCCACGCCGATTCGAGGCCCGCCGCCTCGGCGGCGGCAGCGCAGGCCGCCATGGTCTCCGGAGTGGACTGGTCGCCCATGTTGCGCACGATGGCTCCGAGTTGCATCCGCCGATTCTCCCGCCGTCACTTCGTCGGATCATATCGGCGCCTGGCGTGAGATGCGCGAGACTCGGCGACGCTGGCAGACCGAGCCCAGCTTCGCGTTCGACACCCGGGTTCCCCCGCCGTCCCGCGGCGACCGCGCCGGACCGGATCCGCTCGCCGCTTCGATGGGTGGCCTCACGCCGCAGGCACTCGCCGACGGCGCGCAGTCGCAGGATTCGACCCGCTTTCGGCCGCGGCGACGGCGACCACTGTGTGGGCGGGGCCGTCAGTCAGCCACTGTCCAGTGCGAGCACCTCGATCGGCTCGGCGCGGCCCCGGAGGCTCCGCTCTCCGATCGAGACGAGGTGTCCGGCCGAGCCACCCTCCTCCCGGACCCGGTCCACGAGCTCTCGGGACGCGAGGAGGTCCACCCCGAGCTCGCGGGTGAGTCGTTCGAGCCGGCTTGCGACATTCACCGTATCGCCGAGGACCGCGAACTCGAGCCGGTGCTCGTTGCCGATGTCGCCGAGGACCACAGGGCCATAGTGCAGCCCGATACCGATCCGAAGCGGCGGTGGGCTCGGGGAATCCGGAGTGCCCGGCGCCGGCGCGGCGCCGGCCGACGCTACAGCCTCCGCCGGCTGCGAATCATCGCGCTCCATCCCGGTACCGGATCTCCGCACCGCGGCGGCCATCTCGAGGGCCGCTTCGAGCGCCCGAGTCGCGTCGTCGGGCCGGGGATGCGGGGTTCCGAACGTCGCCATCAGTCCGTCGCCGATGTACTTGTCGAGGGTGCCGCCATTGCGGAACACGATCTCGCCGAGGCGCCCATGCCACTGCCTGAGGAGCACGATCGTCCCCTCCGGCCCGAGGGTCTCGGACAGCCGCGTGAAGCCGACGATATCCGCGAAGAGGACCGCCGCGTGCTGCCTCCGGGCCACCCCCAGGTCATGGTCCTCGCTCGCGAGCTCGGCCGCGACATCGGGCGAGAAGTAGCGCGCGAGGTTCTCCCGGGCGCGCTCCGCGCGCACGCTCTCGAGGACGAGCTGCCGCGAGCGCGCCACCGCGAACGAGGCGATCCCCGCCACGAGCAACGCGACCAGCCCCTCCTGCACGCGCGAGATGACCTCGATGAAGTCCGGCTCCTGAGCCCGCTCGAGGAAGCGCAGGAAGGACATCTCCCCGAAGCCGGGAAGGTCGAACTCGGTCACCACGCCCGGAGCGTTGACCGCGAGCGCCAGCGCGCCGAACCACCACAGGGCGATCGAGATCCCCGACCAGAGCACGAGCCGGGGCGAGTAGCTGTGCAGGACCGCCGAGAACACGAGGAAGAAGAAGACGAAGGCGTCGAAGCGATAGTGGAGCGCAACCGGGATCGGGATCTCCGCGAAGGGGTTCTCGGCAAGGATCGTGAAGGTGACCAGCCCCATGTCGATGAACGCGAAGACGAAGATGAGCCAGTGCTCGGCGCCCATGCGCCGGCTGACGTGGTAGCTGATCCAGCCGAGCAAGGCGAAGACGGCAAGCAGGATCTGGTAGAAGTAGACGTGCGGGGCGGGGATGCTCCACGCGAACCAGAGCACGAGGATGACGACCGCCACGCCCCGGCTCCAGGCGGCGTAGCGAGCCGACACGATCGCCAGTTGCTCGAAACGGTCGGCGATGCGGCGGCCGAGGCCCTCGGCGGCGCCGTTCACGTCATCCGATCCGTTGCCACGTGTCGCACGCGCCGTTCAGGGGCTCGACGGCCGGCGTCCCATGATCCGGACCCACTCACAGATGACGCCGGAGCTCCCGCGTGGTGCATTCCAGGCGTCTCGCGATCATCCTGACAATGGAGGCATGAAAACGACCGGCGGCTTCGGGATGCCGCACTTGCAGGCGCTGCAATCCATCGGCGTCGAGACGATACAGGACGCTCGGGGCATCAATGCGCAGGCTCGCCGTCCGTGGTCCTCCCATGTAGACCGCCATCTCGCCGAGCACCGCGCCGCTCGTGTAGACGCGCACGATGTGCGTTTCGCCTTCCGCGGTGTCGATCACCACCGACACCGTGCCCGAATCCACCAGATAGAGACTGTCTCCCGGCTCCCCTTGCCGAAACAGCCACCCCCCCGCGGCATGTTCCTGTCGCTGGAAGAAGGGCGCCATGCGGCGAGCGGCGCCCTCGTCTCCCAGCAGCTTGGCCAGCCGGCCTTGCAGAGTGTCGGTGGCGCCGAGCTCCGATACTCCGCGACGTTCGAGAAGTCGGTCCTCGCACCAGGCAACGCCTTCATTGAGCTGAGAGAACTGAAGGCGGCGGATGGGGGCGGCGGCCTCCGGTGCCGTGAAAAACCCGATGCCTTCCAGTTGCCGTCGCATCTTTCCGCGATGACCCGTGATCACCACCGAAACCCCATGGCTTTCCGTAATCTGGGCCAGTCTCGAAAAGCTCCTGACCCCCGACGCATCGATCAATTCGACATGTTGGAGGTCCAGGATCAGGTACTCCGGGCTCGCTCCGTCCGCCGGTGCGAGCCTCGCGCGTATGATGCTCATCAAGTCGCCCGCCGTCCCGAAGAAGATGACGCCTTGCAGCCTCAAGATGAGAATGCGGTCGCCATCGCGGTCGAGAATCTCCCGAATCTCCGGAGCACGCTCGATATGGCCGGCGTGATCCCGTCCCGTGAGCTCGCTCTTGATGCTGGAGAGCCGGCTGTAGGTGATCGCGAACAGGACCACCGACGCCACCAACCCGAAGAGTATCCCCGCGATGAGGCCTTCCCACATGCAGACCGCCAGAATCAGCAGTGCCACGAGATAGTCCGCCGGCGGCAGCTTCTTTCTGGCCTCCCACCCCCATTCCCAGAGAAAACCGATTCCTATGTAGACGAGCAGGCCGCCCACGAGGAACATCGGAAACAGGGCGACGAGACCGACCCCGGCGACCCCGGTGAGCACGAAGCAGACGACGCGAACGAAACCCGTCAAGCGGCGTTCTCCGCCCAGGCTGGAGGTGAGGGCCGTATCCGTCAGGCTCTGAACCCCGGGGCAGCCGCCGACCAGACCGCAGGCCACGTTCGCGACCCCGGCCACTTTCAGCTCGCGATTCGACTCGATCTCCCGATTGACGGCGATCTCGATCGCGGCAACGTCCAGCAGGAGCAGGACGGCGCACAACACCGCAACCGCCCCGATGCTGCCCGCCTGTGCCGCGACGCTCGGCCAGTGCACGGAGAGCAAGTGACTGAAGTCGAAGCTCAGCAGTGAGGCCGGGGAAGCGGAAAGCCGCGGCAGCCAGCCCGAGGCGGTGGCTTCTTCCAGGGTCAAACCGCTCGACCATGCGAGCACATGGAAGGTCGCCAGTCCCAGCAACAGGACCAGCGGAGCGACGAGCCAGTGATCCCAGCGGCGTTGAATGACGTAGAACGCCACCCCGCACCCCAGCGCCGAACCCCACTGCGGCAAAGTCTCGGAAGAGAACCACGCGGAGAGGTGCTCCCATGCGACCGGTTGGTCCGCGGCGATCGACAGCCCGCCGGTGACGAGATAGGCCCCGGTCCCGGCAAAGAACCCGGCCATCACCGGGTAGGGAAAGTAACGCACGAGTCTGCCCAGACTGAATCGTCCGAGCAGCCCCAGAGCGAGGCCGCTCACGATGCTCGTGACACCGAGTGTCGCGATCGCCGTCCCCAACAGGTCGGCCTCCCGACCCTGGGTCGTCATCGTTGCCACAGTCGCCGCCACCATCGCGGCAAGGACCGGTATCATGGGGGTCCGGAGCGAGACGAGCATGCCGGGGTAGCTGCTCCCCAGCGTCCCGACGAGTCCGATGATGGTCGTGCTGATCAGAAGCAGGACGACTCCGGTCGCAAGATGCGCGGCCAGAGGGCCGGAGAAGATCAGCGCGGCGAAAGAGACCACCCCGAGCACTTCCAGGACCGCCGAGAGAACTCCCGCCTGGACGTTCGTGATGATCGGCTGAAGCTTCATGGAAGCCCGGCTCGTCGGATTGTCCGCAGACGTCTTCGGACGGAATGGCCTGGCTCACGGGGGGCGGTGCGCGCCGCCCCTTCCTCCATCCGTGGCACCGGTTGCGCGCCCGGGAAGATGCGCCGGCGTTCGGAGTCCTGCAGTCGCACCCCTACCCCTCGAACCACGTCCAGGGCATCGCGATGGGCGACATGCGCCTTGCTGCTACCAGGACCGGCCTCCTCCCGAACCATCGCCGAGCGCATCTGCAAGCGTAGCCGAATCCTAGACGATACTTCGTTATGCAAGTGTGCTTTATCGAGGGTTTTTCGTGACTTTTTCGTATCTTCCTCACGACGAAAGATCCACGCACACCGCAAGGTGGAGTGTCGCGCCTGAGCGGCGATCGAGCGCGAGGCACCGGCGCCGGAGCGATTGGGCCGGATACG
The DNA here is from genome assembly GCA_964420925.1 of uncultured Ectothiorhodospiraceae bacterium. Taxonomy (GTDB): domain Bacteria; phylum Pseudomonadota; class Gammaproteobacteria; order HK1; family HK1; genus JAJEAD01. The sequence continues at coordinate 8,473 of CAYQVB010000127.1, read as the reverse complement.
CGCGCACGACGAGGCGCGCCGGCGCAAGATCGAACGGGCGCTGTCGAGGGGGCGGCACCAGTGCGCCGAGGCCATCCGCGGCCTCGAATGCGGCGCAGCAGAAACTGAAGCGCCGGACATCGTCGCTCAGCTCGAGCGCCTTCGCGGTTATCCTTCGCCGCCGAGGGTCCGCACGTAGCGCGCTATCCGGTCGCAGGCCCGCGCGAGGTCCGAGTCCGGCACGGTCAGGCTCATGCGCACATGGCCGGCCGCGTTCTCCCCGAAGGTCGCGGTGGGCAGGACGGAGACGCCTTCCGCCTCGAGGAGTCCCCATGCGAACTCGCTGTCGCCGAGGCCGGTGCCGCGTACGTCGACCATCACGAACATTCCGCTCTGGGGCCACGCGCAGGCGAGTCCGGGGCAGGCGTTGATCCGCTCGCAGACCAGCGCCCGCCGCTCCCGGTAGGACCGCTTCATCGCGTCGAGCTCCTCGAACTCCCGGGTGAGCGCGAACAGGCCCGCATCCTGGGTGAACTGCGCCACCCCGAAGACCATCCCCAGGATGAGGTTGGTGAGGTGCCGGGCGAGAGGCCGGGGACCGACCGCCCAGCCGATGCGCCAGCCCTGCATCGCATGCGACTTGGACAGGGAATTGACGGTCACCGTGCGTTCGGCCATCCCGGAAAGGCTGGTGATCGCGACGTGCTCGACGTCGTAGGTGAGGCTCGCGTAGACCTCGTCACTGATGACCCAGAGATCGTTTCGCTTCGCGATGGCGGCAATCGCGTCCAGCTCCTCCCGGGCCGCGACCCGCCCCGTCGGGTTATGGGGCGTGTTGAGGAGGATGGCCCGCGTGCGCGGGGTGAGCGCCCGGCCGATGGCGTCCGGGTCGAAGCGGAACCCCTCGGCCACGGCCAGCGGAACGCCGACCCGCACCGCTCCGGGAGTCTCGACCACGCCATCGTAGGTCACGTAGCGCGGCTCGCAGACGATGATTTCTTCGCCGGGATCGACCAGGCACAGGACGCTGGCGAAGAGCGCGTTCTGCGCCCCCGTGAATACCACCACCTGGTCTGCGTCCACCCGCTGGGTGGTGAGCTTCTCGTGGTGGCGGGCGATCGCCTCGCGCAGCGCAAGCTCGCCCTCGGTGGCGGCGTAGCCGGTGCGGCCGCCGCGCATGCTGTGTTCGGCCGCGTCGACGATCGCGGGCGGGGTCTCGAAATCCGGGTCGCCGACCGCGAGCAGGATCACGTCCTCGCCGGCGTCGAGGCGCCGGCGGGCCTCGTAGTGAATCTCCCATACGTGCGAGGAATCGACGTCGAGACGCCGGGTCAATGCGGCATAGCGCATCCCTTCCATCTCAAGCGGCTCCTCGTTCGCTGCGACCGGGGCGAGCAGCGCCGGCCCCCGGGTTCCCCCACCCTGCGAGCATCGACCGGCATTGGCCGGCACCCGCGCCTCCTCGAATGGAAGCTTCGGGGAACACAGCGGCCTACACGACCACGATTTGCGCCCCCCGGGGGGCGCGGTCCGCGCCGCTGATGGCGCCCACCCGGGAGGGACATGCCGAACACACGAGGATGAGGTCCATCAGGCATGCGAGCTCGACGTAGTCGCCGGCCTTGGCGCTCGCGGGGCGATCGTGGAGCTCGCCCGCCGGGTCCACGTCCGCGTGCTCGTAGAGGTTCCACGGACACGGCACCGCCGCGCTGCGGATTCCCTGCTCCACGAGGGCGGTGCGCAGGTTGTCCTCGCAGTTGGGAGCCGGGTCGGGCGCTCCGAAGTACCGGTTGCTTTCCGCGCTGCATGCGGCATGCAGCGTGTCGTGAAATCCGGGAGAGGTGTCCGCAGCGATCCGAAGGACAGGACGGAACCGGTTCGTCATCAGGACATCGCCGACCCGAAAGAAGATCCGATAGGTGGCGGAGCGGCTGTGCGCCATCGAGAGGTGCTCGGCGGGGTCGGAGGCGCAGAAGGCCCAGGTGTCGACGACCTGCCCCCCTTCGCTGTTCACCACCCGGACGCGCTGCCCTTCGGGCACGCGGATCGCTCTCGCGGCCCCCGCCGGCACCACGACGCGTCCGCTCTCCGCCCCTGTTCCCATCGTGACCTCCATGCGGCCCCTGCCCCTTGACCGCGGCGCGCCATGTTAGCCGCCCCGATTCCCCGATTCACGACCACGCGCACGCGGCATCTCCCGGACAAAGGCCGGACGAAGGGCAGACAGGACGCGAGCCGAACAATAGGATATGCGCGGACTTCTCACCCGCGGGCCGGCATTTCGGAGACCGAGGCGAGGACGTCTTCAAACGGGGCAGCGACAGGAGGAGGATCGAGATGGCGGGATACTGGATCGTGCGAAGCTCGGCCATAGAGAACCAGGCCGCGTTCGACGAGTACGCGGGGCGCTGGGCGCCGATAGCGGAGAAGTACGGCGCGCGCTTCATCGCCGGCCGCGAAGGCGCCCACGAGACACGGGAGGGAGAGGACTTCGCCCGGGTGTTGCTGGTGGAGTTTCCCTCCTACGAACAGGCGAAGGCCGCCTACGACGACCCGGAGTACCAGGCCGCCCTGCCCTACGCGCGCGACGCCTACGCGCGGCGCGATCTCATCATCATCGAGTCCGGCTGAAGCCCGCCCCGCGCTCTCGCTGGCGCGCTACAGAGCCAGGTGCAGGCGAAGGGCATCGTCGATCGCGCTCAGTGTGCGCGGCGGCACGCGACCGACCCGGGAGTGGAGGCGTTCGACGGCGATCCCACGTATCTGTTCCGCCTGAGCCTTCGACTCGTGCGGCAGGCCGCAGCTCCGGGCCGGCAGCCGGACCTGGAACGGGTACACCCTGCGCACATTGGTGGTGATCGGCACCACGCTCACCACACCGCGCCCGAGACTCGCTGCGCCCTGGTTGGCGGCGTTGTTGCTCACGACCACCGCCGGTCGCCGATATGCCGCCTCGGAGCCTCTGGGGCTTCCAAGGTCGACCATCCAGACCTCGCCCCGGCGCACCTGCTCCGGCGAGCTCAAGCGTTCAGCCCGTCACCCGATACCCGATCCCACGCCCCGGCGTCGTCTCCTTCGTCCCACTCCGCCCACGCCGCCTCGTAGTCGCCGGCAAGTTCCATGGTGCGCAGCACTCTCAGTGCTTCGCTGACCACGCCCGAGCGCGAGCCGATGCCGCGCGATTGTGCATAAGAGTCGAGGAACCCGACCTCTTCTTCCCGGAGACTGATGCTGAGCTTCATGCCGCGATGCTACCGGCCCTGCTACCCTCATGCCACCCCCAGTGGCACCCTTCTGGCACTCCATGGACACCCCATGGCCGCCCTCATGCTGCCTTCGTGTCACCGCTTTGCCGCCATAGCGTTGTCGCTCACCGATTCGAGCCCGAAACAACAAACTGCCGAAAGGGAAGACGGGAGCGACCGTTCGCGCTATGTTGGACGGATCACAGCCCCCGGAGAGTCGACTGCCGATGAGCGCTTCACTCCAACTCGATAGTGGAAAGACCGCCCACAGCGGCCCGGCCGAGATCACGAACCGGTCGAGCCTCCATTCGCGCCGCCTCGACTTCGAAGAGATCCCGATCATCGACCTCGCCCCCATGTTCGGATCGGAGCGCGGCGCGATGGAAGACTGCGCCTCCGCGCTCCGCCGGGCCTGCACCGAGGTCGGGTTCTTCTACATCGCGAATCACGGAGTCCGGGAGTCGACGATCCGCGCGGTCCTCGACCAGACCCGGCGCTTCTTCGAATTGCCGGAGGAGGCCAAGCTCGCCTACGACCTCGCGCGCACCCGCCGGCATCGCGGCTACGTCCCCTTCGAGGCGCTGAGCGCGGACCCCGATGCCGAACCCGACGTGCAGGAAGCCTACGAGGTCGGGCTCGAGCTCCCCGCCGACGACCCTCTCCATCTTGCCGGCAATCCGCTCTACGGCCCCAACGTGTGGCCCGAAGAGCTTCCCGGCTTTGCCGAGGAGGTCTACGCCTACTTCGAAGCGGTGCTCGGCCTCGGCCGGGTGCTGCTACGCGCCTTCGCGATCGCCCTCGGCCTCCCAGACGATTTCTTCGAGCCGCACATCACGAGGCCGATGACCCAACTGCGCCTCATCCACTATCCCCCCTCGGAGCGCAAAGTGCGCGACACGCAGGCGCTCGGCGTCGGAGCCCATACCGACTACGAGTGCTTCACCATCCTGTGGCAGGACGCGCCGGGCCTGCAGGTGCAGAACACCTCCGGGGACTGGATCGAGGCGCTGCCGATTCCCGGCACCTTCGTGGTGAACATCGGCGACATGATGCAGCGCTGGACGAACGACCTCTTCGTCTCCACTCCCCACCGCGTGGTGAATCCCCCGCGTACCGCCCGGTACTCCTTCCCGATGTTCTTCGCCACCAACCACGACACCGTGGTGCGCGTGCTCCCGCAGTGCACCGGCCCGGACCACCCGCCGCGCTACCCGCCCACCCACGCCGGCCACTGGACCGAGACCATGCACACCCACGTCTACACCTACCGCCAGCACGAGCGCGGCAAGATCCCGAACCCGGAGCTCGCCTGAGCCCGGCCCCTCCAACGAAGCGCACAAGGACCCCGAAGACCATGCCCACCCCGCGAGAAGTGTTCTTCGAGCCCGAGGAGTACGCACGCCGCGTCGCCTCGGTGCAGGCCGCGATGGCCGACGCAGGACTGGACCTGCTGGTGACCCCGAGCCCCGGAAACATCTGCTACCTCAACGGCTACGTGTCGATGAACGTGCTCGACATCATGTTCCTCTGCCTCCCCGCCGAAGGCGAGGCGGTGTTCTACCTCTGGCAGTTCGAACGCGGCCGGGCCCAGTCGACGGTGACCGGAAGCGAGACGGTGTGCTGGGACACCGGCGTCGAGCCGATCGCCTTCGTGGCCGAGGATCTCTCCCGCCGCGGGCTGAAGCGCGGCCGGATCGGCATGGACATCGGCAGCATTCATACCTCCTTCGAGGTGGTGCGGGGCATGCTGGACGCTCTCGACGCCGAGCCTTGCCGGGGCATCGTGGAGACGGTACGCCTGGTCAAGTCTCCGAGGGAGCTCGGCTACATCCGCGAGGCGGCGGTGATCACCGATGCCGGGGCCCGCGCCGCGATCGAGGCGGTCGCGGAGGGCACAAGCGACTGGGAGATCGCGGCCGCGGCCCAAGCCGGACTCGCAGGGGCGAGCTCGGAGTTCTACTCGCTCGAGCCCATCATCTGCGTCGGCTGGCGCGCGAGCGCGCCCCACAGCCCGCGGGGGGGGACCCGCGTGGCGCAGGGTGATTCGGTGTTCGTGGAGCTCTCCGGCGTGAAGGGGCGCTACCACGCCCCCCTCATGAGAACCACCTGTGCCGGCACGCCCTCGCCCGGGGTCCGCGAGCTCGCCGACTACTCGAACGCGGTGTGCGAGGCCCTGCTCGACACGATCCGGCCCGGCATCCCCGCTTCCGACGTCGCCGCGGCGGGTAGCAAGGTGCTGGCGCCCATCCGCGACCGGATCGCCTTCCACGACCTCTACGCCTACCCGGTCGGGATCGCGTTTCCACCGAACTGGATCGAAAACCCGTCCTTCTACCTCTCCGCCGCCAACCCGAACCCATTGAAGGCAGGGATGGTGTTCCACCTCCCCCTGACGCTCCGGCGTCTCGGCGAGTACGGAGCTGGATTCAGCGAGACCGTGATCATCACCGAGGACGGCAACGAAAGCCTGAGCCGCATTCCTCGCTCACTTTCCGCCTGAGTCCCTCAATCGGGAGGCGGAAACGCCGTCTCGGACACTTCCCCCCCTCGCGGTCCGAGAACGCCGGCTCAGAGCGGTGTCCCTTCTTCATCGAAGTGTCGTCGATGAAGCATGCCGGTACATGCCGATTCCGGAATTGGCGACTAGAAGGCGCGCGTCGTGCAGGCTTGCAGGCCTCGGGGTGATGCCGGCCGCGTGCATTCAGAGCACGGGAATCGCGGAATGATTTCAGATGTCCGGCCCGACCTCGGCCCGGACGACCGATTCGAAGGACTGGAAAACCCAGAGGGTGAGACCCCAGATCACTTGGTCCAGATACCGGATTCCCGGCAACTGCCGCGTGTCCCAGGACACGACGGTCCGGTTCGCATCGCCGCGCAGATGCTCGAGCGAGATCCAGTACGCGGCCTCGGTCTCCCACCCGTCGGGTCGGAGTGCGGGAAGAGCGGGACCGGCGTAGAAGACGAAGGACGAGAGCACCGGCACTTCTTTCACGCCGGGGTAGGCGATACGCCGATCGTCGAGCTGACCCAGGTAGGCCGCCTCGTGGAGATCGAGACCCACTTCTTCACGAGCTTCGCGCACCGCGGTGTCGCGCGCTCCCGCATCGCTGGGAGAAATCCATCCTCCCGGAAAGGCCATGTCCCCGGACCAGCGTTCTCCCGGACGCTTGGTCCGCTTGACGAAGCACAGGCTCGGGGCGTGTTCCTGGCCGCCAAACACCAGCGCCACCGCGGCCCGGCCACGAGGGTGAGTGGAGTCGGGCAGGAGGGCCGGCGCCCGCTCCTCCAGTCCCTGCCGAATCGTGGCGATCGCGCTCATGACGGGGGCCGGTCGTACTCGACGCGGGAAGCAATCATGGCCGCGTCCCCGCGCATCAGGCGTCCACCAGATCCCGGGGAATGCGGCTCAGGGTCTTGTGGCCGCGCGCCGTGATCATCACGCTCTCGCTCACCGCCACCGTGAACTTCGCGTAGTCGCGCAGCGTGATCGGCATGTGGAAGACCATGCCAGGCTCGAGCGGCACCTCGACCCCGCGGTACAGACTGAGGATGTTGCCCTCCCCCCAGTCCGGCGCAAAGGAGATCCCGAGGCTGTACCCGGTGCGCTTGCGGTAGCCGGCGGTCTCCCCGTGCGCGTCGATGACCGCCTGCACCGCGTGGTGGACTGCCGCGCAGGTGTTGCCGGGCTTCATCTCCGCGAGGCCCGCGTCCAGCGCCTCCCGGCACACCGCGTACATGTGCCGCGCGCGGGCCGGCACCCGGCCGAGCGCGACGCTGCGAAAGAGCGCGGCGTGGTAGCGCTGGTAGCAACCGGCAGTCTCGAGGATGACGAGATCACGACCACGCAGGCGCCGCCGGCGCCAGGTGGAGTGCGGGTGGCCCGATCGGGGACCCGAGGAGACGAAGGGCTCCATGCCCACGTACTCCGAGCCGGCCGCGATGCTCGCCTGCATGATGGCCGCCGCCACGTCGTTCTCGTTTGCGCCGACCCGGGCGGCCTCCAGGCCCGCCGTCATTCCGGCATCGTTGATCCGGCCGGCACGCACCATGGCCGCGAGCTCCCGCTCCGACTTCACCCGGCGCAGGCGCTCGACCAGACCGCTCCCGTCGACGCTGCGCCCGAGCTTTCGCTTCAGGCGCTCGTACAGGTTCACGGTGAGGAACCACGCATTGCGATCGACCGCGATGCGCTTGCCCTTGTAGCCGCGGGCGATGACTACTTCGGCCACTGCTTCGGCGGGATTGGCGTCGTCGGCGTAGCCGACGATGGAGGTGAGATACGTGTTGGCGCGCGCGTTGAACGCCTCCAGGCCCCGGAGCACGAGGAAGGGTCGGCCGCGGACCGGCACCGCCAGGCACTGGAAGGTGTAGTAGCCGGGAGTCTGCTGGCCGCAGAGGTAGAAGATGTTCTCCGCGCCACTGGTGAGATAGAGGTCGACCTCGTTTTCCGCGAGCTGCCTTTTGAGCGCCTTGACGCGGCGGTCGAACTCGTCCTTCGGGAAGGCGGCCTCACCGCCCCGGGTCACACGTTTCAGCAAATTACTCATCGTCGTCCTCTCTTCCTCCTCGCTTCCTTCATTGCCCCCCACCCACTGCGCACGCGCCGCACGATCCGATACGGCGACACCGGAATCGCCGCTTTCGCGTCGTCACCGGAAAAGAGCCGGAATGCGGAAGCTCCGCAACCCGCGTGCTCTCCCCCGGCGGAGCGGGCAGCAGCCCTTGCGCCTCATCGCTTGACGAAGAGCCGGCGCGGGAAGTTGCAGAAAGGGATCCCGCCCCGCCTCGTCACGCGCACACACTCGCTGATCTCGATAGCCCAGTCGTCCATCGCGATCGCGGGGATGCAGTGCAACACCATGTTCGCTTCCAGCACCGTCTGGTCACCCGGGCGAAGGCTGATGGTGTGCTCCCCCCAGTCCGGCGGATAGTTGAGTCCGGTGGAGTAGCCGATCCGCGACTCCTTGACGATGCCGTGGCGCGAGATGACCTGGCGCCACGCCGCCTCCACTTCGTGCGCGGTGGCGCCCGGCTTCATGGCGGCGAGCGCAGTCTCCAGGCCCTCGACCACCACCTTGGCGGAGTCGGCCATTCGCTTCGGCGGGGCCCCGAGGAAGACGGTGCGCGCCATGGGACAGTGGTAGTGCAGGCGCACGCCGGCGAGCTCGAGCACCGTGCCCTGCCCCTTCCTGAACTTCTCGTCGGTCCAGGTCAGATGGGGCGCGGAGATGCCGGCGCCGGTAGGG
>CAYQVB010000126.1:0-19795 GCA_964420925.1 uncultured Ectothiorhodospiraceae bacterium | reverse complement strand
GAGGGTGACCCTTCCCGTCGCCGGCCCCGAAACGCCGCACCACGTCGTCCCACACTGCCGATGCCTCTTCCGCTCTCCCCTGCCGGCCCAACGCCTTTCCTTTGTTGACGAGCGCCAGCGACACCTGTTCACGATCCGCCGCCTTTTCGCTTGCCCCAAACCGCCGGTCGACCTCGTCCCAAGCCGCAACCGCCTCCTGCAACCGACCGCTTTCCGCCAGCGCCAGCGCTTTCCCCAAGAGCTCCCTCGCGGCTGACGGCGCCGGCGATGCCGCGGAAAACTCGCTGGGCGCATACGCAAGGGCAGGCGACGCAAGCGAAAGCAGTTCTTCGCGATACGCTTCTAGGGTCGGCAGTCCAATAAGCCGCTCGAAGGCCATCCGGTAGATCGCCAACGCACCGCCGTCGAACCCCAGCGCTTCCCGCGCCATGCGGGCCCCAAACTCCCTCAGCTCGTCGGTGGAGTAGTACGCCTCCATGAACCGGATCAGCGCATCGATCAGCGGCGCCGGTCCGCGCGCCCGGCGCATCAAGTAGTAGATGTTGTAGAGCCGCTCGGTCAGGTAGTAGAGCTTGCGCCGCGCACTGCCGCCGCTGACCTCCACCACGCCCCGATCCACCAGACGGGCAAGCTGGGCGCTGCATTTGCTGGTCCCGAGTCTGGCCCGGTCCGCGATCTCGCGCGCGTTCGCCGGTTTCCAGAGATCGGCAAGGGCGAGATACACCTTCCGCTCCTGCGCCGGGAGCGCATCGAGGTGGCTCTTGAAATACTCGGTATGGTCATCGACCAGGTCGAGAAGATCAGCCATCAGCTCGCGGAACGACAGATTCGCGCCGAACCGGGCCACAATTGTCAGTAGCCTGGGACTCCCGCCAGTCAGAATCCGCAGCGCCTGGATCGTCTGCGGCGCTTGCGCCTGCCCCGACACCGTCTGCCACAAGGTCGCGCAGTCTTCCGTGTCGAGGGGATGCAACCGGATCACCCGGAAGAGCTCGTAGAGCGCTTCCTTCGGATCGTTCATCTGGTCGAACCGGCTGGTCGCGCTCGCCAGCAGAACGATCCGCGGTTCGGTCTGAAGCGCTTTCCGCAGCCGCCAGCCCGCATCGTCGTCGCCCATGTCCCTGAACATCATGTTCAGGTTCTCGACGATCAGCACTAGGCGCTTCTCTTCCCGGTCCGAAAAGTCCTGCAGCACCCCGAGACAGCGATCCTCCAGAGTCCGGTCTTCATGGATACTGCGCAGCTCCTCGAGGGTGCGGTGCAGGTCGACATCCCCTTCCCGGTGCGGCGCCTGGTCGGCCAGCCGGGAAACGCTTTCGAGCCAGAACTCGCCCGCTGTCGAGACCTCATAGCTTTCCTCCGCGAATACGATGGGAAAGAAGCGCGCGCAGAGATCGGCATCGCGAATGACCTCCGCAGCCACTCGCAGCAGCAGGCTCGTCTTCCCGCTGCCATGCGGCCCGATCACGATCTGATGGGTGTTGGCGCTGCCCGTACATTCGCGCAGCGCCTCGATAAGGGATTCGTACTCGGCCGTCCGGACGCAGAAGATTGCGACCAGCTCGTCGACGGAGAGAAAGCCCGGATTGTATTTTCTGGCGGCCACAGCCATCGGCCCGACTCCCGTCCTCACCGCTGCCGGTCGAACACGGGCACGAACCTCTGCCCGTAGCGCCCGCGCCACCAGTCCTCCAAGAGCCCGGAAACGAATCGGTAACCGTCGTCCTCAGGCTCGAGGTAGCCGTCGTGCTGCAGCACATGCAGAACATGGTCGACCGAGGGAGCGCCAACTCCGTCGTGCGCGTCCCGCGTCGAGAAATGGTTGCGGTACCGGTCGACCGTCTCAGCGGCGATGCCGCCGTCGACCGCGGTTGCCGTGAGGATTTCCAGCGCGACCGTGTACCCCGCTCTCCCGAGGACCGTCTCCAGCCGGCCCTCGTAATGCTGCAGGTCGACCTGCCCCCGGACACCCTGCATTTCCCGCACATAGACCCATTCGACATCTTCCAGCGAGGCGTCTCGCCGCCCGGCGCGTCGCAGATGATCGTGCATCCTGTCGAAGAACATCTGGACATGGTGCGGGATGCAGCAACGCAGCCTGTGGCACATGTCCCGGCTGACCTCCGGCGGAAGACCGACCTTATAGGACCCGGCAAGCGCCTCCAGGCAGGAAACGGCCGTTTCCTCGCTCCACGGCTTCAGGTCGTAGGGGGAAAAGATGTTGGCCTGGGCGCTGAGACCGGCCTGTTCAAGCAACGGCTCGAGGCTCACGCTGCCCGACAGGATCAGCGTGACCCGGTCCCGATGCGACTGCCCCACCTTGCGCAGCCAACTCAGGAACGCGTCCGCTTCCCGCTTCCCCTCCGGCGTCGTGCGCCCCGTCTCGTCCTTCAGCAGCCGATTTACGAGTATCGGCAATTCGTCGATCGCGAGCACGACCGGCCGGCCGCTGTCCGCCAGGGCGACAAAGATCGCGTCCCCTCTTTGCGGCCAATTGCCCGCATCGATCCCGGCGCGCAGCTTCACCCTCAGATCCGCAACCGACAGTTCCTCGATCCGGCCGCCGGCGCTCCTCACCAGGTTCGTGAAGCCGGTCGTGATCCGATTCCACGCCGCACGCACGGGCTTCGTCTGAACGCCGATTTCGGCAATCGCATCGGCCGGATCGGCGGCCGCCTCCAGATCGGCGAAGACGACCTCGAAGTTCCCCGTTTCGGCCAGCCGGCGCTGCAGCTCCCGGACAAGGCTCGTCTTGCCCATTCTCCGCTGTGCAGTCAGCAGGGTATGGGTTCCTTCCCGCACCCGCTCTTCCAGCGCTTCGAGCTCCATCTCGCGGTCGAAGAAGTTCTCCCCGTCGACCCAGTTGCTGCCGCCTTTTCGGATCATGGCCATTATCCAACGATATCGTTGGCATCAATATCGTTGGCAACAAGTCTGTTGTCAACCTTGACGGATTGCGTTGCACCGCCCATCCGGCCAGCATTTCGCAGGACCTTCGCTGCTGCGCTGCCGATACGCTGTCCGCCACGCTCAATGCCAGCGCAAACGGCGATCGCGACGGGGCGAGTAGCCCCGCGAACACTGACGCCGCCAAGCGCGCACCTGACCGATGTCGACGGAGCCTGAAAGAACATGTCCGCCCGGTCCGGTTTGCACGACCTGAACATTCACGACACTTGCAATTCCTTTGCATCCCGCGCCCTTGCGCTCGGCGAAAACGCCCGATGATTGGCCGGCTGTTGGGCCACAACCGAGTCACGCGAGATCCTGATCGTTTTCGACACGCAGGTCGTAAACTTCGCTCAGAAGCGTCATAAACTACTGCTTTAGAGCGCTTTTTCAGATATCCCCGCTGGACCGATTCTGCCCCCGTAAGCATCCAGAGAGCGAGCGGGATCCGAAACCGCCTGTGGCGGTGCACCCGCATGTCCCCCGGTTGCAGGAGATCCCAAAGTTTGGCGGCGCACTGAACTCGGTCGCTGTCTTCACGGACGCGGATGGAGGTTGCCGGGCGCGCCGACGAGCACGTCCCCGCGGTCGAAGACTGCGCCGGTGCGCGGGAGCGCGCGCAGTGGCGTGGACGGCGTGGCGTTGCCGGATTTCCCCTCACCGTGCGCTTTGAATACCTCGGCGGCCCCGCCTACGTTCGCTGACGTCGACGCGCGCTGCGGCCGGCTGGAGCGGGGTCTCCCGGTACGGCAGCAGGCGGTGTCACGGGTCACCCAATAATCCCCAGTTAGGGTCACCGAAGAATCCCCACCCTCCTCAACGTAGGAGGAGTAGTCATGAGCAGAATGTTCGAAGGCGCTCAGCGCACCATCGCGAGCTTGGCCCAATGGGCGGAGGAATCGCGGATGGTCGGGCGCGAGCTGTGGGAAGAACTTCATCGGGCGCGGTCGGTGGACGGAGTGTCGGTCTCGGCGCTGGCACGGCGATTCGGACTGGACCGCAAGGCGGTCCGCGAATGCGCAACACGGTCGGCGGCCCCCCGGCGCGGTGGCCGACCGGGGGCTGTTGCGCTGTAATCGGCGGAGCGAATTCACGCTCGGGGGCGGGCGCCGGGCGGAGCAGGAGGTTGGAGGCGGACGGTGAACGAGCACGAGCAGCGACTGATCGCAAGCTTCTCGAGGCCGATGGCGATGATGTGGGTTTGCAACACCATGCTTGAGGACATTCACGCCGGGATCGAGCCGGTCAACCACCGCTTTCCGCCGTTTTGCACGACCTCATTTCCGTGTGGCCATTGTGGAGAGTGGACAATATGTGGGGTCCGCTCACCAAGATGTTGAACGGTATCGACAGGAACGGCGGGATGACTTCCTCCGACGTAACTTGAGAACCACGTCAAGCGGGTATACGCAAGTACTACCAGTCCCATTGCCTTCAGAGGAATGGATATGAAAATCGTTGTTGCTGCAACATTGGCGACGTTGCTTGTCTGGTCTACACACTCGTGGGCTCAAGTTGCAGACGCACCGACGCGGACGATGCCGCACCAGGACACATGCGCAATCCCGCTGCCGAGAGACTTTTGGGACAGCCCAGCCGCCAAGCGTTTCCAAACCTCTGAAGCATGGACATGGAATGAGCGCATCTGTCTGGGACGGTGGGCCGATATGCGGGGTGCGCCGGGAGGGCGGGGTTATGGCGAAGACTGCCAGCCGGCGAAGATCGAACTCAAAGGGAGGCCAGTACCAGCCTATCGAGAACTACGGCCTGAGTTCCTGGAGCTGATCTTGAGTCACGAACCGTGGGTGTCGGTGCTAAGGCGTCCTCAGGTGGTAATCAAGTGCGCATTGGTTCGTGGAGACCTCGACTTAGACGATCAGGAGATTGCACCGACCTTCGGATTTCACCAAGGCAAGATTGACGGGAGGGTCAATCTTCATGGAACCAAGTTTAGGCGTTCGTTGAGCTTCACGGGTTCTACGGTAGTCGGCAAGTTCGATGCGGACCGCGTGGAGATCGGAGGTGGTCTTTTTTTGCGTGAAGGCGCCGCGTTCCGCGACATCGACCTAGTTGGAGCTAGAGTTGCCGGCAACGTGGAGTTGACCGGGTCTACCGTCTCCGGCAAGCTCGATGCGGACGGCATGGAGGTCGGCGGCGGTCTGCATCTGCGCGATGGCGGAAAATTCAAGGATGTGGACCTTGTTAGCGCGAGAATGGCCGGGGATGTAGATGCAAATGGAGCAACCGTCAGCGGAGAGTTCAATGGCAACCGATTGGAGGTCGGAGGTAGTCTGTTTCTAAGTGGCCGCGGCAGGTTCGCGGAAATCAGCTTGATCAGCGCAAGAATTGCCCGTGATGTGGTGTTAAATGGCTCTTCTGTCACGGGTTCCCTTACTGCGGACCAATTGAGGGGAGGCGGTAGCCTGTTCATGCGTGATGTTCCGAGCCTCGGAGCCATCCGTCTGCTTGGTGCCAGAATCGCTGGCGATGTAGATCTGATTGGTTCTAATGTTACCGGAAAGATCAATGGGGATTCTCTGGAAGTTTCAAGTCGCCTGCTCTTGCGCGGTAGCCGCGCACTCGCGGATATCAGTCTCCTTGACGCGAGAGTCGGCAGTGATATGGACCTAAACGAAGTCACCGTGGACGGTAAGCTTGATGCGGACGGCGTGAATGTGGGAGGCAGCCTGAATATGGAAGACAGCACGTTCACGGATTTGGACTTACTTGGTGCGAAAGTCGTCGGCGCCGCAAACTTGATCGGCGGCACCGTTACAGGAAACCTTGCTGCGGACGGCGTGGAGATCGGAGGTGGTTTGTTTATGCGTAACGGTGGAAAATTTGGGGATGTCAGCCTGCACGGTGCACGAGTTAAGGGAATCCTTCAGCTTGTAGGCAGCGCGTTCGACGGAGAATTCAATTTGACTGGAGCGCATATTGCCGGTGAGTTGCAGCTCTCTTCCAGGAGGTTTGAGCACTCTCCCATATGGAAAGACGGATCATCTCTGATCCTGCGAAGTGCGAAAGTTGATGTGCTGCAGGCGCGGCGAGACAGTTGGAACTTGTCGGAAGGAGACGGGCTACTGCCAACGGACCTGACCGGGTTCACCTTCAACCGCCTCGGAGGCATTGACACCTCGGGCGGAGCAAGCATGGGAGATGCGTCGGCGGATTGGCTAGTTGGCTGGATCGAGGCGCAACGCGAGTTCGGGGACAACTACGATCCGCAACCCTATACGCAATTGGCCCTGGCCTTGGAAGCGGCTGGGGCGACGGATAAAGCCAGAGCTATCCGCTATGCGAAGTTTAAGCACAAACATGATTCCGATGAAGGTGTGAATTTGTTCGGGCAAGCTACATATATGCTGGATCGATACATCTGGGGCCACAGGCTGTATCCATTCTGGGTACTTGGTTGGTTCGGTGTACTTGTCGGGTTAGGCTGGATATGCACGCTGAGAAGCAAAGATCCGTCAGTCCGACGGTTGATGGGATTGTGGTACAGCATCGAGAACGCGCTACCGCTCATCGGCATGAACGAGCGATTTAGGAGTGTCAGCCATGGGCGACCTTGGCTCGCGCACGTCTTCCACGCGCAGAAGGTTCTCGGCTTTGTGCTGGCGACCATTTTTGTCGGCGCGCTGACCGTGCTGAACGGCTAAGCCGTCTGTGGGTTCGCCACAAGAATGCAGCTTCGTTGCCCGTGGCTTGGTTGCCGCCGATACAGAACCTGGATGGGGACAGAGCCGTGCCGTCTTCTGCGCGGTTCGGCTTGTTACCGGGCTTCCGGCAGTTCCACCCCGATCACGAGTGCTCGCAGGGCGAAACTGCAACTTAGATCACTGGCGGGCGGAAGCGTCGGACGGCATGTCCATGTCGGTTTAGCCCGCATCAATCACCGATTTTGGATTCCGACGGGATTTTCGTGTGGAAGGGTTTAATTTGGTCGGTCAACGGGCGGGTTTTGAGTTGGAGTGGGCGATTTATTGAGCACAGGTACGATGCGACGGGCGTTTTTCTCGTCGGTTTCAGGTCATTTCGGTGGGCGAGACGACGGGTGAGCGAGCGGTAGCCTCGGCGTCGTGCCGATGGCCAGGGGTGTCTGATGAAGGAGGTGGTCACACTATCCGGAAGGATTCCACAGTGGTTCTCGGTGCAGATTCGCCAGCACCTGGGTGAAGGTTTCGGCGTACGGATAGGCCTGGGAGAACGACAACCATACTCGCCGCGCGGTGATGCGCACCTGAGCTCCGATCTTGAACAGCTTCAACCGAAGGGTGGAACACTGGGCACGGGTCAGCTCGGTACCTTCGGTGCCGAGTCGTCGAAGCGCCTGTAACAGCACATAAGCGAAGGAGGAGAAGTACAAGCGCAACTGATTCGCCCGCATCGTGTGGGTGCTGGTGCGGTCGGCGAACAAGTCGAGCTGCTGCTCCTTGATGCGGTTTTCCATGTCTCCGCGCGCGCAGTAGAGCTTTTCGTACAGGCGCTTGGCAGCGGCCTTGCGCGGCGAGAGATTGGTGACCACGAAGCGCGGATTCGGCCCCTTCGGCAGATATTCCGCCTTGCCCACCACGCGTCGGCGACGGCTCCATGATTTACGCGTGCGGTAGGTGAAGTCCCGGAATCGCCGCGCCGGATTGCCGGTGCGACGATGGACCGAGCGCGCCTCGCGCATCTGAGCCCCCAAGGCGCGCACCAGGCGTGGATTACGCGCCAATCCGAGCACGTAACCGATATCGTGCTCCTCGCACCACTTCATGATGGACTCGCGGCAGAACCCCGAATCACCCCGGATGTGGATGCGTGTCTTGGGCCAGCGCCGACGTAGCTGCCCGACGATGCGCTCGAGCTCCTCGATGCTGCCCGCCGAACCATCTCGGTCCGAGGGACGCAGTCGTGCACACAACAGATGCTCGCCGCAAAAGATGTACAGCGGCAGATAACAGTAGCAACCGTAGTACCCGTGAAAGAATCGCCCTTCCTGGTGACCATGCAACGGGTCGTCGGTCGCATCGAGGTCCAACCAGACCTCGCGCGGTGCCCGAGACTGCGATTCCACAAATACCTCGACCAACAACTCATCGAGCGCTTCCGGGCGTGACACGATGCGCTTGTAGCGATGATGTGCCGCCTCCTCGGGCTCGCCGAGCTCCAGGCGGTTCAACGTGCTCGCACTGGCCAGTGCATACCCGCGGTCGCGCTCGCGAATCCGCCTCTGGCCGGTCAAGTCCCTCCTGCCCACCAGCAATGACACCAGCGCGTCACCACGCAGTTGGCCATGGTCGTTGAGGTCTTCGTAGCCCAGCGCGATGGCATAGATGCGCTGCGAGACCAACTCCCCCACCCGGTGTTCCACGCTGGCAGCTTTGCGGTAATCGACAAAACACCTCGACATGCGCTCCGTCAGCCCAATGCGCTGGTCCACTTCGCGCAGCAATACCCCGCCCGCGTCGGAACTGATGCGTCCACCGTCAAATCGCCCCGTGACCAAACGTCGTCCCAGCGCGTGAAACTCGAGCTGCTCGCCCGTACACTGTGTCTTCAAGGCTGCTTCCTCGTTGATTGGCTTAACTTGTTGATCCCACAACTGTTATGCCATGAGGAGCAGCCTCTTTCCACCCCCTTGGTGAGTTTTTCGGGTTAGAGGCTGTCCGCGATTTTCGCCGCCGTGACCTTGACCGAGTGCCGCCCGAGATGTGCGTAGCGCGCGGTTGTCTGAACCTGCGTGTGACCGAGGAGCTTCCCGATCATCGGCAGACTCTCCCCGAGCGCGAGCGCCCGCGAGGCGAAGGTGTGACGTAGGTCATGCAGGCGGACGTCTCGAGCCCCGCGCGCTTGCGCACGGGGCCCCAGGAGTCGTTGAGGTTGACCAGCCGGGTGCCCTTCTTCTTGCCCGGGAACACCCACGGGTTACCGGGCGTGCGGGCGAGGCCGTCGAATACTCTGGCGACGGCGGGGGTGAGCGGCACCATGCGCGTACCGGTCTTCGTGTCGGGGAGCCGCATCTCGCCGGTGTCGAAGTTGAGGTCGTCCCACCGAAGCCCGAGGATTTCGTTGCGGCGGCATCCGGTCAGCACGAGGAGTCGGATGGCGGCCGCCGCATGGGCCGAGGCGAGCCGCTTTTCCGGGGCCGCCCGCAGCGCCTCGCCGAGCCGTAACAGCTCCTCGCGGGTCAGGAACCGCTCGTGCTTCTCGACCCGAAAGCGGGGCACCCCCGGCACGGGTTGGTGCCGGAGGGACGCCAGCCCCACGCATCCGACAAGTTGAACATCTCGACCAGGATGTCGGCCGCCCGGTTGGCGACGGTCGGCATGTGGTGCAGGCTGTTGTGAAAGGCGAGGATGTCCTTGTACTCGACGTCCGCGACGCGGCGCGCGCCGAGGGCCGGCACGACATGCTCGCGCAGCATGAGGCGGTAATGTGAGATGGTAGCCGGCTTGCAGTGCATCACGACGTATTCGCGCTCATAGCGCTCGGCGAGATCGGCCACGGTCGGGTCGGGTGGCGAACGCCCATGTGGATGTATCGTATGGTCATTCGAGCATCCGAGCAGGTTGGAGCCATGAGCACGCGCATCGAACGAGACAGCATGGGTGAGGTCACGGTGCCCGCGGACCGCTACTGGGGCGCCCAGACCCAGCGCTCCCTCGAGAACTTCGCAATCGGAGAGGAGCGCCTTCCGCGGCCCCTGATACGAGCGCTTGCGCTCGTCAAGCAGTGTGCGGCAGCGGTCAACGACGAGCTGGGCGACCTGCCGGCGGACCTTTCCGGGGCGATTCAGCAGGCCGCCCAGGAGGTCGTGGACGGGCGTCTGGACGGGCACTTTCCCCTCGTGGTCTGGCAGACCGGCAGCGGCACCCAGAGCAACATGAACCTCAACGAGGTGATCGCCAACCGGGCGGCGGAAATCATGGGAGAGCCCCTGGGGTCCAATCGCCGCGTGCACCCGAACGATCACGTCAACCGCTCGCAGTCGACGAACGACGTGTTTCCGACCGCAATCCACATCTCGGCCGCGGTCCGCACGAGCGAGGGCCTGCTGCCCGCGCTTGCCCGCCTGCGCGCAGTGCTGGAGTCGAAGGCGCGCGATTTCGACGACATCGTCAAGATTGGACGCACTCATCTGCAGGACGCGACCCCCCTCACCCTGGGACAGGAGGTCTCGGGGTTCGCGGATCAGCTTCGCCTCGGCGAGGACGCGATCCGAGGCGTCCTGCCGCTCGTCCTCGAGCTTCCCATCGGAGGCACCGCGGTCGGTACGGGACTGAATACCCGGGCCGGCTACGCCCCGAGAATGGTCGCGGAGATCGCGAAGCGCACCGGACTGCCCTTCACGGAAGCGCCCAATCGTTTCGCCTCCATGGCCGGCAAGGAAGGCGTGGTGGCGTTGTCGGGGGCCCTCCAGAGCGTGGCGGGCGCGCTGAACAAGATCGCGAACGACGTGCGCTGGCTCGCGAGCGGACCTCGCTGCGGGATCGGCGAGATCCTGATTCCGTCGAACGAACCCGGTTCATCGATCATGCCGGGCAAGGTCAATCCCACCCAGTGCGAAGCGCTCACGATGGTGACCTGCCGCGTCATCGGCAACGCCTTGACGGTGACCGTGGCGGGCGCGTCGGGCAACTTCGAGCTCAATGTCTACCTGCCCGTCATCGCCTACTCCTTGCTACAGTCGATAGATCTCCTCGCCGATGCCACCGATTCCTTCACCGAGCACTGCGCGTCCGGCATCGAGCCCAACCGGGCGCAGATAGAAGAGAACCTCCATCGTTCGCTCATGCTCGTCACCGCGTTGAATCCGCACATCGGCTACGAACGCGCCGCCGATGTCGCCAAGACCGCCTACGCGGAAGGCAAGACCCTGCGCGAGGTGGTCGTGGAGAAGGGGCTCATGAGCGGTGAGCGCTTCGACGAGCTCGTGGTTCCCGCGGACATGGTGAAACCGCGCACGACGGGGTGATCGACGCCGGCACGGGTCGTCGTCCTTCCGGGGAAGGGTGGTGAGATAAGCCCAGCGTGGAGGAACCTCGCACCCGCCGGGTCTACCCGGTGGAGTTCTCCGGTTCCGGTCGGTCTGACGCGACTCGGACTCTGAGCCCGTCCGAGGCATTGGGGAGCTGGGTGACGATGACCCGCGCTCCGGGTACGAGCTCGCGGCTTCGCACAATGACGCGGCGCTTGCCATCGCCTGCCTGGGTCTCTCCGAGGCGGCTGACCTGCACGCCGTGCATGCGATCGTTCTCGAGGAGATAGATCCGGTCGAGGCCGTAGAGCGCCTCGTAGGGCAACGCGACCGAATCCGCCAGCGCCGGCAGTTGCAACGACAGCTCCACGCTCTGGTCGAGGGCCAGCCCTTCGCCCCCCGAAGTCACCCGAAACAGGGCATCGGTGCCGCCGGTCCCGCGGGCGACGCGACTCGTCAGCCGTTCGAGGCGTGCGTCGATCCGCCGGCCGTCGACGCGAGCCCAGGCGCGGAGCTCGAGGCCGCGATCGAGGCTGTCGCGGACGATGGCCACTTTGCGGGTGGGGATCTGGGCGCGGATCTCGAGCATGGCGGCGTCGTAGAGATCGAGGAGACGGTCGCCCGGACGCACCCGGTCGCCGGGCGATACCATCACTTCCGCGATACGTCCGGAGAAGGGGGCGCGCACCACGCTGCGATCCAGATCGACACGCGCCTGCTCGGCGCGCGCCCGCGCCCGGGCGAGGCGGGCCTCCAGTTGCCGGCGGCGACTCTCGTACTCTACGACGGCCAGCTCGCGCCGGTTCACCGCCAGCGCCTGGCGAGTCTCTTCCTGCCTCGCGATGTCGTGGCTCGACTGCGAGCCGACGTTGGACTTCGCGAGATCTCCGGCCCGTTTCGCCGCCTTGCGGGCGAGCGCGAGCAGCTCCAGCTCGTGCCCGAGCGCTCTTCGCTCGCTCGCATGGCGCTGTCCTTCGTTCTCGAGCTGGGCTTCGAGCTCCTGCACCTCGGCATTGCGCTCGGCGAGAACGAGGCGCGCGTCGCGTTCGTCCAGCGCCACCAGTCGCTGGCCCGTGCTCGCCCATTCTCCCTCCAGCACGTCGACCGCGACGACATCGGCGGCGAGCGCAGCGGACAGGCGAGCGAGACGCGGCGAATCGATACGGCCGAAGAGCGGCAGATCGGGGGCGATCGAGGCCGGGCTCACCTCCTGCACGGAGACGATCCATACCTTCTCCTCTTCCGCCAGGGGCGGGCGCTGCGGCTTGCTCTTCACGAGCATCACCGTCCCGCCGAACCCGGCGAGCAGAATCAGGATAGGCAGCGCGATGCGGAAGAACTTTCGCACCCTTCCCCCGGCACTGAGGGGATCGGAGGCGATGGTAGCAGCCCGACCCCAGGGAATCGCGGGGGGCGTGAAGAAGGCGGAAGCTTCCCGGTCCGCTTTTGGGCCCCTGCCGTCGCATCACGGCGTGAGCTGCCGGCCGCGATCCGCACGGCACTCAATACGTGATCGTTGAAGTGCCGCCTTGCGCGCAGGGCGGAGGCGCAGATCGACGTCAGGCGCTTTCGTAGAGGCGGGTCAGCACGAACTCGCGATGCCCCAGCGCCTCCGCCGCGGTGAGGCGGCCGTTGGCGGTGCGCAACATCATCTCGAGGAGGGCGTCTCCCGCTTCGTCGAGGTTCATCTCGCGGCGCAGCAGCCCCGAGACGTCGACGTCGACGTGTTCGGCCATGGTGCGCACCGTGCGCGGGTTCGCGCAGATCTTGATGTTCGGCAGGACGGGGTTGCCGATGATGTTTCCCTGGCCGGTGGGAAAGAAGTGCACGACAAAGCCGGCGGCGGCGCACAGCGTCACCATTTCGGCCGCGGCGGACGACGAGTCCATGAACCAGAGGCCGGGGTGGGTGGGCGCCTCCGCCTTGTCGAGCACTCCGTCGACCCGGCATTCGCGACCGATCTTCTGGATGTTGCCCAGCGCCTTCTCCTCGATGGTGGTCAGCCCCCCGGCGATGTTGCCCTTGGTGGGCTGCGACTCGGAGAGGTCGTTGGTCTTGTGGCGCTCGATCATGTCCTGGTAGCGATTGAACATGAACATGAAGCGCGCCCGCACCTCGTCGTTCCGGCAGCGCTCGGCCACCAGGCGCTCACCTCCCGTGATCTCCGAGGTTTCCCCGAAGAGCAGCGTCGTGCCGTGCCGGTAGAGCTTGTCGAAGGCATTGCCGACCGTCGGGTTCGCGCCGCATCCGGAGGTGGTGTCCGACTCTCCGCATTTGGTCGACACCCACAGGTCCTTAAGCGGCGCCTCCTCGCGGGAGAGCTCCGAGGCCCACTGGAGATACTCCCTGGCGACTTTCGACGCTTTCATGATCGTCTCGTGGTCGCCGTGCAGCTCGATGCCGAAACCGGTGACGGGCTTGCCGGTGGCTGCGATACCCTCGACCACCCGACGGGTCCAGCCCTCCTCGATGCCGATGACCACCACGGCGGCGACATTGGGGTTCGCGCCGGCGCCGATGAGGGTGCGAAAGTGCAGATCGAGATCGGCTCCGAACTGCAGGCGCCCGTAGGGATGGGGGATCGCCATCACCCCCGGGATGTTGTTCGCGACCGCCTCGCAGGCGGCGTTCGAGAGGTCGTCCACCGGCAGGAGCACCACGTGATTGCGCACGCCCACGCGCCCGTTCTCGCGGCGGAAGCCGCGGAAGACGGCGTTTGCGAGTTCCATTGCCATGCCTTCGGCCTCCTACCAGCGCTTGGTCTTGATGTTGTGCACGTGGGCGTGCTCGCCTGGCCCGATGTCGGCCACCACCCGTCCGATGTCGACGCCGTACTTGATGACGGTATCGCCGCTTCGAAGCGCCCGAATCGCGAGCTTGTGCCCGATCGGGATGTCCTGCGCCGCCCTCAGATCGAGCTCCGTGTCCTGCTCCATGACCCAGCCCGTCAGGGCCTGGCCCGCCTTCACGCCTTCGACCACTACGACGCCGACGCTGTCCTGCTCGTCGTGCACTACGAAATCGATCATCGATGCTTCCCGTGACTGCGCCCCTTAAGGGCAATGCGCATGGAGACCGGAACGAGCGCTGCGGATGGCTCCCCGCCGCGATGTCGCCTGTCGCCCGAAGAGAGCCGATGCCCCGGCGCCGACACTCCGGTCCCGCGTCCGCATGATAGTGGCTTTTCCGCGGCCGCGCGTGTCCCGGCCTCCGGCGTCGCGGCGCGATCCGGGGGCGCGCCGGCGCGAGCCCGGGCTATCATCTCCGAGTGGTCACGCATCGCAGGCGCTGCGCGCGCGGAGGTTGACATGAGCGAGTTTCCTTTCGTGCCGCTTTCCGGATACCACGAGTACCCGGTGGAGGAGATGGCGCAGCGGGCGCGCGACTTCCACGCAGACCTGAGACGCCGGCGCACGGTGCGGGACTTCTCGCGCCGCCCGGTGCCCCGAGAGATCATCGACGCATGTCTCGAAGCCGCGACCACTGCGCCGAGCGGAGCGAACCTCCAGCCCTGGCACTTCGTCGTGGTGGGCAGTGCGGCAGCGAAGAAGCGGATTCGAGTCGCGGCGGAGGAAGAAGAGCGCCACTTCTACCATCACCGCGCACCCCGAGCCTGGCTGGACGCCCTGGCGCCGCTCGGCACCGACGAGCGTAAGCCCTTTCTGGAGAATGCGCCCTGGCTGATCGCAATCTTCGTCCAGAAGTACGGACGGCTCGAGGACGGGCGCAAGGTCAAGCACTATTACCCGGTGGAGTCGGTGGGCCTCGCCACGGGGATACTGATCACCGCTCTTCACATGGCGGGGCTCGCCACGCTCACCCATACCCCGAATCCGATGAAGTTCCTGAACGAAATCCTGGGCCGGCCCAAGGACGCCGAGCGACCCTTCCTGCTGCTCGTCGTGGGATATCCGGAGGAGGGAACGATGGTGCCCGACATCGGCCGCAAACCTCTCAGCGAAGTGGTGAGCTATGTGTGAATCCCTCCGCTCTCCCCGTCGCCGGAAAGGGCCGCACGGGCAGAGGGCCGAGCATGCGCTCGCGCGCCTCGCTAAAGGGCACGAGACCCCGGTCGGTGCTCAGCCGCACAACGAGACCGAACCGCACCTTCAGGAATCGCGTATCGGCCAGAGGGTCGCACCGGCCGACGAGCCACAAGTGTGCGGCAACGAGCGTCGCTCTGCCGAGCGTCATCACGGTACCGAGAACACCCCGTGCCCCTGGGCCGCGGACGCCATCCCCGATTCTTCCATCCTGCGACTCAGCGCGGGTGCCGGATCACACTTAGCGGGGCGTCCTCCGGAACCCACCAAGTGTGTCCATACTGAGTCTGCGCCCACTCCGATGGCGGTCGCGCTGCACATTCCACCTCGCAGGGCATACCTTGCGAGAGCACCAGGTCGATGTTGGTCCGGTTCCCGAGTGTCCCCCAGATGGCCAACTTTCCCCCGTCCTCAGTGAGACACACCAAGCGCGGATTCGTGATGCCCCGGACTCCACCTTCGTCCAATCCGACCAAAACAAAGCGCTTCCGAACACGATTGATCATATCGCGAGACCATACACGTGAATGCAAAAAAACTAGACGATTTATTGTGATCTTAGTGTGCCAGTTTTAGTATTTTTTGTGTCTTTCCCATGCTTATTGACCAGAAAAGCGCTATCCTCGCCTCCTGTAGTACCCGAGTCGGCTGCTGCGCACGCGCTCCGGCTTCGGCCTCCGTACAAAAGGGCTTGGGCCGATGAACAGTTCCGACCATACGAACCGCGAATTGAAAGCGCTCCGGGAGCGCATCGGCGCGTTGAGCACGGCCATCCTGCGCACCAGTGCGAGCCTCGACCTCGCCACCGTGCTGCAGGAGGCGGTCGACACCGCCCGCGCGTTGACCGCCGCGCGCTACGGCATCATCACCACCGTGGACGAGGCGGGCGAGGTGCGCGAGTTCGTCACCTCCGGTTTCACCCCCGAGGAGAAGCGCCAGTTCGCCGAGTGGCCCGACGGTCCCCGGCTGTTTGCGCACCTGCGCGACCTGCCGGGACCGGTGCGCCTCGCCGACCTGCCGGACTACGTCCGCGCGCTCGGCTTCTCTGCCGACCTCATGCGCTCGAAGACCTTCCAGGGCACCCCGATGCGCCATCGCGGCGTGCACGTGGGCCACTTCTTCCTCGCCGGGAAGGAGGGCGCGCCGCAGTTCACCGACGAGGACGAGGAGGTGCTCGTGCTCTTCGCCTCGCAGGCCGCCACGGCGATCGCCAACGCGCGCGCCCACCGCGACGAGCAGCGCGCGCGGGCCGATCTCGAAGCCCTGGTCGAGACCTCGCCGGTGGGCGTGGTGGTGTTCGATGCGAGGACCGGCCGTGCGGTGTCGTTCAACCGCGAGGTGCGGCGCATCGTCGAGGGGCTGCGTATCGCCGAGCGCTCCGCGGAGGATCTGCTCGAAGTGCTGACTTGTCGCTTCGCCGACGGGAGCGAGGTCGCGCTCGCGGAGTTCCCCCTGATTCGAGCGCTCGGCAACGCCACCACGATGCGCGCCGAGGAGATCGTGCTCTCGGTGCCCGACGGGCGCAGCGTGAGGACGCTCATCAACGTGACCCCGATCCGCTCCGAGGACGGGGAGGTTATCTCGGTGGTCGTCACCATGCAGGATCTCGCGCCGCTCGAGGAGCTCGAGCGCCTGCGCGCGGAGTTCCTGGGGATGGTGAGCCACGAGCTGCGCGCTCCGCTCACTTCCATCAAGGGCTCGGCCGCGGCGGTGCTGGGCGCCGCGCCCGCTCTGCCGCGGGCCGAGATGCTGCAGTTCTTCCGCATCATCGACGTCCAGGCCGATCACATGCAGGGACTCGTGTCGAATCTCCTCGATGCGGGACGCATCGAAGCGGGGATGCTGTCGGTCGATCCCGAGCCTTGGGAGGTGGCTGCACTGGTGGACCGGGCGAGGAACACGTTCCTGAGCGGCGGCGCGAGGCACGCCGTTCGCATCGACCTGCCCCCGGAGCTCCCCCGGGTGATGGCCGACCGGGAGCGCGTCGTGCAGGTGCTGAACAACCTGCTCTCCAACGCCGCCCGGCACTGCCCGGAAAGCGCTCCCATGCGCGTGGAAGCGGCGCGCGAGGGGGTGCACGTCGCGGTCTCGGTCCAAGACCAGGGCCGAGGCGTGCCTCCCGAGATGCTGGCGCAGCTCTTTCGCAAGCACGTCGCCCTCCGCGAAGGCGACGCTGAAGGCGAAATCGGCGCGACCGGGCTGGGATTGGCGATCTGCAAGGGGCTGGTGGAAGCGCACGGGGGCCGCATTCGCGCCGAGAGCGCAGGAATCGGCCGGGGCGCGCGGTTCACCTTCACGCTTCCGGTGGCCGAGGGCGAGGATGCCGGCGGGCGGGCCCGAGCCACTTCGCGCCGCAGGCGCCGGACCGGCGAGGTGCGCGAGAACCCGCGCATCCTCGTTGTCGACGACGACCCGAAGACGCTGCGCTACGTGCGCGACGCGCTCTCCAGGGCGGGCTACACGGCACTGGTGACCGGCGATCCGGGCGAGCTCGCCGATCTCATCCACAGCGAGAAGCCGCAGCTCGTGCTGCTCGACCTCATTCTGCCCGGGGCCGACGGCATCGAGCTGATGACCGAGATTCCGGAGCTCTCCGAGTTGCCCGTCATCTTCATCTCCGGCTACGGCCGCGACGAAACCATCGCGCGCGCGTTCGAGAGCGGTGCCGCAGACTACATCGTCAAACCCTTCTCGCCGACGGAACTCACCGCGCGGGTCGGGGCGGCGCTGCGCCGCCGCGCCGCTCCCGAGCCCTTCGTGTTCGCGGATCTCGTCATCGACTACGAGCGGCGCCGGGTGACGGTCGGGGAGCGGGCGGTGCCGCTGACGGCCACCGAGTACGAGCTGCTGCGCATCCTCTCGGTCAACGCCGGACGGGTCGTGACCTCGGAGTCGCTGCTTCGCCAGGCGTGGGGCACGAGGGAGTCCGCTCAAACCGACCCCGTGCGCGCCTTCGTCAAGAAGCTTCGCGCCAAGCTCGGCGACGACGCGGCGAGCCCCGCCTACATCTTCAACGAGCGCGGCGTCGGCTACCGCATGCCAGATCCGAACGAGCCGTGAGCACCTTCCTCGGGCCGGTGCTAACTTGGCGCGGCATGCCCGAACGAGTGCATCGAATGGCGCCACCGGCGCAGCCGCCGGTGAACGGGACGTTCATGAAGAGACTCCTTCCCGCGAACGGCCCCAGGGTGTCTGATTGTTGCGCCTTGGCCGGCCGGGGCTCCGTCGCCCGCCAGGCAATGGTGTGAGGTGGGCAGCGGGATCGGGCCTTTGTCGTGTGAATCTGTGATGTCCTCGAGACGCCGATCGATGATCGCCGTCCACAATCGAGCCGGGCTCGAGTCTCAGCCTTCGCCGACCTTCGACACGTGAAGGGACGGCAGCTGGGCGCGCCAGGGCATTGCCTCCTCGAGGGCCGCGCCGAGACCGATGAGCACGTGCTCCCGCGCATGGCGCGCCGCGATCTGGACTCCGATGGGCAGGCCGCTCGAGTGCATACCGAGCGGCAGCGATATTGCGGGCTGGCCGGTCACGTTGTAGAGCACCATGAACTGACACGGCCGCTGCTCGTGAGCGAGGAACTCGCTTGGCTCCATGTCGACGTTCATGCCGTAGACGCCATGCCTCGCGGCCACCTGGGCCATCGTCGGGGTGACCCAGGCGTCGTACTTCTCGAAGAAGGGGCCGACCTCGCGCCGGACCCGGTTGAATACCGCCTGTGCGTCGAAGAAGTGCGCGTACGGTATCTCCCTCGCGCGTTCGTAGAAGCGCAGGGTGCCGGCCTCCACCGTGTCGGCTCCGACCTTTCGCCCCATTTCCTCGGCGTACCCGTCCAGGCGACGGTGAAAGTCGAAGAACCAGGCGGGGAGGCAGGCCTCGTCGATGGACGCCAGGTCGACCGGCGGCGCGTCCTCGCTCACTTCGTGGCCCAGGCCGTCCAGGCAGCGCGCGGTTGCTTCCACTGCGGCCGCGGTCTCCGGGTCGACCGGGGCGTCCATGAGGGGGACGGCCGAGTAGGCGATGCGCAGTCTCGGCGTTGGCCGTTCGACATACGTCGAATACGGCTCGGCCGCTCGCTCGATGACGAAGGGATCCCCCGGTTGTGGAGCCGCGAGACAATCCAGCATCGCCGCGGTGTCGCGCATGGTCCTGGTCTGCACGAAAGTCATCGACATGCCGTGGCCCCACTCGTCGAAGAAGGGGCCCGACGAGATGCGCCCGCGCGAGGGCTTCAGGCCGACGCCGCCGCACCAGGCGGCCGGTCCCCGAATCGAGCCGCCGATGTCCGAGCCGTGGGCAATCGGCACGATGCCGGCGGCGACCGCGGCCGCGCCGCCGCCCGTCGAGCCGCTGGCCGAGTAGCCCTTCATCCATGGCGTCGAGGTGTTGCCATAGAGCAGGTTCTCACTCGTGCCGGACATCGAGTACTCCGGGGTGTTGGTGCGGCCGACGATTTCGATCCCGGTGCCCTTGACGAGACGCGCATAGTGGCTGTCCGCCGGCGCAACCATGCCCTCGCACAATCGGCTGCAGAACTCGCACTTGATTCCCTCGAAGTGCAAGCCGACGTCCTTCACCAGAAACGGCACGCCGGCGAAGCGTCCTTCGGAGCCTTCGGAGACATTGGTGGCGGGGGCACCGTCCGGATAGATCTCGATGATCGCGTTGAGATCGCGGTTCAGTGCATCGATTGCGCGAAGCGCGGCCCCCCGGAGCTCTCCTGGGGTGACCTCGCGGCTGCGGACCAGCTCGGCGAGACCGAGCGCATCGTATGCGGCGTACTCGGCAAGTTTCATGGTGCTCTCCCCTCGGCCCGGACCCCGCGGCGTGGCCCTGA
>CAYQVB010000125.1:0-26673 GCA_964420925.1 uncultured Ectothiorhodospiraceae bacterium | reverse complement strand
CATTTGGGGGTCGCGCAGAACGCCGTCTACTCACCGACCCTCGAACGTGCCATTGCTCTCGCCTTGATTCGCATCGATCACAGCGATCCCGGGCTGGTCGTATCCATGCACACCCCCGACGGGCCGGTCTCGATGGAGACGGCCGCGCTACCCTTCATCGCACGTCGCGGATAGTTCATGCGAGACCTCATGGACCGTCAATGCGGAACGGATGGCGACTCCTGGGATGGGCCGCAAGTGCGTAGCGATGGCGGCTCCCAACTGCTACTTGGCCGACAATCCTTTGGCGGGCGACGAGATTCCGGGGACGGGAGGCGTCCGAAAGCTGCGCTTTGCGGCCTCGGGTCGTGGCAAGAGAGGCGGCGCGCGGGCGGTCTGTTTCTACGGTGGAGACGAAATGCCGCTCTATGCGCTTCTCGTCTACGCGAAGTCGCCTAAGACCTAAGGAACCGTAAGCCGTCAGGCGCGCACTGAGCGTTGATGAGTAAAGGCGGCGGCCTTCGCCCGGATCACAGTGGCATGGACCCGGACGAAGGCCGCAATCAGGATCAGCTATCGAGCCAGACCGAATCCGGCCATTCACCGCCACCCACCGACATCAGCGGCACGTTGGTCACGCCCTTGACCCTCTTCAGCTTGGCGTCGATGTTGTGGAGATGGTTCGGAATGATGACGCCCGTCGTGTCGGAAACCATTTGCTGCATCTCGCAGTACATTTCATGCCGCAGCCCCGGGTCCTGCACCACCCGAGTCTCGGCGAGCAACTGGTCGAAGCGCTCGTTCTTCCAGCGCGATTCGTTCCAGGGCGCCTCCGATGCATAGGCGATGGAGAACATCATGTTCGCGGTCGGACGCATGAACCATCCCGTCACGAAGACGGGTCGCACCATCCAGATGTTGCCCCAGTAGCCGTCCGTCGGCACTCGCTTGACGTTGAACTTCAGGCCGATCTTCTCGGCATCGCGCTGCAGCAGCAGGCAGGTGTCGGTGACTCCGGGCAGGACATCGGCGACTTCCACCGTCGTCTCCTTGATTCCGGACTTCTCGAGGTGGAACTTCGCCTTGTCGGGGTCGAACTCGCGCTGAGGAAGCTCCGCGCAGTGCTCTGCCCCGTAGGGTGGACCGATCGGATGATCGTTGCCGACGAGGCCCTGTCCTTTCAGGATGGACTTGACCACGCGCTCCCGGTTCACCAGGTACTTGAGCGCCCATACGAAGTCCGGGTTGTTTCCCGGCTCCCGGTCGAGCGACAGGACGATTCCGTTATAGGTGCCGGAAGGCACCGACCACATTTCCGCAATGTCCGATTCCTCGATCTGCTTGATCGCTTTCGGATCCACTCCACCGATGATGTCGACATCGCCGGAGACGAGCGCGTTCACCCGGGCTACGTTGTCGGTGATGCCGAAGGTCTCTATCTCGTCCAGCCAGACCTCGCCCCTGAAGTAGTTGTCGTTGCGCACTCCCACCGCGCGCACTCCGGGGCTGAACTCCACCGGCTTGAAGGGACCGGTGCCGTTCGGCTGGTTGAAGTACTCACCTTCCGCCCCGTTCTGGACGATCTTGAAGTGGAAGGTGCCGAGAACCGCGGGCAGGTCCGAGTTGGGACTCGCGAGGACCGCTTTCATGGTGTGCTTGTCGACCTTCTTCCATTCACTCACGAAGCTGACCATCTCGGTGACCCTGGAGACCGAGTCTTCGCCCATGTGGCGGTTCATGGTGTAGACCACGTCGTCAGCGGTGAAGGGGGCGCCATCGTGGAACTGGACATCCTTCCTGAGCTTGAATGTCCACTCCAGGCCATCGGCGCTGACATCCCACTCCTCCGCCAGCTCCGGACGAAGCGACAGATCGTCGTTGAACTGGACCAGATTGTTGTAGTAGCTGCGGGCGCGAACGTAATCGAGCCCACCGCCGATGAGGGCCGGATCCAGGGTGTCGTTGGGCCCGTGCAGGTTCCAGGCGTAGCGCAGCCGGCCGCCCTTCTTCGGCGTCATCGCCCGGACGTCACGCGCGCTGCCGAGAATCGCGCTCGCGCCCGACACGGTCAGACCCGCCGCCATCAAGCCCTGCATGAACTGGCGGCGCGAGAGCCCGCCGCTCTCGAACGTCGCCTTCATCCGTTGGATCTCGGACTCTCGATAGGATGAGTTTTCGGGTGATCTTGTCATCTCTACCCTCCAGTTTCGTTCGGTCTTTGTGGTGCCGCTCCCGGGCTCGCCGACCCTAACACAGACTCGACGGGTCATGCAGAAGGCGATCCATTCGCCTTGCCCCCGAACGGACCCCCGCGGCGCACACGCGGTCCCGCGAGTTGCAGCGAATGCACGCATGCAACGCAGTGTGATTCCGAAGGAGATCCGCGGGTCGACAGAGACACGGGAGCTTCCCTTTCGTGAGCGGCATGGACAGTCGCCCCTCGCCACGAACGCGCGGGCTCCCGGCACCGGCTTCCATCCGTGGTGGGACTCTGCCAGCCTTGCGGCCGCCGTCAAGTCGAGGATCGCGATCGTGACTGCAACTCGAGCAACCCCCACCGCCGCCACGCGCGAAGTACGGCTCGAAGACTATCGCCCGCCGCCCTTCCTGGTGGACCGGATCGATCTCGATTTCGATCTCGCGGCGGCGGAGTCGCTCGTCACGTCGACGATGGAGCTGCGGCGCGCGCCCGGTACTGCGCCCGATGCGCCGCTCGTCCTCGACGGCACCGAGCTCGAGCTCGTGGACATCGCCTTCGAGGGTCGCGTCCTTTCCGCGAACGAGTACGGCTTCGACGAGAACGGCGGACTCGTCCTGCCCGCCTCCTTCTTCGCCCGGGAGCGGCGCGGCGCGGGCACGGTCGACCCCTGCGCCCTCTTCTCGCTGCGGGTGCGGACCCGGGTCTTCCCGGAGCGCAACACCGGGTACAAGGGGCTCTATGCCTCGAACGGAATTCTCTGCACCCAGTGCGAGGCGGAGGACTTCCGGCGCATCACCTTCTATCCGGATCGACCGGACGTGCTCGCGCGCTTCACCACCACCCTGCGTGCGGCGCGGGACGAGTTTCCGGTGCTGCTCTCGAACGGCAACCCGGTCGCGAGCGGAAGCACGGAGGACGGGCGGCACTGGGTACGCTGGGAAGACCCCTTCCCCAAACCTTCCTACCTCTTCGCCGTGGTGGCGGGCGACCTCGCCTGCCTCGAAAGCGTCTACACCACCGCTTCGGGCCGCGGCGTTCAACTGCGCATCTACACTGAGCCGCACAACGTCGCGCGTTGCGGTCACGCGATGGCCGCGCTCGAGAAGGCGATGCGCTGGGACGAGGAGACCTATGGCCTGGAGTACGACCTCGACCTCTTCATGATCGTGGCGGTGGACCACTTCAACATGGGTGCGATGGAGAACAAGGGCCTCAACATCTTCAACTCCCGCTACGTGCTCGCCGATCCCGAGAGCGCTACCGATTCGGACTACGCGAACATCGAGACGGTCATCAGCCACGAGTACTTCCACAACTGGACCGGCAATCGTGTCACTTGCCGCGACTGGTTCCAGCTCAGCCTCAAGGAGGGGCTGACGGTGTTCCGCGACCAGCAGTTCACCGCCGCGATGGGCTCTGCGGCGGTCAAGCGTATCCGGGACGCGCGCTTCATACGCGACCACCAGTTCAAGGAGGATTCCGGTCCCGACGCCCACCCCGTGCGCCCGGACGCCTACGAGGCCATCGACAATTTCTACACCGCGACGGTGTACTTCAAGGGGGCCGAAGTCATCCGCATGATGCACACCCTGCTCGGTGCGGACGGGTTCCGGCGCGGGATGGACCGATACTTCGAGCGCCACGACGGGGCGGCGGTCACCACCGACGACTTCGTGGCCGCGATGGAGGACGCGACGGGAGTCGACCTCGGGCAGTTCCGCCGCTGGTACTCCCAGGCGGGCACCCCGGTCCTGCGCATCGCGCGCGAACACGATCCGCAGCGACGCACCCTCGACCTGCGGGTAGAGCAGCGGATTCCGGAGATCCCCGAAGGCTCCTCCGGAGAGCCCATGCACATCCCGCTCGCGCTCGGCCTCCTGGACCGGGAGGGACGAGCCCTCCGCCCCGACCCCGAGAGCGCCCCCGCAGCGATCGGGAACGACGGCACCCTGGTGCTCGAGGTCCGCAGGCCGGTCGAGACCTTCCGACTGAGGGACATCCATGCACCGCCCCGCATCTCGCTGCTTCGCGGCTTCTCCGCCCCCGTCAAAGTCGAGATGGAACGTTCGGACGAGGAGCTCACCGCCCTCCTCGCTCATGATCCCGACCCCTTCGCACGCTGGGACGCGGGACAGCAGCTCGCGCTGGCGCGTCTCGACCGGCTCATCGCCGCGGGTGGCGCCTTCACGGACGCTGCGGCGCCCGCCGACGCG
Source organism: uncultured Ectothiorhodospiraceae bacterium (assembly GCA_964420925.1). GTDB lineage: Bacteria > Pseudomonadota > Gammaproteobacteria > HK1 > HK1 > JAJEAD01. Next base: position 22,281 of record CAYQVB010000125.1, on the reverse strand, counting down.
CCCTTCGTCGAAGCCCTGCGTTCGGTCCTGCGAGACCCCGCCATCGACGGCGCCTTCGCCGCCGAGCTCCTGACGCTGCCTTCGGAGGACTATCTCACCGAGCGCATGGAGCGCATCGACGTAGAGGCGATACACGTGGCCCGGCAGGGCCTGCGCCGTGCCCTCGGGGAAGCGCTCTCGGACGAGTTCAACGCCGTGCGGCGCCGCCTTCTCGCCGGCGACGAGCCCTACCGCTTCGACGCGGAGGGTGCGGCGCGGCGCGCGCTCGCGAACACTTGCCTCGCGTACCTCGCCGCCACCGGCACCACGGCCGCTCGCACGCAGTGTCTCGCCCACTTCCGGTCCGCGGACAACATGACCAATGCAACCGCTGCGCTCGGCGCTCTCGCGGACCTCGAGTGCGAAGAGCGGACGGAGGCCCTCGCCCGCTTCGAGGAGCGCTGGCGCGACGATCCGCTCGTCATGGACAAGTGGTTCTCCCTCCAGGCCACCTCGGCCCTTCCCGGCACCCTCGATCGGGTGACGAGGCTCCTGTCGCATCCCGTCTTCGATCTCGGGAACCCGAACCGGGTGAGAGCCCTCGTGTACGCGTTCTGCTTCGGCAACCCGTCACGCTTTCACGCCGCGGACGGCGCGGGGTATCGCTTCTGGGCGGAGCGGATGCGGGAGATCGATCCCCTGAACCCCGAGGTGGCGGCGCGCCTCGCCGGCGCCGTCTCCCACTTCCGCCGTTACGACGACACACGCCGCGAGGGCATGGCCGCCGCAATGGAAGAGGTGCTCGCGTTGCCGTCGCTGTCGAAGAACACCCGCGAGGTCCTCAACCGGGCCCTGGGATCTGGAACTCGTCCATAGACCGATTCGGCTCGAAGCACGCCGCCACTCGCCCCCATCAGTCAATCCGGTGGATTCCCGCTTTCGCGGGAATGACGAGAAGTAGTTTCCGTCATTCCCGCGAAAGCGTGCCACGGACAGGTTCCCTGTCCACGCTGTCGCGTAGGGAACATCGATTTCATCTGTGCATTTGAGCAATCCCGATTCACGTCGTGTTATGTAAAGTACGGGAACCAAGAATCAATCACTTGAGGGATTTTCCATACAAGCGGGAATCCACTCCTCGATGTTCCTCGCGCGACAGCATGGGCAGGTCCCCCGACCATGGCCGGCTCATCAAGGGACGGAAAGCACCCTCCCTGGTAGCGGCTCCGCAGCCGCGAGTATCATCGCGCGCGCATGTTCTCCGGTCGGGGTGACGAGATGCGGAACAGGCGCCATTCACTCGACGATATTCTCAGCGAGCTCAGGCACCTCGCGACACTGCCCGACTCCGCGGCGCTGTCGATGCCCGCCGGCGCCTACGCTTCGGAGGAAATGTTCGATCTCGAAGTGCGGCGGGTGTTCGAGCACGAGTGGGTGCCACTCGGCCGGGCCGATGAGGTCGCGGAACCCGGCGACTACTTCACCACCGAGCTCGCGGGTGATTCCCTGCTCGTGGTGCGCGGCGACGACCGCCGCATCCGGGTGCTCTCCAACGTGTGCCGCCACAAGTGGACCGAGGTAGCGCAGGGGCAGGGCAACGCCCGGGTCTTCGTATGCCCCTATCACGCCTGGACCTACGCTCGGGACGGCCGTCTCGTCGGCGCGCGCTACATGGACCGTACCGAGGGGTTCCGGATGGAGGAATGCCGCCTGCCGGAAATCAGGAGCGAAGTGTGGCGGGGCTTCATCTTCGTCAACCTCGACCCGCAGGCGGAGCCGCTCGCGCCGCGCCTCGCCAATCTCGAGCCGCACATCGAGCGCCACCACATGCAGGACATGCGCCGCTTCACCGGGGGCGACGAGATCTGGGACACCAACTGGAAGCTGCTGGTGGAGAACTTCACCGAGGGCTATCACACCTTCCAGACCCACAAGGACAGCCTGGAGAACGTGACCCCGGCCGAGCTCAGCTACTGGGGACACCAGGACGCTCAGTTCAGTGCCTTCTACGGTCCCTTCCACCCCGACGAGCCGGCCCGGGAGCCCTGCCACCCGGACCTCACCGAACGCGAGCGCCGCGCCGTCTTCATGATCTGCCTGTATCCCTCGCTGGTGATCGCCCTCTCCCCGGAACGGGTCTTCTACATGTGCATCATTCCGGTGGCGACGGGACGGGTGCGCACGCGCTGGGGCGTGGCGAGCTACGGCGAGGAGTTCGAGAACCACACCCTCAACGAGATCGCGGCTTTCTACCGGCAGGTGAACGAGGAGGACCGGGTCCGGCTCGAGAGCATTCAGCGCGGCGTGCGCGCCCGCCACGCGGGGCGGGGGCGGATGTCCTGGCTCGAGGTCACCAACATCCACTTCGGGCGCTACGTCGCGGGCCGGCTCGACGCCTGAGCAAACCCGGTCTCCAACGAAGGGCAGAGCGCGGTTCCGACCGCGCGCCCGGCAGTATCCTTCTACGAACGCATCGTGGCGAAAAGAAGATTCTCGGCCACTTTGCCGCACTGCCGAAGCATGCCGCGAGATCGTCTTGGGCCATGATTTCTGCGACAACGCTTGAGGTCGGTATCGAGCGCGGCGGCGGGCATGTGGTGAGAGTTCCCCGGTTCAGGTCACCGCGAATCCGGCGTAGCCGTCGTCGGCCACCGCGTCGCACTCGTCGCGGTAGATGCCGAGTCCGTTGACGTAGGGCATGAACACCCGCGCCTTGCCGGGGATGTTGGCGCCCACGTACCAGGAGTCGGCGCGGGGGAAGAGCGTGGCGTCGCCCGACCGGTTGACGTAGTCGACCCATCTCGCCTGGGCTTCGCTGCTCGCCTCGATCCGGGACCCGCCGCGCTCCCCCATCCACGCGAGACACGCATCGATCCACTCCACGTGCTGCTCGATCGCGCTCACCATGTTGGTGAGCACCGAGGGGCTGCCCGGACCCGTGACCGTGAACAGGTTGGGGAATCCGGCGACGGCGAGGCCCAGGTAGTTCGCGGGTCCGTCCTTCCAGGCGTCGCGCAACGAGGCGCGCTCCGGGCCGCGGATGTCGACCGCGGTGAGCGCGCCGGTCATGGCATCGAAGCCGGTCGCGAAGACTATCGCGTCGACATCGTAGTGCCGGTCGCTTGTCGCGACGCCTCGCTCGTCGATCGCGCGAATCGGGGTCGCCCGAAGGTCCACCAGGCGCACGTGCGGCTCGTTGAAGGTCTCGAAGTAGAAGGAGTCCGCGCAGAGCCGCTTGGTGGCAAAGGGATGGTCCTTGGCGCAGAGGCGCTCGGCGACTTCGGCGTCCCTCACCCTGCCGCGAATGTGGTTTCGGGAGTATTCGGCGACGCGTTCGTTGGCCACGGGGCTGGTGAGGAGGTCGGTATAGGGATACTGGGTATAGAACCCGCCCTGGGCCCAGGTGCGGTCGAGCTCCTTCTCCAGCTCGCGGTCGTCGAGGTCCATGATCGTGACGTACTCCTCGGGCACCACGTCGCCGGAGATGGAGCGGCGGGCCTTCTCACGCATCTCCGCGTAGCGGGACTTGTAGGCACGCTCGGCTTCGGGGTCCATCGGAGCGTTCTGGGCCGGCACGCAGTGATTCGCGGTGCGCTGGAAGACGAAGAGCTGGTCGGCATGACGGGCAATCCTCGGGACGGACTGGATGCCGGTCGAGCCGGTGCCGATGACCGCGACCCGCTTGCCGGAGAAATCGACGCCCTCGTGGGGCCACCGGCCGGTGTGGTATCGACGCCCTCGGAAGCGCTCGATACCGTCGATCGCGGGCCAGTTGGGGACCGACAGGCAACCGGTCGCCATGATCAGAAAACGCGCGGTGACCCGATCGCCGGGCTCGGCGCCGACAGTCCACAGGTCGCTCGCGGAATCGAAGGAAGCGCTCGTCACCCGCGCGCCGAAGCGGAAGTGGCGGCGAAGCTCGAGCGTGGTGGCAACGTGTTCGATGTACTTCAGGATCTCGGGCTGCTCGGAGTAGCGCTCCGGCCAGCGCCACGCCTGGTCGAGCTCCGGCAGGAAGGAGTAGGAGTAGCTCAGGCTCTCGCTGTCGCAGCGGGCGCCCGGATAACGGTTCCAGTACCAGGTGCCGCCAACGTCCGTGCCCGCCTCGAAGCCCTGCACCGAGAGCCCCCTCCGGCGCAGCCGGTGCATCATGTAGAGGCCGGAGAATCCGGCGCCGACGACGACGGCATCGAGATGTGCCATGTTTCATCTCCCTCCCGTATGAACCGATGCTCCGGTCACCGTTATCTAGTCGACGATCGCCTGGTAGGCGGCGACCTTGAAGTCCTCCGCGTTCGGGAAGGTGCTCATCGGCTGGAACTGGGCGAGCTGGATGCCGATGAGCTGCTCGACCGGATCCACCCAGAAGGAGGTCGAGGCGGCGCCGCTCCAGTTGAACTCTCCCTTCGAGCCGATGGTGCCGCTGCGTCCCACGTCCATCAGCACGCCGAAGCCGAGTCCGTAGCCGAAGCCCGGCCGGTACAGCCCGCCTTCCTCGATCGGTAGCAGCTCCGGCGCGAGATGGTTGGCGATCATCAGCTCCACCGTTTTCCGTCCGAGGATGCGCCGGCCCTCGAGCTCTCCGCCGTTCAGCATCATCTGGCAGAAACGCAGGTAGTCCGAAGCGGTTGAGACGAGGCCATGCCCGCCGCGCAGCACCCGGTGCGGTGACGACTCGAGACTGTCCGAAGGCCCGGCGATGCGCTCGTTCACGCCGGCCTCGAGGTCCTCGAAGAGTCGAGTCCCGGTGATGTCGGGGCCGAGCACCTCGCCGCTGCCGTACATCGAGGCGAAGCGATGGTGCTTGTCCTGCGGCACGTGGAACGCGGTGTCCATCATCCCCAAGGGTTCGAAGAGATGCTCGTGGAGGTAGTCGTCGAAGGCCTGCCCGCTGATGATCTCGACGAGCCGCGCCACCACGTCGTGTGAGAAGCTGTAGCGCCAGGCCGCGCCGGGCTGAAACGCGAGCGGCAGCTCGAGGAGGTCGGACACGAAGTCGGCGAGCGGCTGGTCTGCGCTTACCCGCGCCGCTCGGTAGCGCGTCTCCACCGCTCCGTACTCCCAGAAGCCATAGGTGAGGCCGGCGGTGTGGGTCAGCAACTGGTGAATCGTCACCGGCTCGTCGAGGTCGACCAGCGCAACCTCCGAGCCGTCTTCGATGGCGACCTTCAGGCCATCGAACCCGGGGATGAACTTCGACGCCGGGTCCGGGAGCTGGAAGTGACCCTGCTCGTAGAGCGTCATCAGCGCGACGCACGTGATCGGCTTGGTCATCGAGTAGAGACGGAAGATCGCGTCGGTGCACATCGGCTCGCCACCGCTGCGCTCGAGCCCGCCGATTGCCTCGTGGTGCACCACGTGGCCCCCGCGCGCGAGCAGAGTCACCACACCGGCAAGCTTGTCCTCGCCGATGTGCCGCTCCATCGCGGGACGGATCCTCGCCAGTCGCTCGGGTGACATTCCCACCTCTCTCGCATCCATCATGTCGTCCCTCCGTTCTCCGTCCGCCGGACCTGTGCCCGGCAGTCAAAATCCATGGTGCCACGCGGCCTTGCCACGGATGATCTTACGCTCATCGCCCTCGCAGACCCCGGGGAACCGCCCGCCCGGTCACCTCTCGAGATCGCGGGACCGCGCACCCTTCGCGCGGACTGGTCCCGCCCCACGGCAACTCGCCGGCCCCGGTAAACCCGGTGGTTCCCGGAAGCCCCCGGCAATGCCGCGACCGGCCCGAATCCATTCAGGCCGGTCGCCGAAAGGCTCGACGGCCGGATCGCTGCGTTCCCGTGCTATCGTCACCACGACACCCGTTGCAGATGCACCACAACGGCGGTCGCGACCCGAGCGCAGCGTCCGGGCACCGACAGGCATCAGGGTCCCGGCGGCGGCCGGACTACATCCGTTTTGACTTGCACCAACCATTGATTCGCTTCGAGGGATGACTCAGATGACATCAGGTTTCCGCTACGACTTTCGCGAGCTCAGGGTTTTCCTGACCGGCGGCGCCCGCGGGATGGGAAAGGGGATTGCCGAGGCCTTCGCCGAGTGGGGCGCCACGATCGGGGTGAGCGACCGCAACGAAGCGGGGGCGGCGGACACCGCGCGGGCGATCGTCGCACGCGGCGGCCAGGCCACGAGCCATCCGATCGACGTCACCGACGAGCGCTCGGTGCAGGAAGCGCTCGATGCGTTTTGCGAAAGCGCCGGCGGTATCGACCTTGCCGTCAATGCCGCCGGCGTGCTCTCGGTCCACAACGTAGTGAACATGGACGTGGCGGAGTGGCGCCGCGTGCTCGACGTGAACACCACGGGAACCTTCATCGTGGCGCGGGCGGCGGCAGGCGCAATGATCGAGCGGCGGACCCCGGGCTCCATCGCGTGCATCGCTTCGATCAGCGCAAAGAAGGGCAGCCCCGGCCTCGCCCACTACAGCGCCTCGAAGTTCGCGGTGCTCGGTTTCGTTCAGAGCTTTGCCCGGGAGATCGGGGAGCACGGTATTCGAGTCAACGCGATCTGTCCCGGCACCGTGCACACGCAGATGATCGACGATCTCGCCGAGGGCTGGGCCATGAGCGTGGAAGACATGCTCGCCATCCAGGTCCAGAAGCGCCCCCAGACCCCGGCCGAGATCGCACTGGGGATCGCTGGGCTGCACGTCAACGCGGCAGTGACGGGACAGTCTCTGAACGTGGATGGCGGCACGGTGTTTCACTGAGGAGCGCGGTGAACGAAGCGTGGCGGACTACGACTTCATCGTGGTGGGCGGCGGCTCCTCCGGCTGCGTGCTCGCGAACCGGCTGAGCGCGGACTCGAGGCACCGGGTGCTGCTCATCGAGGCGGGACGCGACTACCCGCCCGGCGAAGAGCCCGCGGAGATCCGCGACACTTTCTACACCGCCGCCTACGTGCGGGAGAACCTGTGGCCCGACACCCGGGTGCACTGGCTCGCGCCCCGCGACGGAGAGACTGCTCGCCGTCCCTCGTTCTACGAGCAGGGGCGGGTCATCGGCGGGGGCTCGAGCGTTAACGCCATGGTGGCGCTGCGCGGTCTTCCCCTGGACTTCGACGAGTGGGTAGCGGCGGGTGCGAAGGGATGGTCCTGGGACGACGTGGAGCCCTTCTATCGCCGTCTCGAGCGTGATCTCGACTTCGAGGACTCCGGACATGGGCGCGAGGGTCCGATTCCGGTGCGGCGGCACGCCCGAAGCGAGTGGCCGCCCTTCGTCGCGGCGGTCGCGGACGAGCTCGAGCGCCGCGGCTACCCATACGTGGACGACGTGAACGGCGGGAATCGCCACGGGTTGGGGCGCGTTCCCATGTCGAGCCTGCCCTCGCAGCGGATGTCCGCCGCGATGGGCTACCTCGACCGCGAGACGCGCCGCCGGGAGAACCTCCGCATCCTCTCCCGCACCCACGTGGACTCGCTGGTGATGGAGGGGCGGCGCGTGACCGGCGTGCGCGTGGGAACGGGGGAAGGCAGCGCGATCCACCGCGCGAACGAAGTGGTGCTCTGCGCCGGCGCCTATCGCACTCCGGCCCTCATGCTCCGCTCCGGGCTCGGCCCGCCCGAGGACCTCGCCGCGCTCGGGATCCCGGTGCAGGCCGCCCTGCCCGGCGTGGGGCGCAACCTCCACGACCACCCGACCTTCGCCGCCGCCGCACACCTGCGCCGAGTCGCAAAGCAACCCTCGAGCCTCCGTCCCCACGCCAACGCGGGCCTCTTCTACTCTTCGGGACTGAAAGGGTGCCCCCCACTCGACATGTACATGCCGATCGCCAACAAGGTGAGCTGGCACGCCCTCGGCGAGCGCATCGGCGGACTCTTCCTCGTGCTCATGAAGCCCTTCTCGCGCGGTCGCGTCACCCTCGCCTCTCCCGACCCGAACGAGGCGCCGCGCATCGAGGTCAATGCGTTCGGCGACGAGCGCGACCTCGCGCGGGCCATGCAGTCGATGCGCTTCGCCCACGACCTGCTCTCGCAGCCCGCGGTCCGCGCGCTCGCCACCTACCGTTTCGGCGGGTCCTTCTCGGAGCGCGTGCGTGCGCTCGACGCCTATCGTCCCTTCAACGCAATGCGCGCAGGCGTGGGCTCGTTCCTGCTCGACGGCCCCGCCCTCTTGCGGAACTTCCTCATGCGCAGCGCGGTGTGTCCCGGTGCGGAGCTCGACGCCCTCGTCGCCGACGATGCCGGCCTGGAAGCGTGGCTGCGCGAACACATCACCGGATTTTTCCATCCCGTGGGCACCTGCCGCATGGGGGCGCCGGATGACGGGGAGGCGGTGGTCGACTCCGCGGGCCGGGTGCGCGGCGTGGCGGGCCTGCGGGTCGCCGACGCCTCGGTGATGCCGGTCATCGTGCGCGCCACCACCAACCTCACCGCAATCATGACCGCCGAGAAGCTGGCGCAGGCGATCCTCGATTCGCGTTCGTGATCAGGCGCCGGCCTCGCGTTCGAGCAGGGCCGCCTTGCGCTCCACGCCCCAGCGGTAGCCGGAGAGCCCGCCGTCCTGGCGTACGACGCGGTGACAAGGAACCGCCACCGCCGCCGGGTTTGCCGCGCAGGCTCGGGCAACCGCCCGGGCGGCGCCGGGGGCGCCGATACGGGCTGCGATTTCGGCGTAGCTCTCGGTCGAGCCGGCGGGAATGTCGTGCAGCGCCTGCCACACCCGCTGCTGGAATGCGGTGCCGCGCACGTCGAGCGGCAGATCGTGACCGAGCGCGGGCGCCTCGACGAGGGCGACGACGCGCGCCACCAGTCCCTCGAAGGACTCGTCGCCCCCCACGAGGCGCGCGTTGGCGAATCTGTCCTCGAGGTTCCGCAGGAGAGCCTGCGGATTGTCGCCAAGGAGGATGGCGCACACGCCCTTGGCGGTGGCCGCGACGAGGATCGAGCCGAGCGAGCACTCCCCGAGCGCGAAACGTATCGTCTCCTCCCGTCCTCCCCGGCGATAGCTCGCCGGCGGCATACCCAGCACTTCTTCGGATGCGTCGTAGAAGCGGCTGGCGGAGCCGAAGCCGGCTTCGTGGATTGCATCGGTCACCGTGGAACCCTGGCGCAGCGCCTCGCGCACCCGTCGCGCGCGATGGGCCGATGCGTAGGCCCGCGGCGTGAGTCCCGTGGCGGCCTTGAAGACGCGGTGGAAGTGGTAACGGCTCATTCCCGCAGCGCCGGCGAGGGTCGCGAGGTCCGGCGCTTCTTCCGCCGCCTCGATGAGTCGACAGGCCCGGGCCACCACGGCGGCATGCTGCTCCTCGATCGAGGGCCCTTCCGGCCGACAGCGCTTGCAGGGCCGGAAGCCGGCCCGTTCCGCTTCCTCGGCGCGCACAAAAAAGCGCACGTTCTCGCGCCGCGGCCGGCGGGCGGGGCATCCGGGACGACAGTAGATGCCGGTCGTCGTGACGGCGAGGACGAAGTGCCCCTCCGCCGAGCGGTCGCGACCGACCACCGCTGCCCAGCGTTGATCCTCGCTCTCGAAACGTGCCGTGGCGCGCTTCCCCGCGCCCTCCCCTTCGCTCGCTTTCCCGCACATCGTCTCGGTCCTCATCGGCCTGGCTGTCGTCGCCGAAACAGATGATGGCCCCGGAGCGCTTGCCACGCGCCCCGGTCCTTGCTCTCGAATTCTACGGGGTGGTCGGCACTCCGGACGGTGCCATGCGGGGGGATGCGGCACTCGCACGGAGCTTCGCCCGTCGGGATCGTTCCAAAGATTCCCGTGCGCTCGGAACCTGCCCGAGCCTCTGCGCGTCTCGTGGATTCCCGGACCACCCTCCGGGACGGAGGCGCCACCGGCGCACCGCTCAGACGAGCTTCCTCGGCACCCGGCCGTCCCAGGACCTCGTGAACACCCGGATATCGCCCTCGTAGGCGTCGAGGGTGGCGGAGATCAGAAACTCCTCCTTCGTGCAGGTCATGACGCTGCGCGTCTCGGTGCGGATGTTCCAGCCCTCCCGTTCCAGCGTGATGCGATAGCTCGCCTCGTGTCGTGCCGAAAGCGGATCCTCGCCGACGATGCTGATGCGGTCGCGGCCGGCGCCGCTGTAGGTGAGATCGGGACCCTCGACATGGAAACGGCCGCGGTCCTTGGTGACGTCCACCGTCAACTCTCCGGTCTCGGCATCGAAGTGGATGCTGCGGCCCCGCTGGTAAGGCGTGTCCGCCGTGTGAGGAGTGGGCGGGGCGGCTTCGGGTTCCGGAAACTCCGGCAGCATGGCGTCGCTCTCGCGCGGCTCGCGCACCGGTAGCACCAGGGTGCTGGAGCCCGCGCTGAGCGTGAGGGTGACCGGCTCCGGCGAGGGCCACGCCCGTGGCCACCAGGTCGTGCTGATCGCAACGCGCAAGCGCCGCCCCGCCTCGAAGCGGTGGGCGATGTCGTTCATCTGCACCCGCACCCGGTAGCGGCGCCCGGGCTCGAGCGCCTCCGGATGCTCGTGGCTCTCCCGGTGGGTGAGGTTCAGCAGCCCGTAGGTGACCTGGGTGGCGGCCCCATCCGGCGCCACGTCGCTCAGGCGCGCGGCGATGAGGGCGTTCGGGCAATCGACGCTGAGATCGAGTTCCACCACCGGGGCGCCGAGGATTTCGAGCGGTGCGGAGAGCCCAGGGGAGTCGAAGCAGAGCGACTGCCCGTCCTCGAGACGCTGATCGAGCGGCATCTCCGCCGCGTATCCATAGGGGCACCACTCGCCCGCGTAGAGGCCGACGCGTTGCGGCGAGCGGTGGACGAGATCCCGCCCTGCCGCCGGCTCGGTGGCGATGCCATCCGCGTTGAGGGCGAGGCGCCGGCTCTCGATGTGGGGAGAGGGCCAGCTCTCCTCGGCCACCCAGCGCCCGGGACGCTCCGCGTACTCGGGCTTCGGCGGCACGCCTTCCTGCATCCACACCCGGTACATCGGCTCGTCCGCGATACCGGTGTCGATGCCCTTGAGGTACTGGCCCCACCAGCGCAGCGCGTCCTGCTCGAAGCCGATGCAGGGCCCGGGGATGCAGGCATTGGGCCACGCGTGGGGCCAGGGGCCGATGAGGCCGCGGCGGGGACAGGAAAGCCCTTCGAGCAGGCGCGGGATCGCGTTGCTGTAGCCGTCGGCCCATCCCCCGACCGCGTACACCGCGCACTCGATGGCGGAGAAGTCCTCGCACACCGAGCCGTGCTTCCACTGCGCGTCGCGGTGGGCGTGCTCGAGCCAGGGAATGATCCACGGGTCGCCGTGCGCGAGGCGCTCCAGCCACATCTCGCGCCAGCGCTCGCCGACCACGCTGGGGTCGGGCGGGCGCGAGTTGAACGCGAACATGGTGGAGGCCCAGCTCATGTTCTCGGTGATGAGGCAGCCGCCCATGTAGTGGATGTCGTCGGCGTAGCGGTCGTCGGTGGAACAGGCGGTGATGATCGCCTTGAGCGCGGGCGGGCGGAGCGCCGCCACCTGCAGCGCGTTGAAGCCGCCCCAGGAGATGCCGGTCATGCCGACCGCACCGCTGCACCAGGGCTGCGCCGCGAGCCACGCGATCACCTCGACCGCGTCGTCGAGCTCAACTTTCGTGTACTCGTCGAGCATCAGCCCGTCGGAGTCCCCGGTGCCGCGCATGTCGACGCGTAACGAGGCGTAGCCGTTTCCTGCGTAATAGGCGTGCTTGGTCGCGTCGCGGATTGCGGTGAAGTCGCGGCGCCGGTAGGGGATGTACTCCAGGATGGCGGGCACGGGGTCCGACTCCGCGTCCTCGGGTATCCACATCCGGGCCGCGAGGCGGCAGCCGTCGGAAAGCGGAATCCACAGCGTCTCGATCTCCCGCACCCGGCGGGGAAACTCTTCGATGTACTTCATGGCGGCTGCACTTCGCTCGATGGTGTAAAACGCGCCGCGAGTGTAGTCGGGGCATCATCGGGCTGTCACCGCACGGGAATAGGCGCGGGCGACGGGCGAGCGTAGACTCGCGCTGTTCCAAGCCGGGAGCCGCCATGCCGGGGACCGTCACCGCCGCCGCACTCATCATCGGCAACGAGATCCTTTCCGGGCGCACCCAGGACCAGAATCTCGCCTTCCTGGGCGAGCGGCTCGGCGAGATGGGGATCCGGCTGAAGGAAGCACGGGTGGTGTCGGACGACGCCGAGGACATCGCCGCCGCGCTCGATGCGTTGCGCGTGCGCTACGACTACGTCTTCACCACCGGCGGCATCGGACCCACCCACGACGACATAACCGCAGACAGCGTGGAGCGCGCCTTCGGAGTCGGCATCGACTATCATCCCGAGGTGTACGCGATGCTCAAGGCCTGGTTCGAGAGCAAGGGCCAGGAGGCCAACGAGGCGCGCATGCGCATGGCGCGCATCCCCGATGGGGCGGAGATTCTCGACAACGAGCTCACGCTGGCCCCGGGCTTTCAGATTGAGAACGTCTTCGTGCTCGCGGGCGTGCCCTCCATCGCCCGCAAGATGTTCGACGGCGCGAAGAAGCGCCTGAGGGGTGGTGCGCCCGTGTGCTCGCGCGCGATCCGAGTCCACGTCGGAGAGGGTACGGTGGCGGAAGCGCTCGGCGCGATCCAGGACGTCTTCCCCGACATCGACATCGGCAGCTACCCGTGGTCGGACGGCGAAGCCTACGGAACCAGCCTGGTCATGCGCGGCACCCGGCCGGCCCGGGTCGACGAAGCCTTCGCAGAGATCTTCACGATGTCCGAGCGTCTGGGCGGCGCCCCCCGGGAAGAGTAGCGCCGCCCACATTCGCCCTGGGTTCACCCAGCCCGAAAGCCGGGTGATGAGTTCTTCAGATCAGCCTGCCCACTTCGTGCCGGCCACGTCGATCAGCGAACCGGTCCAGATCGACGGCTCGATGTGGTTGGCGTGCAGCCAGTGCGCGGGCCGGTGGTGCAGCCAGATGTAGGCGCCGGTGTCTTCCATGATCTCCTGCATCCGGAGGTACATCTGGTGGCGCTTCTCCTCGTCCGCTTCCTGCATCGCCTCGACGTGCAGGTCGTCGAACTCCTGGTCCCGGAAGCGCTCCCAGTTCCATACCCCGACCTGCTCGCCCACGTACCACTGGGTGGCCTGGCTCGGGTCCGGAGAGTCGGCGTACTCGATGACCCAGAGCTCCAGGTCCTTCCACTGATCGCCCTCCGCCTCGATCCCCTGGATCCAGAAAGTGCCCGTCTCCAGGGGCTCCACTTCGAGCTGGATTCCGATCTCGGCGAGATTGGCCTGCACCACCTCGCCCACGGTCACGTAGTCGCGCTGGTTGGAAGTCTTGAAGGTGAGGCTCAGGTTCGAAACGCCCGCCTCGGCGAGCAGGGCCCTCGCCCGGTCGAGATCCGGTTTCTCGAACTTCGTCTCGGTGCGGTAGCCGATCTGGCCGCGCGGCACGATGCCCCGCGCGCGCGGCGAAGCGCCCGACCACGCCGCCTGGAGGATGGTATCCACGTCGACCGCGTGCTGAATCGCGCGGCGCACCCGAACGTCCTGGAGCTTGGGGTTGTCGACGTTCATGCCGATCCAGCACCAGCCGTTCCCCTGCAGCTCCACGAAGCTCGAATCGGGTGGAGGGCTCTCTCGATAGCGGGGAGCGGACTCCACCGAGATGCGGGTGAGGTCGACCTCCCCCGCCTCCACCGCGAGCTCGGAGGTCTTCTCTTCCCGGATCACGACGAACTTGATTTCGTCGAGGTCGGGCTTCGGCCCCTCCCACGCGGGATTGCGGTGAAGCTCCCAGCTCTGCTCCGAGATGAAGTCGGTGAACAGGTAGGGGCCGCAGGTCGCGGGCAGCTCGGTGTCGAAGCGCCCGCCCATCTCCTCGACCGCGTTCTTGCACACGATGATTCCCGTGCCATTGCAGAGCGTCGTGTTCCAGATCGGGGCGAAGGGGTACTTGAGCTTGATCACGCCGTTCAACGCGTCGATCACCTCGACGCTGTCCACCGAGTCGTACTTGACGTTCCACTCCGACTCCTTCATGCGCTCGAAGGAATACCTGACGTCCTCCGCCGTCACCTCGCCGAAGCCGTTCGACCACTCGAGCCCCGGGCGCAGCGAGAACTTGATGTTGAGATCGTCGGCGTACTCGATCGAGGTCACGTAGTACGAGGGTCGCCAGCTCCTCTCCCCTCCGGGGTTGTAGTTGGCGAGGATCGGCAGGCACCCGAACTGCACCGCCATCTCGGTGCTGCCGAACATGTAGCCCGGGTCGAGCGACTTGAACTGGCTCGGCATCCGCACCGTCATGTTCTTTCCGTCCGCGGCCCGGACGATCGAGGGCAGCAGGCTGCTCCCGGCCACCGCGCCGGTCGATTGAAGGAATCGTCGTCGGCTTATGTCAATCATGATCTCCTCCTCGAGGCGCCAATTGCTGGCACGAAGGCAGTCTAGCCGCAATGTTTCACCGATTTCCTGCTGCGGACGCCAATCTGCTCGCGCTAGCGGGCCGTACTCCCTCGAGCCGCTTCGACGTAGTGTCGGCTACGCCTTCAGCGTCTCTCGGTCCGTGCGGCCCACTATCACGGCAGATTGACGCCCTCGCGACGAAAATCGGTGAAACATTGCGGCTAGTCGAGCACGATGCCCCGCCGCGAACACGGCCCACCCCGACCGGCCCAGGGGCACAACCGCACCACCCAGGCACAGCCCGATGCGGTGGGACGCAATCGTGCATAGCCCGCCGGCGGCATTCGCCCGGAATCGCTTTCGGCGGTGCGCTGGTGCAGCATCGGGGCGAGGTCGGGTGGAGGACCCGAATGAAGATCAGGCTTGCCACACTCGACGATTACCGCGTCTGCGCGGAGATTCACATGTCGGCGCGGGCGCGCATGGCGTACCTTCCGCCGAATCTGCACACCGCGGAAGAGACCCATGAGTGGATGCGTGACGTTGTCTTCCAGTCCGAAAGAGTATGGGTGGCCGAGCACGCGGATCGAATTGTTGGCTATGCCTCGGCCGACGGCGAGTTTCTCAACAATCTCTACGTGCTGCCGGAGCACCAGGGCCGAGGTATCGGCACCGCCCTGTTGGCTGCGGTCATGAAACATTCACGCGACGGTGTGAAGCTGTGGACCTTCGAACCCAACGAGGCGGCGATCCGGTTCTATGAGCGGCATGGTTTCCGGACCCTTCGGCGCACGGATGGCCACACCAACGAAGAAAATGTCCCGGATCGGCTCATGGTGTGGCGGCCCGATGACTTCGCCTGCGCTGTCAACGGCGGCGCAGAGGCGGACCACGGCCGGGGAGAGCCGCAGCTCGACGGCGCCGACAGTGCCTGTCCTCTCGCGCGCACACGGACTGCCGAGCGAGTGCTTCCCGGACGCAAAGGGTCCGCTCGAGGAACACAACGACGCGCTAAGGAGTTTGATCGAAATTAGATTTCCAACTTCATCGCGGGTGTAGTTCGTAGTTCCAGTCGCCGTGGAACGCGTTTCGATGTAGAGACAAGGCTTTCATCTCTGCCTTCGATATGGCCACTGCGGTCGGGTACTTTCTCTTGTCGAGCTTGGCTTTGACCCGAAGCCCCGGCGCCGTTCGGGTATTGCCGATTTTGAATTCACCGACCAGTTCCTTCTTCTTCGTGTCGACAGAGACCACCGGCTGAGCGCGCTGCAGAAACTCATCGGCCTTCCTGTTGATGTGTTCACACTGCGCGTTGCGGTCAGGATGCGATGTCCCTTCTCGACTCTTGCGAACCGATTGCAAGCGCTAGCCCAGCTCGTGCAGCAAACGACTCACCGTGGTCGAACTCACCTTCCGGCCCGCCTTCGACAGCGCCGCCGTGAGCTTCGCACGACTCTTGCACGTCCAGCGCAGCGCCGACTCCGGACCGCCACGCGTCACCGGGTCAACCAGACGCTCCAGCGCTTGCTTGATGCCCGGCGGAGACTGCTCAATGCCCGGCCTTCCCGCCCCCGCGCGGCGGATTCGACCCGGTACCATGCCCCCCGATTCGATCTCTCGGCGACCTGCTCGGATCGTCGGGCGCGACAATCCCGTCGCATCCGACACCAGAGCATCTCCTCCATATCCGATGGCACGCGACTCCGTGCCCGCCCAGATACGACGCCCGCGCTCATCCAGATACGCTTCGACCGCCGCGTACTTCTCCACAATCGTCGCTTCCAGTTCGTGACCGCGTCTCATGGAGTGAGCACATCACAAAACCTCTTAGATGGAAATATGATTTCCGTCACCCTCCTTAGCGTCGTGTACCGCGTATCTCCTGGATTCCACCAGCTCACTGCCGTGCAGCAGTTCCGCAGCCAAGTCCCGGACTTCCCTGGGGCACATCCATCCGACCGGATCTGCTACGAGGTGATCACCTGCCGCCCCGATGGCGCCGGTACTCGATCAAAGAATGATAGCCGTTAAAGGATAGCCGCTCTGCGCATTCAGACGATTGTGTACAGACCGGGGTGAACGACCTTCTCTGCCCCCACGCGCCGGGTGCTCCCGTTTCCGGCCGCGAGGCGCGTATGATCCTGCCGACGGGAAGGCGCCCTCGCGCAAGGAGAGGCAGATGCGTAACGACACGATCGAGTTCATCCCCCTTACCCGCCACATCGGGGCGGAGGTCCACGGAATCGACCTGCGCGAGCCGCTCGATGACGAATCCTTCCGAATCCTGCACGGCGGGTTGCTCGAACACCTCGTCCTCTTCTTCAGGGATCAGGACATCGACCACGAGCAGCACATCCGCTTCGGGCGCCGCTTCGGGGAGCTGCATATCCACCCTTCCGCGCCCTGTGTGGACGGGCGACCGGAGCTCATGAAGATCCACGCGGACGCGACCTCGCCCTTCGCCGAAGGCACGGTCTGGCACTCCGACGTGAGCTGCGACGAGGAGCCGCCGATGGCGAGCATCCTGCACCTGTCCACGGCGCCCTCGGTCGGAGGAGACACGCTGTTTGCGAGCATGTACGCGGCCTACGACGCGCTCTCCGACACGATGAAGGGCCTGCTCACCCCGCTCGAGGCGCTGCATACCGCCGACATTCACCGGGGGCGCTACGAGCAGATCGGCGGCGGCCTTCGCCGGGAGAAGCACCCCGAGGCGGTGCACCCGGTCATCCGCACCCATCCCGAGACCGGCCGCAAGCTCATCTACGTCAACGGGGCCTTCACTCAGAGCATCGTGGGGATGAGGCAGGCGGAGAGCGACGCGCTGCTCGAGTTCCTCTACGCGCACGTCGCCAATCCGCAGTTCCAGTGCCGCTTCCGGTGGCGGAAGCACTCCATCGCCATGTGGGACAACCGCTGCACCCAGCACCACGCCACCTGGGACTACTACCCCGAGACGAGGAGCGGCGTGCGGGTCACCGTCAAGGGCGACCGCCCCTTTCACTGACCTCGCGGTCACCGGAATGAGCGAACGCTACGATCTGACCCTGCTCGGCGGGACCGTGTTCACGCCCTCCGGCGAGATCTCGGCCGATGTCGGGGTGCGCGGCGGGCGCATCGTCGCCATCGGCGATCTCGGCACCGCGGATGCCGCCCACACGCTGCCCTGCCGGCACCTGCACGTGCTGCCGGGAGTCATCGACACGCAAGTCCACTTCCGCGAGCCGGGAGCGGAGCACAAGGAGGACCTGGCCAGCGGCAGCGCGTCGGCGGTGGCGGGCGGCGTCACCGCGGTGTTCGAGATGCCCAACACCAACCCCCTCACCGCCACCGCGGAGGCGTTGGACGACAAGCTGCGCCGGGCGCGCGGGCGCATGTGGTGTGACCACGCGTTCTTCGTCGGCGCCACCGGCGACAACGCGCAGGCCCTGGCCGGCCTCGAGCTCTGGCCCGGATGCTGCGGGGTCAAGGTCTTCATGGGGTCGAGCACCGGCGACCTTCTCGTGCCGGACGACGAAGGAGTGGCCGCGGTGCTCAGCCAGGGCCGGCGCCGGGTCGCGGTGCACGCCGAGGACGAGGCGCGCATGCGCGAACGGCATCATCTCGTCGAAGGCGGCGCTCCGGTCGCCATGCACCCGGAGTGGCGCGATGTCGAAACCGCGTTCCGGGCCACACGGCGCCTGGTGGCGCTCGCCGAGCGTCATGCAAGACCCGTGCACGTTCTCCACGTCACCACCCTCGACGAGATGCGTTTCCTCGCGGAGCACCGGCGTCTGGCCACGGTCGAGACCACTCCGCAGCACCTGACCCTGAGCGCCCCGGAGTGCTACGAGCGCCTCGGCGCCCTCGCGCAGATGAATCCGCCGATCCGCGATGCGCGCCATCGCGAGGGCTTGTGGGAGGCGGTGCGATGCGGCGTGGTCGATGTCATCGGATCCGATCACGCGCCCCACTCCCTGGAGGAGAAAGCGACGCCCTACCCCGGGAGCCCGAGCGGCATGGGCGGCGTGCAGACCCTGGTCCCGATCCTGCTCGACCACGTCCACCAGGGGCGCATGAGCCTTGCGCGCTTCGTCGACCTGACTTCCGCGGGCGCAGCGCGCATCTACAACATCGCGGGCAAGGGGCGCATTGCGCTCGGCTACGACGCGGACCTGACAGTGGTGGATCTGGGGGCGGTGCGCACCATCGAGAACCGATGGATTCGAAGCCGGGCGGGGTGGACCCCCTTCGACGGAATGCGGGTACGGGGCTGGCCGAGCGCCACCGTGGTACGCGGACAGGTGGTGATGCGCGACGACGAGCTGCTCGGCACTCCTCAGGGCGAGCCGATCGTGTTCTGGGACTGCTTCCCACCACGGCGCGAAAAGAAATGACTCACAGGCCGGCCCGGGGTACGTACCCGCCGGTCGTACAGCGACAGTTCAGCGTCTACGGCCCGGGTGTCGCCATTCTCTCGAGGCGGTCGCGGGGGAACGTGTGCAGTTCAGTGCCACGAAGTCCGTTGCCCGAGTGTTGCGGACCTTGGACGCGCCGATGGCGCGGGAGCTAAGATCGACGGGACGCCATCCCGTTTATCCGATGGACATCGAAAACATCATCGAGACCTTCGAGTTCTTCGACGACTGGGAGGACCGGTACCGCTATCTCATCGAGCTGGGGCGCGATCTCGAGGGACTCGACGACAGCGACAAGACGGAAGAAAACCGAGTCCAGGGCTGCGTGAGCAACGTCTGGATGGTGACCAGAGTGTTCGAAGGGACCCCGATGCGGCTCGAGTTCCGCGCCGACAGCGACGCCCACATCGTGCGGGGCTTGGTGGCGATCCTGCTCTCCGTCTACTCCGGCCGTTCTCCGGATCAGATTCTTTCCGTGGACATCCGTGGACTCTTCGAAGAGCTCGATCTCGGCTCGCACTTGAGCCCAAGCCGCAGCAACGGCTTCTTCTCCATGGTCGAGCGCATCAAGGGCACCGCCCGGACCTGCATGCAGGGCGCCCACGCGGCCTGACAAGGCTGCGTACTGAAGAGGATTGCCGACCTCCGGCGCCTCGCGCCACCGCTGCGAGCCTCTCTCCTCCCCTTCAGCGCCGGTCCGTGTAGTTGTGCTCCAGCCGCTCGCGGCGCTCCTGCGCCTCCAGGCACAGGGTGGCGATGGGGCGCGCCTCCAGTCGCTCGATGCCGATGGGTTCACCGGTCTCGTCGCAGAATCCGTAGCTCTCGTCGTCGATGCGCTTCAGCGCCTCGCCAATCTTGTTGAGCAGCTTGCGGTAGCGATCGCGAGTACGCAGTTCGAAGCTGATCTCCGTTTCGCGGCTCGCACGCTCGGCATCGTCGCTCACGTCACGCGCGGCCTCCCGCATCTGGTCAATCGTGTGCTGGGATTCCTCGAGCAGCTCCTCGCGCCAGCCGAGCAGCTTCTGGCGAAAGTACTCCAGTTGCTTGGGATTCATGTAGCGCTCGCGCTTGCCCGGCTTGTAGCCCTTCGGCAGCTTGACTCGTTCGGACATGTCACTCATACCGAATCGCGACGGTTCCAGATTGGGAAGCGCGCAAATTTACCGCACCGGCGTGGCGGGTCAAGCCTTGAAAAGGTCATATTGCGACGAAAACGGGAGGGGATTGTCGCGAAACTCTTGAAAGTTCCGCGAGCAATCGTGCATGGGAGAGGCGTTGCGCCGTCCGGCCGCGGCGCCTGGCGATTCCACCACCCGAGGGCCGGGGCTGGCGCGTCGCTCCAGGCCGGCCCGATAATGCGCGGCAGGCAGCCGCGGAGAGAATGATGTCGGAGTTCGCATACGAGCAGGGGCGGCTGGACCTGCCCTTCGTGGGCCACTGCACCTTCGCCAAGGCCCCCATCTGCACCGACTGGAACGCGATCGACGCCGACGTCGCGGTGCTCGGTGTGCCCAACGACATGGGCACCCAGTGGCGCTCCGGCGCCCGCTTCGGACCTCGCGGAATCCGGGAAGCGTCGACGCTCTTCTCCTTCGGGCACGGTGGCGCCTACGACTTCGAGCGCGACACCCTCTACCTGACGGCCGAGGAAGTGCGCATGGTCGACGTCGGCGACGCCGACATCGTGCACACCGACATGGAGAAGAGCCACGCCAACACCGAGGCGGCGGTGCGACGCATTCTCGCGGCGGGAGCGATGCCGGTGGTGCTCGGCGGCGATCACTCGGTGCACGCCCCGGTGATGGCGGCCTTCGAGGACGACGGCCCGCTGCACATCGTGCACTTCGACGCCCACCTCGACTTCGTCGACGAGCGCCACGGCGTGCGCTACGGCCACGGCAACCCGCTGCGGCGCTCCTCCGAGCAGAACCACGTCACCGGGATGACTCAGCTCGGCATCCGCAACGTGTCGTCCTCGAACCGCCTCGACTACGATGCCGCACGCCGGGCGGGCTCGGACATCCTCTCGGTGCGCGATGTCCGGCGGCTGGGCACCGAAGCGGTGCTGGACCGCATTCCCTCCGGAATCGACTACTACCTGACCATCGATATCGACGGCTTCGACCCCTCCATCGCGCCGGGCACCGGCACCCCGAGCCACGGCGGCTTCCTCTACTACGAGGTGCAGGAGCTCATCGAAGGGGTCGCGAAGAAGGGCAACGTGGTCGGCATGGACCTGGTGGAGGTCGCCCCGCCCTACGACCCCACCGGAGTCACCTCCATCCTGGCCGCCCAGCTCCTCATGAACGCGATCGGCTTCATCTTCCACGAACGGGCGGTGCGGGCGAGCGGGAGCAAGGACCGCGCATAGCCGCGACACTTCACCGATTTCCTGGCGGGCGGACGCCGATCTGCTCGCGATGGTGGGGACGGACACCCGCGATGTGCTTCAACCGGCGCCCCTCGGGTCGACGCTGCAACTTCGACGGAATGTCCCCTGCCCCGCCGGCAAGGGTCAGCCCCCGAGCCGTTCCCGCATGAAGGCGCAGCCGACCTCGAACTCGGCGGCGGCGTCGGGTCCGATGTGCCGCGCCCGGAGAAAGCCGTGGATCATGCGCTCCGCCACCCGCAGCTCCGCCTGCACTCCGCACGCCCGCAGCCGCTCGGCGTAGCGACGGCCATCGTCGGCAAGGGGATCGATCTCGGCGACATGCACGAGGGCGGGCGGCAGGCCGGAGAGGTCTTCCGCCACGAGAGGCGTCGCACAGGGCTCGCGGGAGGGTCTCCGCTCGCCCAGGTACTGGCCCCAGAAGTAGTCGACCGATTCAGTGGTGAGCCCGGCGGAGTGCGCGTGGACCCGGTACGAGTCGGCATCGAGCACGTCACTCAGGGCGGCGGCCACCAGCACCTGGGCGCGCACCGGCGGGCCGCTTCGGTCACGGCTCATCAGGCAGGTGACGGTGGCGAGGTTGCCGCCGGCGCTGTCGCCCCAGGTGCCGATCCGCTCCGCGTCGATACCGAGCGCCGCGGCATTGGCGGCGACGTGGCAGAGCACCGCGTAGGCGTCTTCGGGCGCGGCGGGAAAGGGATGGCGCGGAGCGAGACGGTAGTCGACGCTGATGAGATGCACCCCGACCGATTCCGCGATGCCCCACGCCACCGTGTCGGAGCTGTCGAGATCGCCGAGCACGAAGCCGCCGCCGTGAAAGTAGAGGATGCAGGGCGCGGGCGAAGCGGCGTGCCGCGGCCTGTAGTGCCGCACCGGTATCCGGCCACCCTCCGGTCCGGGAAAGAAGCGATCCTCGACCTGCATGTCGGACGGATGGGGTCGTTGCGTCATCTCCGCGTAGCGTTCGAAGGCGCGTGCCGTCTCCGCGGGGGTCACGGCGGCGTTCATCGCCTTCTTGCCCTCGACGAGGAGCGCCATCTCGGGGTGGATGCCGGAACCTCCGCTCACGCTCCCGTCTCTCCCCCGGCGCGGCCGGACGCATCCGCGAGCGCGCGCCACACCTTCTCCGGCGTCAGAGGCATCTCCACCGCCCCGGCCCCGGCCGAGGCGAGGGCGTCGCGCACTGCGCTCAGCACGCAGGGCATGCCCCCCACGG
>CAYQVB010000124.1:0-49583 GCA_964420925.1 uncultured Ectothiorhodospiraceae bacterium | reverse complement strand
GGCCCGATGGACGGGGTGTCGTAACGCAGCGTGTTCGTACGGGGCGTGTTGACGCTCGGGAAGAACGAGAACACGGAGTAACCCGACGCTTGATTACCGTCGGCGTCGGCTTCGGTCATCATCACCCCCAGGCCGCTGTTGGTGTCCGGGGAGTACTCGGTGCCCATCCATGCGCCGTTGTGGCTGGTCCACATGATGCCATTGCCAGCGCTCGGGGCGTTGCCCAGGGTGACCTTGCCAAAGTCGCCGCTGAGGTAGAGAAGCGCATGGCGAGCATCGACTTGCTTTGCCGAGTGCTTGTGGCCAGCAGACATGGGATCAGGCATCCCCGAAGTCGCAACCGGCTTGTCGCTTGTATTGCTGGATGCTCCTGTGTCGGCTTGGTCAATATCCAGCCCACCGCCGGGGTTGTGGGCAGATCCATACTCAATGCGCGCGCCGGCGGTGAGGCCCGCCATCACTTCTCCCTCGGCGGTGAAACGGAAGCGCGACTTCGACGCGGAGCCGTCGATGTGCTGCACATCGGAATTGGCGCCGTTGTCGGCGAAGCGGATGGCGCGGTTGACCTGCCCCGATACGCTGACATCCAGTGCCTGTGCCGTCATCGGCGCGACCGCGCCGGCAACGGCGACTGCCAAGAGCTTTCTGTTCATCGTGATCTGTTCCTCTTGAGAGATGGTCCTTGAGGATCCGGAGCGAATGTCCAGGCCCTCCAACTTCCAGTGGTGTTCTGGACTCAGTGATGAACAGAAAGCTCTAATACATTGAATTTATTTGCTAAATTAGAATCCCTCGAAGTACTGCGAGTCGACGGCGCAGGTTGGGCAACACCAGGGAAGCACCGTCCGGGCTCATCTGCCGGTGCCGGCCCGGCGGCGGGCGGCACCCGGCCGGCCCTCGAGCGCGCCGACATCCGTCTCCGTCAGGGCAGTATCCATTGCGACCATGCCGAGCCTCCGCACGATGTCCAGCGCCCGCTCGCCCCCGCGGAGAACGGTTCGTGCATCCTGGACGCCCGTCCCGGTATCCTTGCAGTCCGCCATGCGAAGTCGCCGACTTAAGGTGAGGTTGGCGGAGCAGGAGCTCGTCGAGATCGAGGCGCTACAAAGGCGAAACGCGCTGATGATTCCCTGTGCGGACAGGGCCTTCGGTGCTGCAGAAGGGCGCGGCGGCAGCGTCGCGCCCTTTGCATGGTGCAGGCAGCGGAGCCGGCCGGTGATGCGGATTCAGATCCATCGTGCGACGGCGAGAGCCGGCCCTGGGCCGTGATTCAGACGCATGAGTACGAACGCGCGCTCTGCGAATCCCCCGCAAGTGTTGCGGATACGCAACACTTGCGGGGGCTCATCGGCATTTTTCGCACCATTTGTTGCAGATCGCCGACGCCGATGGCCTATACTCCGCTCGCCTGAATTTGGACGGGCAACTTCTAGAAGTTGGAGGGCTCCAGGAATCCTCTTCCAGGGGCTCGGGATTTTCTCTACCAGAGGAACCAATTCGCGATGAACAGAAAACTTTTGGCTACTGCCGTCGCCGGTGCGATTGCGCCGATGGCGGCGCAGGCACTGGATGTCAGCGTATCGGGGCACGTGAACCGGGCCATCCGCTTCGCCGACAACGGCGCCAATTCCGACGTGCAGCACGTCGACGGCTCCGCGTCGAAGTCGCGCTTCCGCTTCACCGCCGAGGGGGAAGTGATGGCGGGCCTCACCGCCGGCGCGCACATCGAGTATGGATCCTCCAACAATGCCGGCGGCGGAACCGATGTGGACATGGCCGACAACAAGGCATCCTTCGATGCTCGCCACTCGCTCCTCTACCTCAGCGGCGACTTCGGCAAGGTCACCCTGGGCAACGCCCCGAGCGCCGGCAACGGCATCATGTGGACCAGCCACAACGGCGCATGGATGGGCACCGAGTACTCCCCGGACACCAACAGCGGCCTGGGAGTGATGATGACCGACGGCATGGCGTCGGGCTACTCCGTGTTCTCGTTCTTCCCGAGCGTCAACACGCCCCGTACGAACACGCTGCGTTACGACACCCCGTCCATCGGGCCGGTGAGTCTCTCGGCCAGCATCCAGAAGGACAGTGCGGACGGCCATGACTGGCACTTCGGAGCCAGCCTGGGTCACGACGTCGGCGCCGCCAACGTGATCGGGGGACTCCTCTACGAGGAGGACAAGATCGGCATCGCGGGCGGCATCGCTTTTGCGAACGGCACGAGCGTCAACGCGGCCTGGGGCTCGGACGACGCCGATGGTCAGGACTTCGAGGACATGTACATCAATGTTGCCCACGCCTGGGGCAACATGAACGTGGCCATAGACTACCGCAGCACCGACAACGGCATGAACATGGAAGGCCGGGCCGTCGGTCTCGGCGCCCAGTACTCGCTCGGCGGCGGGGTCGATGTCTACGCGGGCTTCAACAACTACTCGTTTGACGCCCCCGGCATGGATCTCGAGGACATCAGCGCCATCCATGTCGGCTCGCGGGTGAGGTTCAACTGATCCGAAAGACCCCGGAGCGCCCTCCTTAGCGGAGCGAGGGCGTCTCCTTCGATTCAAAGCCCCTCCCTCGCGGAGGGGCTTTTTTTGCGTCTCGCAAGCATGCATCCCGTATGGAAGGGCACACGGCCTCCCGTTTCGAGTACTACGGTCGCGTGCTGTGGTGGGGGAGTGATCAGGGATGAGGCGAGAGACGATGGAGGTCGCTGCGGTAGGCGCTACGCTGCTCATTGCCGTGCTCGGAATGGGCACGTTCACCCACTAAGCGGTGTCGGGAGTGCGCGCCGACATCACCCTGCTGCGAGGCGAACTGCGCTACGAAATCGGAGACGTTCGCGGCGAAATCGCCGATGTCCGAGGTGAGGTATCCGACCTTCGCAGCGAGGTGGCCGACTTCCGTGAGCGGGTGACCCGCGTCTCGGCGAGCTCGGCGTTCGCATGGCGCGGCTCGAAGGCGCCTTGGGTATCCCGCCACCGCCTCAAGACGCGGCTTCATCTTCGAGTCCGACATCGTCGTTCGTTCCGGCGGCCGTAAGAGCGTGTGGAACGGCGGAGCCGGGTAATCCGGTACCGACGCTCACGTCACCCTCCCACGGCGTGTCGCCATTGGCGGCAATGAGCTCGTCGATCCGGTCCGCGATGCGTTGCGCGGGGCCCTGCAACTGGGCGAGCGTCCAATCGGCCGCATAGCCCTGTGTGACGTCGCCTGCGGGACGACGGTGGTTGACCAGACGCTTGACGAGGGACTCCGGCAGAAGGAGATCGCGCGATGCGACGCTGATGAAGCAGTTGCGCATCGCGTGGAACCAGAACGGCTTGCCCCCGCGGCGTTCGATCGACCGGTAGAGCACGGCACCGACTCTTCCCGCTCGGCCGCTGCGGCTGCGGGAGGAGGCGAACACCCAGGATGTCTTCGCGTTCTTCTCGGACTCGTCACGCGCCCTCCACCGGCGTTCGAGGACTGCGTGGAGCTGGCGAGTAAATGGAAGCATCAGGGGCTCACCGGTCTTGGTCCGGTCCACACGTACCGTACGCTCGAGGAAATCCACGTGCTCCCAGCGCAGGCTGCGCACCTCGTCGAGCCGCATCCCGGTGTAGAGCCCGGTTCGGAACAGGTCGCGCATTTCCGGCTGGCGCACCGCTTGGTCGATGCCGTGTGCCCACGCGGGCAGGACCTCCGCCGGTGCCTCGATCTGGCGGCGTCTCGCACGGTGCAGTCGCCCTCCGGCCGCCGCCCACGCCGCGACGGGGTCGTGCAGGCCCGGGCGGTCGGCGACGCAGCGCCGGTACACTGCGCCGAGCACCTTCATCCCTTTGTTGGCCTGGGTCCACCCGTGGCGATGCGTGACCTCGGCGAAGCGCAATGCGATATCCTCGCGTGTGACCTCGTCGAGGCGTCGAGTCGACCATCCCCGCAGCATCGCCTCGATACTCGAACGGTAGCGCACCAAGGTTGCGTTCCCGAGGCGAGGTCTGGTCCTCAGCCACTCTTCGACGGCTTTACCGAGCTTGGGCAGCGCCCGCGTCCGGGTGCGCTCGCGCGACCGATCGCTGCCGACTCGCGCCGTACCGAGGAGGGTGAGCCCCCGCTTGCGGGCCTCGGCGGGTGAGAGCATCGGAAAGCGCCCCAGGGCCACTTTGCGCTTCGCGTCCGCGCGCCGACCCTCGCCGGTTCGATACTGAATGAAGAAGCTCTTGGTCCCCCCAGGCGACACCCGAACCCCGAATCCGGTCAGTCGTGCATCCCAGATCACGTAAGGCTTCAATTGCGGCTTCGCCTGCGAGACGGCGGCCAAGGTCAGCACTTGCTTCCGAGTCGATGCCGGTAGTCCCTTCGCACTCCTCGGCGCTCTCCTGTCATCTTGCCGCCGGCCTCCGGGGTCCTCCTCCCTCGCGAGCCCTTCGATCCGATCTGCAATGCGTTGCGCCGCCCGGCGGAGCTGCTCCAGCGTCCAGTCGGCGGCGTAGCCCTCCGTGACGTCGCGCGACGGTGCGTGGTTGACGAGACGCTTGACAAGGTTGTCGGGAAGCATCAAGTCACGCACCGCCACCGTGATGAAGCAATTGCGGCACGCGTGAAACCAGAACTTCGCTCCACCCATCTCGCTGATGTAGCCGTACCAGCCGTTCACATGGCTGAATGGGCCGCGCCGCATGGGGCCGGGGAACACCCATTCCGCGGGCGGACGGATCCGTGCTCGAGCCGCCTCCCGGCGACGTTCCAGAATGGCTGCCGCCTGCCGCGTGATGGGCAGCTCGAGCGGCCGTCCGCTCTTGGTCTCCTCGATCCGGAAGTACCCCTGCACCGGATTTACGTGCTCCCAACGCAGCCCCGAGACCTCGGAGCGGCGCAGCCCCGTGAACAGTCCGAACCACACCATGTCGCGCACTACGGCGACGGGTACCGCCTCTATCCCCCTGCGCCAGCGCGGCAGAACCTCCGCCGGCGGCGCGATGGTGCGCCGGCGCGCGGAATGAAGCTTCCCTCCGCCCGCGCGCCACAGCGCCATCGGGCTTCGAAGGCCGGGGTGGTCGACGCAGGGCCCGCGGTAGACCGCGCCGAGGAGGCCGATGAGCTTGTTGGCCGCGACCGGCCCAACGCATGCGCTCACATCCAGGAAGCGTCGCTCCACGTCTGCGCGGTCGATGGTGTCGAGGCCTCGGTCGAGCCAGTCGTGCGCATGGTGGCTCAGTACCTGGCGGTACATGGTCCGGGAAGCCTCCGCGAGGGCCGGACGAGCGGCGAGGTATGACTCGAAGGCGGTGCGCAGGGTGGGCACCGCTCTGCCGTACTCTTGGGTCGCGACGCGGCGCAGCAGCTCCCTTGCGAGCGAGCGCGCGCGGGCCGGCGTCATCACCGGAGCGCGACCCAGTACCTTCTTGCGGTTTGCCGCCCGCCGCCCCCCCTCGTGCGTACGGTACTGCACGATGAACGATCGGGTGCCCGAGGGGCTGACCCGCAGTCCGAACCCCGTCAGCCTCTCATCCCAAATGACGTATCGGTGCGCTCCCGGTCGCGCCCCGGCGACGGTTCGGGCGGTAAGAGTCGCCTTGTGCAGGGCCACGCGGCGTCGACTCTCGGGCATATCCATGACGTCCAGGGGCGCCGCACCTTAGCGATGGGCAAGGGCTCGTGCAACACCACGGCCCAACGGCCCTGGCGTGGCGTCCTCTCCCTGGCGCCGGCTGTTTGCGCACGCTGGACGAAACCATGTAAATCCTCAGTTGGCCGCCATCGACAACCCGATAGCTCGATGATTGAGCGCCCGATGCGAGGTCCGACCTCAAGACAAGGTGGTGATTCTGCTTGTCGAAGGTGCGGTCAGGGACGCCCATCTGCCAAGTCTCGCCGTTGACATAGTTGGTTACACGCGAGGCGAGAGACTCTCTTTCGTCCCTGGAGACGCGCCTGGGGAGGCATCGAATCTCCATGGTTCGCCCCACCAGTCTCACTCAGAGCAGGAAGTCCGAGGCGTCGAATTGGTCTCGGTGGAAGCCGTGGAGGTCGATTGTGCCGCCCCCGAAGCCGGTGAGGTCGATGTGGACGCCGGTCCCTTCGTCCCAGGCGTATGCGTGGTCCAGAACGTCCTGCTTGGACAAGGTGCTGAGGCCGAGCAGAAGGAGGATATCCGCCCCGTCCTCGAAGTCGTCGATGCGATCGTGCCCGTGGGCACCTTCGAAGCCGAAGATGTCGTCGCCGCCTCCACCCTCGAGCCTGTCGTTGCCCCCGCCGCCTTCGAGGAAATCGTCGCCCCCGTTTCCTCGGAATCGATCGTCGCCGTTGCTGCCCACGAGGTCGTCGCCGACGCTGCTGTTGGAGCCGCGCACGTACTCGATGCTGGTGAGCGTGTAGGAGAATGCCTCGCCGAACCATGTCCCAGTGGCCGTACCTTTCCCGAGGTCGACCACCACGGCTCCCACACCATTCCGGTCGAAGCGCACCTGGTCCCAACCGCCTCGTCCGTCGATGACGTCGTCGCCTCCGCGGCCGATGAAGAGGTCGTCGCCGTCACTGCCGAGGATGGTATCCGAGAAATTGGAGCCTCGAATCTGAAAGTCGCCGTCATTGAAGGTGAACGTATCGACATTGCCGAATCCGTCGTTTGTCGCCCTTCCTGCCCGAAGATCGATCTCGATGCCGCCCGGGGAGCTGACATAGTCGACGCGGATTGTCGCGCTCTGAAGCGCTTCCGACTCCCACCGGTGGCTCCGGAGGTTGAACGTGTCGTTGCCTGCTTCTCCTCGCACCAACATCCATTGTTCGCGGTCGAGGGTCAGATTGAAGACATCGTCGCCTTTGGTTCCGTAGAGACCCAGACCGCCGGTGGTCCAACCGGCATCCAGCGGTTTGGAGACGTCGACGATGGTATCGGTGCCGTTGGAACCCTTGTCGACCGTCGCGCGGTTGGCAGCGCCGTCGAGGGTGACGGTGACTCCCGACTCGTCCAGCTCGGGGAGGGTGCCCACCAATGATCTGTCGTAGTGCAGTGACTGCCAGCCGTTTTCGTTCTCGGTGTAGACGATCCGGTCGTTGCCCGTGGATGCGTAGACGGCATCCCAGTCGTGGTTGTCTCTCGGGTTGATCTCATCGTCGCCAGGCCCACCTTCCAGTTGATCTACGCCATCGGTACCGCGAATCGTGTCGTCGCTGGCACCACCCACCAGACTGTGCACATGGCCAACGATGGTGTCGACTCCGCCGAAGCCGTCGTCGTTCACCCGACCCGCGGCGAGATCTACGTCGATGCCCTGTTTCGAGGCAAACCGGTAGCTGAGCCGAACGTTGCCCGATCGGACATTGAACCGGTCGTTACCCGCGTGGCCTTCCACCTCCATCCACTGCCCTTCGTCCAGCGTCAGAACGAAAGTGTCGTCGAAGGGCGTGCCCCCGACTCCCAAGCCTCCGTAGGGTGCGTCCTTGCCGGCGTTCAACGGGTTGGCGATGTCCACGATGGTGTCGGTGCCGAGCGCACCCTTGTCGACCGTCGCACGGTTGGTGATTCCGTTGATGGTAGCCTTGATTCCACTGCTCAACCCCGAGTAACCCAGCCACTGGTAGGCGGTCGGACCGCTGTCGGAGAAGACGATCCGGTCGTTGCCTTCCGAGCCGTAGACGGTGTCGAAGAGGTCGTCGTTGTCACCGGGATTGAGGACATCGTCGCCGCCTCCGCCGGTGATCCAGTCGACGCCGTCGCCACCCCGATTGGGGTCGTTGCCGGGACCGATGGAGGAAAGGTTGGCCAGGTTCCCGGTGCCCCGGCTGAACAGCAGGCTCACCACCTGTATGGGACGAGTGTATTCGTAGAGCGTTTCCTTGGCATAGATGAACAATTGCCACTTTCCGGTTCCCTGTCCGAAACTGCCCTCGAGGCCGGCACCGCCGTCCTCGAGCTGCTGCGCGGTGATGGTGCGGGCCGCATAGGCCGGCAAGGTGACGCTCACGTCTCCGCCGGGCGGCGAGGCGCCCGCATCGTCCAGTCCCGTGATGGTCACGAGCGTTTCGATGCTCGAGGCATTGATCAGGCGAAGCCGGCTCACCTGGTTGGCATTCTTCCCGGGATTGAAGAATGGCACGTGATAGAGGTTGGGGGAGACACGTCTCAAGTATCTTTCGTAGTCAAACTGGGGTTGCACGACGTCGTGCACACTGGTCACGAATCCGTCCGAGGTGCGAATGTAGGCGAGGGGCTCGATGTCCAGATCAGTGGTCAGATCCAATCGCCAGTCGCCATCGCCGTCCCCGATGCCACCCGACAACCCCTTGTCAGGGTTTCCGTCTTCCAGGTCCATGGAGTTGAGGTGCGCGGACGCCATCGCGCCAAGCGACAGGTTGACGGGACCGAATCGCTCGCCAGAATCGTCGACTGCGTGGATACGCACTGCGCCGGCTCGATCGGAGCGATTGATGATCCGCAGGAATCCTTGCTGCACGGAGTCGGCGGGATTGAACAAGGGTAGGCTGTGCTGTTGCTGGGCGACCGCCGCCGGCGCCTGCATCAGCAGCAATACGACCGCCAAGCATCGGGCAAAACGCAGTGTCGTCCCGGCATTCCCGAATTCAGATGCAAAATCGTCAATAGATCTCAGTCCCATCGTTGAATCCCCCTTTGAATCCAAACCACTACGGGACTCGATGGAGCCCCGCACCTCAACGGTTGCGTGTTCCGGTTACCAGTTCGGGTGAACGCGTCCCGCGCACGGTACCCAGGTGTCCACCGAAGCCAGCGGCGCTCGAGAGCCTCTAAGCAACTCCAGCGGCGACCCGAGCGCGGAGTGCGTGCTCGTTAACTTTGTTGCGTTCGACTCGCCGGTCCACGCGACTGGACTGATGTCGACTGCATGGGTTCAGCGTGTCCCAATAGATCAGGGGGGACTGTTTTGCCCCCCCTGATTGCTCCGTTCCATGACGGCGGTTCGAGACGGAGCAGGAGTTGCTCCCTCGTTGCTTTACATGTCGGCTTGCTCAGCCTGCATTTTCTCATGCTCCATTACGACAGCCGCGATCGCACGTATACCTTCGCGCCAGAGGTCGAGATCGGACGGGGGTTCTTCCTCCATCTCGGCCGCGAGCACTGCGGCCTCCCACGCTGCGCGCGTCGACCCTCGCAGGTCTGTAGGGTATGCCGCCCTGAACAAGCGCACCGCCTCCTCTGCGGCTGCGGCCATTTCTTCGCTCAATTCTTCAGCGCCGCCGGTCACGTCATCGTGGATCGCTCCCTCCCATCGCATGCGGCATGAGTTGCCGTAGTGCGGGCACAGCGTAACGCTCCACCCATTGACCGGATCAACGACTGTCGGCCGGGCGATTGCCGCCTCCGTTGCCAGAAGCCCCCCGACACAGACGAGCACGAACGAGAATGGAATGCTCTTTCGCTTCATTAACAGCTCCTCAAGCTTTACTCCACTGCGCTGGTTGGTACCTATGCAGTGATAGGGAATGTTTGGTCCGAGTGAATCCAAGCACGACGGGGAGACCAGCTCCCCCTGGGGCGACGAGGCCTTCGGGACTGCCTGCGTGCACAATCGGCCATCAGGTGACCTGACTTCAGCCTCCCCTCCGACCCCCTCCCTGCAGGAGGGAGGGGAAAATCGGATCTCAACTGAAGTGTCCTCAAACGCTGTAGAACGCCCCTACACCGACCGCTTGCCGGATCAGTTGAAGGTCACCAGCGAGCCGATGTGGAAGGCGGTGACGTCTTCGAGATCTGCGCCAGGCATGTCGAAGGAGTAGTTGTTGAAGCCCGCGTAGACATCCACACCCGCTCCCAAGCTCTGGTTGACGCCGAGACCAATCCCTCGGCCTTCCATGTCGCTGGCGTTGTCGGTGGTGCGGTAGCCGAGGGCCACTGTCGTGTTGCCCCACTGGTGCGTGACGGAGGCGTACAAGTCGTCGAAGTCCTGCCCTGCCCGGTCGTCATTCCCCCAAGCTGCGTTTACTGCGGTGCCGTTCGCGAATTGAATCCCGGCCCCTATGGCCAGCACATTCTCGGCAAGGTGAACCCTCCCATCGAAGTTCCCGGCACCGAAGTCCTGATTCACGTAGCCGACAAAGTTCCAAATATGGTTGTCGGGGTCGCCGGAGTCCTTCTGAACGCTCACCCCCACCGTGGCAGGGCCAATCGACGGAGTGTCATAGCGCAGAATGTTGGTGCGGCCGACGGTGATGCTCGGAAGGAACGAACCCACGACGTAGCCAGTCGAGGTGTCATCGGCAGTCATCACCGAGATGCTGCTGTTGGTGTCCACGGAATATTCCGTGCCAGCATAGGCGTTGTTGAAGCCCGCCCACATTACATTGTGGCCAGCCGGAGTGGTGTCGCCCATTGTGACCTTGCCGAAACTGCCGCTGAAATAGAGGTACGACTGACGAAGCACGTTGGATCTGCCCGCATCTGGCATATCGACGTCAACAGCCCAACCCCTGTTGGAGGCAAACTCCTGCTCCATGGCAGCTCCCGCCATGATGCCGGGCATCACCTCCCCCTCGGCCTTGAGCCAGAAGCGAGAGCCCCACGCGGACCCGTCTATGTGCTGTACATCGGAACTGTTGCCGTTATCCGCGAAACGGATGGCGCGGTTGACCTGCCCCGATACGCTGACATCCAGCGCCTGAGCCGTCATCGGCGCAACCGCACCGGCAACGGCGACTGCCAAAAGCTTTCTGTTCATCGTGATTTGTTCCTCTTGAGATGGTCCCTGCGGGCCTGGAGCGAATGTCCAGGCCCTCCAACTTCCGGCGGTCTCGGCAATCCGGGGGTGTCGACCGGATGTGGGACCATCTCGCCGCCTCGTTTGCGCTCGTCCTCTCGGGTACCGCGCTCGATCGAGGCGTTGGGGCTTTCGGTCGCGTTGACCGAGATCAGGGTGCGCTCGAGGCGATGCTCGTCGCGCTACGCCGAGCGCTGCTCTTCGAAACAGGGCTGGTGCAGGGAGAGGGGCCGGCGATGTAGGCGGAGGTCGAAGGCCTGAGCGCCGCCTTCGCGTTGCTGTGCCTCAACTCCTTACCATGCCGGCACGAGCGTGAGCACTAGCCGACTCTGGAGCGCGAGCAGTCTTCAACTGCCGGGGTGAAGGGACCTCTCATTCGATCCGGCGTCCGCCCAGCCGGCTTGCTCCGCATCGCCGCTGGCCGCAATGAGCGCGTCTATGCGATCCGCGATGCGTTGCGCAGGGTCGCGTAGCTGTTCGAGTGTCCAATCTGCCGCATAGCCCTGTGTTACGTCGCCCCCGGAGCGCCGGTGGTTCACCAGGCGCTTGACCAGGGCCTGTGGCAGCAGGAGGTCGCGTGACGCGACCGTGATGAAGCAATTGCGCATCGCGTGAAACCAGAAGGGCTTTCCCCCGTGGCGCTCGATGGACCGGTAGAGAGCATCGACTCCCCCCACGCGTCCGCCGCGACCGCAAGGGGAGGCGAAGACCCATGACGGGGTTGCATCATCCCTCTGAAACGCGCGTGCGGCCCAACGGCGCTCGAGCGTCTCCTCGAGTTGGCGCGTTATCGGAAGCACCAGTGGCTCGCCGATCTTGGTATGGTCCACACGCACGGTGAGCTCCGGAAAGTCCACCTGCTCCCAGCGCAGGCTTCGCGCCTCGTTGAGCCGCATTCCGGTATAGAGCCCGATCCGAAACAGATCCCGCATGGCCGAACACTGCACCGCGTGCTCGATGCCACGTACCCATGCGGGCAGGACTTCTGCCGGAGCCCCGATCTGGCGACGCCTCGAGCGGTGCAGCCGCCCGCCGGCCGCTGCCCACAGCGCGACCGGATCGCGAAGGGTCGGATGGTCGGCAACGCAGCGCCGGTAGACCGAGCCGAGCACCTTCATCCCCTTGTTGGCCTGTGTCCACCCGTGGCGTTGGGTGACTTCGGCAAATCGCCGTGCGAGGTCCTCCCGCGTCAATTCGTCGAGTCGGCGATGTGACCACCCGTGGAGCATCGCCGCGATGCTCGATCGGTATCTCGCCAGACTCGCATCCCCGAGTCCGGTCCGGGCCTGCAGCCAGTCCTCGACCGCCTCGCCGAGTCTGGGGAGTGCGAGCTTCCGGGCGCGTTCGCGCGAGGGGTCGCTGCCTGCCCGTACCGCACTCAGGAGCGCGAACGCCCGCTTGCGGGCAGACGCAGGCGACAACATCGGAAAGCGCCCCAGGGTCATCTTGCGGCTCGCATCTGTGCGGCGGCCCTCGCCGATGCGGTACTGAACAAAAAAGCTCTTCGTCCCGCCGGGCGACACCCGGAGCCCGAAGCCGACCAGGCGGGCATCCCAGATGACGTAGGGTGCCGATTGCGGTTTCGCCTGGGAAGCGACGACGGTGGTCAGCACCTGCTTGCGCGTCGGGTGTCGTCGCTCGCGAACACTCACCAGCGTCGTCCACCCGTTTAGGATTCGGACCGCTTCGAGTCCCCCATTGCGAGCCTCTCGATGCGGTCCGCGATTCGTTGCGACGCCCGGTGGAGTTGCTCGAGCGTCCAGTCGGCAGCGTAGCCTTCGGTGACGTCGCGCGACGGCGCATGGTTCACCAGGCGCTTGACCAGATTCTCGGGCAGCATCAGATCTCGCATCGCTACCGTGATGAAGCAGTTTCGGCACGCGTGAAACCAGAACTTCGCACCGCCTCTCTCGCTGATGTGGCGATACCAGCCGTTCACGTGGCGGTAGGGATCGCCTCTCCGCGGTCCCGGGAATACCCATTGCCCAGTTGCTGGCGTCTTCTGGCGGGCTGCGTCTCGGCGGCGCTCCAGAATGATCTCCAACTGCCGGGTGATCGGCAGATCCAGCACCCTCGTGCTCTTGTTCTCCTCGATTCGGAAGCGTCCTCGCTCCCCCTGGATGTGCTCCCATCTCAGTTCCGAGACTTCAGCACGACGCAGGCCGGTGAACAGTCCGAACCACACCAGGTCACGCACCACGGCAATCGGCACCGTCTCTATGCCTCTGCGCCAGCAGGGCAGGACCTCTGCCGGCGCTGCGATGGTGCGCCGGCGAGCCGGGTGAGGTCGTCCTCCGCCCGCGCGCCACAGGGCCACCGGGTTCCGCAGACCCGGATGGTCGACACACGGTCCGCGATAGACCGCGCCGAGGAGAACGGCGAGCTTGTTCGCCGCGACCGGTCCGGCGCGTGCGCTCACTTCCAGGAAACGCGTTTCCACGTCCGCACGGCCGATGGTGTCGAGGCGCCGATCGAGCCAATCGTGCGCGTGCTGGCGCAGCACCTGACGATACATGGCCCTGGATGCCGTCGCGAGGGCCGGTCGAGCCGAGAGGTATGCCTCGAAGGCGACGGCCAGGCTGGGTGGAGAGAGACCGCGCTCGGCTACGCGTCGGGCAGTGAGGATGTCCCTGTCCGGTGCAACGCGGCGCCGGTTCCCTGGTATATCCATGAAGTACCGGAGCACAGCACCTCGGTGATGAGTAACCAAGCATACACGTTTCTTTGTGATTGGATTTCTGTATATAAGTACTAATTAATGTATGAATTTTCATTATAAAGATCACGTCGCTGATGGGCCTTGGTGATTCCTGTTTTTCATGACACTGATTGATGGTGAGTCGTACATTGGCTTGGATAGCCAGCATCGGTTCAAGAAACGGCCATGAGCTGTCTGACTCCGAGTTCCCTCAGGATCGACATGCAACCAATCGGGCAATACGAGAGACCGGTCTTCCGCTCCGATGAGCGTGCACCGCGCGCAACACCGGCCAGATCTGTCGTCAGCACTGGCGTGGCCGGTTGAAGCCATCATCCCGGAGCGGTCCACGTTTCCGGCAAAACGAGGACAATCGATGGATTGCCGGTTCGGAGTTGCCTTAGATTGCGCATGACCACCGAGTCGAATCTGAAGCGCGCGCTCACCCTGCATCGCTCGGGTCGCCTCGCCGAGGCCGAAGCCCTGTACCGGCAGGTCCTCGAAACGGCGCCCGGCGACCCGCAGGCGCTCAACCACCTCGGCCTGCTCCGTCATCAGCGCGGGGATTCCCGACAGGCCCTCACCCTTCTGCGCCGGGCGGTTGCAGCAAACCGGGGTTCGGCCTCCGCTCACCTGCATCTCGGACTCGTGCTCGAGCATCGCTCTGATTTCGAGTCGGCGCTGGCCGCCTATCGCGAGGCGGCCCTTCTCGAGCCGCGTGCGGCAGACGCGCCCTTCAATCAGGGGGTGGTGCTGCTCCGCCTCGACCGGCCGGCAGAGGCGGAAGAGTGCTTCCGGCGCGTCCTCGCCCTCGCACCCGGTGACGCGGAGGCCGCGCTCAACCTCGGCCATGCGTTGGCGGGACAGGGGCGCTGGTCGCCGGCCGCCGATGCCTTCGATCGGGCGCTCGCGCACCGCCCGGAGTGGGTGGCGGCGCTCAACGGGAAGGGAGGCGCGCTTCGCCGCCAGGGACGCCACGAAGAGGCGCTCGCCGCCTACCGCCGCGCGCTCGCCCTGGCGCCGGAAAACGCGGGGCTCCACAACAATCT
Organism: uncultured Ectothiorhodospiraceae bacterium; assembly: GCA_964420925.1. Lineage (GTDB taxonomy): Bacteria > Pseudomonadota > Gammaproteobacteria > HK1 > HK1 > JAJEAD01. The sequence continues at coordinate 35,118 of CAYQVB010000124.1, read as the reverse complement.
CGGCAATGTCCTGAAAGAGCTTGGCCGGTACCGAGAGGCGGTGGGGGCCTTGGAACGCGCAATCGAGCTGGATGATCGTCTTCCGGAGGCGCACCTCAACCTCGGCCGCCTGCGGCAGGAAGCGGGCGACCTCACCGGGGCACGGAACGCCTGCCGTCGCGCCCTCGCCCTCGCCCCGGAGCTCGCGGGCGCCCGGCCGGCGCTCGCGTCGATGCTGCGCGGCTATCTGCCTTCAGGCTTCGATGCCGCCTTGACTTCCGAACTGCGACGCCTGATGCGCGCGCCCGATGTCGACCCCCAGGATCTCGCACTCGCCGCCGCCGCCCAGTTGCGGGCGCGCCATCGCCTGCCGCCTCGGAGAGTCCTGGAGGCGGGCGATACGACGCTGCCGGTGGCGGCGCTCGCGCGCGACGAGCTGTTGGGAGAGTTGCTCACCCGAACCCTGAACGTCGATCCCGATCTCGAAACCGCCCTCGTCGCGTTGCGCCGGGCGCTGCTCTTCGAAAACAGCCCCGAATGGGAAGACGGGGGGGAAGCGCGTGCGCAGATCGAACGTCTTGGCGCAGCCCTCGCGCTGCAATGCTTCGCCAACGAGTATCTCTTCGAAACGAGCGAGGCGGAGGAGGAGGGGGTGGAGGACCTCGTGAGGTCGTTTGCGCCACTGCCTGCTTCCGCCGCTCTCGACACCCGCGCACGCCGGGATCTGCTGCGCCTCGCAATGTACCGGCCACTGTGGCAGGTGGAGGCCGCACGCGGACTCGAACATGCGGACGAATCGGTCCTTGGCGGCCCTCTCGCTCGGGTGGTGGAGCGCACGCTCGTCGAGCCGCTCCGCGAGCGTCGCCTCGCCGCGTGCATGCCCTCCGCCGGCCCGGTGCGCAACCTCGTTTCGCAGCGGGTACGGGCCCAGTACGAGAGCGCGCCCTATCCACGTTGGCTCCACATCGCCGCCATGGAGCGTTCGCCGGTGGCCGACAGCCTCGTGCGCCGCTTCGCCCACTGGAAGCCGGCGCGCGCGTTGGGAGCCGGATCCCGGGCCCTGGTGCTCGGCTGCGGAACCGGCTACGAGCCCATCGAGCTCGCGTTGCGCGAGCGGGAGTTCCGGGTCTTCGCGGTGGACCTGAGCCTCGCGAGCCTCGCCTATGCCGCGCGCATGGCGCAAGACCTGGACGTCCGCACTATCCGTTTCCTGCACGGCGATCTCCTGGATCTGCGGGACATCGACGGCCGCTTCGACCTGGTCTCGGCGAGCGGGGTGCTGCATCACCTGCGAGACCCTCTCGCGGGGTGGGAGGCGGCGGCGTCCCGGCTCGCCGAAGGTGGCCTGATGCGCGTCGGGCTCTACAGCGCGACGGCGAGGCGAAGCATCAGGAAGGCACGGGAGATCATCCGGGGCCGAGAGGTCCCGCCGACGCCGGAGGGGATGCGCGCCTTCCGTCTCGCCCTGCTGCGGGGCGAGCTCGGTCCCGAGTTCGCGGATCTGGCCCGCAGCCCCGATCTCCATTCCCTCAGCAGTCTGCGGGATCTCCTTTTCCACGTCGAGGAGCACCACTTCGACCTCGAAGGCGTCGGCTCGGCACTTGCCCGCCTGGGGCTCCGCTTCATCGGATTCGAGCACGAAGATCCGGGCACTACGCTTCGCTACGCCCGCGCGTATCCGGACGATCCCTCGCAGACCGCGCTCGAAAACTGGACCGTGTTCGAGGCGGCTCACCCCGAGACCTTCAACGGCATGTACCAGTTCTGGTGCGAGAAGCCGGCCGGTCCGGACGTGGCCCCCGATTCGCTCCTTCCGAATTGACGGGCGAGAGGCCACAATCCGGTCGGACAGAACCTCGTCAGGCAGAGGGTTGCCCGGCCTCTTTCCGGACCTCTCGAGCTCGATCCCGGGCGCTTGGAGTGCAGCCATGTCACCGGACCCGGTCTTCTCCGGAGTGGATTCGATCATCGAGTCCGTCCTCAAGCTCGTGCGCGAGCGCGTGCCTTCCACGCAGAAGGCGGCGGCGGAACACTTTGCGCGGCCCTACTACGCGGGCACCGCGGTCGAAGATCTGAAGGACCGCAGCATCGTCGACCTCTACGGCGCGGCGCTCTCGCACTTCAACTTCGCGCACCAGCGCCGGCCGGGAAAGCCCAAGGTGCGGGTGTACAACCCCGTGCAGCCGCAGCATGGCTGGCGCTCCACCCACAGCATCGTGGAAGTGGTGTCGGACGACATGCCCTTCCTGGTGGACTCGGTGCGCATGGCGCTCAACCGGCGCTCGCTCACCACCCACCTCGTCATCCACCCGGTGATGAGCGTGCACCGGGACGTGGAAGGCATCCTCACCGGACCCGAGGGCGGCGAGGCGATCACCGAGGCGATCATCCACGTCGAAGTGGATCGGCAGACCGAGGAGGGGGTTCTCGACGAGATCGCCACCGAGATCCGAAGCGTGCTCGGGGACGTGCGCGCCGCGGTCGAGGACTGGCAGCCGATGCAGGATCGCCTCCGCTCGGTGCTTGCGGAGCTGGAGTCGCGCCCTCCGCCTCTGGACGAGTCCGAGCTCGCCCGAGGACGCGCCTTCCTCGACTGGATCGGCGACAACCACTTCACGTTCCTCGGCTACCGGGAGTACGAGCTGCTCGGAGAGGAAGGCGAGGAGCGGCTGCGTTCGCTCGGAGGCTCGGGCCTGGGCCTCCTGCGCGAGGCGGAGTCGCGGGAGTCCGCGGCGTTCGCGAGCCTGAGCCCCGAAGTCCGTCGCCTCGCCCGCGAGCCGCACCTGCTGATCATCACCAAGGCGAACGCGCGGGCCACCGTGCACCGGCCCGGTTATCTCGACTACATCGGCGTCAAGAAGTTCGACGAGGAGGGCCGGGTCAGCGGAGAGCGGCGCTTCCTCGGCCTCTACACCTCGGCCGCCTACAACCAGGTGCCGCAGGCGATACCGCTGCTGCGCGAGAAGGTGGCGCGGGTGATGGAGCGGGCCACCTATCCCCCGAACAGTCACGCGGCCAAGGCCCTGCTCAACATTCTCGAGACCTTTCCCCGAGATCTCCTTTTCCAGGTCAGCGACGACGAGCTCTTCGAGACCGGCATGGGGATCCTGCACCTGCAGGAGCGCCAGCGCATCCGCCTCTTCGTGCATCGCGACCGCGTCGGGCGCTTCGTCTCGTGCATCGTCTATGTGCCGAGAGAACGCTTCAACACCCAAATTCGACTCAGGATGCAGAATCTGCTGGCCGAGATCCTGGGTGCGCGCGATGTGGACTTCACCGTGCACCTCTCCGAGTCCGTCCTCGCACGCCTCTACTTCGTGTACCGGGTGCCGCCGGCGCACGCGGTGGCGGTCGACGTGGACGATCTGGAGGCGCGCCTCGGCGATTACACCCGCGACTGGCGCGACGACCTCTACGAGGAGCTGCTCGATCACTGCGGGGAAGAGCTGGGGGTGGCCCGCTATCGCCGCTACGGCGAGTCGTTCTCGCCCGACTACCAGTCGAGCTACAGCGCTCGGGTGGCCGTGCACGACATCGACAGCATGGAGGGCCTCGGCGGCGGCGGAGACGCGATCGCGATGAGCCTCTACCGCCCGCTCGAAGCGGCGCCCGACGTGCTCCATTTCAAGCTCTTCCGTCCCGAGCGGCCCATATCGCTCTCGGATGCGCTGCCCGTGCTCGAGAACATGGGGCTCATGGTCGAGACCGGGCAGCCGGCTCGAATCGAGCGCGCGGACGGTTCCCGGATGTGGATGCAAGATTTCGGCATGCGAACCGGCGAGTCGCTGGAGGTCGACATCGACCGGGTGAGAGCGAAGTTCCAGGAAGCCTTCAAGCGAATCTGGGCGGGAGAGGCGGAGAACGACGGGTTCAACCGCCTGGTGTTGCGCGCCGGCCTCGGCTGGCGGGAGATTGCGGTGCTGCGCGCCTATTGCAAGTACCTGCGCCAGGCCGGGACGACCTTCAGCCAGGAGTACATGGAGTCGGCGCTGGGCGGCAACACCTCCATTGCCCGGGCGCTCGTGCGGCTCTTCCACACCCGTTTCGATCCCGTCCTCTCCGGGGACCGCGAGGCGCTCGGTCGCGCGCTCGTGGAGGAGATTCGGGATGCGCTCGAGGCGGTGGCGAACCTCGACGAGGATCGCATCCTGCGGAGCTTCCTCGGCCTGATCCGCGCGACCTTGCGCACCAACTTCTACCAGGGTGGCGAGAGCGGGGAAGCGAAGCCGTGCATCTCCTTCAAGTTCGACCCCGCCAGAATCGCGGAGCTCCAGGAGCCGCGGCCCGTGTACGAGATCTTCGTGTACTCCCCCCGAGTGGAAGGCGTGCATCTGCGCGGAGGATCGGTGTCGCGGGGCGGCATCCGCTGGTCGGACCGGCGCGAGGACTTCCGCACCGAAGTGCTGGGCCTCGTGAAAGCGCAGATGGTGAAGAACTCGGTGATCGTGCCGGTTGGATCGAAGGGCGGATTCGTGCCCAAGCGCCTGCCCGCCGGCGGTGATCGCGAGGCGATCCAGACCGAGGGCATCGCCTGCTACGAGATATTCATCGGCGGGCTTCTCGACGTCACCGACAATCTCAGCGCCGGAGAGGTGGCGCCGCCGCCGGACGTGGTCCGCCATGACGGCGACGACCCCTACCTCGTGGTCGCGGCGGACAAGGGAACCGCGACCTTCTCCGACATCGCCAATCGCCTCGCCGCCCGCTACCGCTTCTGGCTCGGAGACGCATTCGCGTCGGGCGGCTCCCAGGGCTACGACCACAAGGGCATGGGCATCACCGCACGCGGGGCCTGGGAGTCGGTCAAGCGCCACTTTCGCGAGCTCGGGAGGGATGTGCAGAGCAGCGACTTCACGGTGGTGGGGATTGGCGACATGGGCGGCGACGTGTTCGGCAACGGCATGCTGCTCTCGGAGCACATCCGCCTCATCGGCGCCTTCAACCATCTCCATGTATTCATCGATCCCGATCCGGAGGCGGCCTCCAGCCATCGGGAGCGCGCCCGCCTCTTCGCGCTGCCGCGCTCGAGCTGGGCCGACTATGACCCGGAACTCATATCGGAGGGCGGCGGCGTCTACGCGCGCAGCGCCAAGTCGATAGACCTGTCCCCTCGGGCGCGCGAGGCGCTCGGCATCGACGCTTCCTCCCTTACCCCCAACGAGCTGATCCGGGCGATGCTCTGCGCCCCCGTCGATCTCCTCTGGAACGGAGGGATCGGCACCTATGTCAAGGCGAGCTCGGAGCGCCATGCCGAAGTCGGCGACCGGGCCAACGACTCGTTGCGGGTCGACGCGTCGGAGCTGCACTGCAAGGTGATCGGCGAAGGCGGCAACCTCGGCTGTACCCAGCTCGGGAGAGTGGAGTTTGCCGGACGCGGGGGCCGGATCATCAGCGACGCGATCGACAACTCCGGCGGCGTGGACTGCTCGGACCACGAGGTCAACATCAAGATCCTGCTGAACGAAGTGGTCGGGGGCGGGGACATGACCGAGAAGCAGCGCAACCACCTCCTCGCCGAGATGACCGACGAGGTTGCGGAGCTAGTGCTGCGCAACAACTACCTCCAGACCCAGGCCCTCAGCGTCGCGGCCGCGCAGGCCGGCTCACTCCTGGAAGTGCACGCGCGCCTGATCCGGGCACTGGAGCGCAACGGCGACCTCGACCCTGCGATCGAGTTTCTGCCCGACTCGGACGAGATCGAGGAGCGGGCCTCTCTCGGCCGGGGGCTCACGCCGCCGGAGCTCTCGGTCCTGATGGCGTACGTGAAGATCACGTTGTTCAAGTCCCTGCTCGAAACCGGCTTCGATGGGGATCGCCTCGTCGATCGGGAGTTGCTCCACTACTTCCCGCAGCCGCTTCAGGAGCGTTTTCCGGACCAGATTCGCGGCCATCGCCTTGCGCGGGAGATCATCTCCACCGTCGTCGCCAACGAGGTCGTCAACCGTGCCGGCATCACCTTCGTCTTCCGCCTCGGGGAGGAAACGGGAGCCAATGCGGCCGATATCGCACGCGCCTATCTCGTGGCGCGCGAAGTCTTCGACATGGAGTGGGTGTGGACCAGGATAGAGGGCCTGGACAACGAGGCGAGCGCGCAATCCCAGATCGCAATGCTGCTCGAGAGCCGCCGGCTCGTGGAACGCGCGACGCGCTGGCTTCTCAGGCACTGCCCGCGTCCCCTCGATGTCGCGTCCGCCGTGGAGCGCTTCGCACCGGGGGTGGCGGCGCTGTCCGACGGTCTCGCGGACCTCGTCGCACCCGCGAGCCGGGCCGCCATGCAGTGCCGGTCGGGTGAGTTGACCGCGCAGGGAGTGCCGGAAGCGCTCGCGGATCGAGTCGCGGAGTTCACCGACGTTTTCTCGAGCTTCGACATCATCGAGGTGGCGCGCGCGACCTCCATTCCGGTCGATGCGGTGGCCGCGGCCTATTTCGCCCTGGGGGACGAGCTCGACCTGCACTGGCTGCGCGACCAGGTTGCGGCGCTGCCCCGGGTCAACCGATGGCAGGCGCTCGCCCGCGCCGCGCTCCGCGACGATCTCTACAGCCTGGAGAGCGCGCTGGCCAGGAGCGTTCTCGAGATGTCTTCTTCCTCGCGGGAGCCGCCGGCGTGGATCCGAGCGTGGATCGAGGGCAACGCGCTGTCGGTCAGTCGGTGGCGCCAGGTCCTCGCGGACCTCAAGGCAGCGGGTTCGATCGACTTCACCATGCTGTCGGTGGCAATGGGAGAAATCCGCGGACTGCAACGCGCCGCGCTTCCCGGTTCGACGCCGGCGAAGCGACCCGCGAAGGGGTCGCGAAAGCGGCGGGCGGCGGGATAGCGGGATCGGGTCATCGGCGCGCGGGGTTGGAGATCAGACTTGCGAGAGGATTTCCGCCGCGTAGTCGGCGAGGCGGGAGCGTTCTCCTCGGCGCAGGGTGAGGTGCGCGCTGCCGCTCCAGGTCTTGAAGCGATCGACCACGCAGGTGAGACCCGATGTCGCCTCGCTGAGGTAGGGCGTGTCGATCTGGGCGAGGTTGCCCAGGCATACCACCTTGCTCCCCGGTCCGATTCGAGTGAGCAGGGTTCTCATCTGGGCCGGAGTCAGGTTCTGGGCTTCGTCCAGAATGACATAGCGGTCGAGAAAGGTCCTCCCGCGCATGAAGTTGAGGGAGCGCACCCGGATCCGGTGGTTGAGCAGATCCCGGGATGCAGTGCGGCCGAAGGCGCCGCCTTCGTGCGAGCCCTGAAGTACTTCCAGGTTGTCGTCGAGGGCGCCCATCCAGGGCGTCATCTTCTCCTCCTCGGTCCCGGGAAGGAAACCGATGTCCTCGCCCACCGGCACCGTCGCCCTGGTGACCACGATTTCCCGGTAGCGCCGGGCGTCGAGGGTCTGGGCGAGGCCGGCGGCGAGCGCGAGCAGGGTCTTGCCGCTTCCGGCCGTACCCACCAGGGTGACGAGATCGATGCTCTCGTCGCAGAGGAGATCGAGGGCGAAGTTCTGTTCGCGATTCCGCGCGTGTATGCCCCATACCGATGCTGCGCCCGGGCGGAAGTTGCCCGCGGCCCGCACCCGCGCGCCGTTCCGGTCCGGCTCGCGCACGATGAGCTCCGCCGCCCCGGCGCCTTCCCGGAAGAGGCACTGGTTGGGCAGCCATCCGGGCGAATGGGGAACGCCTACCCGAAAATCATCCCGGTCCTCGTCCCCGTCAGGGTGGGAGATCTCGGCATCGGGCGGCAGCTCCTCGATTCCGCGGTAGAGCAAAGCGGCATCTTCGAGCACTCGTCCCCCGCGGCTGTCGCGCGCCGCGAGACCCGTGAGCCTCGCTCGAACCCGCAGACCCGCATCCGCGGTGACGACCGTGACCAGCGCATCCGGCGATGCGGCCTTGGCGGCGCGGGCGACGGAGAGTACCCGGTCTCCCGGGCCGCTTCCGATACCGCCGGGATCGTCTCCGGGAAAGAAGAGTCGTCCCGTCCCCGCCGGTGAGCGCGGAACCGGGATTCCCGATTCGAGATCCGCGGGCCCTGCGCTTGCCAGCAGACTCTCGAGATATGAGGCGGCAGCGTGCAGGTTGCGGGAACGTTCCGGGTCGAGCGCCCGGGCCCCCGCATCCAGCGACTCCACGACGACCGCTGGTACGAGTAACGCCTCGTCAGGGAGGCGAAACAGTGCGCCCGGATCGCACTCGAAGACCGAGAGGTCGAGGACGGCAATCCTGGCCCGCATCGCCTAAGCGCCTTCTTGGCCAGCGGACGCCGGCCACAAAGCGGTGAGCGGGCGTACTCCCTCGAGCCATTTCAACATGGTCACCACTATGCCTCGAGTGTCTCTCGGTCCGTGCGCCCGCGCAGGCGTCTCGACGCCCTCGCCACGAAAGCCGGCAAGACACGGGGTCTGGCGGCACGTGGTACCAAGGGCGCCGAATCACTTTACCGGAGCGATCATCGCATCCAGGTTCAACTCGTCGCAGAAGTCCATGAATTCGCCCCGGATCGAGGCGATCGAAAGATCGGACGGGATTCCGAGCGTGAGGTGCATCGCGAACATCGCGGCCCCGGTCTGGGGAGCGGGGTAACGGTTGGTGTACACGTCCTCGATGTTGATGCCGCGTCTCGCGAAGAAGGACGATACTTCGTGCACGACCTCCGCGCTTTCGGGCGCGATCACTTCCACCGCGTAGGGGATGAGGCTGCGGGTATCCTCCCGCGCTTCGGTGCGAGTGGAAGAGATGCGCAGGCCGAGCGAGTCCGCCACTCTGGGAAGCGCACTCTCGAGCTTGGCGATCGCGTTCCAGTAACCCGTTATCAGCATGACCGCCGCGAACTCGCTCCCGAGCACCGCCATGCGGCTCTCCCCGATGTGGCAGCCGCACTCGAGCACGCTCTGCGAAAGCGATCCGACGAGCCCCGTACGGTCTTTGCCGATTGCGGAAACTACCAGGTAGGTCTGCATGCGCTTGAGGACTCGGGCCGCCGGCCAACGGCAGGTGGGCGCCAGGGAAGAACTCCCTCGAGCGGCGGGACGGAAGTCGCCGCGCTTGCTCGCCCGCTACGCGGCAAAGTAGCATTATCGATACAAATGAACCAGGGGATTCTTTGAGATCATGTTCAAAGGCAGCAACGTTGCTCTCGTGACCCCGATGCGGGCGGATGGCGTGGTCGACGAGGCCACGCTGGATCGTCTCGTCGAGTTTCATATCGAGAACGGAACGAAGGGCATCGTGGCGGTAGGCACGACCGGAGAATCCGCGACGCTGGATGTCGAGGAACACTGTGCGGTCATCGGCCGGGTGGTGGAAGTCGCCGCCGGCCGGGTGAAGGTGATCGGCGGAACCGGCGCCAACTCCACGAGCGAAGCCATCCACCTGACGAGCCGCGCACAGGAACTCGGTGTCGACGGCTGTCTGCTCGTCACTCCCTACTACAACAAGCCGACCCAGGAGGGGTTGTACCGGCACTACCGGGCGGTGAGCGATCGGGTCGATGTTCCGCTGATTCTCTACAACGTGCCGGGCCGCACCGCCTGCGACATGTTGCCCGAGACGGTAGAACGACTCGCGGCAGATCCGAACATTGTCGGCATCAAGGAAGCCTCCGGAGACATCGATCGCATACACGAGCTGGTGGCGCATTGCGGCGAGGATTTCCTCGTGCTGAGCGGCGAAGATCACATGTCGCTCGATACCATGCTGGCAGGAGGGCACGGCGTGATTTCGGTCACCGCCAATGTCGTGCCGGCGGCGATGCACGAAATGTGCAGTCTGGCGCTCGCCGGGGAGCGCGAGGCGGCGCGTGCGGTGGATGCGCGGCTCCGGGATCTGCACGCGGCGCTGTTCTTCGAATCCAACCCGATTCCGGTCAAATGGGTCCTGAACGACATGGGCCTGATCCCGCCCGGCATTCGCCTGCCGCTCACTCCGCTTTCCGAGGCATTGCACGAGCGGGTACGAGAGGCGCGACGCAACGCGGAGGCGGTGCCGGCCTGACCGGCGCCTGCGCGCCCGGCGATCGACCTGCGGCCCCGGCGCGGACGCGACACTAGCGAGGCAATGCGCGCACGCGTCGGAACTCTGGGCGTCGCGGCAGCCTTGTGCCTGTTGTCGGCGTGCGCAGGGGTGGACGAGCGTCTCGGCGACGTGTTGTCGGGTGGAGAGCCGGACTACAAGTCGAGCAAGCGCCTTCCTTCCCTGGAAGTTCCTCCGGATCTGAGTTCTCAGACCATTCAGGACTCCATGGAGGTCCCCGGCGCCGGCAGCGCGACGTGGACTGACTACAGCGCCGAAGATACCGGGGAGGACCCGGGTTCGGGCCTGCTGCTGGACTTCAGTCAGGTCAGGGTCGAGCGCAGCGGCGATGAGCGGTGGCTGATCGTCGATGCGGCGCCGGATGCGGTGTGGCCTCAGGTGCGGGCGTTCTGGCTGCAGCAGGGATTCGCCATCGAGGTCGACGAGCCCGGCATCGGCATCATGGAAACGGACTGGGCGGAAGAGCGCACCAAGTTCCCCGGCGGCATCTTCGGGCGCCTCCTCGGGGAGCTGTCGACCGCACTCACCGGAGCCGCGATCCGAGACAAGTTCCGCACCCGGATTGAGCGTGGCACCGAGAGCGGGGTCACCGAGATATTCGTCTCCCATCGAGGGGCGGAGGAGGTCGGACCGGGCAACACGCGCCAGAGCGTGGTGAGCGGAGCGGAAGCGCGCCGCGTGTGGCAGCCCCGCGCCGCCGATCCCGAGCTCGAGGCGGAGATGCTGACGCGAATGATGGCGTTCTTCGGAGTGCAGAAGGACCGCGCCCAGAAGATCGTCGCCGAGGTGCCGGAGCGGCCGGCCCGTGCCCGCATCGTCAAGGACAGCAGTGGCGCCTCGGTGCTCTCGATGGACGACGACTTCGCTCGAGCCTGGCGGCGCACCGGCCTCGCCCTGGATCGAATCGGATTCACGGTGGAGGATCGGGATCGTTCCCGCGGCCTCTATTTCGTGCGCTACGTGGACCCGGATCAGGATCTCGGCAAGGAGGAGGGCTTCTTCTCCCGGCTCGCCTTCTGGCGCGGGGAGCCGGGCCTCAAGGCCGCCGAGTATCTCATCAACCTCATCGGCGGCGACGAAGTCACCCAGGTCATCGTGCTCGATACCGAGGGCGAGCGAAGCATGGACGCGACCGCGGATCGCATCCTCAACCTCCTGCTCGAGGAGCTCAAGTAGCCTGCCGATTCGGAGCAGGAGCACTTCACGCTATCGCTTCGTGTGCCGCAGCAGGCGCTTGCGCCGCCGATGCTGGCGAGCGCTCAGCTCGTTGCGACGGCCCTCGTACGGATTGTCTCCGGTGCGGAACTCGACGACCAGGGGAGTTCCGCGCAACTGGAAGCGCCGGCGGAACACGCCCGCGAGGTATCGTCGATACGATTCCGGTACCGCTTCGGTCTGGTTGCCGTGGACGATGAGGCGGGGCGGCGCGGAGCCGCCCTGGTGCGCGTAGCGCAGCTTGATGCGCCGGCCACGCACGAGCGGCGGGGGATGGGCCGCGACCGCATCGTGCAAGGCCCGGGTGAGCTCCCCGGTCGGGAATCTGGCGTGGGCGGCGCGGTGGGCGGCCACCGCGGAGCGGATCAGCGCCCGGATGCCGCGCCCTTCGAGGGCGGAGATGAAGTGCAGGTAGGCAAAGTCCGCGAAGGTGAAACGACGCTCGATCTCTCCCCGCAGCCGCTTGCGCTCCTCTTCCCCGAGGAGGTCGCACTTGTTCACCCCGATCGCCAGCGCGCGACCCGCTTCCAACACGTGCCCGAGAAGACGGGCGTCCTGCTCGGATACCGCGTCCGTCGCGTCCAGAAGAAGGGCGACCGCGTCGCTCGAGTGGATCGCTTCCAGCGCCTTGACGACACTGAATTTCTCGACCACCGCGCTGACCCGGCTGCGTCTGCGGATCCCGGCGGTGTCCACCAGGGTGCATGAGAGCGAACCCAGGCGGACCGGGATATCGATGCTGTCACGGGTCGTGCCGGGCCGCTCGTGGGCGACGACGCGATCCTCGCCCGCCGCCCGGTTGATCAGGGTGGACTTGCCGGCGTTGGGACGCCCGACGATCGCAATTCGCGGACCGGCGGAGCCTCCGGTCGGCGATGCGAAATCGAGCGGAGGAGGGAATCGGGAGCTGAGGGCGTCCTCGAGCTTTCCGAGTCCCCGGCGGTGGGCGGCCGCGATGCCGATGGGGTCGCCGAGTCCGAGATCGTGAAACTCGATCAGGGCGGCGCGGTGATCGAGCCCGTCGATCTTGTTGACGACGACCAGGTTCGGCTTGCCTTCCCGGCGCGCGAGGTCCGCCACCTCCCGGTCACCCGGGGTCAGGCCTTCCCGGGCGTCGAAGAGCAGGAGTACGAGATCGGCCTCCTCCAGCGCTCTGCGGGACTGCCGGGAGACCAGCTCGTCGAAGCCCCTGGCTCCGACCGAGAGGCCGCCGGTATCGATCACGATGAAGGGGTGTTCGGGATGTCTGACCACTCCGTACTGCCGATCTCGGGTCACCCCCGGAACATCGGCCACGACCGCTCGGCGCGAGCGCGTAAGACCGTTGAACAGCGTGGACTTGCCCACGTTGGGGCGGCCGACGATCGCGACCACGGGCAGCATCGCGGGCCTTCGGGGCTACTGCAGAACGAAGGCGAGGGCGCTCAATGTGCCTCCACGGTCGAGCACGTAGATGGCGTCGTCGTCGGTGACGGGCGGCGCGAGCACCCCGTCTCGCACGCGCATTCGGGCCGCGAACTGGCCGTCCTCGCGACGCAGCCAGTGGACATAGCCTTCCGAGTCGGCGACGACCACGTAGTCCCCGAAACGCACCGGCGCGCCGATTTCCCGGCCCTCCAGGCGTTGCTGGCGCCACCGCGATGCGCCGCTCGAACGGTCGAGGGACCACAGGTGGCTCATGTCGTCGCTCACGTAGAGACTCGCGTAGTCGAGCCCCATTCCCGCGTGTGAGGACATGTCGCGGCGCCACAGGACGGCGCCGATCCGCGCGTCAATGGCGGTCACCTGTCCCTGGAAGGTGACCACGTAGACGGTATCGTCCGCGACGAGGAGATCGGCGTCTATGTCGACGATACGTTCCAGTTCGGAGCGTCCGCTCGGCACCGCGATCGTACTCTCCCAGCGCGTCTGTCCGTCCGAGAGAGAGACCGCGACCACTCTGCCTCCGTCGAACCCGGCGATGACCGTGTCTTCGAAGATCGCCGGAGCGCCGGTGCCGCGAAGGGTCAGCACCGGCATCGTGCGGTCGTACACCCAGGTCCGCCGGCCGTTCTCCCGCGCGAGTCCGAAGAGCTTCCCGTCGCCGGTACGCACCACGACCACTCCCCGCGCGACCAGAGGGGGCGCCAGCACCTCGCTCGACACCTCGCTCCGCCAGAGGGGAGTGCCGGTCTCCATCTCCAGAGCGATCACCTCTCCGTCGATCGTGCCCACTACCACCAGGCCCTCGCCTGCGCCCGGCCCCCCCGAGAGCGGGGCTTCGGTCTCCGCTTTCCAGACCACGTTTCCGCTCGGAGCGTCGCATGCGATGACCTCGCCATCGTGCCCGGCGGCGAACACGAGTCCGCCGGCGAGCACCGGGCGCAGCTTCAGGAAGCGGTCGTCCACCCCCGATCCGATCCGGCGACGCCAGCGTGCATCCACCCCCACGGTGGCTTCGAAATCGACCAGTTCCGATGCCTCGGGGGCGTGGTCTTCCCCACCCGCGAGCCGGTCCGGCAATCCGCATCCCGCCAGGCCCAATGCGAGCAGGCCGATGAGGACGATGGTCGCGGCACCTGCGCCCATGCTTCGAACGCCGTTCTCAGGGCGCGACACGCAGGTGCCCGAGGTCGTCGAGCTTCATCTGGACTCGAGCCCGCGACGATGGAAGCGCTCCCTCGCCGTCGAGCACGTCCTGCCAGGCGATGCGCGCCTCTTCCGGCGACCCTCGGGCGAGATGAATGTCTCCTCGAAGCTCTCCCGCAAGCGCATCGAAGGCGCCCGGGCTCACTTCCGAAAGGGTGTCGAGCGCGGTGCCGGTGTCCTCCTCGTCCAGAAGCACCCGCGCCAGGCGGATCCGGGCAAGGTCCCGGTATCCCTCCCGTGACGCGTTCTGGGCGATCCAGGAAAGCCGACTTCGCGCTTCGGCCAGATCTCCCTGCGCCGCCGCGCTCGCGGAGGCGACGAAGGCGGCCAGCGTTGCGTAGCCACTGCGTGGAAACTCCGTCAGGAGGAGGGCGGCCCGGGTGCGGGCGTCGGCGTGCTGCCCCCGGCCCGCGGCCTCGACCACCTGCGCGTACACCTCCGAAGCCTCTTCGGCCTGGCGCTCCTGGTAGCGCTGCCAGCCGTTCCAGCCCACGATACCGCCCAGTCCGAGCACGACTCCGACCACGATGGTGCGGCCGTACTCGTTCCACCACGCCTTCAGCTTTGCGACGTCTTCGTCATCTGCCATAGTGATATCAACCGCGCAGGAACTCGGCGAGCGCGCTCTGCCGCAGGGATTGTTGTCCGCCGTTCTCGCGCAGGGCCTTCACGCCGACGCGGGCCTCGCGTACCTCCTCGTCGCCGAGGATGAGGGCGTAGCGCGCCCCGCTGCGGTCGGCCCTTCTGAGCTTGGTCCTGAAGCTTCCGTCGGCGGCATCGACGGTGAGCGACAACGCCTCGATGCCGTCGCGCAGGGATTCGGCGAGACGGTGCGCTTCGCGCCGCGCCTCGTCTCCGACTGCGACCAGGTATGCATCGGGCTTGCGCGCGGCCGGCGCGAGCGCCTGCTCGTCGAGCAGGGCGACGATACGTTCGAGGCCCATCGCAAACCCGGTGGCGGGCGCGCTCTGCCCGCCGATGTCTTCAATCAGGCGGTCGTAGCGCCCACCGCCGCACACCGCGTTCTGGGCCCCGAGCTCGTCGGTCTGCCACTCGAACACGGGGCCGGTGTAGTAGTCGAGGCCGCGAACGAGTCGCGGGTTCAGGCGCCACGAGAGGCCGGCGCGATCCAGCATCGACGACAACCCCTCCAGGTGCAGGGCGCTCGCTTCGTCGAGATGGTCGGTGATTCGCGGCGCCCTCGCGATGAGCTCCTGCATCTCCGGCCGCTTGGAATCGAGGATGCGCAGCGGGTTGGATTCGAGCCTGCGTCGGCTGTCCTCGTCGAGGTGCTCTCGATGAGCGGAGAAGTAGCGCACCAGCTCGTCCCGGTAACGCGCCTGCGAGGGGCGCGATCCGAGTGAATTGAGCTCGAGCCGAAGCTGTGAGAGGCCGAGGCGACGCCACAGCCTGGCGCAGATGAGGATCAACTCCGCGTCCACGTCGGGGCCGGGAAATCCGAGCGCTTCCACGTCGAGCTGGTGAAACTGCCGGTATCTGCCCTTCTGCGGTTTCTCGTAGCGGAACATCGGGCCGATGGTCCAGATGCGCATGCCCCCGGCCCGCAGCCATCCGTGCTCGACCGCGGCGCGCACGCAGCTCGCGGTACATTCGGGGCGCAGGCTGAGGCTGTCGCCGTTGCGATCGGCGAAGGTGTACATCTCCTTCTCGACGATGTCGGTCGCTTCGCCCACCGAGCGCCGGAAGAGCTCCGTGCGCTCCACCAGCGGAGGCCGGACCTCCCGGTAGCCGTAGCAGTGCAGCACCTCGCGCGCCGTAGCTTCCACGAAATGCCACGTCGAAGTCTCGGTCGGGGAGATGTCGTTCATCCCCCGTACGCCGGTAATCCGGTTCATCGCTCCCGCTCGTGACTCGCCGGGCTCAGTTTCCGGACGACTCGAGTTCGCCGGCGGATTCGGGGGCGGCGGGAGTCTGGAACGCGGCCGGGGGCTCTCCACCGACGGAGAATCGCGCCACGCCCCGTGCCGTGAAGGCGCTGAAGTCGACGGGCGTGCCGTTGTAGCGCACCTCCACGCCCTCCGAATTGCCGAGGACCATTCGAATCGGTCCCCGCCCACTGAGGTCGAGCTGATCGCCGGGCTGGGCGAGGCCGTAGAAGAGCTGTTCGTCGGCGTGGTCGTAGACTTCCAGCCAGCACTCGAGCGTGAAGCTCAGCTCGAGGCGGGCGGCAGGTGCGTCCGTGCCGGACGGAATCTCCTCTCCCGTCTCTACCGCCTGGCGCGTCTGATCGTCGACCGCATCGGCGGGAGCGACGCTTGCGTCTTCTTCCGCAATCGCTTCCGGCTCCGCGGCAACGCCCGTTTGCGCTTCCGGTTCTTCATCCGCCGGCTCGTCGACCGCTGGATCCTCTGCCGTTTCCGCAGCAGTGGTCTCCTCCTCGGGCGCGACCGTGGCGGCTGCGTCCGCGGCCTCGACCGGTCCCGTCACGTCTTCACCGAGCTCGGCCGGCTCGGGCTCGACGCCCGCGGATTCGGGCTGGGGCATTGGAAGCGAGGCCTCGCCCGTTTCGCCTTCCAGCGCTAAGGGTTGCTCCTCGTCCGCGGGCGCCCCGGTTTCCGCCTCGCTCAGCGTCCCCACATCGCTCGCCGTCATGTCTTCCGGTGCCGATGCCGGCGCATCATCCGGGGGGATGATGGATTCGGGCTCCCTGCCTTCCGGTTCCGGTGCGTCCGGCTCACCGGTGGGGGAGAGTGACTCGGGCTCGATTGCGTCGTCGATGGGCAAGGCGGAATCCGTCTCCGATACCTGTGAGTCGCTTCCCGGCATCACATCGAAGCGAACCGGAGCGAAGTCCTGGCTCTTCCACCACAGCACGACCAGCACGATCAGAGCCGCCACCACGATGTAGGTGACGATGCGGAACGGAAAGTCGCCGCTTCGCATCTGAGACCTGACGGAGATGTCGGCAACCAGCGACGGGGGTGCGAAGTCACGTCGCTCGAAAGCCTGGACGATCGGTTCCGATGGAATGTCGAGAAGGCGTGCGTAGCCCCGCAGGTAGCCCCGGACGAAGGTCGGTGCGGGGAGCTGCTCGTAGTCGTCGGATTCCAGGGCCAGGACTATGCGGCTGTCGAGACGCATGTGGGTCGAGATCTCATGCACCGACATGCCGGCCGCCTCGCGAGCGGCCCGGAGCTGCTCGCCCGGACCCGGCAGAATCGGGATCGGAGCGACTTCGTCGAGGTCGTGGGATGGCGGCGGGGCACTCACGGCGTCGGGATCTCGCACGCGAGGGCCTCGTCGTCCATGGCCCGCAAGCGGCGCATGCGCCGGCTTCGCGGCAGCACCCGACCGGCGAGCTGCCCGCAGGCGGCATCGATATCCGCTCCTCGGGTCTGGCGGGTGATGGTCATCAGACCGCCCGCCAGCAGGATGTTGCGGAACGCCTCGATCGCCTCGGGACGGGAGCGCGTGAACCCTGCTCCGGCAAAGGAATTGAAGGGAATCAGGTTGACCTTGGCGGGAATGTCGCGCAGGCGGCGCACCAGTTGCCGGGCGTGGGCGGGCGTATCGTTGATGCGATGGAGCATCACGTACTCGAAGGTCACCTTCTCCCGGGGGAGGACGCGCGCGTACTCCCGGCAGGCCTCGAGCAACTCCCCGATCGGCCAAGTGCGGTTCAGGGGCACCAGTTCGTCGCGGAGTTCATCGTCGGGCGCATGCAGGGAGACGGCCAGGCTCACCGGGCATCTTTCCTTGAGCTCGAGGATTCCGGGCACCACCCCCGCCGTGCTGAGCGTGATGCGCTTGCGGGCGAGGCCGAATGCGCAATCGTCCTGCATGATTTCCAACGCGCTGACGACGTTTTCAAAGTTGAGCAGGGGTTCGCCCATGCCCATGAACACCACGTTCGTAATCGGCGGTGTCGAGGGGGGCGCATCGAGGAGCCGGGAGCGCGCCGCATAGAGTTGCCCGACGATCTCGGCAGTGCTCAAGTGCCGGTTGAAGCCCTGGCGGGCAGTGGCGCAGAAGGAGCAGTTGAGCGCGCAGCCGACCTGTGAAGAGACGCACAGGGTGCCGCGGGGCGGATCGGGTATGTACACCGATTCCACCGAATTGCGGTGGTCCAGATCGAAGCGCCACTTGCGGGTTCCGTCCTCGGAGATCGTCTCGTATCCGAACTGAGGGACCGATGCATCGAAACAGAGGGAAAGCTGCGTTCGCAAGTCCTTGCGAAGATCGGTCATGTTCTCGAAGTCGCGGACGTCCCGGTGGTAGATCCATTTCATGATCTGGGCGGCACGATAGGGAGCCGCGCCCAGCGCCTCGAGCCTCCGCTCCCATTGGCGGCGGCTCGTGCCGAGTTGCTCGGACCGGCCGGCGGACCCCGGGGAGTGGAGTGGGAAGGTGGAAACGTTGTTCATCGGCAGACGGATCAGCGGGTGCGAGGACATACCTCTCCCGGGCCGAAGAAGAACGCGATTTCCGTGGCGGCGGTCTCGGGCGAATCGGAACCATGCACCGCGTTCTCGGTGATCTCGGAGGCGAAGTCGGCCCGCACGGTTCCGGGCGCGGCCTCCGCCGGGTTGGTGGCGCCCATTATCTCCCGATTGCGTTCGACCGCGTCCTCGCCCTCGAGAATCTGGACCATGACGGGTCCGGAAATCATGAAATCGACGAGTTCGTCGAAGAAGGGCCGTTCACGGTGCACGGCATAGAAGTCCTCCGCGCGGTCGCGGGTGAGGTGCAGCATCCTGGCCGCGACGATTCGCAGTCCCGCCTGCTCGAAGCGCGAATAGATGGCGCCGATGAGGTCTTTCGCGACTGCGTCGGGCTTGATGATGGACAGGGTCTGCTCTATCGCCATGAGTCAATGTCTCCGGCCCGAACGGGCTGGCCAGCCGGGCGGAAAGCAGGGTCGGCGCCGCGTCCGGCGGGGGAGATGGGGCAAGGGGTTCAGATGCCGAAGCTCTCTCCGCAACCGCAGAGGCTCTTGACGTTGGGGTTGTCGTAACGGAACCCCTCGTTCAGGCCGTCGCGCGCGAAGTCGATCGTCGTGCCATCCAGGTAGGGGAGGCTGCCGGCGTCCACGAGGACCGTCACGCCTCGATCTTCGAAGACCTCGTCACCGCTTCGCACCACGTCGGCGAGCTCGACCACGTAAGCGAAGCCGGAGCACCCGGTCTTCTTCACTCCGACGCGCATGCCGATGCCCCCCTCCTTCGACAGGAAGTGCCTGATTCGGTCTGCCGCCGACTCGCTGAGGGTTATCGCCATTTTCGTCCGATCCTGAATCGTGACCCGCCTCAGCCCCCCGGCTGTGCCTGTACGTTGACTTCGACCTTCGCTCCGTCCTGTCGTCGGGCCACCTCGCGCACCCGCCGGCGCTCCACGAGCGTCGCGAGATCGATCTCGCTCAGGAAGCGATGAATCTGCTGGCTCAAGTCTTGCCAGAGGTCGTGGGTGAGGCAGCGCTCCTCGCCCTGGCAGTTCTCGAGGCCGCCGCAACGGGTGGCGTCGACCGGCTCGTCCACCGCGCAAATCACGTCCACCACCGCAATGTTCCCCGCTTCGCGTCCCAGGCGGTATCCGCCCCCCGGGCCCCGAGAGCCGCTCACCAGCCCGCACCGGCGAAGGCGGGCGAAGAGCTGTTCGAGGTAGGAGAGCGATATGCCTTGCCGCTCGGCAATGTCCGAGAGCGCGACGGGGTCGCGCTCCTGGTGAAGCGCCAGGTCGAGCATCGCGGTTACCGCGTATCGCCCCTTGGTGGTCAGTCGCATCGTCGCCGGCTGGATTGCGTGAGGTGTAACCGGTAGAGGGTACGAATCGCTCGGTTTCAGTCAAGCGGGGGTGGGGCTCCAACGGTGCGAAGACGCTTCCCGGATGATGCAAAGGATGCCGGCAGGGTCGCCGAAATCAAGTTCTCGTGCGCCCCGAGCGCCTCGTGACTGCTCCGCCCGAGGGTGAGCGGCAACCGGAGACGATGAAGATCATCCCGGGCGAGATGGCGAATGATGCACACTTTGGGAGCCGATCCGCACCGGTCCGTGACGCTCGACGGCGTGTCGTCAGTAGCCGGCGTCGCGGTCGACGAGTCCGAGCAGGGGGCGCCCCTCCCGGCTGCGGATGATGTTCTCCGCGATGTGCGCAGTCATGCTTCGGACCACGCCTTCTCCAGCGACGTGCGGCGTCATGAGCACCTTGGGATGGGTCCAGTACGGATGGTCCGGGGGCAACGGCTCCTCGTTGAAGCAATCGAGCGCGGCGCCTGCGAGATGTCCGCTGTCCAGGGCGGCGAGCAGATCCGCATCGACGACGTGCCCGCCACGGGCCACGTTTACCAGGAACGCGCCCGGCGGCAGCGCACCCAGGGTCCGGACATTGATGATTCCGCGAGTCTCCGCAGTCAGCGGCAGCACGCACACGAGGATGTCCGTCCGCTCGAGGAAGGCCCAGAGCTGACCGCTCCCGTGGAATCCGCGTACCTTGTCGATCCGGCGGGGACGGCGCGTCCAGCCGAGCACGTCGAATCCAAGGCCCGTCAGGTGCCGCGCTATCGCGCCCCCGATCACGCCGGCGCCCATGATTCCGACGCGGCGCTCCGCCGGCTCGACGGACGGCAGCGTCACCCAACGCCGTTCGAGTCGCATCGCCGCGAACTCCGGCATCATGCGGTGGAAGTGCAGCACGGCATAGGTCACGTACTCGGTCATCTGCCTCGATAGGCTCGCGTCGGTGAGGCGCGCCACCGGTACGTGCTCGGGCAGGTAGGGGTCCGGGCCCAGAACATCGTCAACCCCGGCCCCCAGCGCAAAGATCGTCCTGAGATTGCGGCAGCGCCGCAGCTCTCCCGGCGGGGGATGCCACACCAGCGCGAACTCGATGTCGTCCCGGTCGCCCACGTCGGGCCAGAGCCGCACCTCGAGATTGGGCAGATGGGCGTGCAGGTGGGCGATCCACTCCTGCGGATCGTCGCCTTTCCCCTCGGCCGGCTGATAGGGCTTGAACAGGAGGGCCATGGTGCGACGGGTTGCTGAAAGAATTCCTGGCGAGCGGGGGCGTCGACGAGGCGACTGACTTCTTCCTCTCTCGGCGCCGTGTCGTTCGAGCGGGCGCCGCGCTCTCCGACCGGCCCCCTGCCGCTACCCTGCCGGACCGAGGGAATCGAGCTGGGCGCGAAGTTGGTCGAGGGCATCGGAGAGCTCGCGGGCGCGGGTGCGCTCGCGGATCACGACTTCGGGAGGCGCCTTGGCGACGAACTCCGAGTTGTCGAGCTTGCCTTGGCTTCGTTTCAGGTCGCGAGCCTGCCGGTCGATCTCCTTCCCGAGTCGTGCCCGTTCCGCGTCCAGGTCGATCAGGCCCTCGAGAGGAATCATCAGCTTCAGGTCTCCGAGCAGGGCGGTCGCGGACTGCGGCGCCATCGCATCCTCGGCGAGGAAGTCGATGCGGGCGAGACCGCCGCCGGAGTCGAGGTAGCGCCGGTGGGCGCCGAGGAGCGCACGCTCGCGCTCTCCCGCGTTCTGCAAGAGCACCGTGATCCGCAGTCCGGGCTTGACGTTCATCTCCCCGCGTATCCGGCGCACCGCGCGGATGAACTCCTGTACCCATTGCATGTCCCGGAGCGCCTCCTGGTCGATGCGCGCCGGGTCCGGCACCGGATAGGGCTGGTGCATGATGGTTTCGCCCTCTCGGCCTGCCGCCCCGGCGATCCGTTGCCAGATCTCCTCGGTGATGAAGGGAATCAGAGGATGGGCGAGACGCAGCAGAGCCTCGAGGACCCGGACCAGGGTGCGCCGGGTGCCCCGGCGCCTCGCTTCGCCTGCCTTCTCGTCCGTGAGCTCGGTCTTGGAGAGCTCCAGGTACCAGTCGCAGTACTCGTTCCAGGTGAACTCGTAGATGCCTTGTGCGGCGAGGTCGAAACGATAGGCGTCGATCGCATCGCGCACGCTCGCCTCGACCGTCTGGAGGCGGGAGATGATCCAGCGATCCGCGAGTGACAGATCGAGGGGTTCGCCGCCGGCCCCGGTGTCTTCGCCCTCGACGTTGCGCAGGACGAAACGCGCCGCGTTCCAGAGCTTGTTGCAGAAGTCGCGATAGCCTCCGATGCGGCCGAGGTCGAAGCGGATATCCCGGCCCTGGGTGGCGAGCGAGCAGAAAGTGAAGCGCAGCGCGTCGGTGCCGTAGGCGGGGATGCCTTCGGGGAACTGCCGGCGGGTGGCCGCGATGATCCGCGGCGCGAGCCGGGGCTGCATCAGTCCGGTGGTGCGCTTGGCGATGAGGTCGTCGAGGCCGATGCCGTCGGACAGGTCGAGCGGATCGAGGATGTTTCCCTTCGACTTCGACATCTTGTTTCCGTCCGCGTCCCGCACCAGCCCGTGGATGTAGATCTCGCGGAAGGGCACGTCGTTCATGAACTTGAGCCCGAACATGATCATCCGCGCGACCCAGAAGAAGATGATGTCGAAACCCGTCACGAGCACCGAGGTCGGATAGAAGGTGCGAAGCCGCGGGTTGTCCTTCGGCCAGCCGAGGGTGGAGAAAGGCCACAGACCCGAGGAGTACCAGGTGTCGAGCACATCGGAGTCCTGCCGCAAGGCAGTCGCGGACGGCAGGGCGTACTTGTCGCGCACTTCGCTCTCGCTGCGTCCCACGTAGACGTTTCCGCTCGGGTCGTACCACGCGGGGATGCGGTGTCCCCACCAGATCTGGCGGCTGATGCACCAGTCCTGGATGTTGCGCATCCATTCGAAGTAGGTCTTGGACCAATGCTCCGGCACGAAGCGGATGTCGCCGGCCTCCACCGCCTCGATGGCCGGGGCAGCCAGAGGGGCGGTTCTCACGAACCATTGATCGGTCAGATAAGGTTCGATGATGGAGTGGGAACGATCGCCGCGCGGCACGACGTGACGATGGGGCTCGATCTTCTCGATCAGTTCCCGCGCCTCGAGGTCGGCGACGATGCGTTCGCGCGCCGCGAAGCGGTCCAGGCCCCGGTA
This sequence comes from uncultured Ectothiorhodospiraceae bacterium, assembly GCA_964420925.1. Lineage (GTDB taxonomy): Bacteria > Pseudomonadota > Gammaproteobacteria > HK1 > HK1 > JAJEAD01. The sequence goes on along the minus strand of CAYQVB010000124.1, from coordinate 12,337 downwards.
GCGTGCCGGTGCTACGTCGTTGATGCGCGCGTCGGGCGTAAAGATGTTGACCCGTTCGAGAGCGTGGCGCTCGCCCATCTGGTAGTCGTTGAAGTCGTGGGCAGGGGTGATCTTCACGCATCCGCTGCCGAAGGCGGGATCCACCGATTCGTCGGCGATGACCGGAATGCGGCGATGGACGAGCGGCAGATCGACTTCCCGGCCGATGAATGCCCGATAGCGTTCGTCCGCGGGATGCACGGCGACAGCGGTGTCGCCGAGCATCGTTTCCGGGCGGGTGGTGGCGACGCGGAGACTTGCGCTCCCGTCGGCGAGCGGATAGCGAATATGCCAGAGGAAGCCGTCCTCCTCTTCCGATATCACTTCCAGATCGGAGATGGCGGTGCGCAGCACCGGGTCCCAGTTCACCAGGCGGCTTCCACGGTAGATGAGTCCCTCGTCGTAGAGTTGCACGAAGGTCTCGATCACTGCGGCGGAAAGGCCCTCGTCCATGGTGAAGCGCTCGTGCGGCCAGTCCACGGATGCGCCCATCCGCCGGAGCTGCTGGCTGATTGCCCCGCCGGACACCGCCTTCCACTTCCATACCCGCTCGATGAATGCTTCTCGACCGATGTCCTGGCGGGTGAGGCCTTCGGCGTTGAGCTGGCGTTCGACCACCATCTGGGTGGCGATGCCGGCGTGGTCGCTGCCGGGTTGCCACAAGGTGTTGCGCGCCCGCATCCGCTGGTAGCGAGTGAGGGCATCCATGATGGTGTCCTGGAAGGCATGCCCCATGTGCAAGGTCCCGGTGACGTTGGGCGGCGGGATCATGATGCAGTAGGGCGGACCGCTCCCGGAGGGGGCGAAGTACCCTTTCTCCTCCCAGGTCCGGTACCACTTCTGCTCGATCAGGGAGGGATCGTAGGTCTTGTCCATGACGTGGTCGGGTACCCGGAGCTCGTGCGCGAGGCCCGCCGGAGAATCGGGAGGGCCTGCCGGTGAGGGTATGTGCTTCCTACTCGTATCGGGGCGGGATGTCGTCGTCGGCGAGGGTCGAGACGATTTCCGGGAGCACGATCTCGATGTGGTTCCGAAGGTCTCGACGGAGGTCTTCGCCGAGGCTCGTGAGCGCGGCCTCCAGGCGCGCGTTCATGATTATCTCCACCTCGCTTGCGAGGCGTTCCGCCGCCGTCCGGTAGCGTACGGGGTCCCACGCTTCGATGCCCGTCGTGCCGGCAGGTTCGGCCGGCCGGAGAGAGGCTCCCGGTGTCTCTTTCGCGGGGGACGTGAAAGCGGCCGGCGCGGGGGCATGCGAAGCGTCGTGCGGCGCTCGACCGGCAGGCGCCGTGCCGCTCCCGGTCGCGGGAATGCCTCCGGGTCCCAGCATGTGTTCCAGGTCGTCGAGGGCCTCGTGCAAGGGTGCATCGCCGCCGCCGGGCTCACTCTCACCGCCTCCGGGGTTCTGGTTCATGATGCGTTCGAAGCGGCCTGAACGAAGCGCCGGCGCACGCGGGGACGAGCCGGGAGCGGGGGCCGCCAGGGCATGCCTTCCTGCATTGTCATCGATTCTCTCCGCGCATCGCGCACTAGGACCCGCGCGCTACAGGGTGTGCGAGCCCAGCTCGCATCCCTCGTCCCGGTAGTGCCGGTAACGCTTCCGGCCTGCCGCCCGGCTCTGGGGGTCGGCGCCGACGATCTCCGCGATTCTCGGGCTTTCTCGGGACCACGAGGGTACGTCGCCGCCGAGATTAATCAGCACGTCGAAGGGCGCATCGGGATCCTCGCCGCACCCGATTCTCACCGGGTCGTCCCGGTCAGAGCCCGCGCCGGCCCGGCAGTGGGGAACGAAACTGTCGTCGCGGAAGGTCCAGAGCAATTGGTCGAGCGCCATCGCCTGGTCCCGCGAGGCAGCGTTGATGAAGACCCGGTGCTTCAGGCGAAACGCCTTCTCGGCCAGCCGGCACGCGGTCGACAGTACCGCGTCCGGCCCGGAACGGGAGACGACATAGAAGTCGACTCTCTTCACGATCCGGCGGCGTCCGGCGTCTCGGCCGCGCGATCGAGAAGGTACTGAACGAGCAGGCGCACCGGGCGTCCGGTCGCCCCTTTCTGTTTCCCGCCTCGCCACGCGGTGCCGGCGATATCGAGATGGGCCCAGCGGAAGGATTCGGCGAAACGCGCGAGGAACGCCGCGGCGGTAACTGCACCCGCCTCGCGGCCCCCCACGTTCGCGACATCGGCAAAATTGCTCTCCAGCGCCTCGCCGTACTCCGGCCAGAGCGGCATCGGCCAGGCACGGTCCCCCGCGTACTCTCCCGCTTCCACCAGACTCTGCGTGAGCGGCCCGTCGTTGCCGAAGAGCCCGCTCGCGTGCGAGCCCAGCGCGATGACGCAGGCGCCGGTGAGGGTTGCGATGTCGATCACCACCTCCGGTTTGAAGCGGCTCGCGAAGGTGATGGCGTCGCAGAGAATCAGGCGGCCTTCCGCGTCGGTGTTGAGTATCTCGATGGTCCGACCCGACATGCTGGTCACGATGTCGCCCGGCTTGGTCGCCCTGCCGCCCGGAAGGTTCTCGGTTGCGGGCACCAATCCGACAAGGTTGATAGGCAGCCCGAGAGTAGCGGCCGCCTCCACCGCTCCGAAGGTCGATGCCGCGCCGCACATGTCGAATTTCATTTCGTCCATCGCAGCCGAGGGCTTGATGGAGATGCCCCCCGAGTCGAAGGTGACCCCCTTCCCGACGAGCACCGTCGGGGCTCGGGACTCGGGCGCCCCCCGGTACTCGAGCTCGATGAGGCAAGCGGGCTCTCCACTGCCGCGAGCGACCGACAACAGACTGCCCATCTCGAGCGCTTCGAGCGCGGCCTCGTCCAGCACCCGTGCCTCCACCGATTCGTGGCGGGAAGCGAGCCTTTCCGCCTCTTCGGCGAGGAAGGTAGGGGTGCAGATGTTGCCCGGCAGGTTTCCCAGGTCCTTGGCGAGCCGCACTCCGTGGGCGATTGCATTGCCGTGCGCGAGGGCGAGCGACACCGCCTCCCGGTCGTCCGAGTCCGCGGCGATCGAAAGCGTCCCGATCTCCGTTCCCGCTTTCGCCGGATCGCTCTTGCAGCGTTCGAATCGGTAGATGCTGTCGAAAGCCGTCTCGACGCTCTGGCGCGCTTTCCAGTATGCGTCGCGTTCCGCCACCTGCACCTCGCCCAGGCAGCTCGAGGCACTGCGCACGCCCGCCGCCTTCATCGTGCCGAAGGCCGAGCGGAGCGCCTTCCTGAAGTCGGCCTGCGTGGCCGTGGTGGATTTGCCGCACCCGACCACCAGGACCCGCTTCGCCCGAGTGCCTTCGAGTTCGTGAAGAAGCAGGGTCTTGCCGGCATCGCCGCGGAAGCCGCTCGCGCGGAGCCAGCGCGACAGCGCGCCTCCGGATGCCTCGTCGATCCGCATCGCGGAAGGACACAGGCGCCGCGGACCATGCGCCGCGACCATCACACAGTCTCCGCGTTGGCGGTGTGCCGGCGCATTGGTTATCTTGAATTCCATGATTCGAATGCCCTTCTCCTGACGTGGTTCGGGCCGCGTCCGTCCCGATTCTATTCCGTGCGCCGGGCGGGGGACCGGTCCATCCCCGCCGTGCCGCGGGTCGGACCGCCCGCTCGCGGATCCCCGCCCCGGGTCGCGGATCCGAACTCCTGCCCGAAGGGGACGAGCGGGCCTCGCCGCGCGGCCGGCAGTGTATTCATTTGTCCCGGAGTGCGCAAAACGCGCACCGAACGTTCCGCGGGATTGCTCGATAGGTGGTCCTCAGACAATACGTCCTGCGCGAGATAGGCAGCACCCTGCTCGCGGTACTCGCGGTTCTCCTCCTCGTCTACGCGGCGAGCAGGTTCGTGCGTCTGGTGGCGGAGGCGGCGGCGGGGCGACTGCCCGCGGAGATCGTCTTTCCCCTCGTCCTGGTGAAGCTCACTGTCGCTCTGCCGGTGCTCCTGCCCCTGGCCTTCTTCATCGCGGTCCTCCTGGCGCTCGGCCGCTTCCACCGCGACGGCGAAGTCGTGGCGATGGCGGCGGGTGGAGTCGGAATCTCTCGTGTCACGTACATGGTGCTGCCGCTCGCATTGGTGCTCGCCGCGATCATCGCCGCGCTGTCCTGCCTCGCTTCACCGCGGCTCGCATCGCTGGAGGACTCCCTGACCGTGCGGGCTCGCGGCGAGGCTCAGGTGACGGCGTTGCTCGCAGGCAGCTTCAATCGCTTCGGCGAGAGCGGGATCGTGTACGTCGAGTCCATCGATGAAGACCGCCGCACCATGAAAAACGTGTTCGTACGGGTAGCCCGGCCGGACCATGACGAGGTGATCACGGCCGAGCGAGCCTACCAGTCGTTGCAGGACCCGGGAGATCAGCGCTTCATGGTGCTGGAGAACGGCTACCAGTATGCGGGCACTCCGGGTCGGGCGGATTTCGTGACCACCCGCTTCGAGCGTCATGCGGTGCGTCTGGATGCGGTGATCCGCTTCGCCGAACGGAGTTCCCTCGATGGAGTGCTCACCTCCGAGCTCTGGCGCTCTCTTGAGCCGGAGCACATGGCCGAGCTGCAGTGGCGCCTCTCCCTTCCCGTCTCGGCGGCCCTCCTCGCGTTGCTCGCCGTGCCCTTGTCGCGAACCAGCCCCCGTCAGGGCCGTTACGCCAGGCTGCTTCTGGCGGTGGTGCTCTACTTCATCTACAGCAATGGCCTGGGTATCGCCCGCAACCTGGTCGAGCGTGGAGAGCTTTCCGCCTGGATCGGGTTGTGGCCGGCGCACATCGCGGTCCTCGTGGCGACTCTCGCGATGCTCGAGCGCCAGGGCGGCCGGCGACGGCACCGGATAGTGCCCCGCGGAGCGAAGTCGGGATTCATGACCGGATAGGGGACCAATGCGAGTCGCGGTCATCAGGATCTTCGAACGCTACGTCGCTGCTCACGTCATCGTGGCGACCCTTCTTTCGCTGCTGGTGCTGCTGGCGCTTTTTCTGTTCGTCAGCGTGGTCGACGATCTGGGGCGGGTCGGACGAGGCGACTACACGGTCCTGCGTTCGCTCGAGTACGTCGCCCTGAGCGCACCGCGCCTGGCGTTTTCTCTGTTTCCGGTCGCCGCGGTCATCGGGAGCCTGCTCGGTCTCGGAGTTCTGGCGGCGAATTCCGAGCTGGTGGTCCTGCGCAGTTCCGGGATCTCGGTGGCGGAAATCACGGGTGCGGTGCTCAAGGCGGGAGCGCTGCTGATGATCGCCGTACTGCTCGTGGGCGAGGTCGTCGCGCCTTTCGCGGAAGCGCTCGCCGAGCAGCGCCGCGCGGATGCGATCGCCGGATACCCGGAAGGTGGAACCGCTCCGGGGTTCTGGGCTCGGGACGGCAACAGCTTCATCAACGTGCGGGACGGCAACCCCGGAGAACGGATGGAACAAGTGTTCATCTACGAGTTCGACGAGGCGCGGCGCCTGCGCGTGGCGACTCGTGCGGCCGAAGCGAGCTACCGCGATGGACTCTGGCACCTGCAAGACGTCGTCCAGACGCGCTTCGACGGCGAACGGGTGACGGGGCGGAGGCTGGAGCGTGCCCGTTGGGAGTCGCAATTCGAGCCGGACATGGTGAACCTCGTGGCATTGCGTCCGGAGAGCCTCTCGGCGCTCGGACTCCTGCGCTACATCCGGCATCTCGAGTCCAACCTGCAGAGCACGGAACGTCTCGAGCTCGCGCTGTGGACCAAGCTCGCATATCCGATCGCGACCGGAGTCATGGTGTTGCTCGCGGTGCCTCTGGTGCTCGGCCGCCTCTATCGCGCCGGTCTCGGCGCCCGGATGCTGGTCGGGGCGATACTGGGGGTCAGCTTCCATATCGCCAACCAGGCGAGCGGCCACCTGGGCCTCGTCTATCACCTGCACCCGGTGGCCACTGCGCTCACTCCGACCGCGCTCTTCCTCGTCGCCGCGCTGTGGATGCTGCGGCGCTTGAATTGAATCGATCCTTCTACTGGGCGGTCTCCAGCGCGGTGTGCGAGAGGCGGTCGTGCCAGGAACGATGCTCCGTGTCGAAGGCGGCCCAGAGGAAGCCTGCCCCGCAGGCGCCCCAGGAGAGCAGCGCGGCGAGAAAGCGGGCCGTCGCCAGCCTCCAGGGCACCGGCCCACCGTGAACGGCCCGAATCCTGATGTGCCAGGCCCGCATGCCGAGGGTCTGACCGCCATGGGTCCAGCACCAGGCGAAATACAAGTAGCTGACGCCGAAGAGGTAGAGCAGATACACCGCGGTGCCAGGCGCTATGGCCTCACCGCCGGTCAGCGGGAGGATGAGGGCGGTGGCGACGAAGAGCAGGGCGAAGAGGAGGAACATGTCGTAGGCGATTGCAGCGAGGCGGCGCAGAATGCCCACCGGCCGGGGACGGGCGCCATCGGCTGTCGTCGCCTTCACCGCATTCGGTCCCCCAGGGTCTGTCGACACCGCTTTCCGTGACCTGTTTACTCTCGACGGGAGCGCTCCGTTCGAGAGCGGAGGAATCGGGCCGGAGCCACCCCCTCCGCCGCTCAGGCCCGGGGCAGGGTCACGCCCTGTTGTCGCATGTACTTCCCCCCTCGATCCCGGTAGGAGATCTCGCACGCCTCGTCCGATTCCAGGAAGATGACCTGGGCGACCCCTTCGTTCGCGTAGACCCGGGCGGGAAGCGGAGTGGTGTTGGAGAACTCGAGCGTCACATGCCCCTCCCATTCCGGTTCGAGCGGGGTGACGTTGACGATGATCCCGCAGCGCGCGTAGGTCGACTTGCCGAGGCAGATCGTGAGGATGCGGCGCGGGATGCGCAGGTACTCGACCGTGCGCGCGAGCGCGAAGGAGTTGGGGGGAATGATGCACACGTCGGAGCGGATGTCGACGAAGCTCGTGTCGTCGAAGCTCTTGGGATCGACGATGGCGGAGTTGATGTTGGTGAAGACCTTGAACTCGTCCGCACAGCGGATGTCATACCCGTAGCTGGAGGTGCCGTAGGAGATCACCCGGCGCCCGTTCCGCTCCCGGACCTGGTGCGGCTCGAAGGGCTCGATGAGGCCATGCTCGGCCGCCATGCGGCGGATCCAGCGGTCGGGTTTCACCCCCACCCGCGACCCTCCTGCCGGCGGCACTCGCGTCCGTCCTCTCCTCGCGTCGGTCCGGCGCCACCGGCCGCATCGGTGTGCGTTCGCATCCCTTTTCGAGCGACGAGCAAAGCGCTCTCAGTTCTTGATGACGATGCTCGGGAACGCGTGCCGGTAGTCCTTCGCCTTGAGCGCGAGCCGGGCCGAGACCCGGCGGGCGACCTCCCGGAAAATCCCGGCGTTCCGGCTGTCCGGGTCCCTGGCCACGGTGGGGTGGCCGCCGTCGGCATCCTCGCGTATCCGGATGTCCAGCGGCAGGGACCCCAGCACGTCGACGCCGTGCTCCGCCGCCATCCGCGCCCCGCCGCCGTGCCCGAAAACGTGTTCCTCGTGACCGCATCGGGAGCAGACGTGAGTGCTCATGTTCTCGATCACGCCGAGTACCGGGACCTGGACCTTCTCGAACATCCTGAGGCCCTTGCGGGCATCCATGAGCGCGATGTCCTGCGGGGTGGTGACGATCACCGCGCCGCTTACCGGGATCTTCTGGGCCAGCGTGAGCTGGATGTCGCCGGTCCCGGGGGGGAGGTCCACCACGAGATAGTCCACCGCCCGCCAGTTGGTGTCCTTGAGCAGTTGCTCGAGCGCCTGGGTCACCATCGGACCCCGCCAGATCATCGGCGTCTCCTCGTCGATGAGGTAGCCGATCGACATGGACTGCACCCGGTGGCTCACCACCGGATCGAGCGACTTGCCATCGGGGGAGTTGGGTTTCCCTCGCGCGCCCAGCATCCGGGGCTGGCTCGGGCCGTAGATGTCGGCATCGAGCATGCCCACCCTCGCGCCCTCCGCGGAAAGGGCGAGCGCGAGGTTCGCGGAGACCGTCGACTTGCCGACCCCGCCCTTGCCCGATGCGACCGCAATGACGTTCTTGACCTCCTTCAGCAGCTCGACCCCCCGTTGCACCGCGTGCGCGTCGATCTTCGACTCCACTTCGACGGTGGCGGCCTCTATCCCGTCGAGCGCGAGGAGGCGAGTGCGAAGGGCGCCGGAGAGGGAGCCGGCATGGCCCTTGGCGGGAAAGCCGAGCACCACCTTGACCTTGACCTTTGCGCCGTCGAGCGAGATGTCCTTGATGCACCGGGCGCTGACGAGATCGCCTTCCAGATAGGGATCGACGTACTCGCCGAGCGCCTGCTCGACCTTGGCTCGGGTGCCTTCCACTCCTTACCTCCGCCTCGTGCCCTGCAAGCGAATGATGTTACTCCAATCGAAGTGACCTGCGCCCATGCGATGCGGAAGCACCGCCGCGGCCGCGCCATGAGCCGGTGTGGACCATCGCTTCCAGGCGCCACCGCAATCGGGGCGATCAGTGGCCCTCCTCGGTTCTCTTTCGCGAGATTCCCGCGCGGGTCCCTCCTCGACGCCTGCTGACCTGCCGCCGTCTCCGTTGGGAGGCTTGCCTCGCCCACCGCCCCGATTTGCTAACATCCCCTCCCCGGTCGGCCGCTCGTGCCCCTCGATTCGTCAGGGCCCGAGGTGCCCGCCGGCCGACCCTCGTCACGGGAATCGTCAAGCGAGCGCATCGAGGCGAGGCTTCCGGCGCCTCCGCCATCGGAACGGCGGGGGGATTACTCGGGATTGGTGTGGAGCAATTCAGATTGGCGAGCGAAGACGTGTCAGGCGGACAGGACAGGGCCCGCGGCGTGGAGAGTGGGCGGCGCAGGATGCTGGTGACCAGCGCGCTGCCCTATGCGAACGGACCGCTGCATCTCGGTCATCTCGTCGAGTACATCCAGACCGACATCTGGGTGCGTTTTCAGCGCGCGCGCGGACACGATTGCCTCTATGTCTGCGCGGACGATGCGCACGGCACGCCGATCATGCTGAAGGCGAGGGAAGACCGAATCGCGCCCGAAGCGCTCATAGACGCCATGTTCGAGGAGCATCGGAGCGACTTCGCCGCGTTCGCGATTTCTCTGGACAACTTCTACACCACGCACTCGGAGGAGAACCGCTACTACTCGGAGTACATCTACCGCGGCCTGAAGGATTCCGGCGCGATCGCGGTGCGCACCATCCGCCAGGCCTACGATCCCGAGGAGGAGATGTTCCTTCCCGACCGCTACGTGCGCGGTAACTGCCCGCGTTGCGGGGCGGAGGACCAGTACGGCGACAGTTGCGAGAAGTGCGGCGCCACCTATTCTCCGATGGACCTCGAGAATCCGATCTCGGTGATCTCGGGACGGGCTCCGGTGGAACGCGATTCGGAGCACTACTTCGTCCGGCTTTCGGAGTTCGAGGAACGCCTGCACGAATGGGTCGGCACCTCCGGAGGCGAAGGCGGAGTGCAGCGCGAGATCGCCAACAAGCTCTCCGAGTGGTTCGACGCGGGGCTTCGAGACTGGGACATCTCGCGCGACGCCCCCTACTTCGGATTCGAGATTCCGGACGCTCCGGGAAAGTTCTTCTACGTCTGGCTCGATGCCCCGATCGGGTACATGGCGAGCTTCGCGAATCTCTGCGCCCGGTGCCCCGAGCTCGACTTCGACGAGTACTGGGGACCGGAAGCCCAAACGGAGCTGTATCACTTCATCGGCAAGGATATCGCCTACTTCCACACCCTGTTCTGGCCCGCCATGCTGATGGGCGCGGGCTTTCGCCCGCCCACCGCGGTGTTCTGCCACGGATTCCTCACCGTCGGTGGCGAGAAGATGTCGAAGTCGCGCGGCACCTTCATCACTGCCCGGCGCTACCTGGAGCATCTCGACCCCGAGTACCTGCGCTACTACTTTGCGTGCAAGCTGGGGGCGGGGATCGACGACCTCGACCTCAACCTCGAAGACTTCGTGCAGCGGGTCAACTCGGACCTGGTGGGCAAGGTGGTGAACATCGCCTCGCGCTGTGCTTCCTTCATCACTCGGCACTTCGACGGGCGCCTCGGGGCGAGCCTGCCGCTTCCCGAGATGTACGACGAGTTCGTGGCGGCCGGAGCCGAGATCGCCACCGCGTACGAAGCACGCGACTACGGCCGGGCGGTACGCCGGATCATGGCGCTCGCCGACCGGGCGAACCGCTACATCGACGCGGAAAAACCCTGGGTCGCCCTGCGGGAAGCGGGGCGGCGCGACGAAGTCCAGGCGGTGTGCACGATGGGGCTCAATCTCTTTCGCGTCCTCGTCGTCTACCTCGCGCCCATCCTTCCTCTCACCGCGGCGCGCGTCGAGAGCTTCCTCAATGCCCGGGCGAGCTGCTGGCGGGACGCTGCCACCCCATTGCTCGGCGTGCGCATCGAAGCGTTTCGGACCCTGATGCGCCGGATCGAGGAGAAGCAGGCGAGAGCCTTGGTGGAGGTCGCGGAAGAGGAGCGGGCGACGCCCGACTCGAGCGCCTCCCCTTCGGATCCGCCTGCACCCGAGGTGGATTTCGAACACTTCGCGCGCATCGACCTTCGGGCCGGGCGCATCGTGGCCGCCCGTCTCGTGGACGGGGCGGACCGGCTGCTCGAGCTCGAGATCGACATCGGCGAAACGCGCCCGCGCACCGTGTTCGCCGGAATCCGTGCCGCATATCGCCCCGAGGACCTGGTGGGGCGCATGACGGTGGTGGTGGCCAACCTCGCGCCGCGCAAGATGCGCTTCGGGGTTTCGCAGGGCATGGTCCTGGCCGCCGGTCCCGGAGGTTCCGAGATCTGGCTGACCGGAGTGGACGAGGGCGTTCCCCCCGGAGCCCGGGTGAAGTAGACGAGGACGGCGGGGGATGGGGGCCGCAGACACGATCGCCGAGCTGGACGCCCTGCTGCCCCAGACCCAGTGCCGGCAGTGCGGATATCCGGGATGCCGCGCTTACGCACGGGCGATGGCGCTCGGGGCCGCGGACATCAACCGATGCCCTCCCGGCGGTCCCCGGGTCGCGGTGCGTCTCGCAAAGCGTCTCGGGCGGCCCGCTCGCCCCATCGACCCCTCCTGCGGACGGGTACGGCCCTTCACCCTTGCCCGCATCGACGAGAGTCGGTGTATCGGGTGTGTCGCCTGCCTGCGAGTCTGCCCGGTCGATGCGATCGTCGGAGCGCGCCAGCGCATGCACACCGTCATCGAGAGCGAGTGCACGGGATGCGAGCTGTGCGTGCCGGCCTGTCCGGTCGACTGCATTCAACTCGTTCCGATGCCCTTTCCGGGAATCGCAGAGGCCGGGGAGGGCGCGGACTTCGACGGGTTCTCGAGCGCCTGGATGAGGGAACGCGCCCCTCGCGCGCGGATGCGCTTCGAGCGCCGGGCGGCTCGCCGCGCCGGCGCGCCTTCGAGCCGCCGGGAGGGAAAGAACGATATTCCGCGACGTGCGGAACGGGCGGCGGTGGTCGCGGCCGCGGTGTCCCGGGTGAGGGCGCGCCGGCGTGCCGCGGCCCTTCCCGAGGACGCGGCCGGCGAGGTCGGGTGACCCATGAATCGGACGAAGCGGGCCGCGATCTTCCGCCGCCTCCGAGACGCCAATCCTCACCCCACCACCGAGCTCGCGTACCGCACGCCCTTCGAGCTGCTGGTGGCGGTCATCCTTTCCGCTCAGGCCACCGACCAGAGCGTCAATCGTGTCACGCCCGAGCTGTTCCGCCTCGCACCCGACCCCGCCGCCATGCTCGACCTGGGAGAGGCGGGCCTGCGCCGCCGCATTCGCTCGATCGGCCTCTTCAACACCAAAGCGAAGAACATCATCGCCGCGTGCCGCACGCTCTGTGAAGAGCATGGCGGAGAAGTGCCGAGGACGAGGCAGGCGCTGGAGGCGTTGCCCGGAGTAGGCCGGAAGACCGCGAACGTGGTGCTGAACACGGCGTTCGGGGAACCCACCATTGCCGTGGACACCCACATCTTTCGCGTCTCGAACCGCACGCGCATTGCCCGCGGCAGGAACGTCCGGGAGGTGGAAGAGGCCCTGCTGCGCCGGGTTCCGGCCGAGTTCAGGCGAGACGCACACCACTGGCTCATCCTGCACGGGCGCTACGTGTGCATCGCGCGGCGACCCCGATGCGACGCCTGCGCCATCGAAGATCTGTGCGAATTCGAGGACAAGCGAGCGGGGGCTTAACCGCAATGTTTCACCGATTTTCGTAGCGAGGGCGTCAATATGCCGTGATAGCGGGTCGCACGGACCGAGAGACGCTGAAGGGCGAGCCGGAATCAGACGAAGTGCCGGTGGCACTTCGTCCCGGCGAGCGGGCAAGCCAGGATGGCTTGCCCCGGCCTGCAAGCGAAGCAGGGATAGCGTAGCGCAGCAGGTA
>CAYQVB010000123.1:0-14761 GCA_964420925.1 uncultured Ectothiorhodospiraceae bacterium | reverse complement strand
GCGGAGAAGGGCTCGTCGAGGAACCAGATCTCGGGCTCGGTGGTGAGGCTTCGGGCGATGCCGACCCGCTGCTGCTGTCCTCCCGAGAGCTCGTGGGGGTAGTAGCGCTCGCGCCCGCTCAAGCCGACGAGCTCGATCATCTCGCGGGCCCGCGCCTCCCGGGCGCTTCGTTCGACCCCCTGGATCTTGAGCGGGAAGACGACGTTGCCGAGCACCGTGAGGTGAGGCAGCAGGGCGAAGTCCTGGAAGACCATGCCCATCTTGTAGCGGCGCACCTCCACCAGATCGCGGGTCGAGATGTTCATGAGATCGGTGCCGTCGATCAGCAGGCGGCCGAGCGTGAGGCCGATGAGCCCGGTCATGCAGCGCACCAGCGTGGACTTCCCCGACCCCGAAAGGCCCATGATGACGAAGATCTCGCCCCGATGGACGCTCAAGCTCACGTCGCGGACCGCCGCGATCAACTCGTGGCGCGCGAGCGTCTCGTCGCTCACCGATGCGCCGTGCTCGGCGATGATCCGCTCGGCCCCGGTCCCGAAGACCTTCCACACGTTCTCGCAGTGGACCATGACATCGCCCTCTCGTCCGGGAGGGGAGGTGTCCTTCGCTGCGGTGTCGGACATGGTTCGCGCTCCCGTCAAGCCATCGCCGGAGCGGCGGTGGCGAGCCCGAGGCGGCGGCGCGTCAGCACGCTGGCGGCGGTGATCATCCGGTCCGACACGATGACGAGGCAGGCGATCCCGAGGCCGGTGATGACTCCGGTCCCCGGCCGGACCTTGGCGAGCGAGGTCAGCGCCTCCTGCTCCAGCCCGCGAGTGCCCACCAGGGCGGTGATCACAAGCATGCCGAACGCCATCATGAGAACCTGGTTCACCCCCAGGAGAATGTCGGGAAGGGCGAGGGGAATCTGTACCTGGAAGAGCTTCTGCATGCGTGTCGCGCCGGACAGGTCGGTCGCCTCGATGATCGGCCGGGGGATGTTCGCAATCCCGTGCTTGGTGTAGCGGATGGCGGGGAGCACCGCGTACATCACGATGGCGACGAAGGCGGGGAACTCTCCGGTCGCGAAGAGCATCACCACCGGCAGCAGGTAGACGAAGGTCGGCAGGGTCTGAAGCGTATCGATGATCACGGTGACGACCCGGTCGACGCGCCGGTTGAGCGCGGCCGCCACCCCGATCGGCCCTCCGATCAGCATCGAGACGATGACTCCGAGGGTGGCGAGGTAGAGGGAGATCATCGCCTGTTTCCAGTACCCCGAGAGCGCGATGCCGGTGAGCAGAATCCCGGCCAGCAGCGCGAGGCGCCAGCCCCCCAGCGCATACCCGAGGGTGACGAACACCAGGATCACCGCGGGCCACGGCAGGCGGATGAAGAAGAGCTTCACCGGCTTCAGGAGATGGATGATGAAGAAGTCGCGGAATCCGCCGATGGACTCGTGGTGGTTCACGTTCAGCCACTTCACCACGTCGTTCCAGACGTCGCCGGTGGAGATGGTGAAGGTGTCGGGGAAGCTCTTGACCGCCGGGACGAAGTAGCCGAGGGCGGCGCTCGCCACCACCAGCGCGAGCGCCAGCGTGATGAGGGGGTGGCGGCGGAGGGGATTGCGGGCGATCTCCACCTGGTGCACGGGCCGGCGCATCGCAATGCCCTGGGAGATGCGGTCGAGCGCGATCGCGAGCAGGGTGATGGCGAAGCCCGCTTCCACCGCATCGCCGATGCGAAGCGCGGTGAGGGCCCGGTAGACGTCGGCGCCGAGACCCCCGGCGCCGATGATCGAGGCGACGATGACCGCAGCGAGCGAGAGCATGATCACCTGGTTTATGCCGATGAGCAGGCTCCGCCGGGCCGAGGGCAGCATCACCAGCCACATCTTCTGGCGGCGCGTGCATCCCGCCATGTCGCCGAAGTCACTGGTGTTCGCGGGCACCCGTTGCAGGGCGAGCGTCGTCACCCGGGCCATCGGGGGCATCGCGAAGACCACGGTTGCGAGCAGCCCCGCCAGCGGTCCAAAGCCGAAGAACACCAGCACCGGCACGAGGTAGGACCAGATTGGGGTGGTCTGCATGATGTCGTAGATCGGCGTCAGGATGGCATTGAAGAGCCGGCTACGATAGCCGAGCGCCCCCAGGGCCACTCCGATGGCCATGCCCAGCAGCACCGCCACGAACACCGATGCGAGGGTGAGCATGGCGTTGTCCCACAGGTCGAACACCGCGAAGTAGGCGAAGAAGACCATGATCAGGACTGCAAGCGCGCGCCCGCTCGCCCAGTACGCGAGGATGGCGAAGAGGCCGGTGACTGCGATCCACGACAGGGGCGGAATCACCAGCCATGGGGTCATGGCGTCGCCGTAGAACTCGAATCCCTTGGCGAAGACGCCCTGAACGAAGAGGAGCAGCCGCTCCACGACCCACGCGAAGCCCCGCGTGAGCTCCTTGAAGGTGAAGAGTCCGAGATCGGCCTCCTCCGCGAGGTAATTGAAGAGCGCGTCGAGCTGCTTGTCGACCGGCACCTTCCAGTCCCGCGGGTAGTACTTCAGCCAGCGGGGAATCTCGGCCCAGTTCTTGAGCCAGACCGTGACGCCGATCGCGAGCGCGAGCGGCGCGAGGTGCACCAGTCGGCGCTGCGGAACCTGCATTGCGAAGGGCCCACCCCCCCCCGGCTCAGCCGGGGAGGCGCGCGGCCGTCTCCGCTACTTGATCCACATCTGCCAGATGTCGGGGTTGGCGTCCATCCACTCGTGGGCGGCGTCGTTCAGGCTCATCCCTCCGTTGTCGACCTTGTCCATGCCGATGCCCACGGCGTTCGCGTCGATGTTCATGAGGAAGAGGATTCGCTTGGCGTAGGGTTCACGAAGCGAGAAATCCGTGTTCATGAGCTTCCAGACCCAGCCGGCGGGGTAGTCGCAGTCGAAGAGCTCGCCCGTGCTGCCCCAGGCCGGGTCTTCGTAACAGGCGGGCTCGAAGTCGGGGAAGTCGACGAGGCGCCCCTCCACCGACGCCATCAGCCAATGCGGGTAGTAGCCCCAGCCGATGACCGGCTCCTGGCGCTGGATGGCGCCCTGCATGGTCGCCATCATGGTGACGGGGCTCCCCGAGGAGACTTCCTCCATATCCAGGCCGAAGGCCTCGATGCGCTCGGTCACCCGGGTCGACCAGCCCGGAGGCGCCCCGACATAGCGTCCCATCGGCTCGGTCTCCGCGGTGGAAAGGGCTTCCATGCAGTCCGGGTTCTTGAGCGCCTCCCAGTCCGGCAGGCCAGGGCAGGACTCTTCCGTGTAGACCGGGTACCACCAGCCCTCGGCGATCGCGACGCCGCTCGAGCCCGCGAGGATGCCCTTGCCGCTGTCGGTCACGTCGTCGATGAGATCGGGCGAGGTATCCCAGCCCATGGTCACGTGCAGGTCTCCGGCCTTCACCCCGGGAAAGCTCGCGGTGTAGTCCGCGTTCACATACTCCACCCGGTATCCGGCTTCCTTCAGGACCTCGCCGTACACGGTGACGATGAAGTCGAAATCGGAGCTCTGCATGATGGGCAGCTTGACCGGCTCGTTGCTGTTGGGGCTGCGGGCCAGGGCGGAGCCGGCCAGCGCAAGCGAGAACACAGTCAGGACGATGCCTGCGGCGCGGAAGGGATTGGCAATGCTCATGGTTCCTCTATCTCCTTCTTCAGCAAGGGGACCCGTCTCGAGTACGCGATCCCTCGGAAACGATCGACGGGGCGACCCTCCCGGCGCTTCGCGCACGACGCGCCGGCTCCTGGGTCACGCGAAAGCGCTCGCGAGTCTAGCATGGTGTCCCGATCGCGAAGCGGTGCCCGGTGCCGGAACCCGGGCGTGGAAGGGAATATGCAGCGCCTCGCCGGCGCGCCGCGGGGCAAGGGGGAAGAGACACGCAACGAGAAGGGGCGCCGCCGCGGGAGCCCACTTCGTGCAACCCGGTCGATCTACGCGATCCATCGGATGGGAAGCGGCCTCCGAGACGAGGGTGTTCAGCCGCCGATGTACGGCTCATCGCCTCGCGCGGATCCATAGTTCGCACACACTGATCACGCTCTCGGCCTCGTCGCGGCCGATCCTGGGCGCATAGGGTGCGCTCATCAGTCGCTCCGCTTCCCCACGGGCGAACTCGGGACCGCCGCCGTTCATGCCCAGGAACTCGAGCCAGGCCGGCCCGGTGAGTCCCGCGACCTCCCGGCGCGGGAAACGGCCGAGCGCCACCCGTCGCAGCAGGGACGCACTCTCGGCCGCGACACGATGGGGCGCCTCTCCCTGAGCGAGCGCATCGCGCAGGTCGGCCAGCGCCCGGAGCGCTTCCCGCTGCGGCCGTCGCCGGCGCACCACGCTCCGCTGCCACCACGCAAGCACAATCGCCACCAGCACCAGGACGAACGCCAGGACCCACCACCCGGGGGCGGGGGGCCAGAAGCCCGGATCCGGGGGCAGGTGGATGTCCCGCAGCGCGCTCAAGGGATCGTCTCCAGAGGGCGAGGTCGGCATCTCAGGCCATCCTCGAAGTCACGGGTCGGATTGCCGCGTGCAGCGCCTCCTCCACCGGAGCATCGGTCTCGAGCGTCAGCAGCGGGGCGTGGAGACGGGCGAAAGCGCCGCGCACCCGTTCCGCGCGCATCTCGAAGCTCTGCCGGTACCGTTCCCGAAAGTCCCGGCCACTGCTGTCCAGCACCGCAATCGCGTGGCCGTCCGAGACCGCGTAGCGTCCAGGGGGAGGAGCCTGGCGCTCCAGAGGATCGACCACCTGTGCGCCGACGAGCTCGCAGCGGCCCCGGAGGAGAGCGAGCGCCGATTCGGCTTCCTCGTCGAGCCCGTAGAAGTCACTCAACACGACCACGAGGCTGCCGGCCCGCGAGATGCGCCGGGTCCGCACCAGCAGCTCGGCGAGGCGGCCCGGTCCGCCGCTTCCCGGCGCGTCGGGAAGGGCGGCATGCGCGTGCAGGGCCCGCAGCACCCGGAGCACCCCGCGCCGCCCGCCCGCGGCCCGGATCTCCACTTCGCGTTCCGGCGCGACGATCACCGCGCCCACGTGGTCGCCACGGCGCAGCGCCGCCCACGCCACGAGCGCGGCGGCGTGCGCGGCGACCACGGACTTGAACGCCACCCGGGTGCCGAAGAACATGCTCGGCCCGAAGTCGATCGCCAGCATCACGGGGCGTTCGCGCTCTTCCTGGAAGAGCTTGGTATGGGGGCGCCCGGTGCGGGCGGTCACGCGCCAGTCCATGTTCCGGATCTCGTCTCCGGGCTGGTACGCGCGGGACTCCGCGTACTCCATCCCCCGCGCCCGGAAGCGCGAGGGCCGGGTTCCGGACAGGGGATCGGGAGCACGCCGCCCGCTTCGCAGATCGAGCAGGTGGGCGTGGGCGCGCAAGCCGAGCAACGCATCGAGGTCGGGCGTCGCCCCGCTCGGTCTCGGGGCGCGCGCTCCGGAGGTCGCGAGGGACGACATCAGGGCACGGGCACTCTCGTCATCAGCTCGCCGACCACCCGCTCGGCGTCTATCCCTTCCGCCTCCGCCTCGTAGGACAGCACGAGCCGGTGGCGCAGAACGTCGGGAGCGATGGCCTGGATGTCTTCGGGGGACACGTAGTCGCGGCCCTGGAGCCAGGCGTGGGCGCGCGATGCACGATCGAGGGCGATGCTCGCTCGAGGGCTCGCGCCGAAGCCTACCCATCGGCGGAGGTCCTCTCCGTAGTCGCGCGATCCTCGGGTGGCGAGCACCAGCTCGATGAGATAACGCTCGAGCACCGGCGCGAGATACAGGGAGAGCACTTCCTGGCGCGCGGCAAAGACTTCGGTTTCGCTCACCACCGCGTCGGGGCGCGGCGCCTCGTGATCCCTCTCGCGCGCCGCGCGGGCCCGGGAGAGCTCGAGAATCCTTCTCTCCACTTCCGGCGCGGGATAGCCGATGCGCACGTAGAGCAGGAAGCGGTCGAGCTGCGCCTCCGGAAGGGGGTAGGTGCCCTCCTGCTCGATCGGGTTCTGGGTCGCCATGACCATGTACAGGCGGGGCAGGGAATAGGTGGTGCGACCCACCGTGACCTGGCGTTCCCCCATCGCTTCGAGCAGCGCGGACTGCACCTTGGCGGGAGCCCGGTTCACCTCGTCCGCGAGCACGACGTTGTGGAAGATGGGGCCGCGCTGAAAGACGAAGGAGCCGTCCGCAGGCCGGTAGACCTCGGTGCCGGTGAGATCGGCGGGAAGCAGATCGGGGGTGAACTGCACCCGGTGAAAGGTCGCGTCGATATGGGCCGCGAGCTCCTTGACGGCGCTCGTCTTTGCGAGCCCCGGCGCGCCCTCCACCAGCAGGTGCCCGTCGCAGAGCAGCGCGATGAGCAGTCGGTCCACGAGGGCGTCCTGCCCGATGATCCGCTCCCGGATGCTCTCGGAGAGGCGCCGGAACGAGTCGCCCGGAGGGCGTGCCGGCGTCTCGAGGAGCGTGTTTGCTTTGACGGACGCGTCCATGTTCACGTCGGGGGGAATCGGCGCGGCATTCTAGCAACTCGGAAGGCGGCCCACCCTCCGCTCAATCTCGCCGGAGCCGCGCGTTCACCGCGATGGGCGTCGGGTATCGCCACATGATGAGGTACGACGACGCGATGAAGGTGAGCAGGGTGAATGCCTGGATCAGGTAGGCCGCGCGCTCTCCCAGCACTTCCCGGTGGAGCGCGAGCGCCGCGATGAGGAGGGCGAACTCGCTGCCCTGACCGAGACGCGCGCCGACTTCGGCCGCGAGCGCAGGCTTCTCGTTCGTACGCAGCAGCAGCCAGCGAAACACGAAGGGCTTGAGGATCAGGACGGCGGCGGCGAGCACGACGGCGGGGAGTGCGACCGCGGGCAGGGAGTCGACCGCGAAGCCCGCTCCCATCGAGAAGAAGAACATGATGAGGAAGAAGTCCCGCAGCGGTTTCAGGCTCTCGGCGATGTGCGTGGCGATCGGGCTCGAGGCGAGCGCGACGCCGGCCACGAAGGCGCCCATCTCGTAGGAGAGACCGAGCCAGGCGGCCAGTTGCGAGATGCCGAGGCACCAGCCCACCGCGGTGAGAAACACGTACTCCCCGATGGCGTCGAAGCGCCGGATGAGCCGGACCAGGACCAGGTTCTCGAGCAGGAACGCGATGACCACGAGCAGGGGCAGGGCGCCCAGGTGCAGCATCGCGTGCGTGATGCCGGGCGCGGCGGGGCCGAGCGTCTCCAGCAGGAGCAGGATGAGGATGGCGAGGATGTCCTGCAGCAGCAGGATGCTGATGATCACTTCCCCGGTGTGCCGGTGGTGCAGTGCGGTCGCCGGCAGCAGCTTGAGCCCCAGGATGGTGCTGGAGAACATGGTCGCGGCTCCAATCAGCACGCAATCGGTACCGCTGAAGCCGAAGCCCCGCGCGATCGCATATCCCGCCAGGGCGAAGACGAGGGAGCTCACCGCGGTCACCGCGAGCGCCTCGTTCAGGAGCCGCAGGAGCTTCTGGGGGTGAAGGTTGAGCCCCAGGAGGTACAGCAGGAAGATGATCCCGACGTGGCCGATGCCTTCCACCAGCTCCGCGTCGGGTATCAGCTCCAGTCCCCACGGACCGGCGAGCCAGCCGAGCACGATGTAGGCGACGAGCAGCGACTGGCGGGCGTAGAGCGCGAGCGCCGCCATCAGCGCGGCGCCGGTGAAGATCAGGAAGACGGAGAAGATGACCGAGTCGGCGTTCACGACCCTCGGGACAGCAACTCGAGATGCGCGGCCACACAGAGCGGGAGCACCTCGGTGTTGTATCCGCCTTCCAGTATGGAGATGAGCCGGCCGCCCGCGTGCCGTTCGGCGACCTCCATCATCCGTTCCGTCATCCAGGCGAAAAACCCGGTGCTGAGTCGAATCTGGGCCAGCGGGTCGGCGGCATGGGCGTCGAAACCGGCGGAGAGAATCACCGCCTGCGGGGCGAACTCGTCCACCTTCGGTAGGATGCGCTCGGAGAAGGCCCGCTCGTACTCGAGGTCTCCGGCGCCTGCGGGCATCGGGCAATTGAGGGTCGCACCCCGACCCCGGCCTTCGCCGTCCTCGCCCATCGCGCCCGTCCCCGGGTAGTAGGGGTACTGGTGGGTGCTCACGTAGAGCACCGAGGGGTCCGACTCGAAGGTGTGCTGGGTGCCGTTGCCGTGGTGCACGTCCCAGTCCAGGATGAGGACCTTGTCCAGTCCGTGCTCGCGCTGCAGGTAGCGAGCCGCGATCGCGACGTTGTTGAAGAGGCAGAAGCCCAGCGCGACGTTGCGCTCGGCATGGTGGCCGGGCGGGCGGCTGAGCGCGAAGCCGTTGTCGATCTCGGCGCGCGCGACGCCGTCCGCCAGTGCGAGCGCGCCGCCCGCGGCGAGCAGCGCGATGTCGCAGGAGTCCGGGCAGATGCCGACATCCGCGACATCGAGGAAGGGCAGGCCGCGGCGGCAGGCATCTCGGGCGCGGTCGACCAACTCGCCGTCGTGCACGGTCTCGATCCAGGAGCGATCGCAGGGCGAAGCCGGCACTGCCTGAAGAGCGTCGAACCACTCTTCGCGGCGCAAGTGGGCGATCGTGCTCTCCAGGCGCTCCCTGCGCTCGGGATGGTGCGGGCCGGCGTCGTGCTCCAGGAATCGTTCGTCGTACACGAATCCGGTGGTCATGGTGGGACTCCGGGGTCGGGCTCGGTGTCCGGCCGCGTGGGATGGGCGGGTAGAGGGGTAAGGTGCAAGGGATTCTCGTCTATTCGCAAGGGTCGAAGTCCGTCGATCCAGGAGCATTTCACGCTTTCATGGAATATCCTCCCACTGGTGGATTCCCGCGAAAGCGGGAATCCACCCGAGACCGTGTAGTTCACGTTGGAAGCACAGGTTCGGCCAGCGTGAAATGTTCCTGTCCATCGATCGGAGCGGGCGATGGGAAGCACGTTCGAGCATGGGAAAACTCCGACCCGCCCTTCGCGCCATCAGGGGACCAGCACCGTGGAACCCGTGGTCCGGCGCCCCTCCAGCGCCCGGTGGGCTTCGGCCGCATCCGCCAGGGGGAAGGTCTGTCGGACCTCCACCTTCACGTGGCCGCCCGCCACCACGTCGAAGAGGGCGCCCGCGCAGCGCTCGAGCTCCTCGCGGGTGGCGACGTAGTGCATGAGAGTGGGACGGGTGAGAAAGAGCGATCCCTTCGCGCTCAGGACACCTGCCTCGAAAGGGGGCACCGAGCCCGAGGACTGCCCGAAGCTCACCATCAGGCCGCGCGGTGACAGGCACTCGAGGGAGTCGAGGAAGGTGTCCTTTCCCACCGAGTCGTAGACCACCGGCACCCCGCGACCGCCGGTGAGCTCCTTCACCCGGTCCACGAAGGACTCGCGGGTGTAGATCACGGGGTGATCGCAGCCGTGGGCGCGGGCGAGCTCCGCCTTCTCGTCGCTGCCGACGGTGCCGATCACCGTCGCGCCGAGGTGCTTCGCCCACTGACAGGCGATGAGGCCCACCCCGCCCGCGGCGGCATGCACGAGGATGGTGTCTCCCGCCCGAACCCGGTAGGTGCGGCGCAGCAGGTACTCGACGGTCATGCCCTGCAGCATCATCGCCGCCGCGCGGTGATCGTCGACTCCGGGCGGAATGCGGACCAGCTTGTCCGCGGGCATCAGGCGCGCTTCGGAGTAGGCGCCGAGCGGTCCCGCCCCGTAGGCCACCCGGTCGCCCGCTTCCAGCTCCGCGACCCCGTCGCCCACCGCGTCCACCACGCCCGCCGCCTCCAGTCCGGGAACGAAGGGCAGGGGGAGAGGGTAGAGTCCGGTGCGGTGATAGGTGTCGATGAAGTTGAGCCCCACCGCGGTGTGGCGCACCCGCACTTCGCCGGGTCCGGGATCTCCGACTTCGACGCCTTCCCAACGCAGGACGTCGGCGCCGCCGGTTTCGTGAACTCGGATCGCATGGGGCATGGCTGAAACCTGTAGTGGAGAGGGGATGTCGCCATTATCGCGGCGGGAGCGATCCGGGGAAACTCGGGTCGCGGCGGCTTGCCTCGCCCCCTTCCGATGTTGAACATTGACGGCAGGCCGAAGCGAGGAGCCCCGCCATGCTGCTGGAAGGTTCATGTCACTGCGGCGCCATCCGCTTCCGCGTCCGCTCCGCGCACCCGTACCCCTTCAACCTCTGCTACTGCAACATCTGCCGCAAGACGGGCGGAGGCGGCGGCTACGCGATCAACCTCGGAGCCGAGTACGAGAGCCTGGAGGTCGAGGGGGAAGAGCACCGCAGCGTCTACCACGCGGTGATGCGCGAGGAGGGGCGCGAGCACATCAGTCCGGCCGAGCGCAGCTTCTGTGCCCGCTGCGGTACGTCGCTGTGGCTCTGGGACCCGCGCTGGCCCGAGCTCGTTCACCCGATGGCCTCCGCGATCGACAGCGAGCTGCCGGACCCCCCGGAGCGGACCCACCTGCTGCTTTCCGACCGGCCGTCCTGGGTGCGGGTGAACGCGAGGCCTGGCGACCGGCACTACGAGGGCTATCCCGAAGAGTCGCTCGCCGAGTGGCATCAACGCCTGGGGCTCGAGAGCTCCGACTGAGTGGCCGGGTCGTGCTCCTGTCCCGCGCCGAAAGGATCGAGGCCCGCGCGCGTCGCTCCTTCCTGCTCAAGAAGTACCCCGCGACGGTCAAGCACCTCGAGCAGCTCCTCCACGAGGTGGGGGAGAATCCGCACACTCTGGCCATGCTGGCGCTGTGTTGTCACCTCAACGGCCAGGACGATCGGGCGCTCGCCTACGCGGAGCGGGCCCTCGAGGTCGATGCCGCGCACGTCACCGCGCTGCGGACCATGAGCTCGGTGCTCGCGGGGCGGGGACAGCACGAGGAGGCGTGCGCCTTCGCGCGGCGCGGCCTCGAAGCCCTCTCGCGCGAGGCTCCGGAGAGCGCGCCCACGGGATGGAAGCGCTGGCTGGCGGGCCGGCGCGCCTCGATGCCCTCGCGGGATGAGGAGGAATGGGCCAAGTGGGCGCGCTCGCTGCTCGTCCGGCACGGGACGCCGGGGACCGAAGAGAGGGACAGGCCGCCGCACAGCTCCGACGCCACGCGGTGAGGGGGACGGATCCGGGCAAGCCGGACGCGGCGCGCTCCGGCCCTGGGCGCATGGTGCGGGCGCTGCGATACTCGTTGCGCGGGGTTGCGAGCGCGCTGCGCCATGAGCGCGCATTCCGGCAGGAATGCGTTCTCGCGTTCGTTCTCGTTCCGGTCGCACTGTGGCTGCCCGCGGACGCTTCGGCAAAGGCGCTGCTCGTCGCCAGCGTGCTGCTGGTGCTGATCGTCGAGCTGCTGAACTCGGCGGTCGAGGCCTCGCTCGATCGCCATTCACGGGAGTTTCACGTCCTGGCGGGCCGCGCCAAGGACTTTGCGAGCGCCGCGGTCTTCCTCAGCCTCGTCAACTGCGTCGCGGTATGGGCCCTGGTGCTCTGGGATCTGCACGAGCAGGGTCGTCTCTAGCCATCAAGGCAAGGCCGGTCGATCCGATTCTGCTTCGTGCCCTCTCGCGGTCTGCGTCCCGGGCCCTTGCGCGCCCCCTTGCGGCGTGCGGCGGGAGGCGCGCACCATGAACGGCAAGCTCGGGAAGAGGACGCAATCCGGCCCATGATCTACTCCCTCGGCGAGAGAAGAGTCGAAGCCCTCGGGGACTACTACGTTGCGCCCAACGCGATCGTGGTCGGCTCGGTGGTGCTCGGCCACAACGCGAGCATCTGGTTCAACTGCGTGGTGCGCGGCGACAACGACGTCATTCGCATCGGGGAGAACTGCAACGTGCAGGACGGTTCCATCCTGCACGTGGACGAGGGGGTGCCGCTCACCCTGCACCGCAACGCGAGCATCGGTCACATGGCGATGCTCCACGGCTGCACGGTGGGGGAGAACTCCCTCGTCGGAATCAACGCGGTCGTGCTCAATCACGCGGTCATCGGCGCCAACTGCCTGATCGGCGCCAACGCCTTGATTCCGGAGGGCAAGGAGATCCCCGACGGGTCGCTGGTGGTAGGCTCGCCGGGACGGGTCGTGCGCAGGCTGAGCGACGAGGAGCAGCGCGGCCTCGGCGACTTCGCCTCCCACTACGTCGAGAACGCCCGCCGCTACCGGGAGTGCTTCCGCGAAATGACGCCCCTGCCCGCGCCGGAATAGCTGCCCGGCCGCAAGGCGAAGTCGCGACAGTGTCGGCCGCGGCTTCGTCCCCGGCGCTTCAGATGTCTTCGGTGGTCCAGCCGAACTCGTTGACCGTCTCGAAGATGTCGGTGTCGCTCACGATGCCGATGGGGGTTTCGGTGCCCATCACGACGACTCGCCGCACCTTCGCGTCGAGCATCTTCGACGCGCAGTCGTAGAGCGACATGTCGATGGGCACGGTGATCAGGGGTCGGGTCGCGATGTCTTCGACATGGACCCGGGCCGGAGAGCGCCGGGCGTGCACGATGCGCGACACGATGTCGCGCTGCGTCATGATCCCCCACTGCGCGTCCTCGCCCGGGGCGACGAGGACGCTGCTGATCCCGTTGTCCCGCATGAGCTGCATCGCGTCGCGCACGTTCGCGCCCGGCTCGACGCTCACCGGTGGCCCGGACATGATGTCCCTCACCGTGTGCGGCCGGCGCCCCGAGGCTTCCATTGCCTCGTGGGGGTCGCTGGCGTGCCATGCTTCCCGGGCGCTGCGCTCGCGCTCTATTGCGGACAGGCGTTCGGCGCGCTTGCTTTCGACATCGAGGCCGTTGATCTGGTCGATGATCGCGTCGGCGAAGGCGCTGGTGGAGACCTCGCTCGCGCCCTCCATCAGGCGGGCGAAATCGTAGGTGACGACCTTGCGCTGGACGACCTCGGGGTAGGCGTGGGTGATCAGGTCCGCGGCCTCCTTCCAGCCGATGTACTCGAGCATCATGACGCCGCTGAAGAGCAGGGAGCCCGGGTTCACCTTGTCGAGATTGGCGTACTTGGGCGCGGTGCCGTGCGTCGCCTCGAACACCGCGATGTGATCCGCCATGTTGGCCCCGGGCGCAATCCCGATGCCGCCGACCTCGGCCGCCACCGCGTCGGACAGGTAGTCGCCGTTGAGGTTCATGGTCGCGAGCACATCGAACTCGCTCGGCCGCAGCAGCATGAGCTGAAAGATGATGTCGGCGATGCGGTCCTTGATGACCACCTTGCCGGGCGGGCGCTTGCCGCCGTGACGGCGATAGAGATCTTCCTCCGTCACCGTCTGTTCGGCGAACTCCTCGCGGGCGAGCTCGTAACCCCAGTTTCGGAAGGCGCCCTCGGTGTACTTCATGATGTTGCCCTTGTGCACCAGGCAGACGCTCTCGCGCTGGTTCTCGATCGCGTAGCGGATGGCCTTGCGCACGAGGCGGCGTGAGCCGAAAGGGCTGATCGGCTTGACCGCGAGGCCGGCGTCTTCGAAGAAGTCCACGCCCATCTCGTCGCGGAGAAAGCGCTCGAGTTTGCGGTTCTCGGCGCTTCGGGAGGCGAACTCGATGCCCGCGTATACGTCCTCGGTGTTCTCCCGGAATATCACCACGTCGACCTTCTCAGGCTCGCGCAGCGGTGAGGGAACGCCCTCGTAGTAGCGTACCGGACGCACGCAGGCGTAGAGGTCGAGCTCCTGGCGGAGCGACACGTTGAGGGAGCGGAAGCCGCCTCCCACCGGTGTGGTGAGGGGACCCTTTATCGAGACGGTCAGGTCTCTGAGGGCGGCGAGGCTCTCCGCGGGAAAGTAGTCGCCGTCGTAGAGCTCCGACGCCTTTTCTCCCATGAACACCTCGCACCAGTGCGCACGGCGCCGGCCCCCGTAGGCCTTGTCGATCGCCGCATCCCAGATCCGCAGGCAGGCCCGCGTGATGTCGGGGCCGATGCCGTCGCCTTCGATGTAGCCGAGAATGGGGTTGTCGGGGACCGAGAGCCGGCCGTCGACGACGGAGATCTTCTCTCCGCTCTCGGGAATGGATATGTGCTGGTAGGCCATGGGGGTTCCCGCCAGGGTGGTGGGGTGGCGCGCGCACTATAGGCAGGGAGGACGGGGGCCGGCAAGGAGCCCCTCCCGTTCCGTCGGGCTCCCGGCGAAGGCGCCCCCGGTTGCGCCGTCTTGCGGCCCTGGGGCACTATCGAGCGAGACACGCGGGCGAAAGTACCACGAGGTGAGCGGTGCCCATGCTACCTCCGAGCACCGATCTGGCCTGTCAGGAAGGGCTGCTGCGGGGCGTTTCGCGCACCTTCGCGCTCACCATCCCGCAGTTGCCCCGTCCGCTGTCGACGGCGGTGGGCAACGCCTATCTCCTGTGCCGCATCGCCGACACCATCGAAGACGATCCGGCCATTGACGCGGCGCGGAAACGGCAGCTATCGGATCTCTTCAACGCCGTGCTCGCGGGGGAGGAGGGGCCGGAGCGTTTCGTGGAGCGTCTGAGCCCCCTGCTGTCCCGGCACACCACGGGAGAGGAGTACGCGCTGATTCGCGACACCGCCCGCGTGGTGCGCATCACCCGCTCCTTCAGCGCCCGGCAGCAACAGGCCCTGAGGCGTTGCGTGCGCATCATGTCGAAGGGAATGGCGGAGTTCCAGGAGGGCAGCACGCTCTCCGGTCTTACCGGCATGCGCGATCTCGACCGGTACTGCTACCACGTGGCCGGTGTGGTGGGGGAAATGCTGACCGAGCTTTTCTGCGAGCACGTCCCCGACATTGACGCGCAGCGCGCGCGCCTGCTGGAGCTGGCGGTCTCCTTCGGGCAGGGCCTGCAGATGACCAACATCCTCA
>CAYQVB010000122.1:0-32604 GCA_964420925.1 uncultured Ectothiorhodospiraceae bacterium | reverse complement strand
GATGTCCTGAAGAAGACCGATCCGGCGTGGGTCGGAAGGGTCCTGAGCGGCATCGTGGGGCGGCTGGCGTCGGGGGAGCTCGAGCCAATCACGCACAGCCGATGGCCGCTCTGCGAAGCGGGCTCCGCCTTGCGATTCATGCGATCCGCCCGGCACATGGGAAAGATCGTCGTGACGGCGTCGCCGCTGGCGGAAGGCCGCCTGCGACCGGATCGGACCTACCTGGTGACCGGCGGACTGGGCGGGATCGGTTGCGCGGTGGCGGGCTGGCTTGCCGACCACGGCGCCGCGACGATCGTGCTCAATGGACGCCGGGAGCCGAGTGCGGAGGCCGTGGAGACGATCCATACGCTCCGCGAGCGCGGGGTGAACCTCGTCGTGGAGCTGGCGGACGTTACCGACGCTTCGGCGATCGACCGGATGCTCGATCGCATCGACCGGGGCCTGCCGCCCCTGGCGGGCGTGATTCACAGCGTGGGCGTACTGTCCGATGGCGCGCTCACCAACCAGAGCTGGGCGCGGTTCGAGCAGGTCCTCCGGCCGAAGATCCTGGCGGCCTGGCACCTGCATCGCGCGACCGAGCATCGGGACCTCGACTGCTTCATTCTCTTCTCGAGCCGGGTCGGGGTCATGGGCAATCCGGGACAGGCGAATCACGCCGCGGCCAACGCATTCCTCGATCAGCTCGCCGCCCACCGGCGCGCGATGGGGCTCCCGGGCCAGGCCATCGCATGGGGGGCATGGTCCGAGATCGGCGAGGCGGCCGAGCAGAAGGACCGGATCGAAAGGCAGCGCTCGGCGCTGGGAGGCCGCTGGTTCACCCCCCAGCAGGGCCTGAAGGCGATGGAGCGGCTGGTGCGCCAGGATGTCGCGACGTCCGTGGTGATGTCGATGGACTGGAGCGTCTTCGAGGAGGCGGTGGGGGAACGTCCCCCCTTCCTGGAAGACCTCCTCTCGGCGGACGCGGAGTCCGACGAGGGCCGCTCGACCTCTTCGGCCGACGTGCTGACCCGTCTGCGGGAGGCGCCGGTAGCGGAGCGCGGCAGCCTCCTGGCTTCGTTCCTGCAGGGGGAGGTGCAGGCCGTGCTCCGCCTGCCTTCGACGCCCGACCCTTCCGTCGGGTTCTTCGACCTCGGCATGGACTCGCTCATGGCGGTGGAGCTGAGGAACCGGTTGAACCGGGCCTTCGCGGGGGACTACACCGCGTCCAACACGGTGGTGTTCGACTATCCGGACATCGCTGCGCTGGCCCGGCACCTGGTCGAGGAGCTGGGTGAGGTCGAAGCGGAGCCCGTTCCGCAGGCCCTGCCCGAGCTGCTTTCCCGCCCGGTGTCGCGACCGGTCGAGGATGGCATCGCCATCGTCGGGATGGCGTGCCGTTTCCCCGGCGCGCCGGACCTCGACGCCTTCCGGCGACTGCTCGAGGAGGGGCGCAGTGCAGTGACGGACGGGCGTCCGGACCCCGTCGGCGGGGATGGCGTGCCGGCCGACTCCGCGGCCGGGGGAGGCGCGTATCGGCACGGCGCCTTCATCGAGGGGATCGACCGCTTCGACGCACGATTCTTCGGCATCCGGCCCATCGAGGCACGGACGATGGACCCGCGCCAGCGGCTGCTGCTGGAGACGACCTGGCAGGCGCTCGAGGATGCCGGAATCGATCCCGGTGCCCTGAGGGGCGCTCGCGCCGGGGTGTACGCGGGACTGGGCGGGAGCGAGTATCGGGACGTGATCGCGCAGGGCGGCGAGGAGGTCGGCTATCTCGGCACCGCGGGAAGCGTCGCGGTCGGACGGGTGGCCTTCGCGCTGGGCCTGTCGGGTCCGGCGATGGCGCTCGACATGACCTGTGCATCGTCTCTGGCCGCGCTGCACCAGGCCGTCGTGGGCCTCGAGCGAGGCGAAGTGGACGTGGCGCTGGGCGGCGGCGTGCACGCCGTCCTGTCTCCCTCGGTGACGAAGTTCATGGCGGAGTTGGGGCTGCTGTCCGCGAGCGGTCGCTGCCGCCCCTTCGACGTGGACGCCGACGGCTTCGTGCGGGGCGAGGGTTGCGGGATGGTGGTCCTGAAGCGGCTCGCCGATGCGCAAGGCGACGGCGACCGGATCTGGGCCGTGATCCTCGGCTCGGCGGTGAATCAGAGCGGGGCGGCCGCGGGGCTCACCGTGCCGAACGGTCCGGCGCAGGAACGGGTGATCGAGGAGGCATTGTCCCGGGCCGGGATTGCGCCCTCAGAAGTGGACTACCTGGAGGCGCACGGAACGGGCTCGGCGATGGGTGACCCCATCGAGGTTCGCGCAGCGATGGCGGTGTACGGCCGGGGACGCGCCGCGGAGCGCCCGCTCCTGATCGGCTCGCTCAAGCCGAACATCGGTCACCCGGAGTCGGCGGCGGGGGTCGCGGGGCTGATAAAGGTCGTGCTGGCCATGCAGGAGAAACTGATCCCGCCCCAGCCGGAGTTCCGGAATCCGAGCCCGCTCATCGAGTGGGATGAGCTGCCGGTGCGGGTGGCCTCGCGGCCGACGCAGTGGCCCCTCGTTCCCGACCGGCCCCCCCGTGCCGGTATCAGCGCGTTCGGGATCTCCGGGGCGAATGCGCACGTGGTGGTGGAGGGGTACGGCGGGTCGGACGGTGCCGGCGCCCCGAGTGCGGGCACGATAGCGCCCGCCGGAGCCGCGCGGCCGGTCGCCTTCGCCGTGCCGGCGCCGGCGCCGGCGGGAGCGTCGGTGGAGGACCCGGTGCCGGACCAGGAGCCCGCCGCGCGCACGGCTCGCCTTCTGCCGCTCTCGGGCAAGTCGGGCGAGGCGCTTCGCGAGCTGGCGGCACGGTACCAGTCATGGATCGACGAACGAAGCGTCGAGATCTCTTCGCAAGGCGCGGCATCCGATCCGGTGCTCTCCGACATGGCCTGGACCGCCAGCGTGGGTCGGAGTCACTTCGCGCACCGGGCGGGCGTGGTGTTCCGGGATGCGCGACGCTTGCGCGAGGGCCTGTCGGCGCTGCGCACGGCAGACGAAGGACCGGCGGCGGAGGCGCCGGCGAGGATTGCATTCGCCTTCGCGGACGACCTCGGCCGGTGGACCGGAATGGGCGAGACCCTCCACCGGAGCGAGCCGGTCGCCCGGGACGTGCTGGAGCGCTGCGAGGCGGCGTTCCGGGAGCTCGAGGGCGCCTCGCTGCTCGAAGCGATGTTCGGGCGCGCGGGAAGCGACGCCGTTATCCACGATCCCGCCTGGATGCAGCCGTCGGTCTATGCGCTCGAGTGCGCTCTCGCCGCACTGTGGTCCAGTGTCGGGGTGCGGCCCGGCGTCGTGTTCGGTCAGGGTCCTGGCGAGATAGCGGCGGCACAGGCTGCCGGCATGATCGACCTGGAAGCCGGCTTGCGCGTGGCGGCGATGCGGGGGCGGCTGCTCGGAGCCCTGCCGCAGGTGGGCGCGCAATCGGGCGCCCTCGTCGACCTTCAGGAAACGCTCGCCGGGGTGGAGATCACCCCGGCCGTGGCAACGTTCTTGAGCGGCACGACGGGAGGGACGTCGCGGCCCGGCGATACCCTGGAGAGCGATTACTGGCAAGGGCAGGCCGTCGAACCCTTCAACCTGGGCGTGGCCGTGGCCGCGCTGGTGGAGCTCGACGTCGAAGCGGTCGTCGAGATCGGCCCGGACGCGGCGCTCGGTCCGGCGATACGGGATGCCTGGCCTCGTGCCGCCGGTCGCGGCGTGCCGACCCTCGTCTCGAGCCTCCGCCGACCCGCCGCGGAGACGGACGATGTCGGCTTCGCGGCGGCGGCCGCGCAGGCCTTCGAGGCTGGCATCCCGCTGCGTTTCGAAGGGCTCTTCGCGGGCGAGGCTCGGCGCCGGGTCTCACTGCCCGGCTATCCCTTCCAGCGCCGGAGGTTCTGGATCGATACCGCGCCCCGGTAGCCGCCTCTCCGCGAGGCGGGCCGCATGGCCGGAGGCCGCATCGCCGGCGTACGGGGAGGGGCGCCCCGCGCCGGCGGCAGGCCGCAATCTCTCAGGCCAGCCCGGTGTCGTCCAGAAACTCGCGCATGAGCGCGACGCACGCCTCGGGCTGCTCGAGCTGCAGGAAATGGGTCGCGTCCGGCAGGAAATCGTAGTCCACGCTCAGGATGTGGCTGAGGTTGAAGGTGGGCAGATAGGAGAAGGGTACGGTGGGATCGGCGCCGATGATCTTGGTCGGACAGGTCAGCAGGGTCAGGTCGAGCAAGGGTGCGAAGCTCCTGACGTACTCCATGATCTGGGCCTCGTACTCGCGCGGGCAGCGAAGCTCGAGCTTCTGGCCGTCGGCCGACCTGCGCAGAGTCGTTCTGCTCATGAGCTCCCGGACCCCGGGCAGGACGCGGGCGAAGCCCGGCAGGAAGGCGAGCAGCTCGGTGAACTGCTCTTCATTCTTGAAGCGATAGCCTCGCCGCTTGGTCATTGCGGCGCCACGTTCCGCGGCTTCGTCGAACTCGGTCTCGTTCGCGGTGGGCTTGCACAGCGGCGGGTCGAAGAGGACCAGCGCCGAGTAAGGCCGGGTATCCGCGAGGATCGTCACGAGCGTCGACAGGGAGTGATAGACCCCGACGGTCGGCTTGCCGCCGTAGCGCCGGTCGATGTTCTCGAGGATGAGGTCGTGATCGTGGATCAGCGTCGGAATGTTGTGCTCCCGCCGTCGTCCGACCGGATTCCAGCCATGATTTCTGAGGTCGTAGACCATCAGCTCGAAGTCGCCGGCAAGAAGCGACCAGAACGGAAAGTAAAGGTCGATTGCGAGACCGTTGCCGTGGCTCAGGACGAGCCGCGGTCCCGAAGGATTTCCGTGCTGACGTACGGTCGTTATCGATTCGTCATCGAGACGAACTTCACAGACCGATATCGGCTCGGGGATCTCCCACGCTGTCTCGACGCTCATGTCGGGGTCCGGCCCCGCGGGGGCTCGTTCCTGTGATGGAGGCGCCCGGGAAGGGGCCGGAACGGGAGATGGTACCGGTATTGAACCCGCTCCTCGCAGTCAGGAGCGGGTCACGGCGATTCGGTTTGCTGGCAAGGAATGCTGCGTACGCGCTCTAGCGCAGGTGTTGCTCACCCACCATGCGAGTCGATGTACTTGGCCACTTCCCGCAGCGTCGGGCACTTGGCGAACTCCGCCGCAGTGAACGGGAGGTTGAACTCCTTGCTCACCTCCTTGAAGAACGCGATCGCGTCGACGGAAGACACACCGGTCTCGTTGAACGGCGCGTCCAAATCCGGATCCCGACCGAGGTCGAGGTGATCGTTGATGAGCTGCTTGAGCCGGTCTTCCGTAGCTGACATGGGTTGGTGTCTCCTTTGTCGAGTGGATTGCAGGAAAGTGTGGTGGTTCGCAAGCGAGTCCGATTTCAGGACGGTTGTTCTCCACCTAACTGATTGATAGGGCTCCAAATCATGACTGGACCCACCGGAGATCCAGTACAGCGGCTCTTGTGCTGTTCCATTGGCCCGCAACGGTCCCGGGGTGTACCACAACAATGCAGCGGGGTCCACACATCAGGTACCGGAACGGCAATTCTCGTTTTGACTTTCAGGGGTCGCGGCATGGAGCGATGCGACCGGTTTCCGGGCGTTGCACGCGGACGAATGCCGGCGGTCGCCTCTGCACGAGGCCCGTCTGGAGGCCATGATGAGAATTGCCGGTACCGGAAAGAAAGCCATGCGCCAAAGTGGCGGCATTCGATCGAGGTATGGGCATCGTGTCGATGTCCGTACCGTTCAGCGGGAGGGCAGCCGGTAGGCGAGCGCAGCGGCGAATCGAGGTTCACCCAGGTCATGCAGCCGCCAGGTGTTCGCCGGAGCGTGCGGGAATCGGAAGTCGCCGGAGCGTACCCCTTGAAGCATCGGCTCGGGCACTTCGAAGCGCGACGGATTCAGGGAGAAGCCCGTGCCGAGGGCCTTGATCAGGGCCTCTTTCATGCTCCAGAGGCGAAAGAAGGTGTGCACCTTCTGTGCTCCGACTGCGGCTTCGAGCATATCTCGTTCCGACCGGCCATAGACCTTGGCGCCGATGCCGTCGAGATCGTGCTTCGGAACCCGTT
The DNA here is from genome assembly GCA_964420925.1 of uncultured Ectothiorhodospiraceae bacterium. Taxonomy (GTDB): domain Bacteria; phylum Pseudomonadota; class Gammaproteobacteria; order HK1; family HK1; genus JAJEAD01. The sequence continues at coordinate 26,542 of CAYQVB010000122.1, read as the reverse complement.
CCTCCACGTCGACGCCGAGCCAATCATGCTCTGCGAACGCGATCAGGCCGTGCCGGCCGCTGTGACTGACGTTGAATCCGAGCGGCGCGCGGTGGCCCTGCACTTTGGCGAAGGGCTTGCCGTGTTCCAGATAGCCGAACGAGAGGTCGCGGTTGGAACAGACCAGTCGTTCGGAGAGGTTGATGCGCAGGGCACCCCGGCAAAGAGCGAACTGGCGCTTGGCACGTTCCACCACGAAGCGGCGCCAGCGCGCCTTCTCCTCGTCATCCAGCAGGTCGAAAGCGAAGGCCTCGCGTTCCGGATCGGGGGCGAGATCCACGTGGAATATGGCCGCGCCGTCGACCTCGCGCCACGGGGTCCACCAAGAGGGTGCGAGGGCGGTCATCTCGGGCGGGTCACGGTATCGCCAGAGTCACTTCGCGCAGGTAGGCGGCGATCCCCCGCTCGGGGTCCCATTGGCTCGGATAGCCGAGGGACACTTCCTGGAAGGGAACTCCGTCCAGCCAGGTCGTCCCCCGGATATGGAGATGCCCGTAAATCACCGCACAGGCGTTGAAGCGCCGGTGCCATCCCCGCGTCAGCCGGGTGCCGCACCAGGGGGAGAAGCGCGGGATGCGGGGCAGCACCGCCAGCTCCTCTTCGAGCGGAAAGTGGTTGATCAGCACTTTTGGAATGTCCTCCGGAAACGACGCGAGTCGGGCTGCCGCTTCCCGGCAGAGGGAGGCGCACCACGACACACGGTCCGGGAAGGGGTCGGGGTGAAGCAGCATCTCGTCGGCGCACACCGAGTTGGCGGCGGAGGCCCATTGAATCACCCCGTCGGCGGACACGTGCGGCGGCCGGAAACTGTAGTCGTAGAGCAGGAACAGGGGCGCGATCAGAACCGGCCCCTGGGGATGCGGGAAGACGGGATAAGGGTCCGCCGGCGTGAGCACGCCGTAGCTGCGCGCAATATCCACCAGCCGCTCGTAGAGCGTGACGCCGCGAAGCCCGCCCGCCGCGCCGGCATGCGACCACAGCTCGTGATTCCCGGGTGTCCAGACGAGCTGCCGGAACTTCGTGCAGAGGTGCCGGAAGCACTGGTCGAGCCCGCGGGCGCCATCGCTGATGTCGCCCGCGAGGATCAGCCAGTCATCGGGATGGGCGGGGATGTCGTGCAACGCTTCGCGGTTTCTCCGGTGAGAAACGTGGAGGTCCGAAATCGCCCACAGTCGCAACGGACTACCGCCCCCGAGGAGCTTGCGCAGCGGCGCCGTTGCCGCGCGGCCGGCATGGGCCGGCGCTCATGGCGCGCCGGCGCTCGCACGTCGCCGCTCCCCGTTCCGCGTCCAGTTTCATCGAGCGCCCCGCTTTCATGGCCCGTGTAGCATAGCGCCGGAAGGTGATCTATCGCCGCGAATCGAAGGCTCGAGCTCCGGTTTTGCTGCCTGCTCGAAGGAGCCGGGCGGCGGATAGTGGGGCGGAACGGAACGCCGAGACCGACATGACTTCACCCGAGCCTTTTCGCATCCGGGTGCTCGACGAGGTGCTCGAGGGCATTCGCGCCAGGGTCGCCGCCTACGCCTGGCACGAGATGCCCGACGACGGGGGCTGGGACTACGGCACCAACCTCGACTACATGAAGGAGCTCTGCGCCTGGTGGCTGGACGGGTTCGACTGGCGGGTGCAGGAGGAGCGGCTCAACCGCTTCGCGCACTTCCGGGTGCCGGTGGAGGGCATCGACATCCACTACATCCATGAGAAGGGCAGCGGTCCCGCGCCGCTTCCGCTCATCATCTCCCACGGATGGCCGGGCTCGGTGGTGGAGTTCCTCGATGTCATCGAGCCGCTGGCCCATCCCGAGCGATTCGGGGGCAGCAGCGACGACGCCTTCGACGTCGTCGCGCCTTCCCTGCCCGGGTTCGGCTTCTCGGGAAGACCGCCGCGCCCGATGGGTCCGCGCGCGATGGCCGGTCTCTTCAACGCGCTGATGACCGACGTGCTGGGATACGAAGGCTACCTCGCTCAGGGCGGGGACTGGGGCGGCGCGATCTCGAGCTTTCTCGGACTGGATCACGCCCCCGCCTGCCGCGGCATCCACCTCAACATCATGACCATGCGCCACTGCGAGGGTGCGCAGGGGCCGGAGGAGGAAGCCTGGGCGCGGCGCTTCGTGCGCGAGCAGGAGATGGAGGACGGCTACCGGACCCAGCAGGGGACCCGGCCGCAGACCTTGAGCTACGCGATGATGGACAGCCCGGTCGGGGTCGCCGCCTGGATCGTCGAGAAGTTCCGCTCCTGGTCCGACCTCGGGGGCGGCGAGCTGGAGAGCGCGCACGACCGGGACACCCTGCTCGCCAACATCATGGTGTACCTCGTCACCCGCACCTTCAACACCGCCTCCTGGATCTACTACGGGCGGCGCGAGGAGGGCGGGCGGGTGCTCTCGGCCTCGGGGCGGCGTGTCGAAGTGCCGGTCGCGGCAGCCCTGTTTCCGGCGGAGTTTCTCTCCTGGCCACCGCGTTCCTACGTGGAACGCATGTACAACGTGACCCGTTGGACCGAGATGCCCCGGGGCGGTCACTTCGCAGCGCTGGAGCAGCCCGAGCTGCTGGTCGAGGATGTCCGGGCCTTCGCGCGCACCCTGCGCCGGTAGCCGGGACATCGGTGAATCGTTGCGGCGAAGGTCCGGGAGCCGGCGCGCGGCGATATCATGCGGCTCGAACGGATACCGACCGAGGAGCCGGAATGAACTTCGAGTACAGCGATCGGGCAAGGGAAGTCCGCGACGCGGTTGCGGATTTCATGGAGGAGCACGTCTACCCCAACGAGGAGGCGATGCTCGCCCAGATCGAGGAAGGCGAGCGCTTCGCGCCCATCCCCCTCCTCGAAACGCTCAAGCACAAGGCCAGGAGTGAGGGCCTGTGGAACCTCTTTCTGCCGGAAAGCGAGCACGGGGCGGGTCTCTCCAACCTCGAGTACGCGCCGGCCTGCGAGGAGATGGGCCGTTCGGCCTTCGCCCCCGAGGTCTTCAACTGCTCGGCGCCCGACACCGGGAACATGGAGGTGCTGGTGCGCTACGGCACCGAGGCGCAGAAGGAGCAGTGGCTCGTGCCCCTGCTCGCCGGCGAGATCCGGTCCGCCTTCGCGATGACCGAGCCGGATGTCGCTTCCTCGGACGCGACCAACGTCGCGATCCGCATCGAGCGCGAAGGGGGCAACTACGTCATCAACGGCCGCAAGTGGTGGACCTCGGGCGCCCTCGATCCGCGCTGCCGGATCCTGATCGTGATGGGAAAGACCGATCCCGGGAACGAGAGCCGCTACCGCCAGCAGTCCATGATCCTCGTGCCGTTGCCCTGGCCCGGGCTCACCGTCAAGCGCATGCTGCCGGTCTTCGGCTTCGACGACGCGCCGCACGGACACGCCGAGCTCGTCTTCGAGGACGTGAGGGTGCCCGTTGCCAACATCCTCCTCGGCGAGGGCCGGGGCTTCGAGATCGCGCAGGGCCGGCTCGGACCCGGGCGCATCCACCACTGCATGCGCGCGATCGGGGCGGCGGAGCGCGCGCTCGAGCGCGTGTGCCGGCGCGCGCGCATGCGCACCACCTTCGGCGTCTCGCTCGCTGACCAGGGCGTGACGCGAGAACGCATCGCCGACATGCGCATCGAGATCGAGCAGGCGAGGCTCCTCACGCTGAAGGCGGCCTACATGATGGACACCGTGGGCAACAAGGCGGCGCGCCGGGAGATCGCGATGATCAAGGTCGCGGCGCCGAACATGGCCTGCCGGGTGCTCGACATGGCGATCCAGGCCTTCGGCGCGGCCGGCGTCACCTCCGACTACGGGCTCGCCGCCGCCTATGCCCACGCCCGCACCCTTCGCCTCGCGGACGGGCCGGATGAGGTGCATCGCAACCAGATCGCGCGCCTTGAGCTCAAGCAGTACGACAACACCGTCAGCAAGCGCGGCGGCAACGCCTTCGTCACGCAGTGGGACGAGCTGAGCGACGAGTTCGAGCGCCGACCGCGTTTTGTGGTGTAACGAGCACGAGGTGCAACCGCGGCGGTGCTTCCGGGAATCGATCCGGAACACGTGTCATGACAGGTCTTCCGAGAAAGCGCGGGCAACATCCATGCTCGGGTGAAGCAGGCGAAGCACCGTGATCCCGCCTTCGTCCTCGACATGGAAGGCAACATGCCGAGCGACCGGAAACGACCGCACCGAGGGGGCTACGTCAGCGCGTACACGACCCATGCCGGGCGACAGTGCGAGTTTCCGGGTGCCGAGCTCGAGCTCCTCACGATAGATCCGCGCCTGCCTCTGTCCCCACGTTTCCCTGGTGTAGCGGGCGATGTCTCGAAGGTTGGCGAGCGCTCGTCTCGTAAAGTCGTAGCGAGGCATCAGTCTCCGAGTTCTCGATCCATGGCCTCGAAGGCTTCAGCGCCGCTGACCACCTTGCCCGCTTCCAACTCTGCAAGCCCGGCCCGCACCTCGTGTCGGAGCTGCTCGGGCTTGAGTCGCTGATGCGTCTCGAACTCATCCATCGACATCAAGACGGCAACCGGCCGGCCTTTCTTCGAGATCATGAGCGGCTCGCGCTGCACCTTCTCGAGAAGTGCGCCGAAGTTCGTCTTGGCCTCTGCGGCAGGAATGCCTTTCTCCCTCACCGGTAGCCTCCACTGTCACTTGATTCGGATCATTTTGAGCCAAATGCTCAATATGGGCAAAATGGCGACACGTCCTCACGCAGCCGAATGTTCGTGCCAGAGCGTCAAGGACCGATTGCGGGCGAGACATCGAGAATTCTCACCCCTTCTGCGGACGCTTCCAGGCCTTGAAGGTCTTTTACGGCGCCCGGCTCAGAGTCAAGGCATCGCCGGGTACATCCTTCCCGATCGTCGAGCCCGCCCCGATTGTCGCGCCTGAGTGACCTCCCTGCCGACGACCGCCATCGGACCCACTTCCGACAGGGTCTGTATCGCGGCGTCTCCGAGGTGGATCAAGGAGAATAGTCGGAACTCTTGGGCGGCCAGGTGCAACCCTTGGGAAGTGCCGCGCCGCCAATGGAGGTCGCAGAGTTTTTCCTGGAGGGCCGAAGGGAGAGAGCGGCACGGATACGAGACGTTCGTGTCACGCGCGATCCTCATAGGGCGCGTTTTGCCTTGGCAGGGCCGATTCCCGTGCCAGAGGCGTCAAGCGACATGCGAGCGGTTCCGGTCTTTAGGGAGGCTTGCTGCATGGTAGTTGCGGTGGCCCGACATCTCTCGGTTCGCCGGTGTGTGCGTGGGATCGACTCATTCTGCGACATGCCGTAGTGCGTCGCTTGGCGCCAAATGGAAGGCGCTGCCAGTATCCTGTCTCAATGAAAGGATGGTTGAGCGATGAAGCTTACGAGGAAGATCGACCTCTCGCCGTTGCTCAAGGCGACCACTCCTGGCCATGCGCTTTGTCAGTTAGCCGCGGCCATCACGCACTACGACAGGCACGTGACACTGGCCGAGTACACCGAACTCGCCGTATTTGCCAACAATCTGGCCGAACTCACGGAAAGCGCCTCGGTCGCAAGTTATCTGATCCTGCAAAGCCTGGACAAGAAGATCACATATGATCAGGCGTTGGCTCGGCTACGCACCTGCGCCGACCAGATGGACCTCACCACCCGCCGCGCCATCCTGGATCTGCTTCAACCCCTGGTCGCCTTGCAGCACGAAGACCGCGCCAAGTTGGCCTGCGATATTGCCGCCGCCATTGGTCTCCCCGGTGCTGCGCCTCGCGCAGAAGAGCAGCCGACGCCGACGGGGTGGTTGACACCGCCGACGGATCCCCGGCGCGTGCTTCCGGCAAACCGGCGAAGCGATGCCCTAAAGACATTCGCCTTGGTCTACCAACAGCACGACCTGTTGCGCGCGATCGTGGAGGAGGACGCCGAGACGATCGCGCGCGAACTGGAGTGCGCCAAGCACAGCGTCCTCTCCGAACTGCAAGCCTATCTTCGCCTGCTCGAGCAGCAGGAGGCCAATGTCGCGCAACAACACTTGACACGCGTCACGGACGCTTACAAGCAGCAGATGGACCTGCGCCTCCAATCGGTCGACCAGCGCATTGCCTCCCAGATTGATCAAATCAAGGATGAGGTGCGGGAATTTCGCGACACCGTGGCGGACAGCATTCTGCTCGCACTCCGCGAGGAGATGGATCTTGCCGCTTGGGAGGAATCGGAGTTCTGGTCACTCAGGGGCGAAATCATGGCCGAGACCTTGATCGACGAGAAGCTCGACCGGTTTCACCGGCGCTATGAGCGGCTATTGGGCGAGTGGCAAGCGGAACTGGACTCCCTTGGAGCTGAAATGACTGCGCTTCAACACGTGACCCTGAGGTCGATGTCAATGAGCGGGGCGGGACGTTTGATCGAACCGCTATCGCTCGGAATCCGGGGAAAGATCCTGGGACTGAAGACGGCGAAAAGAGTTCGGACGGTCGGGACCATAGGCATCATGGGTACGCTGGGCTTGGCCGCCGCCGGCGTTGTCAACGTGACGGTGCTTCTTTCGCCACCCGGTCTGGCAGTGGCAGCAGCCACGGCGTTGGCGGCATTCATTGTGTCCGGGGCGAACCCGTCGAAGTGGAAACGTGGCCAACTGCATCGCGTCGAGCGGGCACTCAAGAAGAAATTGGAATTCCGGTTGACTCCGGTCATCAAGGAATTGGAAGAGCGTCTTTCCCGAACACCGACTCGGTTTCAAGAGGCAATCGACGAGGCATTGAGACCCATCGTGCTTGAATCGGCGCTGATTGAAGAGGTCGACAGATTGCAGCGAAAGCTCATCGTCCGTTACGCCAATGAGCAGATCAGGCAGATCAACAAGCTGTCCGTCTCATCGAACTGGATGAAATTCCTGGAGAACAGGAGGAACCGGACAGCAAGCGAAGAGCGCTGAGTCGGAGCGCGAGCCGGTCTTTGACGGGTGTGAGCCGGAACCGGCCTTCGCCACGCCCGAGGTGGGCAGCGCGACGATCCTCGGTTCGATGGGGTCGGCCTCGATTTAGGCGCGTGGAGTGGCGGTGTGTCTTGAGCGCGACATCGGCGCAACGCGGATCGCGGACGCCGTTGCAATCGGGGAAGTAGATGCCGGGCCGACTGTTGTTGTGCCAGGCATCTCTCTTGCTAGAATTCTTGCCCGTAAAATCAAGTAGTTAATCCCGAAGATGCCCTTCGTGGCGTAGACTGGTCCCGCGGCGGCGGGGCCGAAACGGCGAGTGTCGAGGAGACTCCTGCATGAGGCTCGACGAAAGGACGGCGGTGGTGACGGGCGGCGCTTCGGGCATCGGCCGGGCGATCGCGGTGCGCTTCTCGGAGGCCGGCGCCCGCATCGTCGTCCTGGATCGGGACGAGGACCGGGCACGGGAGGTCTGCGCGGAGATCGGCGGCGGTGCTCGTTTCGTGCGGGCGGATTTGCGTTCGGTCACCGAGATTGACGCCGCCTTCGCCCGCATTCTGTCCACGGAGGGCGGAGTCGACGTCCTGGTCAATTGCGCGGGTCGTTTCGTCATCGCCTCCCTCGAGGAGACGACGGAAGAGCTCTGGGACCAGCAGCTCGACGCGAATCTCAAGGCCACCTTCTTCTGCACGCGCGCAGTCGCCGCGCACATGAAGGCGAGGGGCAGCGGCAAGGTCATCAACGTCAGCTCGGTCGCCGGACTCAAGTCCTTCCCGAACGCCAGCGCCTACTGCGCCTCCAAGGCGGGCGTCGTGAACCTGACCCGGGCGCTCGGCTGCGAGCTCGCTCCGCATGGCGTGAACGTCAACGCGATTGCTCCCGGCAACGTTGCATCGCCCATGAACTGCCACCTGCGGGAAGGCCCGGGCGCGAAGGCGTGGGCCGAGAACAACGCCCGGCAGACGCCGACCGGAGTCTCCTTCTACCGGCCTGAGGACATCACGGGCACCGCGCTCTTCCTGGCCACCGGCGCTTCGGACGCGATCTTCGGAGAGACCGTCGCGGTGGACGGAGGCCTTCACGCGGGATAGGCGCGTTACGGCCCGTCACGTCAGCGTCCGCGAGGGCCTCCCCTGCGCAGTGTCGGGGCCGCTCGTGAGCGCGAGCCCGGCGACCGCCCCCTTCATGTTGCCCATGTCGTGGGCGTAGAGGTGTCCGTCCTTCCTGGTCAGGGCATGGACAGGCACGCTCCATGCCGCGGGATCCCCGGGCGGGATGGTGTTGAGGTGGCCGTTGAACAGGAGGTGACGGCCGGACGCGGAGCCGTCGATGCCGGCAACCAGGTTCGGCTTCGCAGCGACCCGGGCGATCCACTCGAAGGCGACGCCTTCCCCCGAGAGGAAGTCTTCCAGCACCGTCACCGCCCGCCCTGTCTCGCCCGGAGGATTGGCGCTCTCCGCTTCCACCAACCGCGCGCGCAGCGAGACGAGATCCTCGTGGCGATCGTCCATCCAGGTGTTGACGAGTTGAAATGCGTCTCGGGAGATCATGGTAGGAGCAGCAACTGCGCGTCGGCAGGAGAGGCAGTACGAAGAAGAATGTCATCTGCAAGCCGAGGGAGAACGGAGATTAAACAGAGGATTTTCTTGCTACCGGGCGTCGAGCAGAGCGTTTGGCTTTCGGGGCACCGGGGATAGCCCTGAAAAACGGGATTGTCATTCGAGGAAGACTGGCCTTTGAGACAGTCTCATACACGTGATGGCGCCAGAATGGCCACACGTTGTGAACGGAGTTGAATTGAGTGAAGGCATCGAGTTCATGCTCGGTGAGTTCTTTCCGCTCCAGATAGTCGACTCGATACTCCGCTTGAATGGTAAAGAGAGGGTCTTTCTCCGCGCCTTCCTCGTCTTCGCTGTGCCCGTGCACCACCAACCGCACGTAAGCCCTGAGAATGCGAATCGTGTCACCCTCGTCATCCTCGAACGAAACCTTGTCAACAGAAACATTGACCTTGGACTTCCGCTTTACATGCGTGGGATAGAGCAACGGATCAACACTGGTGTCCCTCTCAAGGGATGACGTATGCAGAACAATATCCCGAAGCTCGAGCTTGTCATGCGCTCGGTCGACGGCTCTCTTGTCCATTAGGCAGCCAACAGCTCATCGGGATAGGTGCGCGCCCGTTCCACGAACACCCTCCTGGTGTGCTGATGGCGTATGGGACGATCTGTGAAGCCATCGTGGACCTGGACGGTCATCAGCTGTGATATGTGCTCAGATTGCACCGAGACTGAGCTCTTGCGGGTTGCAAGAACTTCGAGAGCCTCAGGTACAGCCGCAAGCACTAGCAGCAACTGATTCATTGCTACACTTTGAATGACTTCCCCGCGCTCATACTTCGAGAACGCGTTGTCCCCACCCCCCAGCAACCGCGCCGCTTCGGTCTGCGTCAACCCCAAGCGCCTGCGTATGGCCTTGATCTGCGGACCGGTGAGTAAGCCGTCGATGCGTCGGTGTTCATCGCGGATCCGCGCCTCGTTCCGACGCTTCTGACGCGGCAGAACGACATCGAATCCGCATTCGCGGCACACCGAGTATTCGGAGTCGCTGAGCGAGAACTGCTGCCCCTTGTAGCCGTACGTCTCGGTCGAGTGCCGAGCCTCCCACGGGTTGGGAGTCTGGCACATGGGGCAGTCTGGAATTTTGGTCATAAGCCGATAACCCTCGGGAAGCTCTACCGTCGCTGGAGGTGAAACGAGTACACCGTGACCCAGCCGTTAAAGCTGAACTTCACGTAGAGTTCATCGGCTTCTCCGGATGGACCTGTGTAGTTGATGTGATAGACATCACACTCGGTTTGACGGGCATTGTGGGTGTAGATTCTTGTATTGCGGAAATTTTCTTCCGTCAGAGACAGCAAGCACTCCGCGACATCGCACTCGAAGTATCCCAGGTTGATCGAGTCCCGTTCAGCGCGTTGCCGCAGGATAAGACTGCCTGTTCGTGCGGCCGCGTGTATGTCTCTTAGGGGGTAGTGTGGTACCTGCAGGGACAATTTTCAACCATTGTGGTTAGTTCTACAAGAAGGCAGGGCGTGGGATCCCGGTGGTCGCGTGTTCGCTTGACGCCTCTGAAGCGGCGCTCCAGACAAGACTACTGCACCGTAACCCAGCCTGCTATACAGCGATAAGTTTCTCAGGAAGATCTTTATAATCAATGCGTTATGAACCCATGAGTTATGCTGGGGCTTCATTCATGCTGTTCCTTGCGCGCCTCATGGGGATTGACCGTTTTGCGCCGACACGGCCACGGGGCTGGCCCATTCGGGAGAACTTCCGGGTGCCGCCAAGAGCGTGCATGCGCACCACCTTCGGTGTCTCCCTCGCCGACCGCGGCGTGACGCGCGAGCGCATCGCCGACATGCGCATCGAGATCGAGCAGGCGAGGCTCCTCACGCTGAAGGCGGCCTACATGATGGACACCGTGGGCAACAAGGCGGCGCGCCGGGGAGATCGCGATGATCAAGGTCGCGGCGCCGAACATGGCCTGCCGGGTGCTCGACATGGCGATCCAGGCCTTCGGCGCGGCCGGCGTCACCTCCGACTACGGGCTTGCCGCCGCCTATGCCCACGCCCGCACCCTTCGCCTCGCGGACGGGCCGGACGAGGTGCATCGCAATCAGATCGCGCGCCTCGAGCTCAAGCAGTACGACAACACCGTCAGCAAACGCGGCGGCAACGCCTTCGTGACCCAGTGGGACGATCTGAGCGACGAGTTCGAGGGGCGTTCGCGCTTCGTGGCATAGACCGATCCCGCGACGGTGGGGCCGAAACGGCGAGTGTCGAGGAGACTCCTGCATGAGGCTCGACGAAAGGACGGCGGTGGTGACGGGCGGCGCTTCGGGCATCGGCCGGGCGATCGCGGTGCGCTTCGCGGAGGCCGGCGCGCGCATCGTCGTTCTGGATCGGGACGAGGACCGGGCACGGGAGGTCTGCGCGGAGATCGGCGGCGGTGCTCAATTCGTGAGGGCGGATCTGCGTTCGGTCGCCGAGATCAACGCCGCTTTCGCCCGCATCCTGTCCACGGAGGGCGGAGTGGATGTCCTGGTCAACTGCGCGGGCCGATTCGTCATCGCCTCCATCGAGGACACGACGGAAGAGGCCTGGGACGAGCAGCTCGACGTGAATCTCAAGGCCGTCTTCTTCTGCACGCGCGCGGTCGCCGCGCACATGAAGGCGAGGGGCAGCGGCAAGGTCATCAACATCAGCTCGGTCGCCGGACTCAAGTCCTTCCCGAACGCCAGCGCCTACTGCGCCTCCAAGGCCGGTGTCGTGAACCTGACCCGGGCGCTCGGCTGCGAGCTCGCCCCGCATGGCGTGAACGTCAACGCGATTGCTCCCGGCAACGTCGCCTCGCCCATGAACCGCCACCTGCGGGAGGGCCCGGGCGCGAAGGCCTGGGCCGAGAACAACGCCCGGCAGACGCCGACCGGAGTCTCCTTTTACCGGCCCGAAGACATCACGGGCACCGCGCTATTCCTGGCCACCGGCGCTTCGGACGCGATCTTCGGAGAGACCATCGCGGTGGACGGAGGCCTTCACGCGGGATAGGCGTGGCGCGGCCCGTCCGCGTCCGCGAGGGCCTCCCCTGCGCAACGCCGGGGCCCCTCGTGAGCGCAGGCCCGGCGACGGCGCCCTTCATGTTGCCCATCCCGTGGCCGTAGAGGCGGCCCTCCTTCCTGGTCAGGGCATGGACGGGCACGCTCCAGGCCGCGGGATCCCCGGTCGGGATGGTGTCGAGGTGGCCGTTGAACACGAGGTGACGACCGGGCGCGGAGCCATCGATGCCGGCAACCAGGTTGGGCTTCGCGGCGACCCGGGCGATCCGCTCGAAGGCGACGCCTTCCCCCGAGAGGAAGTCTTCCAGCACCGCCACCGCCCGCCGCGTGTCGCCCGGAGGGTTGACGCTCTCCGCCTCCACCAGCCGCGCGCACAGTGAGATGAGTTGCTCGCGGCGATCGTCCACCCAGGTGTTGATGAGTTGAAATGCGTCCAGGGAGATCATGGGTTGCCGCCCCATGCTCCGGCCGTCCACCGGCTCGGTTGTGTGTCCTCCCGGCCGGACCCGCCGAGCGTCATGGGGAGCCGAGGCATGCGATCGCCTCATCGGTCATCATCACGTCGCCGTAGGAGGCGATGCACACCGAGTAGGTCTGAAGGTCTTCCTCGTCCGAACGCCCGCCGTTCGCGTCCGCGATCATGATCGTCCTGAAGTTGAACGCGGCCGCCTCGCGGGCGGTGGTCTCGCAGCAGACGTTGGTGACGGTGCCGCAGATCAGCACGGTATCGACCCCGAGCCCGCGCAGGGTCTCCTCGAGGCGCCCGGCGCTGCCGACGAAACCGCCGAAGCGGTTCTTGTCGACCACCGGGTCGCCGGCCCGGACCTCGAGTTCCGGCCACAGCGCGTGGCCGGGCGAGCCCCGGGTCAGGCCTTCACGGAAGCTCCTCCCCGCCTCCTCGCCCAGGACGCGGTCGAAGAGGTTGGGCCACCGGTCCGCCGGATCGGGTCCGTAGGTGGAGACCACCCACACCACGTGACCGTCCCGCGCGCGCAACGCCCCCGCGAGCCGGTTGACGGCCGGCACCACCTCGCGGGCGGAGGGCATCTCCGCGGGGCTGCCCGGCTCCATGAAGTGCACCTGCAGGTCCACCACGAGGAGGGCGGTGCGGCGGGGTTCGAGACACTCGTAGAGGCGGAGGCGCCCGCGCCGCCCGAGAATCCGATCGACCAGGGCCTGCGGGTACCGGAGCTCGTTCACCGGCTGCCCCCCCGTGGATTGCGCTTTGTAAAGTCATTCGCTTTGCCCATCATGGAATCTCCTGTCCGGGTGGGTGCACGCCGAGGAGATTATCAGCCATGACGGCAGGGGCGCTTTGGCGTTCGGATAGTGCAATGTTGTGTTGCTCCAGGCGCGAGCCATGCCCCTTCTGCGCTCAGGGGACGAACGTCGTGACCGTAGTAGCGAGAGCCGCAGCGTCGGGCGTGCTGGTCGCGCTCGGCGATGGCTCCGACATCGAGGCCGCGTGGGTCGACGGTGCGTGGTACTTGGTGTTTCGCGAGGCCTGGGGCGACTGCCCGTCCGGTTGCCTGTACTGGGCACTGCACTACTTCATTGAGCGCGAGGGCGAAGTTGAGCGTCATCGCACGCTGAACCAAGCTTCGCCGAATTCGCGTCAGCGCTCGACACGGTACGCAGTTCATCCGCGACTCTCGCGCTCCGACCGCCCCGCTTCGAACGCCGCTTCTGTTGAAGTCCCGTGCCGCGGCTCGATTGACGCTCCGGGCAGGGCGAGAGCAGAACGTGCTGCCTGCCATCAGCTTTACCAATGCATCGGCAAAGAATTCAGTATTGGATATTGCCGTCCGCAACCGCTATACCGCCTACGTCGGAAGACTCGCCGGTGGATGCGTGACGACAATCGGTTGCGCTTTGATGCTTCCGTGCTGGCCCGGGCGCCGGGAAACCTCGCATCGAGTGAGCTCACGGAGCGGGACGGGCATCATTGCGGCGGCGTCGCCGCTGACAGGACGCAGCAGGAATGAAAACACCAGGATTCGACAATGCGGTCGCCATCACGGCATACAGCTACCGCATGCCGGGCGGCATCCGCACCGACGATGACTTCTGGCGCCTGCTCAGCGAACGCGAAATCGTCCAGGAGCCTGTTACCGACCGGTACGGCAGAGGATACCGGCCCATCGGCGGGTTCTCGGGCCCGAGCCGGTTCGCAAGTCCCTGGGAGGGTCTGATTCGCGAGGACGGGGAGAAGCTCTTCGATCGCGCGCTCTTCGGGATGTCCCAGAACGAGATGACGCTGACGGACCCGCAGGTGCGGATGCTGCTCACCTGCGCATGGGAGACCTTCGAGCGCGTCGGCTGGGACCTGCATGGGTTGCGCAACAGCCCCACGGGAGTCTTCATCGGCGCGCAGGTGCCGGCGGTGGCGAGCTGGCGTCCGATGCACGGCGCCGGCCCCTTCGACGTGACGACCATCAGCCTGGCGATGCTGGCCAACCGCATTTCCTATCACTTCAACCTGATGGGGCCTTCGATCACTTACTGCACGGCGTGCTCCGCCAGCCTCACCGCTCTGCACTCGGCCATCAACGCGCTCATGTGCGGGGACTGCGAGCAGGCCGTCGTGGGGTCCGTCAACTACCTCGGAACATCCAGGCTGAGCGCCTCCTTCAACGCCCTGGGAGTCATCAGCCCCGATGGCAAGTGTCACTCGTTCGACGCGGAAGCGAACGGGTACATGCGTTCGGAAGGCGCCTTCACCTTCGCGCTCAAGCCGCTCGAAGCAGCCGAGAGAGACGGGGACCCGATTCTCGCCGTGGTGGAGGGGACCGCGGTCAACGCGGCCGGTGCCGCCGACGGCTCCAACGGCCTGGCGCAGGGGCGCTACATCACCGCGCCCACCCGTCACGCCCAGATCGAGCTGATGCGCAGGGCCTCCTCCCGCGCGGGCCGGGCACCGGGGGACTTCGACTATATCGAAGCTCATGCGACCGGCACGGTGGTGGGCGACCGCATCGAAGGCAACGCGATCGCGGAGGCGTTCGGAGGATGCGACCGAGCCGTTCCGCTCAGGCTGGCCAGCGTCAAGAGCAACGTCGGGCACATGGAAGCCGCCGCGTTCCACTGTGCCCTGCTCAAGGTGCTCCTCATGACGCAGCGGCGCACGTTCGCGCCGGTCTCGAGGAATTTTCTGGTGCCGAACCCGGAGATCGACTTCGAGAGCTGCCCGATGCAGGTGCAGACGGAGTGCGAGCCCTTCCCTGAACGTCCCGTCACGATCGGTATCAATTCGTTCGGGTTCGGGGGGGCCAACGGGCACTGCGTGATCCGGGAGTATCGCCCATCGCAGCCACGTATCTGGTCGGTGCCGCTGGCACCCGAGGCCGGCTTCATGATTCCGCTGTCGGCACGAACGTCGGGTGCGCTGGTGCAGAGCGCGCAGGAGTTGCGGCGCTCGCTCGCGGAGCGGGAAGTGGACCTGTACACCCTGGCCGGCAACCTCAGCCGACGCCGTACCCATTTCGCAACCCGCACCGCCTTCGCGGTGCACAGCCGGGAGGCGTTGATCGAGGCGCTCGACGCATTCGTGGAAGATCCCTCGCCGATCGCGACGGTGGATGATGGCGAGCCCCGAATCGTCATGGTGTTTTCCGGGCAGGGCACCCAGTGGACGGGTTGCGGGCGGGCACTCTACGATGCCGATCCCGTGTTTCGCCGCGTCGTCGACGCCATCGAGGCACACTGGCGCGAGCATTCGGACATCTCGCTGCGCGAGGCGTGCTTCTCCGCCCCCCAGGAAGTGCTCGACGAGGTCCGGCTCGCCCAGCCCGCCATCTTCATGCTGCAGTGCGCACTGGTGGAATGGTTCAGAACCTGGGGAGTGCATCCGGACTGCGTGGTCGGTCACAGCTCCGGCGAGGTGGCGGCCGCCTACGCGTGCGGTGCGCTCTCGCTGGCGGACGCAACGCGCCTGGTTTTCCATCGCGCCACGCTGCAGCAGCGGGTTGCCGGTTCGGGGCGCATGCTGGCCATCGGCCTCGATCGCCCGGGAGTGGAGGAGCTGCTCGATACCTTGCAGGTGCCTTTCGTGCCCGGGGAAGACCCGTCCGCGCGCGTCGAGATCGCCTGCGAGAACGCGCCGGCCAGCACCGTCATCTGCGGCAGGGAGGAGGCGCTGCGACCGATCATGGAGGAGCTTGACCGGCGCAACCGGCAGAATCGCCTGCTGCCAGGGAACATCGCCTTTCACTCCACCGCCATGGACCCGCTCCGGGACGACGCGCTGGCGGTCCTCTCGTTCCTGAACGACCGCGCTTTCGAAGCCGACGTTCCGTTCGTGTCGTCGGTGACCGGCGCGCACACGGAGCGTCTGGACGCCGACTACTGGTGGTCGAACATCCGCCGAAGCGTGCGATTCTCGGCGGCGATGGAGACCGTCAGGCGGGACCTTCAGCCGGGCGTGGTGCTGGAGATTGCCCCGCACAGCGCCCTGCAGCCCACCATCGCACAGTGCCTGGAAGGCGCCGACCCGTCACCGGCATGCATCCCGACCCTCACGAGAGGCACCAACGTCTGCCTCGGGGTCCACGAGGCCGTGGGAGCCCTGTTCCGGGCCGGCGTCACCCTGGACTTCGCGGCTCGGTATCCGCGCCCTGAACCCATCGTCCATCTGCTGCCCGGACACCCGAGGGAGGACCGGGCGACGATGGACATCATGTGCGACAACGAGATGTTCGTCCGGCAGGGCGAGTACTCCTACGGCCCCCTGGTTGGCCACAAGGTGCCCTGTGCATATCCGCTCTTTGAAGCGCGGCTTTCGGAACATGACTTCCCCTGGATGGCGGACCATCGCGTCCACCACGCGCCGATCATGCCGGCCGCCGGCTACATCGAGCTGATCCTGGAAGCCTTTGGGGGCGATCCCGTTCACATCGAGGTGCTCGAGTTCCTGAAGCCCTGCCCCATTCCGAAGGTTCCGGTGCGGCTGCAGACCGCCCTGCACCCGGTCCCCAACGCGCCCGACACCTTCACATTCACCATCTCGTCGCGGCCCTACGACGTCGATGCGAAGAGCGAGCTGCATTGCCGGGGCAAGGCCAGGCGGACGGACGCCGACGATCCGGTGGATGTGCCGAGGCGGTTGGAGGACCTCGACCGGAGCCGATTCGCACCCTCGATCATTGCCGACGACAGCGACTTCTACGAACGCCTCGACGCTGTCCTGAGCGAGACCTTCCAGTACGGTCCCCACTTCCGGACCATCCGGCGCGTCCTGGTCGACGCCGCGACCCGGGCCTATCTCGTCGACATCGAGATGGACGAAGCGCTCTGGGCGTCCGGCCGGCGCGAGGGGTACGTCTCGTGTCCCCCGCTGTTCGACGGGGGGCTGCAGATCTTCCTGTTCAACCTCCTGAAATGGGCCGACCTCTTCGCGGTGCCGCGACGCGCCGAGGGGGTGACGTTCATTCGACCGCCGAGCGCGGCGCGAATCACCTGTCACGTGACGAAGCCCGCCGAGGACTGGCTCGACGTGAACGAGAGGGGTCAGTACTCCGTGCACCTCGGAGAGCGATCCGGCGGCAGCATCAGCTTCTACGATGGCGTGACGGGGGACCTGGTCGTGTACATCGACAAGTACACGTACTTCACGTCCAACCCGCGCTGGAACGACGCGCCGGACAGCAAGCACGTGGTTTCCTGGCAGCCGAAGTTCATCGCGGACGGTACGGTGCTGGCCGACCGGTTGCCGCAAGGCGATATCGAGCCGGCGGCGCTGATTGCCGCGCTCCAGCGACCTGAGCAGGGCGAGCCCCGTGCCTGCCATGTCCTGGAGCTTGCCGGTGACCGGGAGCCGGATGAAACGGTGCTCGCGGAGTGCATCGACGAGCTTGCCCGCGGTGACGCCCAGACCGAGTACTGGCTCGCGAGCGACACCCGGGAAAGAACCAGGGAACACTACGACGCCTTCCGTTCACACGACGCGGCGCTGCGATTCGAGTGTCTCGATTCGGCCGATCCGCCGCGACTGGATGCAGGCTTGCTGCGTCCAGGGGCCGCCGAGCTCCTCTTCCTGCACCGGGAGGCGGGGAGCTTCGGCCCGGAGGAATGGGCGCTCGTCCATCGCTTGGCGGTGGCCGGCAGCCTGGCGCTGGTGCGTCACGACGAGGGTGTCGTCGTCGAGCCCGAGGCCGGGTGGAGAACGCTTCGCGCCGGCCGCCGTTCGACCCTGCTGCAGGCGCCCCAATCCTTTGCCGAGCCCTACGGCTCCCCGGAAGTTCCGGGTCCGCGCTGGGTGCTGGGCGAGCCGGGGAGCGGTGCATCGGACTGGGTGGTCCTTCTGGATGCGCCCGAGCAGGTGCATCCCATCTCCGAGGAGACTGTTGCCGCCGGCGAGTTCCGGGTGCTCGACGCATGGCCGCAGGCGGCGGAGCTGCAGGCCATCGACTTCTTCTGCGGCAACGACCCGGGCGATCCGACGGGAGAGGCGGTGACGGCGCGTTTCATCGCCTTCGTTCAGGCCCTGGTGACCCATCGGATCGAGCACGCGAGGAGCCGGTGCCGCCTCACCGTGGTGACGCGCCGGGCCGTCCACGACGTGGAAAACCCCCGCGGGAGTGCACTGTGGGGAGCGGTCCGGAGCATGGCCATCGAGATTGGCGATGAAGCCATGCTCGATTTCCGCCTGGTCGACCTGGGTGATGCGGGCGATCTTGAGACGCTGGCGTGGCTCGCCCGTTGCGACTTGCGCGACCGCGAGCTGGCGATTCGGCAGCGACGCCTGTGGGCGCCGAGGCTGGTCAGCATCCGCGAGCGCCATGCGCGGGTGCCCGCCGGCGCGGAGCCGGCGTACCGGCTCAGCCTCGACAACGCGGGCCAGATCTCCGGTCTGGAGATGAAGACGTACCAGCTCCCGGCATTGGGGCCGCACGACGTGGAGATCGACGTGACGGCGGCGGCGCTCAACTTCCGCGATGTGATGGTCACCCTGGGGCTGCTGCCGGCGCTGGCCTACGAGCGCTCCGCGCTCGGTCGCGAGGTCGGCATGGAGGCGAGCGGGGTGGTGCGCCGCGTCGGGCCGGACGTGCGCCATTGCAGCGTCGGCGACGAGGTTGCCTTCATACAAGGCGGCTGCATCGCCAACCGGGTCGTGGTCCACGAACACCTGGTGTTCGCGAAGCCCGAGCGCCTGAGCATGGAGGAGGCCGCATCGTCCTTGTCGGTCTACGTCACCGCGTACTACTCGCTGATGCACCTGGCCCGACTGCGCTGCGGCCAGCGCGTTCTGATCCACTCGGCCATGGGCGGTGTCGGACAGGCGGCCATTGCACTCGCCACGCACGCGGGCGCGGAGATCTACGCCACCGCCGGCAGCGAGGCCAAGCGGGATCGGTTGCTGGAGCTGGGGGTCAGGGCCGCGTTCGATTCGCACCGCTTCGACTGGTACGACGGGCTGATGGCGGCGACCGGGGGCGAAGGCGTCGACGTGGTGCTGAACTCGCTCGCCGGCCACCACATCGAGCTTTGTCTCCAGGCCTTGCGTCCGGGCGGTTGGCACTGCGAGATCGGAAAGGTCGACATCTACGCCGACAACGCGCTCGGCCTGCGGATGTTCCGGAAGAACCTCCGCTTCGCCGCCATCGACGTGGACCGGCTGATGCTCGACGACCCGGTCCTCGCGCGCGAGCTCTCCCGGACCTGTCTGGACCTGCTGGATCGAGGCCTGCTGCCGCCGCTGCCGGTCACCGTCTTCCCGTACCGGGACTACGCCAGGGCCCTTCGCCTGATGACCACCGGCCAGCACCAGGGGAAGCTGATCCTGAAGGCGCCGTCGGGTCCGGAAGATTCGGGATTCACGGTCGCTGACGTGCGCCCGCTGCTCGACCCCGATGCCACCTACCTGGTGACCGGCGGTCTCGGCGGGTTCGGACTGCGGCTGCTGCCCTACCTCGCGTTCTCGGGAGCGAGCCACGTTACCTTGATGGACCGCGATCCCGAGCGGCGTCGGACCGCCGAGTGGATCCGCGAGTCGAGCGCGCTGGTCTACACGGACTACGAGATCGAGTTCGACATCGTGTCGGGCGATGTGGCGGTGGAGGAGGACGTCCGACGCTGCATCGCGCAACTGAAGCGACCGCTGAAGGGTGTGTTCCACCTTGCCGGCACGCTCGACGATCGGCTGCTGGACGACATTTCGCCCGAGTCGGTGGCCAAGGTCTTCGCGCCCAAGGCCGACGGCGCCCTCCATCTCCACCGGGCCACCGCCGGCCTTGGGCTCGACCACTTCGTCCTGTTCTCGTCCACGGCGTCGACGCTGGGCAACCCCGGACAGGTCAACTACAGCGCGGCCAGCGCCTATCTGGACGCCCTGGCCGTGGTCCGGCGCCGGCGGGGGCTGCCATGTCTGACCTTCAACCTGGCCGCCGTCGCCGACGCCGGCATGGCCGCGCGCAGCCTCCACGTACTGCGCATGATGCGGGCCGCCGGCATGCCGCCAATCAGCAGCGACTGCGCCATCGCCAACCTCGACTTCGCAATGCGCTCGATGTCCGACCGGGACCACCTGGTCACCGCCCTGTTCAAACGCCCGGCCTGGACGGTCGAGTATGCGGACTACATGCGCATCGGGCGCATGATGAACAACCAGGATGCATTCGAAGACGGAGCGGACGGCGAGTGGACGCCGGAGAGCGTGGTGACGCAAATCGCGGCCAAGGTCGCTGAGTTGTGCGGGCATGACGAGGGCGGCGTGGAGGAGCCGTTGTCGAGCTTCGGCCTCACGTCCATCTCGGTCGCCGAGCTGGGGACCTTCATCCAGACCCGGTTCAACTACCAGGTAAGCGCGCTGGAGCTCATGACCACGGCGTCGTGCATGTCGCTCGCGCACGGAATCATCTACGGCAAGCCGGACGCCGAGGATGACTCGGCCGAGACGGAGGCGGACGGCTCCGCGCAGGCCTCCCTCGTCCGCCGAGAAGGCACGCGACGCGCGCCTTCGGTCTTTGCCAGCGCGTTCGAGGACCACTTTCCTCGTCGCGACGGCAGCGGCTCGGACGCCGCTCTCGCCGCCGAATGACAACGTCCTGCACGGACGGAACGACTGTGAACCCAGGCCACGGGGGAAGGAGATGACCGAATCCGCCGCTGCCGAGCGCGACATGGCTCCGCTCGCAAGGGATTCCCTGGACTACGGGAGTGCAACTCTCGCCCTGAAACAAGGGCGGGGGAGGTAGCCGCCATGCCGAACGCCCTGCTGGTCTATCCCCGACAGCCTCCCACGTATTGGGGTGCGAACTTCGCGCTGGACATCGTGGGAGTGAAGTCGGCCTTCCCGCCCCTGGGACTGCTCACCGTCGCCGCGATGTTTCCACTGGAGTACGACCTGCGTGTCGTGGACATGAACGTGACTTCGCTCGAGGACTCGGATCTCGCCTGGGCCGACACGGTGTTCACGTCCACCATGATCGTCCAGCGAACCTCGCTCCAGGACGTCATCGAACGGTGCAATCGGGCCGGAGTTCCGGTGGTGGCCGGAGGGCCCCATCCCACCACGTTCCATGACGAGATCGAAGGCGTGGCCCACTTCGTGCTCGATGAAGCCGAGGAGATCTTTCCCCGATTCCTGCGCGACCTCGCGAACGGTACCGCGAAGACCATGTATCGGGAGCCGCGGAAACCGGATGTGACTAAGACCCCGGCGCCACGCTTCGACCTCATCGACATGAAGAGCTACTACTCGATGGGCGTGCAGTTCTCCCGGGGATGTCCGTTCGACTGCGAGTTCTGCGACATCATCAAGCTCTACGGTCAGGTGCCCCGGACCAAGACACCGGACCAGATCGTCCGGGAGTTCGAATCCCTGTACCGGCTGGGGTGGCGGGGCCCCGTCTTCCTGGTCGACGACAACTTCATCGGCAACAAGCGCGAGGCGATGAAGCTGCTGCCCGTGATCGCCGAGTGGCAGAAGGCCCGGGGATATCCGTTCACCCTGTCCACCGAAGCGAGCGTCAATCTCGCCCGGATGGGCAAGCTGATGGACGTCATGGTCGAGGCCGGATTCGACACCGTGTTCCTGGGTATCGAGACTCCCAACCCCAAGGCCCTGCTCAAGACCAAGAAGCCGCAGAACACCAACAAGCGCGACGACCACTATCTCTTCAATGCCGTCCGCCGGATCCAGGGAAAGGGGATGCAGGTCCAGGGCGGGTTCATCCTGGGCCTGGACGGCGACGACGAAGGCGTGTTCGACGCCCAGACCGAGTTCATCCGCGACGCCGGTATTCCCGTGGCGCCCATCTACCTGTTGACCGCCCTGAAGGGCACTGACATGTACGAGCGTCTGAAGCGGGAAAACCGGCTCCTGGAGGTGCCCATCGGAACCAACGCCACAATCCTCAACTTCAAGACGGAGTTGGATCGCACAACGCTGATGCAGGGGTACATGCGGGTGACGGCTACTCTCTACGACACGACCCTCGAGAACTACCTCGAGCGCTGCCTGACCTTGCTCCGGCACTTGGAGCCTGTCCCGCACCTGCACAAGCCGAAGAGCAGGAACGCGGTCTTTGCGGACCTCATGGGCGTGCGCGGCCAGCTTTCGGCCCGGCAGATCCCCGCCTACACGAAGTACATCGCCAAGGTCTCCAGGGACCATCCCCGCATGCTTCCAATGGCGATTCGACTGGCCGCCATGGGTTACCACTTCGAGAAGATCACCCGTCAGCAGAATGCGATCCGCGACTTCATGGACTTCCTGACCTCGGAGCTCGAGACCTTCGATGAGGCGATTGTGCGAGACACAGGAGAAGAAGCCGAAGAGGTCCGGCACCGCAAGGAGGAGAGTTTCAGACGGGTCCAAGGGCGCTACGAATCGATCCCCGAGGAGTTCCGCTATGACGGTGATGGAGTTGAAGCGGCCTTGAATTCGTTTCGCGGTGTAGTGAATGCACATGTCGAGCGCATTGATCACTCGGCGATCGTGTAAAGCATCACCCCGGTTTCGCACAATGGAAGAATACATGGCCAAGAGAGCCTTCGCCGACACCACGGTGGCGCCCCTCGTTGGAACCTTGCCCCCGCACTGTCAGAGAGACGTCGACACTCTCCGTCGCTTCGTACACACGGTTGTCAGTCGGCATCCGCCGGCCGACCCCGTATCACCGCCTGATTTTCTAGAGGTGCTGCTGACCGGGGCGGCCGGTTTCATCGGTCGTTTCTTTTTGTGTGATCTCTTGCAACAGAATCCGAACTTCGTGGTTCACTGCATCGTCCGGGCCGATAACGTCGAACATGGGCGCAAGCGTATCCGCAACTCCCTGCAGCAAGCCGACATCTGGAATGAATCCTTCGCGTCCCGCATAAACGTTGTGGTCGGCGACATCTGCCAGCCTCGATTCGGCCTTTCCGTCGAACAATTCGATTCGCTGTGCCGGCAGGTCGACGCTGTCTATCACCTTGCTGCCGACATCAACCTCACTTCATCTTATCTAGAAATTCGCAAGAACAATACGTTCAGCATTCGCAATGTAGTCGAATTGTGCTTGCGCCTTCGCTTCAAGCATCTGTTCTTTGCTTCGACCGTGGGTGTGTTCCCTCAGTATTTCTGCGCATTTGCGCATGAATTCAAGCACAGTCGCATCGACCACCAGATGCAACCGGACGTCGCAAGCATGAAGAAGATGTTTCCCGTCGGGTTGCTCGGGTACCCATGGAGCAAGCTGACATCCGAGCAGATTTTGCTGTTTGCGCAGCAGGCCGGGATGCCGCTGGCAATTTTTCGGTTGCCGCAGATCAGCCTGTCCAGCTCGGGGTATACCCCGGCGAACGATCTGAGTGTGCGGATGTTTGCCGCGGCGGTCGATTGCGAGACGTTGCCGGAGGGATTCACGTTTCGCTCCAGCAACGAGGCGGTCGATTCCCTGAGCAGGATCTGCACGTCCATTTCATTGAATCCGGAACGGCGTTTCACGATTTACCATTGCTGCAACCCGAATCTGGACCACTACGATCTGGAACCCGCCGATTTCGGGTTCTATTGGCCCGAAGTTCCCTACGAGTCGTTCAAGCGCGCCTGCCAGGCGCGCGGCGAAAAGTCGCCGCTCCATGGTTATTGGGCCGTGTTCGATCATTTGGGGAAGTACTGGTTCAGCAAGAACAAGCCGACGGACAGGCTGCCCATTTGCGATCGCGCCATCCGGGAAGACTGTCCTCACCCGATAGAGTGGCCGGGCACATGGGCCAAGCTCAGGCACTCCAAGGAATGGATTTTGGCTCATCGTGAGGAGTGGCCCTATCCCATTGCACGGAGTCGCCTGGACTTCAACCACCTTCTTGCCAGGGCCGAGCGCTATGCCCAAGACCGAGGCGTCTCATTCGACTCGGCCTGTCCTGGATGGATGCGTGAAGCCTTGCGGCAACTGGTCGGGGCTATGAATGCGCCGGATGCCAAACTGCTCGAGGACAGGCTCAGTGATATTGTCTTCGAGCTGAGCCGGTTCTTGCGCAACAACGCCGAGCTGGCTCGCGAACGTCGGCTGCACCCGGAGATCGAGCGCGAGGAGATTGCGCGACCCGTATTCATCGTCGGAGTCAACCGTAGCGGCACTACTTTCCTGCACCGTCTGATGGCCCGTGACGAACGATTTTGGGTGCTGCGCTTGTACGAACTCGCCGAGCCGGTCCTCTGGACGGGCGAGTATGCCACGGTGGCGGGCTCACCGGACGACCCCCGTCGGTCGCGGATGCAGGGAATCCTCGAAGCATCCGGAGTCCTCGACGTCGTGGAGGGTGTTCACCATTTCGATGTTGACGAACCGGAAGAAGATTTCCCTATCTTCAGGATGGCCTTTTCGGCATGGGTCTCTACCGCTCGATTCCATGTGCCGGAGTACGGCCGGTGGTTGACCGAGAACGGGTCCCGGAGTGCTTACGGCTATCACCACCTTACCCTTCAGCATTTCACGTGGCAGCGCCGCCGGCGTCAGCCCGGGTACCAGGGCCAGTGGCTGCTCAAGATGCCGTTTCACCTCATGGAGCTCGAAACCCTGATCGAAACCTATCCGGACGCCCTGTTCATCCAGACGCATCGCGAGCCCGCCCGGTTCATGGGCTCCTGGAACAGTCTCGTCGAACGGGTACGCTCTCTGTCGAGCGAGCCGCAGTCGCCGCACGACGTCGGCTCAGAGCAGTTGGCGTTCATGAGCCGGATGCTCGACAGGGCGGTGGACTTCCGGTTCGCCCACCCGGAGTTGGAAGAGCGCTGGTTTGACGTGAACTACTGCGATCTGGTCGAGGATCCGATGGGTGTGATTCGCAGAATGTACGAACACTTCGGCTGGACGCTCGAGCAGGCAGCAGCCGACGCCATGACCGACTGGGTGTTCCGACAGGCCGTCCACCGGGAGCGCGAGACGCGGCACCGTTACGCTTTGGAGGATTACGGCCTCGAGGAAGAAGCGGTCAACGCCGCATTCGCGCGCTATCGGGACTTTCTCACCCGCCAGGGGATTCGGTCGGTGCGCGATTAGACACTCCTAGAAGTGGTACCGGGTGTCCACTCGCGAACCGCGAGACGTTTGCGGTTCGAATAGAATTCCGTCATTCCCGCAAAGCTTGTCCCCGTGGAGGCGGGGAGCGGGAATCCACTTGCTTGACCGAGCACGGATAGGCGGAGCGGGAGAGGCTCCGGAGGGGAGGCGGAATGCGGTTGTCGGCCGATGTGGGCGGGACTTTCACCGACCTCGTGATCGAGCACGAGGACGGTCGCTTCGAGCTGTTCAAGGCGCCCACCACCCCCGACGACCCGGTGCGGGGGGTGTTCGACGTGCTCGGGCTCGCGGCCGGCGCCGCCGGCGTCCCGCTCGGAGGACTGCTCGGGGGCTGCGGCCTCTTCATGCACGCAACGACGCGCGCGACGAACGCGGTGCTCACCGGCGGCACCTGCCGTATCGCCTTCATGACGACGAAGGGGCATCCCGACGTGTTGCTGCTGCGCGAGGGCGGGCGGGTCGACCCCTTCGACAACACCGTGCCCTTTCCCGAGCCGCTGGTGCCACGGCGCCTCACCTTCGAGGTGCCGGGGCGGATCCGGGCCGACGGCGTCGAGCACGAGCCCTTCGACGACGGAGCCGTCATCGAGGCCATCGGGCGCATGCGCGCGGCCGAAGTCGAGGCGGTGGGGGTGTGCCTGCTCTGGTCGATCGTCAATCCGGCCCACGAGGAGCGGGTCGGCGCCCTGCTCGACGCGCACCTGCCGGGCGTCCCCTACACGCTCTCCCACCGGCTGAACCCTTCGCTGCGCGAGTACCGGCGCGCCTCGAGCGCCTGTATCGACGCCTCGCTCAAGCCCGTGATGAGCGAATACCTTGAGTCGATCGAGGAACGGCTGCGCGCGGCCGGCTTCCAAGGGCGCCTCCTCTCGGTCACTTCGCAGGGCAGCGTCGTGGACGCCGCGGACCTCGCACGAGCCCCCATTCACTCCATCAACTCCGGCCCCGCAATGGCGCCGGTGGCCGGCGCGCACTTCGCCCGCGACGAGGCCGGCACCGGGACCGCGGTCGTCGCCGACACCGGCGGCACCAGCTACGACGTGAGCCTGGTGCGCGACGGGCGCATTCCGTGGACCCGCGAGACCTGGCTGGGGCCGCGGCTGCGCGGCAACATGACCGGGTTTCCCTCCGTCGACGTGCGCAGCATCGGCGCGGGAGGCGGCAGCATCGCCTGGGTGGACGAGGGCGGCATGCTCCACGTCGGCCCGGAGAGCGCGGGCTCCTCGCCGGGGCCGGTGTGCTACGGCCGGGGTGGCGACCGCCCCACTGTGACCGACGCCGCGCTGGTGCTCGGATACCTCGATCCGGACTTCTTCCTCGGCGGCTCCCTCCCCCTCGACGCCACCACAGCGCGTTCTGCGGTCGAGGAGCAGCTCGCCGCGCCTCTCGGACTCACGCCGGAAGGCGCCGCCGCCTCGGTGCTCGACGTGGTGAGCGAGAACATGGTGCACGCGATCGAAGACATCACCGTCAACCAGGGCATCGACCCGCGCGATGCC
>CAYQVB010000121.1:0-17631 GCA_964420925.1 uncultured Ectothiorhodospiraceae bacterium | reverse complement strand
CTGCTTCGTGGTCCGGGCGATGCTGCTGCCGGGACACGGCACGCGGGCGGGAGATCTGCTCGAGGTGACGCACCGGGACTGGCTGGGCGCGATGCGCTTCGGGCTGGAGACGCTGAAAAGCGACGTCGACGAGGTCTTCGTCGGCGGCTTCTCCCTGGGTGGGCTGCTCGCCATGCATGCGGTGCTCGAGGACGCCGCGGTGAGCGGCGCCTTCTTGTTCTCGCCGGCTCTTGCGCTCGAGCGCGCCTGGCTGGTCCGCCAGTCGGTCTGGCTGCGCCATGTCCTCGATTGGCTGGACCGAGATCCACCCGACGACTATGCGCGCTACGAAGCGATGCCGGTGAACGCGACCGCCGAGACCTTCGTGCTCGCCCGGGAGCTCGCGCGGAGGCTGGAGCGGCGCCGTGTCGCGGTGCCCGTGTTCATGGCCCTGAGCGCCGACGACGCCGTGATCGACGTGGCCGCCAACCGTGGCTACTTCGAGCGCCGCTTCTCCCATCCGGGCAGCCGGCTGGTGGTGTATCGCCGCGACCCGCGCGAGGGGAGCGATCCAAGCGATGCGCGGGTGAGCTACCGCAACAGTTTCCTGCCCGGGCAGCGCATTGCCGGTTTCTCCCATCAGTCGGTCCACATCGCGCCGGCCAATGCGCATTACGGGACGCACGGCGACTATCGAAGCTGCGGCCAGGCATCCGACGAGAGCGTCGAGGCGGTGGCGCGCTGCCTCGCCGCCCCGCATCCCTGGCGCGGCGAGGTGTTCGGCGACGGTCGGGCGGCGATCCCCGACGGTGAACCTCTGGCGCGGCTGACCTACAACCCGCGCTTCGGCGAACTGCTCGATCAGGTCGACGAGTTCCTCATCGAGAATGCGTTCTGAGTCGCGCATGAGCGGGTACCGGCTCGGGGTGGACATCGGGGGCACCTTCACCGACTTCGCGTTGTACGACGAGGCGGCGAAGTCGCTTCACATTCACAAGTGCCTCACCACGCCGGACGATCCCTCGCGAGCGGTCATCGACGGGGCGGTGGCGCTGCTCGAGCGCGAATCGATGGAAATCGCCGATCTCCGCGAAGTGGTGCATGGCACGACCCTCGTCACCAATGCGGTCATCGAGCGCAAAGGCGCACGCACCGGCATGCTCATCACGGAGGGGTTCCGCGACATTCCGGACATGCGCGAGGAGAAGCGCTACGACGTCTTCGACCTGCGCATCACCTTTCCCGAGCCGATCGTGCCCCGCGCGCGGCGTCGCGAGGTGTCCGAGCGCATGCGCTTCGACGGTACGGTGGAACGCCCGCTCGACCTCGAGGCGGCCCGGGCCGCGGTGCGCGAGCTGGTGCGGGATGAGCGCATCGAGGCGCTCGCGATCTGCCTGTTGCACGCCTACGCCAATCCGGCCCACGAGGAGGCGCTTCGGCGGATGGTCGAGGAGTCCTTTCCGGAGCTCTTCGTCTCCACGTCGGCGGAAGTCTTCCCAGGGTGGCGGGAGTTCGAGCGCTTCACCACCACCAGCATCAACGCCTTCGCCGGGCCGATGTTCGGCCGCTATCTCGAACGCATCGAGAACGGGCTCGCCGCGCTCGGCTCTCGCGCTCGCCTCTACGTGATGAGCGCGAGCGGCGGCGCCCTGACTCCGCCTCTCGCCCGTCGCCTTCCGGTGCGTGTCATCGAATCGGGACCCGCCGCCGGCGCACTGATGTCGGCCGTACATGGCCGCGCCCTCGCCCTGCCCAACCTGCTCTCCTTCGACATGGGAGGCACCACCGCGAAGGGCGCGCTGGTGCGCGAGGGCGCCGCCATGAAGGTCTACGCGCTCGAGGTCGCGCGAGCGCACGAGTTCAAGGCGGGGAGCGGGCTGCCGGTGCGCACCCCGATCATCGACATGATCGAGATCGGCGCGGGGGGTGGCAGCATCGCGGAGCCGGATGCCCGGGGCACCATCCGCGTCGGTCCGAAGAGCGCCGGAGCCTCCCCGGGCCCCGCCTGCTACGGGCAGGGCGGAACGGAAGCCACCCTCAGCGACGCCAACCTCGTCCTCGGCTACCTGGACCCCGACTACTTCCTCGGCGGAGCAATGCGCCTCGACCTCTCCCGCGCCGAGGCGGCGATTGCCGAGCGGGTGGCGAAGCCACTCGGTCTCACGCTCGAACGGGCCGCCTTCGGCATCCACGACATCGTGAGCGAGGACGTGGCGCGCGCCTTCCGTATCCATGCCTCGGAGCGCGGCTTCGACTACCGCTCCTCTTCCATGGTCGCCTTCGGCGGGAGCGGCCCGGTGCACGCGATCCGGGTCGCGAAGAAGCTCGGGATCCCTCGGGTGGTGTTCCCGGTCGCGGCAGGGGTGATGTCCGCCATCGGGCTGCTCGCGAGCCCTCTCGCCTTCGAAGTGGCGCTCACCCGGGAACGCTTCGTGCGCGACCTTGATGACGCGGAGTTCTCGGCGACCTTCGCGGAGGTCGAAAGGGAGGCGGCAGCACCGCTGGTCGATGCGGGCCTCGATGCTTCCCGGATCACGATGGACCGCCGCCTCGACATGCACTACCACGGACAGGGACACGAGATAGAGGTCACCCTGCCCCACGCCGATCTCGAGATTTCGCAGCTCGCCGATCTCTTTCGCCGGCGCTACGAAGCGCTCTACGCGTTCGCGCCACTCGACGCCCCTCTCGTCATCACCACGTGGAAGGTGGAGGCGCGCGCGCCCGGTCCCGGCATCACCGCCAGCTACTCCATCCGCCGTCCCCTTGCCGGCGCCCCACCAGCGCGGAAAGGAGAGCGCCGCGCCTGGTTCCCCGACGCGGGCGGCTGGGTATGCACCGCAGTCTACGAGCGCAACGCGCTCGCCACCGGTAGCGTCGTGGAAGGCCCGGCGCTCGTCGAGGAGCGCGAGTCCACGGTGGTAGTCGGTCCCGGCGACCGGGTGACGGTGGACTCGAACGGCAACCTCGTCGCGGAACTGGACCGGGTCCGGCCGGCGGAAGACACCGATCGTGCCGGCGACGCTCGGCAGAGCGCCGGACCCGGAGCGAACCTCACCGGCGAATCGCCGCACGATGGCGCCCGGGAGGCCACGCCGTGAGCCGTCCGCCTTCTTCCGCTGCGCCACTGGACGCGGTGAGCATCGGGATCCTGTGGGATCGGCTGGTCACCATCGCGGACGAGATCGTGTCCGCGCTCGTTCGCACGTCGTTTTCGACCATCGTCAGTGAAAGCTACGACCTGACCGTTGCGGTGCTCGACGGCGACGGAGAGCTGATGGCCCAGGGCACCTACTCCCTGCCGGTGTTCATGGGCACCGCGCCCGTCACGCTCCGCCACATGCTGGAGCGTTTCCCGCCCGAGACCCTGCAGCCGGGGGACGTGGTAATCACCAACGATCCGTGGCACGGCACCGGCCACATCTTCGACGTCAACGTGATGCGCCCGGTGTTCCGCGGAGAGCACATCGTCGCCTATGTGATCAGCATCACTCACCTGCCGGACATCGGCGGTCTCGGGTTCGGCGCGGCGGGCGAGGAGATTTTCCACGAAGGGCTCCGCCTGCCGATCTGCAAGCTCTTCGAGGCGGGACGCTGCAACGACCTCCTCGTGGAAATCGTGCGCACCAACGTCCGGGCGCCGGATGAGGTGATCGGCGATCTGATGGCGAACGTGACCGCGACCGCGATGGGGGAACGCATGCTGCTCGACTTCCTCGACGAGCATGCCCTCTCCGACTTTCGCGCGCTCTCCACCGAGATCCGGCGGCGATCCGAGCGCGCGATGCGCGAACGCCTCGGCGCCATGCGCGCCGGCGTCTACCGGAATCGGGTGGACATCGAAGGCCCGGACGGCGCGATAGCGCTCGCGGTCCGGCTCGAGGTGGGCGAAGGGCGCCTGCGAGCCGACTTCGCGGGCACGGGAGCGTGCGTGCGCCGGGGAATCAACGTGCCCTTCTGCTACACCCGGGCGATGACTCTCTATACCGTCAAGTGCGTGACGATTCCTGAGCTTCCCAACAACGGCGGCATGAGCGCGCCCGTCAGCGCGGTGGCGCCGCGCGGCTGTCTGCTGAACGCGGAGCCGCCCTCGCCCACCGGCGCCCGCCACATGATCGGCCACTACGTTGCGCCGCTTCTGTTCGGCGCGCTCGCGGAGGCGGCGCCGGATCGGGTGCAGGCGGACTGCGGCATGATCAACCTGCTCACCGTGCAGGGCCGCCACCGGGACGGACGCGCGGTGTCGACCATCTACTTCGCGGCGGGCGGGTTCGGCGCGCTGCGCGGCCACGACGGGGCCGAGACCCTGCCCGGCCCTTCCAACATGGCGGTGGTCCCGGTCGAGGTGTGGGAGACGCTCACCAGCACCACCATCGAACGCAAGCGCCTGCTCGCGGACTCCGGCGGGGCCGGGGCGGCGCGCGGCGGCCTCGGACAGGAGGTGGTCATCCGCAACGACAGCGGACATCCCCTCACCGTGCTCTGCATGGCGAACCGCACCGAGTTCGTGGCCCAGGGGCTCGCGGGCGGCCGGCCCGGCGCCCCGCGCGAGCATCGCATCAACGGCGAGGTGGTCGACCCGAGAGGCCGCCTGCAGCTCGCGCCCGGCGATCGCATCACTCTGCTCGAGGCGGGCGGTGGCGGATACGGCGATCCCCGGGAACGCAATCCCGACAGCGTGCGCCGCGACGTGGCGAATGGCTTCGTGACACCCGAGGCAGCTCAGCAAGAGTACGGGCTCGCGCCTTGACGCTGCTGCAGGCTGATTGGAATAGTGATGCTTGATGCTTGATGCCAGCTTGAGGCAGTACTACTGTGACCGGCGGATCGGGAGGGATTTTGACGATGCGCACCACGCTCAACATTGACGACGACGTTCTGTCAGTGGCGAAAGAGTTCGCAAAGAGGAAACGGAAAACTGCCGGGGAGCTCGTGTCGGATTTGATGCGCGAAGCAATTCATGCGCGTACCAACCCTTCCGCAACCGGCCATCGCAGACAGGCTCTGTATGGTTTCGAGCCGATTCCGGCAGGAGGTGCCGTCGTCACCAATGAACAGGTGGATCAGCTTCGCGAAGAGCTGGATGCATAGCTCGTACGGACACGACATCGGCCAGATCGGCAGCAACCCCACGCCTGCGCGACATGCAATGATTGCCGAATCAAATGACGCGGCTGCGGTGAGAGGGGGCCTGGTAGCGAGCATCGGGGAAGGTGGGTACACTCGTTCCTGACGCGGCTGAGCAAACATATTCCGCCGGCCGGGTAGCCTTCGGGTCCGTGGGGTGTACGGCGTTCCCCCAGCCGCGTTACGTTCCGGGTTCCGGAATCGGTTGTCCGCGACGATGCAGGCGCCGGACGTCGCTCTGGTGTGAGCGACGAAGGGATGCAAGGTAGATGGCGTCGCCGACACGTGTTGCCTTGAGCACGGCATGCCATGGTTTGCCGTCTTCATCTTCGAGGATGAAGTCGATGTGGTAGGGCTTTCTACGGAGCATCTTTCCCTGGACCATCATCTTGGTTAGAAAGTCGTAGTCCGCTGGATGAAGCGCGTGTTTGGATTGCTTCGCGGCAGTCTCATAGCTCATGAGGACTTTGCGCTCGGTCGTGCCCAGGGCGCGCGCCACTCGAACGGGTGCGATCGCCACGGGACGGGTGGCACGGCTGCCCTGTCCGCGCAGAAAGTCCGCAAAGCCGGGGTCGGTCGCAAGGTTTGGGACCCGCACATCTGCATCCTGGGCACCGGGCGCGTCTCGCGACATGCGCGATCGCCGCCGGTCGAAGAGGCGAGACGACGACACGCGCGTATCAAGGCGTTTGGTCGCGCCCCTCGGTCGGCTCTCGAAGCAGGGGGGGTTGGGAAGAGCCAGGACAGTCCCGGGGCACGTGTGGGGAGCATAGCTCGGACCGGAACACGCTGCTGTAGGCCGGGGGCGCGATGTAAGTCGGCCAGCATCCCGCCCGGCAGGACGGCGCGCGCGTAAGGCGACCGGACGCTTTCCTTCTCGAGGGCGGCGCCCGCGAGACAATTGCGACCACCGCCAGCCGAATGGTCTTGACTCGAGCGGACGAAGGGACCAAGGATGGCGCCGCCCCGAGGCCGGAAGTGCTCGGGCGAGATACGCGTGGCTCAAGACGTTGGAGGAATGCCTGGCAACAATGGACGACTGCAACCTCTTCGAAATCATCGACACCACCCGTTCGATGCGGCGCCTCAAGCCCGATCCCGTCCCCGACGAGGCGATCGAGCGCATCATCTCGGCCGGAACCAAGGCGCCGAGCGGACAGAACACCCAGCCCTGGGCTTTCGTGGTGGTGCGAGACGCCGAGCTCAAGCGCTTCGTCCAGCAGCGCTACCACGCGGTCATGGAACGGGCGATGGGCGACCACCTGCCCGGCCCGGAGGACCGCAGCCCGGGGGCGCGCACCATGCGGGCGGCCTGGCACCTCGCGGTACACCTTCACGAGGCCCCGGTGCTGCTCCTGGTCTGTGGCGAGCGGGACTGGCCCTTCGCGGTCGCGCCCGAGGATCGCAGGGGTCTCGCCCCACCTTCCTACGGATCCACTTTCCCGGCCGTTCAGAACATCCTGCTCGCCTGCCGGGCGCTCGGCCTCGGCGCCACGCTCACCACCCTGCACCAGATGTTCGAGGCGGAGCTGTGCGAGCGATTGAGCATTCCGGACACCCATGGGGTGGTGGCGATGATCCCCATCGGCTACCCCCTTGGGCGCTTTGGACCGGTGCGGCGGCACCCGGTGCGAGAGGTCGCTCACCTGGACCGATGGGGCACTCCGTGGCCGGGATGAACCGCGCCGGATCTGCCCGGAAGCGGCCGTTAGGCCGGTCGTGCTCCGACCTGGCCGCGCCCACCGCCGCCTCCGCTCGAGCGCACAAGTGTTCGAGCACCGTGAAACACGGCACAACCACCTGGGATCTCGGCTCCCCACGCCGCCAGCGCCGGTTCATCCCTCACGGGTGCGCGGGCGCGGGGCGCTGATTCCGGCTCCGCAGCCTCCCCTTGGCCCTCCGTCTCGCCCTCCGGCCTCGCACGCGCCTGCTCCTCGGCTCCCTCGCGGGCCTGACCGCGGGTGCCGGCTACGGCTCCGCCCTCGCCCTTTCCCGGCTGACCTACGAGCACGGCTTCACCCCCGCCGGTCTCTCGCTGCTGCGCTACGTAGCCCTCATCCTGGTGCTCGGCATCTGGCTCGCGGCGAAACGAAGATTTCGCCGGCTGCGCCTGCGGGTTCTCGGGTCGATGCTGCTGCTCGGCGTCTTCAGCTACATGATTACCGTCTTCAATCTTTCCTCCATCGTCTACATCCCGGTCAGCCTCACCACCATCGTCTTCTACACCCACCCCGCGCTGGTGGTGCTCGCGACCGCCGCGGTCTTGCGCATCCGCGTGAATCCCGTGGAGTTCGCCGCCGTCGCCGCCGCCTTCTGCGGACTCTTCATCGCGCTCGAAGTCTCCTTTACCTCCCTTCACCCCCTAGGCCTCGGCCTCGCGGGAGCGTCCGCGCTGACCTGCGCCGTCATGTACGTGGTGACCAATCGTGTTCTGGACGCGACCGACTTCATCGAGGTCACCTTTTACATGGCGATCAGCGCGGCCCTTCTCTCCGCGATCACCCTGGTGGCTCAGAGCGGCATGGCGATGCCCGATTCGCTCGACGGCGTGGCGATCGTGGCCCTCGTCACCGTGATCTTCATGATCGCGATCACCACCATGTTCCTGTCCATCGAGCTGGTGGGCTCGGTTCCGACCGCGATGCTCACCAACGTGGAACCGCTGACGGCGATCGCAGTCGCGGTAACGGTGCTCGGAGAACCCCTGCCCGTCGCGGTCGGTTTCGGCGCCTTCATCGTGATTTCCGCAATCCTGCTCATGCAGGCGTCGCGCGCGCAGCGGGGAGCTTCGGAGTCGGCCCGGACGAGAGTCGCCGCCCCGGCGTCGAAGGCGAATCGCCGGTGACAGGCCCTCCGGGTCACCGGGCACCTCTGCGCCGGAAGACGCCGAGTAGAGTGCGCCCTTCAGGCGGGCGCGGCCACCACGTTGACCGGGTCGCCCGCGAAGTAGCGCGCCACGCACTCCACCGCGATGTCGTGGAGCGCAATAGTCGCCTCCGGCGTGTTGTAGCCCACGTGCGGGCTGAGCACCACGTTGTCGAGCTCGAGGAAGGGGTGGGACGCCGGCAGGGGCTCCTCCCGGTAGACGTCGATTCCCGCGGCGCGGATCCGACCGCTTCGGAGCGCTTCGGCCAGAGCGCCTTCGTCGACGAGCTCTCCCCGTGCGGTGTTGACGAGCACCGCGTCCGCTTTCATCCCGGCGATCGCGGCAGCGTCGATCATGCCTTCGGTTTCGGGCGTCCCCGCGACGTGGAGCGAGACCACGTCGCACTCGGCGAGCAGGCGTTCGAGGCTCACGAACTCGACGCCGCCCGCCCGCGCCCGTTCCGGATCGGGATTCCGCGTCCAGACCATCACCTCCATCCCGATGGCCCGTGCGAGCGAGGCGAAGCGCCGCCCGATGCCGCCGAAGCCGACGATCCCGACCCTTCGGCCTCGGAGTTCCATGCCCATCGACGACTGGTTCCAGCTTCCTGCGCGCAGGTCCGCATCGAGGCGCGGAAGGTGGCGCGCGGCCGCCAGCATCAGGGCGAGCGCGTGCTCCGCCACCGTATTGTCCGAGTATCCCGGACAGTTGCACACGGTAATGCCATTGGCTGCCGCCTTCGGGAGATCGACGAAGCGGGCGGCGCCGATTCCGGTGAAGACGACGAGCTCGATCGCCGGTGCCGCCAGCATCACCTCGGCCGGGAGGTCCCATCCGAGCAGGATCGCCTGCGCATCCCCGATGCGGCGCACGTACGCCTCGTCGCTCTCCGGGCGTCCGTAGTGCACGGCGAGTCCACCGAGGGCATCGAGCCGCTGCCTGCTCGCCTCGCTCAGCTCGTCTTCGAGGTGCTCACCCGCATCGGGATAGACGATCTTCGGCATGGTCTGGGCGATCTCCGCGAACCGGTACTCGAAGCGCCCCATTCTACGTGGCGCCCTCCTCCTCGGTGGCGGCCCACGCGCCCTTCGCCATCAGGCCGCCGTCGCAGTCGATGCCCGCTCCAGTCATGAATGATGCCTGATCGCTCGCGAGAAAGAGCACGAGGCTGGCAATGTCGGATGGGCGACCCACCCGTCCGAGCGGGTGAGTCCGCGCCATGGCATCCCAGGCCCCCGCCGCCTGCTCCGGGCTCATCCCGGCCAGCTCGCCCCGCGTCATGGGGGTATCGACGGTGCCCGGATTGACGGCGAGCACCCGGATGTTGTCCGCGGCGTACTCGAGCGCCAGTTGCCGGGTGAGGGCGAGGATCCCGCCCTTGCTCGCGGCGTAGGCGGCCACGCCTCTCATCGACTGCCGTCCCTGGACGCTCGCGATGTTGACGATGACTCCGCCGCCCCGGCGCCGCAGCTCGGGCACGCAGTGCTTCGTCATCAGGAAGCAGCTCTTCAGGTTGACCGCGATGATGCGGTCCCATAGCGCTTCCGGCACTTCGTGGGCGGGCACGTAGCTCTCCGGAGGCTGGATGCCCGCGTTGTTGCACAGCACGTCGATGCCCCCGAGCGCCGACACCGCCTCTCCTCTCGCCGCCTCGCACTCGGCGCTCCGGGACACGTCCGCGCGGAAGAACGCGATGTGCTCGAAGTCCCGGGCGAGGCCCTCCCCGGCCTGCTCGTCGATGTCGAGGCAGAGCACCGACGCACCTTTCGCGGCAAATGCCTCGCAGATCCCCCGTCCGATCCCCTTCGCACCGCCGGTGACCACGACCCGCTTTCCCGCGAACTCCGTCATATCCGAGCTTTCGCCTCCTTGGTCCCTTGGCAGTGAAGTCTTGTGCAGAATGACGAAGAGTTGTTCGTGACTCGTGGATTCCCGCTAATCAAGGGAATGACGAAAAATACATAGAACGCCATCCCACGTCATTCCCTTGGATAGAGCGCGAATCCACGATCCTGGTTCCGGCTACGCCGGGTCGGGACTCCGCTCGGGGTCCAGTTTGACCCGATCCGAGCCTGCCCGGATACTCCCCGCGGGAACACAGCCACCGTGGGGACACGACATGCCGCAGGAATTCGTCATCGCCAGCTTCAAGGACGTCGCCGATGGCCTCCAGGAAGGTCAGTTCTCGGTCGGCGAAAGGCGCACGGCCACCACGCTCGACGAACTCGATCCCATCTATCGGAATCTGCTCGACGAGCCGATTACGGTCACGATGGCGGTGATCGGTCCGGACGGCAGGCCCGGGCTGACCCCCATGTGGTTCGACCACGACGGCGACAAGATCCTGGTGAACACCGCTTCCCACCGCCCGAAGTGCGGGTGGATCCGGAAGCACCCGCAGATCACGATTCTCGTCGTCAACCCGAAGAATCCCTACCACTGGGTCAGCATCAAGTGCACGGTAGCCAACGAGATTCACGAGGACGGCCCGGGCGGCGAGAAGGCCACCGAGCAGCTCAATCGGATCTGGCAGAAGTACACCGGGAACGACGGCGCCTACGGGCTGCGAGATCCCGCCATCGACGAGAAGCGGGTGCTCTTCGAGTGCAGCATCGACCGGGTCGCGACCTTCGGCAAGCCCTGAGCGCTCAGGCCCGCTCAGCGCCCCGGGCCGAAGAGTCCCAGCCGCAGCGACGGGTCCCCGGGCCTCCAGTCGTGGCGAAACTGCGATCGCTCCCCCATCTCGCGGGTCCGCGCGAGCAATGCGCGCCCGAGTCGGAGCTGGCCGGGTTCCCAGATTCTGAGCGCCGCGACCGGGTCGCCGGACGCCTCGCGAAGCGCGTCCCGGAGGCTCCAGGCATCTGCGCAGGCCTTGGCGGTGCCGGCAGCGGCGTGGGGACGCACGGCAAACGCCGCGTCGCCGATGAGGCAAATGCGCCCGAAAGCCATGCGCGCGATGTCGATGTCGTAGATCACCTGCACGAAGGGCTGGGCGCACTTGTCCAGGATTTCGGCGATGGGCGGCGCCATGTGCGCCCGGGCGAAGGCGCGGGCCCACTCGACGTGGTGAGCGCCCACCATTCCGGGAGGAACGGACAGGTCATGTCGCGTTCCGTCGTGACCGGTGAGCAGCTCCTCAAGCTCCCGCCGCTGCGCGTAGTTGTGGTACCAGACGAGATTGGCGAGGCGCCGGCCGGGCTCAAGCTCGCCGTCGGGGCCGGGTATCGGGTAGGTCAGCACGTGCCCGTCGGGGAGCACGCAGTAGGTGAGCGCGGAGCCGAGTGCCGCCGCCGCACCCGGCGAGAGCTCCGATTCCGGCAGGGTGGCGCGCCAGGCGACATAGCCCGCGTAGCGGGGCCGCGCCGAGGGCTGCAGGCCGGCCCGTGCCGTGGAGGCGATGCCGTCCGCGCATACCAGAAGGTCGGCACGATGACGCGCACCTCCGGCGAAGGTGAGCGATACGCCCGAGTGGTCCTGATCGATGCCCACCACTTCGCAGCCGAGGTGGTAGCGCGCAGGATCGAAGCAGCCCAGCAGTCCCCGGTAGATCGTGCTCCACGAGGAGAAGCGATAGTTCATCACTTCCTCGTAGACAGTGTCTCCGGCGGCATCGAGGAAACGAAGCCAGGGCAGCTCGATCTCCACCCGGGCGGCATCGAGCGCGTCGCTCTCCCGGAAGTAGCGCACCGTCATGGGATGCATGCCGATCCCCGCGCCCCGCGACTCGAGCGCCCCGCCCGAGCGCTCGAACACCTCCACGCAGCAGCCCAGGTCGCGCAGGACGAGCGCCGCGGTGAGGCCTCCGATCGAGCCGCCCATCACCGCGACTTTCGGCCACGCGCTCACTCGTGCAACCCTCCCCTGCCTCTACTGAACGGAGTGTGAAGGGTGCCATGAGACGATGCTTGCCGCTCGCACTCCTTGCATCAGATCCCGGTGGACACTTGGCCGCTGCAGGCAGGCGCATCCGTGATCGGTCAAGGCGGTGGATTCCCGCTTTCGCGGGAATGACGAGAGGTAGTTTCCGTCATTCCCGCGAAAGCGGGAATCCACCGGACGGCATTGTGACGATGGAGGAAGAACGAGCGGATGCCTGCGTACATTTTCGCCAATTCACCGCTTGTCCGAACACGAACGTGGGCGGGCGCGGTGGCGCGATCAGGGCCTGGCGCATCGGCGTGCTGCTTGCCGCCGTCGCTCTGTTCTCGGCGGGCTGCGCCAAGCCGACACCGCAGGGGCAGTCGGACATCTGCACGGTCTTCGCCCAGTTCCCGAACTGGTACGACTATGCCCACGATTCGGCGGAGAAATGGGGCACGCCGATCCACATCCAGATGGCGATCGTGCGCCACGAGTCGAGCTTCCGCAGCCACGCCAAGCCGCCCATGAGGTGGCGGTTCGGGTTCATCCCGCTCGGGCGCCCCTCGTCCGCGAAGGGCTATGCGCAGGCGCAGGACCCCGCATGGAGCGACTATGTGTCGGAACGCGGACGCCTCTTCAAGAGCCGCTCCGACATGGAAGACGCGCTCGATTTCATCGGCTGGTACAACCACAAGACGTGGCGTGAGCTCAAGATATCGCGACAGGACGCCTACAACCTGTATCTCGCCTACCATGAAGGCCGGGGCGGTTACCGGCGCGGCACGTGGAAGAACAAGCCCAAAGTGCAGCAGGTGGCGAAGCGGGTCGCGGACACCGCGTCGCAGTACGAAAAGCAGCTCGCCCGCTGCGAGTCGCACTTCCGCTGTGACGCCTGGTACGAGATATGGCCTTTCTGCCGCTGAGTACGATGGTCGATCGCAG
Source organism: uncultured Ectothiorhodospiraceae bacterium (assembly GCA_964420925.1). Classification (GTDB taxonomy): domain Bacteria; phylum Pseudomonadota; class Gammaproteobacteria; order HK1; family HK1; genus JAJEAD01. Next base: position 4,856 of record CAYQVB010000121.1, on the reverse strand, counting down.
GGCTTTGCGAAGTACCACGCCCATCCGGCAACGGCGACGCGAACCCATGCGTTGCACCGCGTAACGGCAACAGGAGCAAGACGATGAGAGACTACTACGGCTGGCGCGCCCGCATCGGGCTCATCTATCCCGCCGCGTGCTGCGTAATGGAGCCCGAACTCTACGCCATGGCGCCGGAAGGGGTATCCATACACACGGCGAGGCTGACGCTCGCTGGTGCGACCATGGACGGGCTCTCCAACATGATGGCCGACGATGGCCTGGAGCGGGCGGCAAGCCTGCTCGCCCAGGCACCATTGCATGCCATCACCTTCGGCGGCACCAGCGCCTCCTTTCTCGAGGGCATCGGCTACGACCAGAGGGTATGCGAGAGGATTGCCGCGCTGGCTCCGGGCATTCCCAGCTCTACCACTTCTACGGCGGCGCTTCGGGCTCTGCGAGCGCTCGGAGCGAAGAGCGTGAGCTTCGTTGGACCCTACCTTGAAGACATTACCGAGCGGGGCCGGATCTTCTTCGATGCAAACGGATTCGACGTGACGGGCGCCCACGCCATGGGAATCAGCAGCAACCCCGGTCTCGAAGAGCTGTCCCTCGAACGGGTGTACGCATTCGCTCGCGAGAGAGCGGAGCCGCGCGCGGACGCGGTCTTCATCAGTTGCACCGGGATTCGGACCGTGGGCGCCATCCAGGCGCTGGAAGCAGATCTCGGCGTGCCGGTGGTCAGCGCGAACCAGGCGACTTTCTGGGACGCGCTGCGTCTCGCGGGCGTACGGGATCGGGTGAAGGGCTTCGGGTCTCTCTTCGAGCACGACATGCCTGATTAGCCTCGCGGCAACGTCTGGGAACGGGGGCGGGAAACGCCCGCGGCAGCGGTGACGGATGCTGCGGCCGGAACCTGCCGCGTTGCCCCGCACGGGCGCGCTAGCCGTAGCGTCTCACCGATTTTCTGAGCTGGAGTTTCCCGAGGCGTGTGGAGTTTCATATGTCCCTTTGAAAACAAAAGAAAAATGTAATCCATAGTAGCCATCTAGAATCCAACGCTCGCTTTCCGCCATCAAGCTCGCGATCGCAATGCCGACGATTCAGGGCAACCATTTCCCCTACATCTCCATCACCGTTTCATCGCTTCCGTCGGTTCTCTCGCCGGACGATACCACCAGTTCCTTCGACATTGTGGCGTGGCCGTGCTCACGCCGTTTCGCCGGATGCATGGCGTCGGCCGTTGCGGCTGGTGGCGGAGCCCGATTCTCACCGGCGCCGTCCTGCTGTGGCTGATGGCTTGGCGGGCGTCTCCCAGGCAGGCCAGGGCGCGCGCTACGGTGTCATACCCGCCCGCGCGGGGTCCGGGGTTTGAAGGTCACTGCGGTGTCGGGCCAATCCCAAATGGTGACTCGGTTGCTGATGCCGGCGGTTACCACAAGAGCGGTCCGTGGCGCTCCTTGAACTCTTCGCACACCTCCCGCCAACGATCCAGGCTGCTCCCGATTGGCGCCCTTCCGATGCGCTGCGGCCATTGCACGAGCTTCGTTTCGCAGCCATCGGGGAGTTCGATGTCCCATTCCCGGAAGACGAAAGTCGACCCACAGCCATGGAATGCCTCGACGCGGTGGGTCGCATGAGGTCTCGCGAGCCGCACGCCGCTGAAGGTCCTCTCAACGAGCCGCCGAACAGGCCGATTCCTGCGATCGTCAAGAAATCTCTTGAGTCCGAGCAGCACGAGCACTCTGGGGCGAAGTATGTCGCGCAGAATCTCGAGAATCCACAAGGCGAAGGGCAGACTTGCCGTAACGTCCTTGGCCTCTCCTCGGGCGCCAGTGTCGAGGTTCATATGCCCGAACACCGAGAGCGCATCATCGTCCGTTACATCGTCGGGTTTCCCGAGAAGTGTCTTCGCGAGCAGTCGCATGCTGTCCCAATGCTGGCTCGTGTCCTCGTAACACACTCCAGGGTGTGGCTCTCCAGCGGTGGGCAGCGGTTGCGGTCCTCGTGTGTCGTATTCGGAGTCTCCCTCAGCCGGTGAAACGCCGGGCGATGGCCCGAGCACCACGAGAAACGGGTTGACTGGTGTTGCGTTGCCGTACGGCCAGGGAGCTACCGGACAGGACTTGCACAGGGCATCGCAGATCGCCCTTAGATGCTCGTAAGTGAGTGCTCGCGCGCGCTCAAGACGGATGTCTCGCGACGGGCTCCATAGCTCTGGATTGCTTGCCTACATTAGTCTCGCTCCGTTAATGAACCGCTCCGAGTTTACCGGAGCCTAGAATCTGCGTGCCTCGCCACAACTAAGGTGGACAAACATGAAGTCCACGCACGCGCAAGGTGGTAGCGCGGTCCTTTGCAGCCATGATCGGACATGACATTCACAGCATCAACGATGCGTCGGGTGTGAGACCGAAACGCCCAAGGGCGTCGTCTACCCGATTCCTGGCCGCACAAGCGCTCGGGGAATGAAAGCCATTGTGCATTCGGCATTTAGCCCGAGCGGCGCTTGAGCGGCAGCGCCCGCCGCGCACTTGCGGAGACAGTCCCCAAACCGCCGCGCGGCTTGCGGGCGGCACTGTAGGAAGCACGAGGTAACAGATCAATGCGTAAAGGCGTCCGCATCGGCAGCGTCATTCACACGAGCCGCACTGTCTGGCGGCTCGGCCGGCGCGGGTTCATCTGTTCCCGCAGCAAAGCGGCGGTCGGCGGAGTGAGCAATGGCGGAGCCGACCACCGGGACGTAGATGGAAGTGTCGGCACGCGTGCAACGTGTGCTGCGCGAGCCGGCACCGGGGAATCGGATGACCGGTCGCCATCTCCCGTTCGCTAGTTGTCGGGATAGATGCCGGAGCCGACCACGAAGATCTGGTCCCGACCCGGCAGTCGATAGCTTGTGGCGTACGCGACCTTCGGCGAGCCGATTTCCTCGTCGCCCTCCACCGTCGGATTGTCGAACATGTACTCGACGTAACCGCCGCCCGCCTCGCCCGCCGCCAGCACCTCTCTGATGTAGCGGACACCGTTCACATCCTGTCGGTCTATGTCCCCGAACTGACGACCCTCGTACCGGCGGAGCTGCGAGCCGTGGAAGAGGATGTACCCGTCAGTGCTTATCACGAATACGTAAATCGAGCCGGACTTCCAGTCACCGCCTTCCTGTCGCAGGGCGTTTCTCATATTCGCCAAGCCACTGTAGTCCGGTGTCAGCGCAGCGTCGCGGTACGCCTTCGCGGCCGCGTTGACGAAGGTGGCCAGCGTCTTCCTATCCACTACCTCAGCGGCGGTGACCTCGGGGCGCGGTAACGGCGCGACCTCGACCGGGACCGAGGAGAGGTCCTGCGAGAAGCCTCCGACCAGCACCAGCCGTTTGCCGGACAGGCCCGACGTGTACTGGACGGCATAGGCTACCCGCTCGGTGCCGCCCCAGCGATAGTCGACGAATCCGCCTCCGCGCCCAGCGGCCTTGAGCAGCTCCCGTATCACCGGCCTGCCGAGTTCGTCCTCGACGGCGATCAAGTCCTTGTGCTCTGCCGTCGGGTCATCGTCGTGAAGCAGGACGGTTCCGTTCTGTATCAGTATCGACAGGTAAAGGGGACCCGACTTCCAGCGGCCCTCGGTCCGAAAGACCTCGCGCAACCGCGCCGTCTCCGAGAGCGTCGTAATGCCCTCAAGGTAGTTCTTCCCGGCTTCGACGAATGCCCTAAGTGTGGGCCGGTCCGTCACCTGATTCGCGGTCATTCGGTCGTCCGCACGGGCCGATGCGTACGCCACCAAGGCGACCGCAGCAAGTGTCGCGACCGCTACGATCCTCATGTTCTCGCTTACTCCTCGATTGCATGTCCGAATGTCGGAATGACGGTCAGCCGTCAGAAGGTGGGGCCGCTATACAGTAGGGAGACCTGTTCGCAAGCGGCGTTCAACCTACCCTCAGGTTGTCGGTGACGAGGTTAACCTCTCCTTGCATCGCCTCGGCAATGATGTTTCCAACCCGCTCCGCCGCCTCGACGAGGTGTGCGTCGGCAAGGTGAGCGTAGCACGCCGCGGTGCGATGTCGACTATGCCCCAGGAGTCGGCCGACGAGATGCTGCCTTCGGTTTCCGTCCCAAGCGCGCGAACCGCGACATCACAAAACGCCGATTCGTGATGCACGGAACTCCCTTTAGATATCCTTCAGGAGAGCTCCACGGGCCTGCCCCTGCCCCCTGCAAAGATCACCCACTACTCACAACCTCCGAAACCTTCTTGCCCGCCTTGGCTCTCGATTCTCTAAGTAGCTCCAGAGAAAACAGTCCGGTAATCTGATCTCGGCAGTTGCGAGCATGACTCATGGTTCAACTGTCCTTCGTCTCGACGAAGTGCCTTTCGGTGGATTTGTCTTCTCGCTTCGACCATGACTGGCTCGACCGCTCATCACACGATGGGTGTTGTAGGGCTGGTTCCTTCAAGCGTCGGCGTGCCCCTCAAGCCGACCCGGTCGCCGGCTTCTGCTTCTACGTGAGCGCTCACGGGGTTGGCGCATTCAGCGCGCTCGCTCGCGCTGCCCGCCGTAACCGCGGTGATGGCGGTCGTTCGCACACCACACCGAGACGCTGCGCTACCGTGTTCGGATAACGGCGCTATCGACGAAGAAACAAGGACTTGAAGCGGACCACGACATCTGCTCAGATTGGAGTTGGGAGGCTTCAGTTGCTCAGGAGCCCCCACGCCGCGGGCGCAGCGCATTTCCGTGTCCCGCCTAAATAGCTGAGCGGAAATGTAGATCAGTAGGAGATTCGGGCGGCATTCGACGATCATTGCAGTTGCCAGACTGAACGATGAACGTCGAGGAGGCCGCCCGAATGAATCACAGTGTACTGGAGATGAGTCGAGGGGTA
>CAYQVB010000120.1:0-37029 GCA_964420925.1 uncultured Ectothiorhodospiraceae bacterium | reverse complement strand
CGAGAGACGCTGAAGGGCGAGCCGGAATCAGACGAAGTGCCGGTGGCACTTCGTCCCGGCGAGCGGGCAAGCCAGGATGGCTTGCCCCGGCCTGCAAGCGAAGCAGGGATAGCGTAGCGCAGCAGGTAGCCGACACTACGTTGAAGCGGCTCGAGGGAGTACGGCCCGCTAGCGCGAGCAGATTGGCGTCCGCAGCAGGAAATCGGTGAAACCTTGCGGTCAAGGGAAGACTACTGGCCTTTTGCCGCTCCGGACCGATACTCTAGCTGTTCATGGGCGCCCGCTTCCTTCCCTTCAGCAAGATGCACGGGCTCGGCAACGATTTTCTCGTTGCGGACAACCGGATGCGCGGCCTTCGTTTCTCGCCGGCCCAGGTACGGGCGTGGGGGGATCGCCATACCGGAGTCGGCTTCGACCAGATGCTCCTCGCCGAGGCGCCCCGCGAGTCCCGGGCCGACTTCGCGGTGCGCATCTACAATCGCGACGGCAGCGAGGCCGACCAGTGCGGCAACGGGATGCGCTGCATCGCGCTCTTCGCCCGCCGCCGGGGCCTGGTCACGGGCGACGAGACGCTCATGGAGGTCTCCGGGGGGCTCGTTCGAGCCCGGATGCGCGATGGAGAAGTCACCGTCTCCATGGGAACACCGGATTTCGAGCCGGACCGCGTTCCCTTCCTCGCGGACGCGGACCGACCCGTTCATACCCTGGATCTGGGAAACGGCGATCGCGTCTCGGTGGGGGTGGTTTCCATGGGCAACCCCCACGCGGTGCAGTGGGTGGAAGCGGTGGACCGCGCCCCGGTGTCGGAGATGGGGCCCAGGATTCAGCGCAGTGGGTGCTTCCCCCGGGGCGTCAACGTGGGTTTCGCCCAGCGCCTCGATCCCGCGCGAATCCGCCTGCGGGTCTACGAGCGTGGCGTGGGGGAGACTCGGGCCTGCGGCAGTGGGGCCTGCGCGGCGGCGGCGGTGGGCATGCGCCAGGGGATGCTCGACTCCGAGCTGCGTGTAGATCTGCCGGGTGGGCAGTTGCGGGTGACCTGGCACGGCACGGAGGCACCGATGTGGCTGAGCGGCGAAGCGACCCACGTGTTTGACGGAGAGCTCCAGCTATGAGCACACAACGAAGCGAACACGCCACCGACGAGCGGATCGAGGGGGAGGTGGTCGAGTACCTGCGAGAGCACCCGGACTTTCTCGTCCGACACCCCGAGCTGGTGGGAACGCTGCTGGTGCCCCATACCTACGGTGAGGCGGTGTCGTTGCTCGAGTACCAGTCGAGGCGGCTCCGCGACGAGAATCGCGAGCTGAACGAGCGACTCGAGACGCTGGTGCGCAACGCGCGCGAGAACGAGGAGCTGAGCCACCGAGTCCATCGCCTGTCTCTGGGCATCATGGAATGCAGCGGCGTCGACGAGCTCTTCTCCTGCCTCTATCAGGGGCTGCAGGATGACTTCGACGCCGAGTTCACCTCGCTCCGGCTCTTTGCCGCGCCCGCCTCGTCCTGGAATGCGGGGCTGGCGGAGTTCGTGGGCGCGGCGGCGCCGGAGCGGGAGTTCTTCGATGCACTGCTCGCGAGCGAGCGACCGGTGTGTGGAACGCCCGGCGGAGATCAGGCCGCCTGCCTGTTCGGGAGCCAGGCGGAAGAAGTGCATTCGAGCGCCCTCATTCCTCTCGGCAGGTCCTCCGGGGTCGGCGTGCTGGGGATCGGAAGCCGGGATCCGGCTCGCTACTCGAGCGGGATGGGCACGGTGTTCCTGCGCCAGATCGGGGCTCTCGTCACCCGGGCCCTGGAGCCTCATCTCGCCCGGTGAGTTGAAAGCCATGCCCTCACCCCAATCCGGCTCGATCGAGCCTACGGAGCTGCGCAGTCTCCTCGTGACCTTCGAGCGGCACCTTCGTTTCGAACGCCGCGTCTCGGAGCACACCGTGTCCGCCTACGCCGGCGATCTGGGGCGATTCACCGAGTTTCTCCATGCCCGCGGCGTGGTGCGGTGGCGGGAGGTCACGCCCGCGCTCGTGCAGGGCTTCGTCGCCGCCCGTCACCGGCAGGGAAGCGGACCCCGCAGCCTGCAGCGCGCGCTCTCCGCGATCCGCGCGTTCTTCCGCTATGGCATGGACTACGCTTCGTTGCCGGGCGACCCCGCAGCCGGGGTACGCGCGCCTCGGGCTCCGGCGAAGCTTCCGGAGCTCCTCGAAGTGGACCGGGTGGGGACTCTGCTCGACTTCGAGCCCGAGGGCCTGCTGGCGCTGCGGGATCGGGCGATGCTCGAGCTGATCTATTCGTGCGGTCTGCGCCTCGCCGAGGTGGTGGGTCTCGATCTCAAGGACCTCGATCTTCACGATGCCATGCTCGAAGTGACGGGCAAGGGCGGCAAGGGTCGCCGGCTTCCGGTCGGACGCTACGCGGTGGACGCCCTCACGCGCTGGCTCGCGCGGCGGCGCGAGCTCGCCCCTTCCGGGGAAACGGCCCTTTTCGTCAGCCGTCTCGGACGGCGCATATCGCGGCGCTCGGTGGCCGCGCGTCTCGCCGGACGGGCGCTCGAGCGCGGCCTCGGGGGTCGCGTCCATCCACACATGTTGCGTCATTCGTTCGCGAGCCATCTGCTCGAGTCGAGCGGTGATCTCCGCGCGGTGCAGGAGCTCCTCGGGCACTCCGACATCAGCACCACTCAGGTCTACACGCACCTCAACTTTCAACACCTTGCGAAGGTCTACGACCGCGCGCACCCGCGGGCGCGGCGACGCTCCTGAGCCCGCGCGGAGCGCGGACGGAAGAGGCCACGAGGCGGTCACGATGATGCGGTTTCACGGAACGACGGTGCTGGCGGTGCGCCGGGGCGCGCGAGTGGTAATGGGCGGCGACGGCCAGGTCTCACTTGGGGATACCGTCATGAAGGGCAACGCCCGCAAGGTGCAGCGTCGCTACCACGAGCGCGTGCTGGTCGGCTTTGCGGGAGGCACCGCCGATGCCTTCACGCTCGTGGAGCGCTTCGAAGGGAAGCTCGAGAAGCATCAGGGCAACCTGATCCGCTCCGCGGTCGAGCTCGCTCGCGACTGGCGAAGCGACCGGGTGCTGCGACGTCTCGAAGCGTTGCTCCTGGTGGCGGACCGGCGCTCCATCCTCGTCGTCTCCGGCAACGGGGACGTGATCGAGCCCGAGCACGACGCGGTCGCGATCGGCTCGGGAGGCGCCTACGCCCTCGCGGCGGCCCGGGCCCTTCTCGCGCACAGCGAGCTCGATCCGCGCTCCATAGTGGAGCAGGGCCTTCGAATCGCTGCCGACATCTGCATCTACACCAACACGGATCTCACCATCGAAGAACTCGTCGACGAAGGGCCGGGCCGTGGCGGTGCCGCGCTTCGCGAATGAACATCCCATGTCCTACATGACTCCCCGGGAGATCGTCCACGAGCTGGACAAGCACATCGTCGGCCAGATGGAAGCCAAGCGAGCGGTGGCGATCGCACTGCGCAATCGGTGGCGCCGCAGCCAGATCGACGAGACTCTGCGCCAGGAGGTCACTCCGAAGAACATTCTCATGATCGGGCCGACCGGGGTCGGCAAGACCGAGATCGCGAGACGCCTCGCACGGCTCGCCAACGCGCCCTTCATCAAGGTCGAAGCGACCAAGTTCACCGAGGTCGGCTACGTGGGCCGCGATGTCGAGTCGATCATCAGGGACCTCGGCGACATCGCGGTCAAGAAGAACCGGGAGCAGGCGATGGACAAGGTGCGAAGCCATGCGGAAGAGGCGGCGGAGGAGCGCGTGCTCGATGTGCTGCTTCGTCCCGCGCGAGGCGATGGCGAGGCGCCCATTGGGGACGAGGGCATGGCGTCCACCCGACAGAAGTTCCGCAAGATGCTACGCGAAGGGAAGCTCGACGAACGCGAGGTGGAGATCGAGGTGACCGGGCCCAGCGTCGGAGTCGAGATCGTGTCTCCGCCCGGAATGGAGGATCTCACCTCGCAGTTGCAGGGCATGTTTCAGAACATGTCGGGCGGAAACACCCGCACCCGGAAGATGCCGGTCAGGTCGGCGCTGTCGCTTCTCGGCGACGAGGAAGCGGGCAAAATGGTCGACGAGGAGGAGATAAAGGCTGCGGCCCGGCGCGACGTCGAGGAGAACGGCATCGTGTTCATCGACGAGATCGACAAAGTGTCGAGGCGATCCGAAACCACTTCCGTCGACGTGTCCCGGGAAGGCGTGCAGCGCGATCTCCTGCCTCTGGTGGAGGGCAGCACCGTATCGACGAAGTACGGCATGATCCGGACCGACCACATCCTGTTCATCGCCTCGGGAGCCTTCCATCTCGCCCGGCCCTCCGATCTCATCCCCGAGCTCCAGGGACGCCTGCCGATCCGGGTCGAGCTCGATGCGCTCGGGGCGGACGACTTCGTTCGCATCCTGACCGAGCCCGACGCTTCGTTGACCGAACAGTACGCGGCGCTCATGGAAACCGAAGGCATTCGCCTCGAGTTCACCGAGTCCTCGCTCGCCCGCATCGCCGAGATCGCGTGGCAGGTCAACGAGAGCACGGAGAACATCGGGGCGCGACGCCTGCACACGGTGCTCGAGCGCCTGTTGGAGAAGATCTCCTTCGATGCGCCGGATCGGCCGAACGGCGTGGTGCGCATCGATGCCGAGTACGTCGACGAGCGACTGGGCGACCTCGTCAAGGACGACGACCTCGCGAACTTCATTCTGTAGCGCGCCGTCGGAACGCTTGCCGTCGAAAGGAGATCCGCCGAAGTGAGCGCCGTCCCCACCGAGCTGAGCTACGAGCGGCAGTCCCGTCGTCTCGAGGTCGCTTTCGAGAGCGGTGAGCGCTATGTCCTGTCGGCCGAGTTCCTTCGGGTGTACTCGCCCTCGGCGGAAGTGCGCGGCCACGGGCCGGGGCAGGAAGTCCTTCAGACCGGCAAACGCAAGGTCGCCATCCTGGAGATCGAACCGGTCGGCAACTACGCGGTGTGCCTGCACTTCGACGATGGGCATCGCACCGGGATCTATTCGTGGGACGAGCTCCATTGGCTCGGGGAGAACCACGACGAGCTCTGGGAGCGCTACCTCGAGCGCCTGAAGGAAGCCGGAGCGGAACGTTGAGCGTGCACGAGGAGATGGCGGGAGGCCCCGAGGCGGATTTCGGCTTCGAGCGGATCCCCCGAGCGGAAAAGCGCGGGCGCGTACAGGAGGTTTTCGACACCGTTGCCGGGCGCTACGACCTGATGAACGACCTCATGTCCTTGGGCCTGCACCGGGTCTGGAAACGCATCGCGGTGGAATTGGCCCGGGTCAGGCCCGGACAGCGGGTGCTCGACCTCGCGGCGGGAAGCGGAGACATGGCGCGTCTTCTCGCGCAACGCAGCGGTGCATCCGGGCAGGTGGTGGTCGCCGACATCAATCCCCGCATGCTGGAAGTCGCACGGGTCCGGCTGGTCGATTGCGGACGCGTGCAAGGCATGAGCTACACGCTCGGAGACGCGGAGTCGCTGCCTTTCGCCGACAACTCGTTCCACTGCGTGTGCATCGCCTTCGGCTTGCGCAACGTCACCCGCAAGGAACGCGCGCTCCAATCGATGTATCGCGTGCTCAAGCCCGGCGGACAGGCCTTGATCCTGGAGTTCTCCCACCTCATCGTGCCGTGGCTCCGCCCGCTGTACGACGCGTATTCTTTCCGGGCGCTCCCTGCTCTCGGACGTTTCGTGGTCGGAGACGCGGCGCCTTATCGGTATCTCGCGGAGTCGATCCGGATGCATCCGGATCAGGCCACGCTCAAGTCGATGATGGAGGAGGCCGGCTTCGAGCAGTGTCGCTGTCACAGCTTGAACGCCGGGGTCGTGGCTCTGCATCGCGGCTACAAGCTCTGACCCTCGGGCGAGGTCCGGGGACCGCGGCGGGGCATTGCTGTGCACACGACCGGAACCGGCCTCGGACTGCTGCAGTGGGCGCTGAACCGCGCCCTGGCGGCGGATCCCGAAGTGCAGGAAGGGCTCGAGGAAGTAGAGGGGGCACGGGTCCGCATCGTCCTCTCGCCCCTCGAGCAGCCACTGGAGCTCAGGTTCGTCGGGAACCGGATAGAAGTGCGCCGTCCCGATAACACGGAGGAAGGTGACGGCGCGGATGTCACGATCTCCGGCTCCGGTCCCGCGCTGGCGGCCTTCCTGATCGGGCGCGACGCGCGAGATTCGCTGCCGCCAGGGGTCGGCATCAGGGGGGATCTCGCGCTCGCCACGCGCCTCGGCCGCCTTGCCCGCAGCTACCGCCTGGACTGGGAAGAGCTGCTGTCGCACTACCTCGGAGACGCCGGCGCACACGAGACCGCGCGCATTGCTCGGGCGGCGGGACGCTGGCGGCGAGGCGCCGGGGAGACTCTGACGCGGGACGTTGCCGAGTACCTGAGCGAAGAGAGCGCGATAGTGGCGGGCAGGGCCTCACTCGAACGCTTCTGCGACGCGGTCGATGAGCTCCGGGACGATGTCGAGCGATTGGAGGCCAGAATCGCCAGCCTGTTGCGCCGGGCCGAAGAAGGGCGGAGATGAAGCGTTTCGGACAGGCGTTGCGCCTGCTCCAGATCAATGCGGTATGCATCCGGCACGGGCTGGACGAGATCCTCCTCGCCGCGCCGCCGCTTCGCCGCTTGCGCTTTCTCTTCTATCTGCTGCCCTGGAACTGGGTGCGCGGGCGCCCTCGGGAGGGCCGCTCGGTGCGGATTCGCCGGGCGCTCGAAGACCTCGGCCCCATCTTCGTGAAGTTCGGACAAATCCTCTCCACTCGGCGTGACCTTCTCCCCGAGGACATCGGAGACGAGCTCGCCGGCCTCCAGGATCGGGTACCGCCCTTTCCGGGATCGCTGGCGCGCCGCATGATCGAACGCTCCCTGGGCCGGAGCGTCGACGAGCTCTTCGCGAGCTTCGATGAGGAGCCCCTTGCTTCGGCTTCCATTGCGCAGGTACACGCCGCGAGCCTGCGCGACGGCCGCGAAGTGGCGGTCAAGGTGGTGCGGCCCGGCATCGAAGCGGAAGTCCGGCGCGATGTCGGAGTGCTCTATTGGCTCGCGGAGCTGGCCGAACGCTACCTCCCGCTCGGGCGCCGCCTGAAGCCGGTCGATGTCGTGGCGGAGTACGAGTCCACCATCCTCGACGAGCTCGATCTCATGCGCGAAGCCGCCTCCGCGTCCCAGCTCCGGCGAAACTTCGAGAACAGCGACTTGCTGTACGTGCCGCGGGTGTACTGGCACTACACGCGTTCCGACGTGATGGTGATGGAACGCATCTCGGGGATTCCGGTGAGCGATGTGGACCGGCTCGTCCGGCACGGCATCGATCTGGAGAATCTGGCGGTGCGCGGCGTCGAGATCTTCTTCGCGCAGTTGATGCGAGACAACTTCTTCCACGCCGACATGCACCCCGGCAACATCTTCGTGTCGCCGGAGGACCCCGCGCGTCCCACTTACATCGCCGTCGATTTCGGAATCATGGGCAGCCTCACCCCCCAGGACCAACGCTACCTGGCGGAGAATCTGCTGGCCTTCTTCAACCGCGACTACCTGCGAGTGGCGGAATTGCATGTGCAGTCGGGATGGGTGCCGGCCGGGACCCGGGTCAACGAGTTCGAGGCCGCGATTCGCAGCGTCTGCGAGCCGATATTCGCGCGCCCCCTGAAGGAGATCTCCTTCGGCCGGCTGCTGATGCGCCTCTTCGGGGTCGCACACCGTTTCCACATGGAGGTGCAACCCCAGCTTCTTCTGCTGCAGAAGACCCTGCTCAATGTCGAGGGCCTGGGACGCCAGCTCTATCCGGAGCTCGATCTGTGGCAGAGCGCGAAGCCGTTCCTGGAGCAATGGATGGATCGGCAGCTCGGGCTTCGGGCGGCGTGGCGCGAGCTCGGGCGCCAGGCTCCGCGCTGGGGGGAAGTGCTTCCCACTCTGCCGGTTCTCGCACACGAAGTGCTGCAACAGGTCCGGCGCGGGGAAGTGCAGGTCGAGATCGCCTCCCGCGACATCGAGAGCATGCGCCTGGAGATGCGGCGGGCGAATCGCCGCACGGTACGGGCGGTGGTGGGCTCCGCGCTCGTCGTGAGCGCCGTCCTTTGTTTCGGGATGGGGGTGCCGGGGCCCCTGGTGTGGGGGACACCGCTTCTCGGGTGGGCGCTCGGGATGCTCGGCGCAGCGCTGGTGATCGCGGCGTGGCCGGGAAAGGACTGACGCAGATCTCCGGCTCAGGTCCCGGTGGGGCGCAGAATGTCGAGGCCCTTGAGGAGGTTCAGGGCCTCGTAGAGGCCGAAGTCCTCTTCGGCCAGAGACCTCCTGGGCACGGCGGCGGCATCGCCGCTCCCTGCGTCCTCGATCTCGCCCGAATCGCCTTCGAGGTGGCCGGCAAGGTCGGACTCCTTGATGCGGCGACTCTCGATGTCGAGGCTCGCAATCCCGAGCGTTTCGAGCTGGATGTCGGGCCTGATCCCGGATGCCTGTATGGAGCGGCCCGAAGGGGTGTAGTAGCGTGAGGTGGTGAGCTTCAGCGCGGATCCGTTCTCCATCGGCAGGATGGTCTGAACCGAGCCCTTGCCGAATGTGTCATTGCCCATGATGACGGCACGCCGATGGTCCTGGAGCGCGCCGGCCACGATCTCGGACGCCGAAGCGGATCCACCGTTCACCAGCACCACGAGCGGAGCGCCTTCCAGGATGTCGGTCGGCTTTGCGCTGAACTTGAGCTTGGCATCGTCGAGTCGGCCCTCGGTATACACGATGGTGCCCTCGGTAAGGAAGGCGTCGGATACCGATACCGCCGCGCTCAACACGCCGCCGGGGTTGTTTCGCAGATCGAGGATCATGCCTCCGAGTCCGTCCGCGACCTCGTCCTCGAGCTCCCTGACCGCTTCGCGCAGGCTCTCTCCGGTGCGAGACTGGAACTGGGTGATGCGTACATAGGCATACCGGTCGTCGAGGAGCCGGCTCTTGACACTGGTAACGCGGATGATGTCGCGGACGATGGTGATCTTCAGCGGGCCATCCTCTCCCTGGCGCACCACGGTCAGGGTAATGGCGGTGCCGGGCTTGCCCCGCATGACCTTTACCGCTTCTTCGAGGCTCATGCCCTTGACCGGCGTGTCGTCCAGCCGCACCACCAGGTCGCCGGCCTTGACCCCCGCCCTCGCGGCGGGCGTGTCGTCGATGGGTGCAATGATTCGAACGAACCCGTCCTCCATGCCGACTTCGATTCCGAGGCCACCGAACTCTCCGCTGGTCCCGGTCTGAAGCTCCGAGTAGTCGTCCGGCACGAGGTAGGCGGAGTGCGGATCGAGCCCCGCGAGCATGCCCTTGATGGCGTTCTCGAGAAGCGTCTTGTCGTCGATGGGCTCGACGTAGTCGTTCTTGATCTTGATGAATATCTCGGTGAAGGCTCGCAGATCCTCGATGGGAAGGGACCCGCCGTCCTTCTTCGCGAACACCCCCTGCCCAAAGTTGAGCAAGAGCGCCAGGCCTGCTCCCGCCCCGAGCGTCATCAGGACGTGGAGGGTCCGTTTCATGCGCAACTCCCGGTCCGCGCGCAGGCCGAAGCCTCGAGTCTCGGGACGAGGAGGTTTGACTTCATGGACTTCTCGAAGAACGAGCGCGCGGAACCCGAGAAAGGAGCATACAAGCGAGGGACGAGAGCTTACAAGCGCCGCCTCCGCCGGCATCCTCGCTGCGACTGCGCTCGAGAAGCACGGGCGTGGCGCCCCTCGTTGCCCGGATTCCGCGGCGGGACGGACCGCACTGCGGGACTTCCGCGGGACCGCGTTGCCTGCCGCGATTCATTGCTCTAATCTCGCCTGCCCGCCTTGGAGGGCCCGGTGGATGAGCCGCGCCGGTTCCGATGCCCCGATTGCTCGAATTCATCGCCAACCACACCATTCTGAGCACGGCCTTTTTCGTCCTCGCCGGCGTGCTCGTCTGGACCTTCGTCGGCGGAGGGGGGAGCCGGCGGGTGGAGCCGGCGCAGGCTACCCGGCTCATCAACCATGAGAACGCGCTGGTCATCGACGTGAGAAGCAACGGCGAGTACGCCGAGGGCCATATCATCAATGCGATCAACGAGCCGCTCGGGGGACTCGCACAGCAGATCACGAAACTGGACAAGTACCGCGACCGCACGATCATCACGACGTGCCGCAACGGGCAGCAGGCGGCGAGTGCGAGCGGCATCCTGCGCAAGAACGGCTTCGAGAACGTGTTCAGCCTCAGCGGGGGGATCGTCGCCTGGCAAGGTGCGAGCCTGCCGCTGACCAGGAACTGACAGGGCCCGATGCCACGGGTGCCCGACGCGCTCCCACGCGGAGTCGCCCGGTCACCGCCCCACTCACCCCATCGCTCCCGAGGACCCTCTCTCGATGCCCGACTACGATAGCGATGCTCTGGACGCCGCCGCGATCGATCGGCCGGATATCGACTTCCAGATAAAGAAGCTCTACCTCAAGGACTCGTCGTTCGAGTCACCCAACTCCCCGAGGGTGTTTGCCACCCGGGACTGGAATCCGAACGTCGATTTCCACCTGCACACCGAGACCGGCCAGTTCGGCGCCTCGACCTACGAGGTGACGCTTCGGGCGACGGTGACCGTCACCAACGCGGAGCGTACCCTCTATCTCGCCGAAGTCAGCGTGGCGGGCCTTTTCGAGATCTCGGGTATCGGGAAGGAGGGTCTGCCGCGGCTGCTCGGGAGCTACTGCCCTTCGATTCTTTTTCCCTATCTGCGCGAAGTGGTGTCCGATCTGTCGGTGCGCGGAGGATTCCCCCAACTCGTGCTCCGGCCGGTCAACTTCGAAGCGCTCTACCAACAGCACCGCCAGCAGGAAGCGGCAGGCTCCGAACCCTGAAGTGGGGCGAGCTCCCCATGTGTAGCCGCTCGTAGAGCCGGGGTGATGCCGGAGGAGGGAGTCGAGGGACGCTGCCCGATCGCGGTGCTCGGCGCGGGCTCCTGGGGCAGCGCGCTCGCCCTGCACCTGATCCGGCAGGGCAGGACGGTCCGGCTCTGGACGCGCAATCCCGCGCAGGCGGAGGAGATTGCCCGCGAGCGCTGCAATCGCCGCTATCTCCCGGGGCACGCAATGCCGCCCTCCCTCCAGGTGACCGGATCCCTGGACCGGGCGCTCTCGGCCGGGGCGCTCGCGCTGGTGGCGGTGCCGAGCGAGGGCTTCGAGGAGCTGATTCGTCGACTGAGCGGGTCTGCCTCGCCCGATCTTCGCCTTGTGTGCGCCACCAAGGGCCTGCATCCGACGAGCGGGCGCTTCCTCCTCGAGGTGGCGGAGGACTTCGTTCCGCGGGCCTGCATTGCCCTGCTCTCCGGACCGACCTTTGCGTCGGAAGTCGCGGCCGGGCTGCCGGCCGCGGTGACGCTTGCGTCACGCGACGCGGAGTTCGCCCGTCGGCTGGCGCCGCTCTTCCACTCTCCCTCGTTTCGCGTCTATCCGAGTGACGATGTGGTGGGAGTCGCGATCGGCGGCGCGGTCAAGAACGTGCTCGCGATTGCCGCGGGCATCGCGGACGGTCTCGATTTCGGCGCCAATGCACGTGCTGCCTTGATCACCCGTGGACTCGCCGAGCTGTCGCGCCTCGGGCGCGCGCTGGGGGGCCGCCCCGAGACCCTGATGGGACTTTCAGGGCTCGGAGACCTGGTACTGACCTGCACCGGCGACGAGTCGAGAAACCGGCGCTTGGGGCTCCTGCTCGCGGCCGGTCGGGATCTGGCGGAGGCTCGAGACGAGATCGGCCAGGCAATCGAGGGGGTGCGAAGCGCGACCCAGGCTCGCCGACTCGCGGAACGCCTCGGAGTCGAGATGCCGATCGTGGAAGCGGTCGCGCGGGTGCTCGCGAACGAGCAGAGTCCCGGAGCAGCAGTCGAGACGTTGCTCGCGCGCGAGCCGCGACGGGAGGAGTAGCCGGAAGTGAAGGAGCAGGGAACCATGCGCGATCCCGTCCCGGAGCCGGGGGCGGAAGACCTGCTCGCGATCCTGCGAGAGCTGGTCGAGGAGCTGCACCCGAGTTCTCGGGTGCGGACCGAGATAGGGCTCGACAGCCGCCTGGACCGCGATCTGGGCCTGGACAGCCTGACCCGCATGGAGCTCCTTGCGCGCCTGGAAACGCGTTGGCAGAGGGGTCTTCCGGTGAGTCTGGTGGCGGAGGCGGACACGTCCCGCGACCTGCTTCGTGGACTTCGGAGCGCCACCGGAGAGGCGCAAATCGCTCGCGACGTCGTCGAGGCCCCCCTCGAGACGACTCCGGGGCGGGTTCCGCCGGCCGGTACCGCGACCCTGGTCGAAGCCCTTGCGTGGCATGCCGCCCGCCACCCCGAGCGCGTGCACGTGCGCCTTCTCGACGAGTCGGGCGGGAGTGTCTCGCTCACCTACGGGGCGCTGTACGAGGGCGCCCGGCGGGTGGCGGGCGGGCTCGCGGCGCGCGGGCTCGAGCCGGGGGAGTCGGTGGCGATCATGCTGCCCACCGGGCTCGAGTACCTGCAGACCTTCTTCGGGGCGCTCCTCGCGGGCGGGGTGCCGGTGCCGATCTATCCGCCCGCGCGCCTGTCGCAGCTCGAGGACCACCTCCGGCGCCACGCCCGCATCCTCGCCAATGCGCGGGCCCGCCAACTCGTGACCTTCGCTCCCGCCCTCGCGGTGTCCCGCCTCCTCGGCGCCCAGATCGACGCTCTGCTCAGGGTCCTGGACGTGGAAGAGCTGCTGCGTTGCGCCCCTTCCGGATACGAGTGGTCCCCGGCCTCGACCGACGTGGCGCTGCTGCAATACACCTCGGGCAGCACCGGGACCCCGAAGGGGGTCGTCCTCACCCACGCCAACCTGCTCGCGAGCCTGGACGCCATGCACCAGGCTCTGGAGGTCGACGGCAATGACGTCTTCGTGAGCTGGCTCCCGCTCTATCACGACCTGGGGCTGATCGGGGCGTGGCTGGGCAGCCTCTACTACGCGATCCCCCTGGTGCTCATGTCGCCGCTCGTCTTCCTCGCCCGGCCGGTGCGCTGGCTCGAGGCAATCCACCGCTATCGCGCGACCCTGTCGGGCGGACCGAACTTCGCCTACGAGCTGTGCCGGAGCCGCATCGCGGATACCGAGCTCGAAGGACTCGAGCTCGGGTCCTGGCGGGTGGCGTTCAACGGAGCGGAGCCGGTCAGTCCCGAAACCCAGAACGCGTTCGCGGCGCGCTTCGCGCCTTTCGGCTTCGACCCGAACGCCCTCACTCCGGTCTACGGACTCGCCGAGGCCACGCTCGGCGTGGCGTTCACGCCGGTCGGCCGCGGTCCGCGCTACGAGCGCGTGGACCGTGAGGCGATGCAGCGACGCGGCGTCGCGACGGCGACGGAAGCGCCCGGCGACGCCGCGCTCACTTTCGTGGGAAGTGGCCACCCCATTCCGGGTTTCGAGGTGCGCACCGTCGACGATGCGGGAAGGGAGACCGCGGAGCGCAGAGTGGGGCGCATCCAGTTCCGCGGCCCTTCGACCACCTCGGGGTACTTCCGCAACCCCGAAGCGTCCCGCGCCCTCTTCGACGCCGACTGGCTCGAGTCCGGCGATCTCGGCTACGTCGCGGATGGCGAGCTCTTCATCACCGGACGGGTCAAGGACCTCATCATCCGGGGCGGGCGCAACGTCTATCCCTACGAGCTCGAGCAGGCGGCGGGAGAGGTCGATGGCGTGCGGCGGGGCTGCGTCGCGGTGTTCGGGAGCGAGGACCGGGACTCGGGCACCGAGCGCCTCGTAGTGGTCGCGGAGACCCGGGAGAAGGGGCAGGAAGCGAGGGCGGCGATGCGAGCGGCGATCGAGGAGGCCGCGCTCCGGCACCTCGGCTCGCCGCCCGACGAGGTGCTGCTCGTGCCGCCCTACACCGTGCTCAAGACCTCGAGCGGCAAGATCCGGCGCCGGGCGCTGCGGGAGCTCCACGAGCAGGGGCGGCTCGCGGCCCGCGGCGCTTCGCCTCTGCCCTTGCAGGTGCTGCGTCTGGGTCTCAGCGCGGTGATCCCTCAGCTCCGGGGCGTCTTCGGGCGTGCCCTCGGGACCGGCTATGCCGGCTGGTTCTGGGTGGCGATCGGTCTCGCGGGAGCGGTGGTGTGGCCGGTCGCGGCGCTCGGTCGTTTCCCCCGGGGCGCCGGGCGGCTGCTTCACTTCGCGGCCCGCGCACTGCTCCGGCTCACCGGGCTGCGCCCGCGGGTCGAAGGCGCCCTGAGCGAGCGGGGCGAGAGGGGGAGGGTGCTCGTCTTCAATCACGCGAGCTACCTCGACGGACTCGTCCTGAGCGCGGCGCTCCGTCCGATTCCGCGCTATGTCGTCAAGGGAGAGCTTCGCACCAACCCCTTTGCCCGGCTCTTCCTCGAGGGAATCGGCGCTTTCTTCGTCGAACGCTTCGAGCGCCAGCGAAGCGCCGAGGATGCGCAGGCGATGAGCGCGGCGCTCGTCGCCGGAGCGGAAATCGGCATCTTTGCGGAGGGCACCCTGCACCGCATGCCCGGCCTGCTGCCCTTCCAGCTCGGTGCCTTCCGCGCCGCGGTGGAAGCGGGCACCCCGGTGGTGCCGGTGGTGCTTCGCGGCACGCGCTCGGTGCTGCGCAACGAGTCCTGGTTCCCGCGCCGCGGGCTCGTCCGGGTGCACATCGGGGAAGCGATCGATCCCGGCTCCATCGATCCCGAGCGCTCGGAGTGGGAACGGGCGGTGCGGCTGCGCGACGCGACCCGGGCCGTGGTGCTCCGTCACTGTGGGGAGCCCGATCTCGCCGACAGCCAGGCCCTTCTCGATCTCGCGGAGCGTTCGAGTGCGGCCCCTCCCCGAGCTTGACCCGCGTTTCTCACCGCCCTTCGCGGCGAGGGCGTCGGGACGCCTGAATGGGCGCACGGATCTAGCCGCAATGTTTCACCGATTTCCTGCTGCGGACGCCAATCTGCTCGTGCTAGTGGGCCGTACTCCCTCGAGCCGCTTCGACGTAGTGTCGGCTACGCCTTCAGCGTCTCTCGGTCCGTGCGACCCACTATCACGGCAGATTGACGCCCTCGCTACGAAAATCGATGAAACATTGTGGCTAGAGACACCGAGGGCATGGTGGAACCCATGTTGGCGTGGCTCGTGGGAGTACGCCCGCTCACCGAGGGTGGATCGAGGCTCGCGGCGGGAGGCCGGTGAGAAATGCGGCTCGAGCCTCGTCACATCGGCTCCGGAGCCGCCCTGGACCGCGGACTTCGAACGCTCAGCCGGCGGGAACCAGGCGCTGGGCCGGCCGCTCCCGGATCGGCCAGTGCAGCGCCGCCGAGATGAGGCCGAGCGCGATCGCGGCCCACCAGACCGGGTCGTAGCTGCCGCTTCGATCGAATGCGTAGCCCCCGTACCACACCCCGAGAAAGCTCCCGAGCTGGTGACTGAAGAACACGAAACCGAACAGCGTCGCCATGTAGCGCACCCCGAAGAAGTGGGCCACGAGACCGCTGGTGAGCGGCACCGTGCCGAGCCACAGAAGCCCAATCGTGAAGGAGAAGACGAGAATGGACGCGATGCTGACCGGCACCACCAGGAACGCGGCCATCAGCAGGGCCCGGCCGAAGTAGAGGGCGCTCAGCACGTTCTTCTTCCGGTAACGCCCGCCCAGCACGCCGCAGCCGAGCGAGCCGACGATGTTCCCGAGCCCGATCAGCGCGAGTCCGGTCGCCCCGTAGGCGGGATCGATGCCCTGGTCGGCGATGTAGGCAGGCAGGTGGGTGGAGATGAACGAGACATGAAAGCCGCACACGAAGAACCCGGCGGTGAGGAGCCAGTATCCGCCGTGACGGGCGGCCTCTCCCACCGCGCTGCCGAGGCTCGGGGAGGTACCGGCGCTTTGAGGCCCGGAGCCCGCGCGGCCGGCGAGCGCAGCGGCCAGCGGCACCATGATGAACGAGGTGAGGGCCAGCATCGCCAGCGCGCTCGACCATCCGAAGCCGGTGAGCAGCCCGTGGCTGAACGGCACCACGAGGACCTGCCCGGAGGAGCCCCCGGCACTCCCGATGCCGAGAAAGAGACTCCGGCGGGATTCCGGTACGTTGCGGCCGATCACCGCGAGCACGACGGGAAAGCTGGTGCCCGAGAGCGCGACGCCGATCAACACGCCGCCGCTCAGCGCGAGATCGCCCGGAGTCGCCGCGACCGACATCAGGTACAGGCCGAGCACGTAGAGGAGGGAGGCGCCGGCCACGACGCGTCCCGAACCGTAGCGGTCCGCGATTGCGCCGGCGACCGGCTGACAGAGACCCCAGAGCAGGTTCTGCAAGGCCATCGCGAACGCGAAGACCTCCCGGCCCCAGCCGAGATCGCCACTCATCGGGCGCAGGAAGATGCCGAGGCTGCTGCGCAGACCGAAGGAGACGAGCAGCACCACCATGCCGCAGGCGAGGATGACGAGGGGCGTGCGCCAGGAAGTACGCATGGCCGGCGCATTATCGCGATCCGGCACCCGCCGACAACGAGGCGCCCCGATCCGGCACGCTGGTATGGAAGTTCCCCTGCCACCGGTTGGAACCGTGGCATCGAAGGAAGAAAGAGCCGGCAAGTCCGCGCAGGTTACCCGTTTCCCGCCTTATCCGAACACCGAATGCCCGATCCGGCACGTTCATCGGAGCGCATTCGCCACACCGGACGCGGCGGCCACGGCGCGACCGCGACACGTATAATGCCAGGGTTCGAAACGGGGTCGGCGGCCGGCGCGTGACGACAGCGGAGATCAACGAAGTCGCGTACGAGAGGGAGCGGCTTCGGATCGACTACTGCGGCATGGCCTTCAACACGCCGCTCGTGCTGCTCTCCGGATGCGTCGGCTTCGGAGAGGAGTACACCCGGGTCGAGGGCTTCTCCCACCGCGACGTGGGCGCGGTGTGCCTCAAGGGCACCACCCTGTCGCCGCGACTCGGCAACGCGGCGCACCGGGTCTGGGAGACCCCGTCCGGGATGCTCAACTCCATCGGGCTGCAGAACCCCGGCGCCCGGCACGTGGTGGACGAGATCCTGCCGGCGCTGGACTTCGCCGAGACCCGCTACATCGCCAACCTGTCCGGCTCCACGGTGAGCGAGTACGCGGAGCTGACCGGTATCTTCGACGACTCCCCCATCGACGCGATGGAGGTGAACATATCCTGTCCGAACGTCCTCGAGGGCGGAGTCCTGTTCGGCAACGATGCGGACATGTCCGCGCGGGTGGTCGAAGCCTGTCGGGCCCGGACGCGAAAGCCCCTGATCACCAAGCTGTCCCCGAACCAGACGGACATTGCGGAGAACGCGCGGCGTTGCATCGAGGCGGGCAGCGACGGGCTCGCGGTGGTCAATACCTTCATGGGGCTCGCCATCGACCTCGAGACCCGGAAGCCCGTGGTGGGCGGCAACCGTTCCGGGCTCTCCGGTCCGGCGGTGAAGCCGATGGCGCTGCTCAAGGTACACGAGGTCTACCAGGTCGCCCGTCCCCACCACGTCCCGATCATCGGCCAGGGAGGCATCGCGAGCGCGGAGGACGCAATCGAGTTCCTCATCGCGGGAGCGGCCGCACTCGGGGTGGGCACCGCGCTTTTCTACGACCCCCTGATCTGCAAGAAGATCAATCGGGGACTCTCCGAGTACCTGCGGCGGCACAACCTCGACCGCGTTTCCCGGTTGACGGGAACGCTGACTCTTCATTCCGAAACCGAGGCTTGGTGCGCCTGACGAACTCGTTGCGCTCTTGGATCTCGGAATTCTGCGGTGGCGGCCCCAGCAACCACCATGCCAAGTCTGATAGCCGGTGGTGGTGGTAGCCGGTATGAGCGCTGATCGAAACCGTCCGGAACACGCCGAAGCGCAGAGCGCTCGCGATGGACGAGAAGATATTGACAGTTTGCGTCAGAATGGATATTTACAGTCAACATATAAGGGTTACCTGTATAGGAAAACCAACATGCCGCGGCCGACAAAGATCTCGAAATCCCCGCCTGCCGCGATTGAGGAGGCCCTGGAACGACTGGGACGCAACATCCGGACCGCACGGATTCGCCGCAAGCTGCCCCAGGAAGATCTGGCCCGGCGCATGGGCGTATCCCGCTTCGTGGTTGCCGATGTGGAACGGGGAAAAGCGTCGACCGGCGTCGCCGCCTATATGGGCGCATTGTGGGGGCTTGGCCTGCTCGCCCACATGCGCGATGTCGCCGACCCGGACCGCGATGAGGAAGGCAAGACCCTGGAGCGTGCACGCAGCCCCCGTACCGCCCGGCGTCCCCGGCCGATGAACGATGACTTCTGAACGCGAGTGCTTCGTCTACATCGTGCTGCCAGGCGCTACGGAGTTCGTGACCGCAGGCCGCTACCGATGGACCGGCGACGGCCCTGAGGCAATCGGCCGATTCGTGTATGGCCGCTCGTACCGAGATAGAGCCGACGCGGTCGAAGTCGACCCCGTCGAGTTGCGCCTCTCCGACCAAGTCCACGAGACGGCGCGCATGCAGGGATTCTTCGGCGCGATCCGGGATGCCATGCCGGACTTCTGGGGACGGCGTGTCATCGAGCGCAACGCCGCTCTCGGTGAGCTCGCGGAATTCGACTACCTGTTGCAGGGACCGGACGACCGGGCCGGGGCGCTGGGCTTCGGCCTCAACGTTGAGCCCCCTGCCCCTCGGCGCCGATTCAACCGCACCCTGGATCTTGCGAGACTGCAGCGCGCGGCGGACGCGATTCTCTCCGGCGATCCGGATCTCGCGGGCTCCAGCGGCAAATACGTTGAGGAGTTGTTGCTTCTCGGTACCTCGATGGGAGGCGCCCGCCCTAAAGCGGTGGTGCGGGACGAACGCGATCTCTGGATGGCCAAGTTCGGGCGTAACGACGACCGCTGGAACTCTCCGCGGGTAGAGCACGGCATGCTGGTTCTCGCCCGGGCATGTGGCTTGAGTGTCGCCGACAGCCGTGTCACGAGCGTAGCGGGACGCGACGTGCTGCTCGTCCGCCGATTCGATCGCGATTGGACGGATGCCGGCTACCGACGCCACCGGATGGTGAGCGCCCTGACACTCCTGCGCTCCGGTGACAGCCCGGGCGAACGAGGTGAATGGTCCTATCTGCTGCTTGCGGACGAAATCCGCCGCGTGAGCGCGCGTCCGCAGGAGGATCTGCGGGAGCTGTTCGGGCGGATGTGCTTCAACGCGGCCGTCTCGAATCTCGATGATCACCCCCGCAATCACGCGATTCTGGCAAAAGGAAGGCAGTGGCGCCTCAGTCCTGCTTACGACCTCACACCTTCGCCCGCTGTGGCCCTCGAGCGACGCGATCTCGCGATGACCTGCGGACGCTTCGGCCGCTATGCCAACCGGACGAATCTGCTGAGCAGCCACGGGCGTTTTCTGCTCGACGAGGCAGGGGCCGCGGCGGTATTCGAACGCATTACGAGGACGGTTCGCGAAGAGTGGTACATCCGGATGCGGCGTGCGGGAGTGAACGAACGTGACTGCAGAACAATTGAACGCGCATTCCTGTATGACGGCCTCTTCTACGGGAATCCGGACTCTGAACAGGGGTAGCGCATGCGGGGGCAGGGGACGCGCAATTGGAACCGGAGCCTCCGGGTGGACAGGTCCCGAGGCGGGTGACGGATTCAGGACGTCCGACCAGGAGCTACCGGTTCTTCTCCAGGCGGCGCCTGAACACCCGCATTTCCTTGGCGGCCTGGATGTCGCCCTTCGATTCCGCCGCTTCGATGCCCCGCCGGTACGCCTCGATCGCCTCCTCGGCGCGACCCGCTTCCGCGAGGGCGCGGCCGCAGGCCTTCCAGGCGGCCGAGTAGCCGGGGTCGTGCGCCACCGCCCGTTCGAGGTGGTCGAGTCCTTCCTCGTCGCGTCCCGCCTCGAGGCAGGCGAGGCCGAGCGTGTAGCGCAGCAGCGCGTTGTCGGTGCCGCGCGCGAGCATGGCCTCGAGGCTTTCGATGTTCATGTCACGCCTTTGCCACGCAGCGGCTCAGGGGACAGCCCGCGGGCGTCCGCACAGGTGTCCGGCCCCCCGGGGCGCTCCGATGGGACTCGGGCCGGGAAAGCGCGGCGCGGGAGGGGGACGAGAGCGGGCACGGGCTACCTCCTCAGCTCCTCCAGAACGCGGGGGTCAGGATCACGAGCAGGGTGAAGATCTCGAGGCGCCCGAGCAGCATCGCGGCGCTCAGGATCCACTTCGCCGCGGACGTGATTTCGCCGTAGTGGGAGGCTACGTCGCCGAGCCCGGGACCGAGGTTGTTCATGCACGCCGCGGTGGCGGAGAAGGCGGTGATCTGATCGAGGCCGCTCGCCATCAGCGCGATCATGATCACCACGAAGGTGGCGACGTAGATCGCGAAGAAGCCCCAGACCGCGTCGACTACCCGAGGGGGAGTGGGCGCGCCCCCGACCTTGATCGGCACCTGCGCATTGGGATGGATGAGGCGGATGATCTCTCGCATGCCCTGCTTGATGAGCAACACCACGCGAATCACCTTGAGCCCGCCTCCGGTCGAGCCCGCGCACCCGCCCGCGAAGCTCGCAAAGAGCAGCAGCACCGGCAGGAAGCTCGGCCAGGTCTGGTAGCCGGTGGTGGTGTAGCCGGTGGTGGTGCTGATCGACACCGTCTGGAACACGCCGAAGCGCAGCGCGCTCGCGAGCGACGAGAAGGTACCGCTCAGGTACAGGTAGGCGGAGGTGGCGAGCGCCACTGTCGCGAGCAGCGAGACGTAGGCCTTGAACTCCGTGTCTGCGAGGTATCCGCGCGTGCTGCGGCTGCGCCACGCGGTGAAGTGGAGGGCAAAATTGACCCCCGCGATGGCCATGAAGACGATGGCGACAGCTTCTACCGCGGGGCTGTCGAAGTGACCGAGGCTTGCGTCATGAGTGGAGAAGCCGCCGATGGCGATGGTGGAAAAACTATGCACGATGGCATCGAAGCTGGACATCCCCGCGAGCCGGTAGGCGACGGCGCAGGCCAGGGTGAGGGCGAGGTAGATGTACCAGAGGGCCTTCGCGGTCTCCGTGATGCGCGGCGTGAGCTTCGTATCCTTGATCGGGCCGGGCGTCTCGGCGCGATAGAGCTGCATGCCGCCCACCCCGAGCATGGGCAGGATGGCGACCGCGAGCACGATGATGCCCATGCCTCCCAGCCACTGCAGTTGCTGGCGGTAGAAGAGGATCGACCGCGGCAGTTCGTCGATGCCGACGATCACCGTGGCGCCGGTGGTGGTGAGGCCGGAAACCGACTCGAACACCGCGTCGGCGAGGGAGAGGTCGGGATGCTCGGCGATGAGCAGCGGCACGCTTCCGGAGGCGCCGAGCGCGACCCAGAACATGACGACCACGAGAAAACCGTCGCGAAGGCGGAGCTCGCGCCTGACGTGCCGCACCGGCACCCAGAGCGCGAGACCCGCCCCGAGGATGAGCAGGAAGGCGATCACGAAGGGCGTTGCCGCCTGATCCTCGTAGAGGTACGAGACCGCGACGGGGGGCAGCATGGTGACGCTGAAGAGCGCGAGGAGCAGCCCGACGATCTTCTGGATCGCGGAGGCGCGCATCATGCCGATTGCGCCGGAGGCAGGGAGGGAAGGATCACAGGAACGTGATTCCGACCTGAAAGAGCCGTTCGACCTCCACGATTCGCTTCTTGTCGATGAGGAAGAGGATGACGTGGTCCCCCGCCTCGATCACCGTGTCGTGGTGCGCGATGATCACTTCCTCGCCGCGCACGATGGCGTCGATGGTGGTGCCGGGAGGCAGCTTGATCTCTTCCACGCTGCGACCCACCACCCGCGAAGTGCGCCGGTCGCCGTGCGCGACCGCCTCGATCGCCTCCGCCGCTCCGCGCCGGAGCGAGTGCACCGCGACCACGTCTCCACGACGCACGTGCGCGAGGAGGCCGCTGATCGTCGCCTGCTGGGGAGAGATCGCGATGTCGACGAGGCCGTTCTGGACGAGGTCGACGTAGGCCCTCCGGTTGATGAGGGCCATCACCTTGCGCGCGCCCATCTGCTTGGAGAGCATCGCCGAGAGGATGTTGCTCTGATCGTCGTTGGTGACGGCGCAGAAGACGTCCGTGCCGTCGATGTTCTCTTCCCGCAGCAGATCCTCGTCGGTGGCATCGCCGTTGAGCACGATGGTGTGGTCGAGGTACTCCGACAGGCGTTGGGCCCGGCCGAGGTCGCTTTCGATCAGCTTGACGTGGTAGTCGCGTTCGAGCGCCTTCGCAAGGCGCCGACCGATGTTGCCGCCGCCGGCGAGCAGGATGCGTCGTACCGCCTTGTCGCGGCGGCGCAGCTCTCCCATTACCGCGCCGATGTGCTGGGCGGCGGCGACGAAGAAGACCTCGTCGTCTACCTCGATGACGGTGCTACCCTCCGGGACGATCGCGCCCCTCCGCCGGAAGATCGCGGCGACCCGAGTGTCGATTGCCGGCATGTGGGACGGCAGTTCACGCAGTGCGCGACCGACCAGAGGGCCTCCGTGGTAGGCCTGCACCGCAACGAGGCGGACCTTGCCCTTGGCGAAGTCGAGAACCTGCAACGCGCCGGGAGACTCGATCAGGCGCTGGATGTAGTCGGTGACGAGTTGCTCGGGACTGATGCGCACGTCGACCGGCAGCGCTTCCGAGCAGAAGAGGGAGGGATGCTCCAGGTAGTCCGCCGCACGCACCCTCGCGATCTTGGTGGGGGTCTGGAACAGGGTGTAGGCCACCTGGCAGGCGACCATGTTGGTTTCGTCGGAACTCGTGACGGCCAGGATCAGGTCTGCGTCTCTGGCCCCCGCCTGCGCGAGAACGCCCGGGTGGGAGGCGTTGCCGGTCACCGTGCGGACATCGAGGTGGTCCTGGAGGACGCGGAGACGCTTCGCATCGTGATCGACGATGGTGATGTCGTTGGCCTCGCTGGAGAGGGTCTCGGCAACGGTGCTGCCCACCTGGCCGGCGCCGAGAACGATGATCTTCATCTCCTGGAGCCGGAGCGCTTCGGGTCGATCCCCAACGATTTGAGCTTGCGGTAGAGGTGCGTTCGTTCCATGCCGGCTTTCGCGGCCACCTTGCTGATGTTGCCGCCAAGGGCGTCGATGTGGTGCAGCAGGTACTCCCGCTCGAACCGCTCGCGCGCCGCCTTGATGGGCAGATCCACGCCTTCGGCGCGGATTGCTTCCGCGTGGCCCGGTGCGGTTCCGAGCGCCGCCTCCACTTCCGTCTGATCGATGTCGGCGCCGCTCCCCAGAATGAGCAGACGATGGACGAGGTTCTTGAGCTCGAGGACGTTTCCCGGCCACTCGTGGTTGCGCAAACGGTTCTGCGCGCCCACCGTGAAGCGCCGGTAGGTCAGGTTCTCCCGGCTCGCGAAGGACTCCATGTAATAGGCGAGGAGTTCCGGCACGTCTTCGCGGTGCTCGCGCAGGGGCGGCACGCGCAGCGGCACGACGTTCAGGTAGTAGTAGAGATCGTCCCTGAACTCGCCGGCTGCGAGCGCGGAACCGGGATCGCGGTTCGTGGCGGCCACGATCCTGGCGTTGAAGTGCACGGGTTTTCTCCCGCCGACCCGGAGGAAAGATCCCTGCCGCAGAGCGCCGAGCAACCGGGTCTGCACCTCCGGGTCGAGGTCGAGGAGATTGGGAAGAAACAAGGAGCCTCCGTTCGCCTGTTCCAGGTAACCGTAGCCCACTTCGCTCCCCTCTTCGGAGCCGAAGAGCACCACCGCGCTGTCATGCTTGCCGCCTGCGTCCGCCGGCATGCGGACGAAGGGACCCGAGCGCCGGTTGCTCACCGCATGCAGGTAACGGGCGCAAATGGCCTTGCCGCATCCCGATTCCCCCGAAATGAGCACCGGCGCGTCATGCTGGGCGACCCGCCGCAACTGCTCGCGGAGATTTTCCATGAGCCGCGAGCGTCCGATGGGCTCCGGAGGGAGGTCGGAATCGAGCCGCAGTCCGACGTTTTCCTGTCGAAGCTTGGCCGTCTCGAGGGCGCGGTTCACCGAGAGCAGCAGCTTCGGAGTCGAGAGCGGCTTCTCTATGTAATCGTAGGCGCCGAGCCGGGTCGCTTCCACCGCGGTTTCGATGGTGCCATGGCCCGACATCATGACCACCGGGGTGTCGAGGTGAGGCTGGCGGGCCCACTCTTCGAGCAGAGAGATGCCGTCGGTGTCGGGCAGCCAGATGTCGAGGAGGACCAGGTCCGGACGCCTCGCCCTTCTCGCCTCGCGCGCCTCCGTCGCGTCTCGCGCGACGCTCACCGTGAAGCCCTCGTCTTCCAGGATGTCGCGGACGAGAAGCGCGATGTCCGGCTCGTCGTCGACCACCAGGATGTGGGGCGCACCGTTCACCGTGCTGCCTCGCGCCGTGTGCCGGCGCCCGTCCCCGGGCCGGCCCGCATCGAAGGCGGGGGCGGAAACTGCATGACGACCGAGCCGCCCCCCTCGCGGCGGTTCTCCGCCCAAACGCGTCCGTTGTGCTCTTCGACGATCTTCTTGACGATGGCGAGCCCGAGGCCGGTCCCTTTCTGCTTGGAGGTGGTGTAGGGCTCGAAGATCCGATCGATGGTCTCCACGGGGAATCCCGGCCCGGAGTCGGTGACCCGGAGCTCGGCGAGGCAACGGTCGGTGCGCTCGACGCGCCGCGTCTCCACCTCGACGCGCGCGTCCGCGCTTTCCGTGCAGGCTTCGAGCGCGTTCTTGACCAGATTGTGGAGCACCTGTCGGATGCGATCGATGTCCGCTTCCAGCGCCGGAAGATGGGGGTCGAGGCGCGTGGCGAGACGCGTGTGCGAACCCTCGTCCCGATAGAGTTCGACCACGTCCGTGGCGAGCGCATTGAGATCGAGGCGTTGCGGTCGGGCGCGGGGCGAGCGCGCATAGTCGCTGAACGCGTTGACCATGGACTTCATCGATTCGACCTGGTGCACGATGGTGCGGGTGAGGCGGTCCAGGAGCTGTCCCTCCTCCGGCGCCATGTCGTCGAGGTACTTCTTTCGCAGGCGTTCGGCCGAGAGCTGGATGGGCGTCAGGGGATTCTTGATCTCGTGTGCGAGTCGTCTCGCGACCTCGCTCCAGGCCGCCTTGCGCTGCGCCTCGACGAGCTCGGTGAGATCGTCGAACACGATGACGTGTCCGCCCGGCGGTTCCTCGGCCCCGGAGAGTCCGGCGCCGCTGCACATCAGGATGCGGCGGCCGCCGGCTCGGGAGAGGAAGACTTCTTCCCGCCAGTCTCCGGACAGGCCATCAGCGCCTTGCAGATGGGGTTCGAGACGGTCGGCGAGGATGAACAAGTGGGGATGCCGGGAAGCGATTTCCGGCAGAGTCCTTCCGACGTGTTCCTCGAGCGCGATGCCCAGGATCTGCTGGGCGGCCTGATTGGCGGTGTGGAGGCGGCCTTCCTGGTCAAGGGTGAGGACGCCGTTGGAAAGGCGCTCGAGCACCGCCTCCAGGTATCCACGCTGCTCTTCGAGCTGGCGTTGGCTCTGCCGTGTGGCGTCCCGGGCCCTCGCGAGCTCCCGGGTCATTTCGTTGAAGGACGCGACGAGAAATCCGACCTCGTCCTTGCCCGCGGGCGGCAGGCGGGTCTCGTAGTCGCCTGCGGCCACCGCCCGGGTGCCGAGCGCTACATCGCGCAGCGGCGCGACGATCCGCCGCGCCGAGAACAGGGCTACCCACACCGCGGCGAACAGGCTCAGCACCAGCACCAGTGAGAGGGTGAGAATGAAGCTCAGCTTGAGCGGCTGTCTGAGGTACACCAGCTCGTGGTACTGGCCGTAGGCGGACTCGACGCTGTCGGCGAGGCGGCCGAGACGTTCCGCGAGCGGGAAGAGACCCTGGAGGAATCGGGGCTCGTCCGTCAGTTCTGTCAGTGGCCGGCTCTCTTCGCCCGCCACCACGTCGGGGAGGAGCACGACCACCCTGATGTGCAGCCCCGCGTCGCCAACGGGAGCAAGGTCTACGTAGCTGCCGGTCTGCCGGGCCTGCCTCAGGGCGGCGTCGCCCGGGCGATCCGGAACGAGCGTGGAATGTTCCACCGTGCTGTAAGCGATGACGAGACCCTGAGGGCCGAGCAGCGCGAGCTCGGAGGCGCCGCTCGCGAGCCGCTGGTCTTCCAGGCGGAGCGCAATGTCCGCGTCGCCGGTGTCGGCGAGCTCCGCCCCGAGCTCCCGGGTCCGGTAAAGCAGATCGAGCATGCGCGAGTCGAGTGATGCCCGGCCGAGGTCCAGGGCGTCGTCCAGCGCCTGCTCGATGCGCACGTCGAACCAGGTATCGATGCCCTTGTTCAGGAACTGCAGCGAGAACACGTAGACGATGATCACCGGGGTTACCGCGAGCGCCACGAACACCGCGGCCATGCGCCCGGTGAGCCGGGCGCCCGCCTGGCGCTCTCGAATCTGGCGCAGCAGGCGGAACAGGTTGTGAGCGATCAGCGCGGCCAGGGTGAGCAGCCCGGCCAGGTTCATCACCAGCAGCACCGAGTAGAGCCGGTCGAAGCGCGCCGAGCCCTGCGTCGCATTGGTCATCAGCCAGAGCGACGCGAGGAGCAGGACGAGCGCCGCGAAGGGGAGGATGCCGGACTTGAGCCGGTTCACGACGACAGCACCCAAGTGAACCAGTCATCGCGCAGGCGCCACAACGAGCGGAACCAGGCGAGCGGACGCAGTGGCGAGGGCATGGCATCGATGTCGAGGCGCGCGCGCAGGCGGGCCCGGTAGAGCTGACCGGGGAGGAGTTCCGCACGCTGGACCAGGCTCAGGCCTCGGATTGTCCCCAGGGCCGCACTCGCGTCCTCGATGGCGCCGTAGGTGCGGGACTTGCCCGAAGGGACGTAGGTGACCACGTAGCGCTGGCTCAGAGCATGCCTCTCGATGCGGTAGGGCATCCGGATGCGACGGACACTTTCGTCTCGAAGGAATCGTTCCCGGACCACTTCGACCTCCAGCAGCGCCGTCAGGGGGACACCGCTCTCCATGGCCTCCCGCGATTCGCGGTTGAACTCCAGATCGATGCCGGCGTCGAGGAGCCAGGTCTCTCCCTCGGTGCGGACGTCCACGTGCCGTACACTGAAGTCGAGATCCGGAGACGCGCTCCATGCCATGGGTGGGAAGAGGAAGAGCAGGCAGGCGGCGAGCGCCACCGTCGCGTTCTTCGCGGTATCAGGCCTTGACGAGCCGCGCATAGTAGAACCCGTCCATCCCGTCCTCGCCCGGAATGGTCTGTCGTCCGTGGCGAGTGGCGATACCCCAGGCTGCATCTATGGCTCCGGGCTTCGCGTCACGATGGTCGGCGAGGAAGCGGGTGACGACGACGTCGTTTTCGGTCGGCAGAATGGAGCAGGTAGCGTACAGCAGCGTCCCTCCCCGAGCCAGCAGGGGCCAGACCGACGCGAGGAGGCGAAGCTGCCGCACGGCGAGCCGGGCCGCATCGTTCGGCCGTCGCAGCCACTTGAGGTCGGGATGCCGGCGGATCACCCCGCTCGCGGTACAGGGAGCGTCGACGAGTATGGACTGGTAGGGGAGGCCGTCCCACCATCGGGCGGGCGCGCCGGCGTCGGCGCAGAGCAAGGTGGCGGCGAGCCCGAGGCGGGCGAGCGTGCCTTCGATGCGGTCCACGCGCCTCGAGTCGATATCGAGGGCGGTGAGGCAGATCGAAGGATTCACCTCGAGCAGGTGAGCGCTCTTGCCTCCGGGCGCGGCGCAGGCATCGAGCACTCGTGCCCCCGGCGAGGGATCGAGCAGCGGGGCGGCGAGCTGGGCCGCGGCGTCCTGGACCGAGACCTCGCCCGCGAGGAAGCCCGGCAGGTCCATCACGTCGACGGGTCGCGCCAGGGTGACGCCATGGTCGCAGTGCGGTGTCGCGCTCGCCCCGATCCCCCGCGCCCGGAGCCGTTCCAGGTACTCGGCGCGCCGCGTCCTCAGTGCGTTGACCCGCAGCGTCATGGGCGGGTGCGCGTCGTTGGCGACCAGGATCTCCCGCCACCGGGATGGCCACGCGCCGCGGAGTGCGCTGACCAGCCACCGGGGATGAGAGCGCTCGGGCCGCTCCGCCCGCGCAATGGATCCGGACAGTTCCCGCCGCCGACGCAGGTAGCTCCTGAGCACTGCGTTGATGAGCGCGGTCGCCCGCGCTTTGCCGAGATGAGGGCCGAGCGCCGCGCTGGTCGCAACCGCAGCGTGCGCGCTGACGCGCGTATACATGAGTTGATACAGGCCGACCAACAGAGCGACGCCCACGTCCCCGTCCTTCGATGCGAGAGGCCGGTGCAGCAGGGCGTCGCGTACGTGCTGAAGCGGTCGCAGACGGCGGAGCACGCCGTAGCAGATCTCGTTCACCAATGCGTTGTCGCGCCGCTCGGGCAGCGGTGAACGCGCGTCGAGGCAGTGATTCAGAGAGTGCCCTTCACAGAGCACCCCGATCAGCACCTCGAGGGCGGCGGCGCGCGCTCCCACCCCCGGCGTGGCAGGGGCCGGGAGCGAGGCGCCGGGGGACTCGTCGAGTCCCTTCCTGCGATCCGATCGGCGCCGGGTGCGGGCCGAATCAGTGTGCATGTCCTGCCGCCATGCTCCGCCGCTTCACGGCTGCGGACGCGAATCTGCCGGCACCTTCACGCCTTCCTCCCGCTTCCCGTTTTCGCGGGGACAAGCTTCGCGAGGGCTGACGGCGCGAATCGGCGCACTATGGCGGCTCGCCGCTCCGGTGTGCATCGGGGTCATTCCGACGAGAGCAGGGGAGCGCGGAGCCCGAGCACGGTGCCCGGCGCGAAAGGGTGCGCGTTCATGTACTGGCCCACCGGCATCCGTCGCGCTCCTTCCGCCTGGACTTCGATCAGGGCGAGGCGCTCCTCGCCGGTAGCGACCTCGACCTGGTCCGGACTCGCCCGCATCACCTGGCCCGGAGTGTCCCCGGACGCGCCCGCAACCCGACGGGCGCGCCAGACTCTGAGTCGACGCCGGGCGCCCCGCGCCGCCGGGGCGGTGGTGAAGGCGACCGGGGACGGGTTCATGGCCCGCACGACCCGGTCGAGCTCCCGCGCGCTGCGCGTCCAGTCCAACCGGGCCTCCTCCCTGGCGATTCGGGGAGCGTACCGTGCATCCGAAGTGCGCTGCGGCCGTGCTTCGGCTCTCGCCCCGTGCAGGCGGTCGAGTGTGTGCACGAGCAGACGCGCGCCCAGGGCGGCGAGTCGATCGTGCAGGTCGCCGGCGGTGTCCGTCTCGAGTATGGGAAGCTCCGACCGGGCGAGGACCGCGCCGGTGTCGAGGCCCTCGTCCATGTCCATGATCGAGACGCCGGTGCGATTGTCCCCTGCGAGAATCGCGCGCTGAATCGGCGCCGCGCCGCGCCATCGAGGCAGCAGGGAAGCATGCACGTTGATGCATCCGTCGCGAGGAATCGCGAGCACCTCGGGCGGCAGCAGCAGGCCGTACGCCGCGACCGCGATCACGTCCGGAGCGAATGCGCGCAGGCTCGCCTGCGACTCCGGACTCCGCAGGGTCGCGGGCTGGCGGACCGGGATGCCATGCTCTTCGGCCACGATCTTCACGTGACTCGCCCGAAGGCGCCGACCGCGGCCCGCGGGTCGGTCCGGCTGGGTATACGCCGCCGCCACCTCGTGCCCGGATTCGATCAGTCCGCGCAGCACGACGGCGGCGAACTCCGGAGTGCCGGCGAAGACTATGCGCATGTTCCCGTTTGCCGGACGGGACGGCGGGTCAGGTCTGGCGCTGCTGTTTCTTCGCTCGCTTGCGCAGTCGCGCCCGCTTGAGCCGGGACAGGTAGTCCACGAACAACCGGCCCTCCAGGTGATCCATCTCGTGCTGGACGCAGACTGCGAGCAGGTCCTCCGCCTCGAACTCGAAGGGCTCGCCTTCCCGGTCGAGGGCGCTCGCCCGGATCCATCGGGAGCGGATCACCGTCTCGTAGACGCCGGGCACCGAGAGGCAGCCTTCTTCCGCCTCGATCTCGCCCTCTTCGGCGAGAATGATCGGGTTGATGAGGCACAGGGGTTCGTTCTTCGCTTCGGAGCGGTCAATGGTGATGACGCGCAGCGGCACATTCACCTGAACCGCGGCGAGTCCGATTCCGGGAGCCGCGTACATCGTGTCGAACATGTCGTCGGCCAGGCGGCGCACGGTATCGTCAACGCGCTCCACCGGCCTCGCCTTGTTTCGCAGGCGCGGGTCGGGGTAATGGAGGACTTCGAGTATTGCCATGGTGCGGTCAGGCCGTCTGCATCGTCCGGGCGCACCGGCCGGCGCCAGTATAAGGGACGGGAGCCACGGCTCGCCATGCGCGGCCCCGGGCGCGGATTCGGTGTTTTCCGACGCCGGTAGGCCGATCAGGACATGTCACCGGGAACGAGTCCTACCCGAGCCGGCCCCGGGTCCAGGGTGATGCCGGTGTGCGGGCCGCCGCTGCCGCGCTAGTTTCGGATCTGCCGCGCCCACCGTGAGCCCGACCGATACGCGATGCACCATTGGGGAGAGCATGGGGACGCGACCGTGCGCGCCTGGCTCGAATTCAATCGGACCTTCGGCGTTTCTCCTCGGGTTGCCGCCCGAGCGCTGGCCTGTGCGGGATCCCCCTCGGAGGCCCTTCGGCGGCGATCCGCTCTGATTGGCAAGCTGCGGCTTTCCGAGCGTGCGGCCCGTCGAGTCCTGCGCTCCGATCCCGGCGGAGTGCAGGCGGACCTGGACTGGCTCGCCGGCCCCCGGCGCTCCCTGCTGTGGCTGGGGCACCGCGATTACCCCCGGCTCCTCTCGGAGCTTCCCGATCCGCCGGCGGTGCTCTTCGTGGAGGGCGACGTGGAGAGTCTGAGCTGGCCCATGGTCGCGATAGTGGGCAGCCGCAACGCGAGCGCAACCGGGAGGGAGATTGCCCACGATTTCGCGCGGCAGCTCGGCCGGAGCGGAGTCGGCATCGTCAGCGGCCTGGCGCTCGGCATCGACGGGTGCGCCCACCGGGGGGCGCTCCGCTCCTGCGCCCCCACCGTCGCGGTGTGTGCGAGAGGACTCGATAGCACCTATCCGCGGGTTCACGAAGGGCTGGCGCGGGCGGTTTCCACGAGCGGCGCCGTGGTCTCGGAGTTTCCCGTCGGCACTCCGCCGCTGCGTCCCCACTTTCCCCGGCGCAACCGCATCATCAGCGGGCTGAGCCGGGGGGTCCTGGTGGTGGAGGCATCGCTTCGAAGCGGGGCGCTGATTACCGCGCGCCAGGCCCTCGACCAGGGCCGCGAGGTGTTCGCGGTGCCGGGGTCCATTCGCAACCCGGTCGCCCGAGGTTGCCATCAACTCATCCGCAACGGCGCCAAGGTCGTGGAGGGGGTGGAGGATGTTCTCGAGGAACTCGCCGAATCTCTGGGCATGCACGTTGCGTCGCCGGAAGAGCATGGGGGAGAGAGCGCGTCGGCGGCGCGGCTGGATCAGGCCTCGCTCCGCATCCTCGAGAGCCTGGGATACGAAGCGACCTCGATCGATGTCCTGGTCGCGCGGGCCGGATTGACGGCCGATGCGCTATCCTCCATCCTCTTGAGCCTCGAGCTGGACGGCTACGTGAGGTCGACGCCAGACGGCTCGTACGAACGAATTGCCAACAAGGAGTAGATGGCATTGAAGGTCCTGACGGGACTGCTCAACACGAGTTTCGTGCGCGCAAGGCGATCGCGGCCCCTGCCGGGAACCCGGGAAGACCCGGGGAGCTGCCAGCTCGCCCGCTGCGCTCATCCCTTCCGAGCGGGTCTTCGCGCTTGGCGGGAACTTCCCATAACGCATTGTTTTTCGTGGATTCCCGCTTCTGCGGGAACGACGGAGATCAGACCGGGCGACGCAAGACGTCATTCCCGCAGAAGCGGGAATCCACGAAAAACCACGAGGGGGGGGACTTTCCATACGAGCCGGAATCCATTGCTGAAGCGCCTTGCGCGACGGCGGGGTGGCTCGCCACCGTGGCCGGCTTCCGGAGGAATTCCAGGACGCTCGAGCCCGGTGCCGCGCATGACGGCGGAGCAGGCGGATTGGCCCAAATGACGCAACATCTGGTCGTCGTCGAATCTCCGGCCAAGGCCCGCACGATCAAGAAGTACCTCGGGCCCGACTTCGAGGTGCTGGCATCCTATGGACACGTTCGTGATCTCGTCCCCAGGGAAGGGGCGGTCGAGCCCGAACGCGACTTCGAGATGCACTATGAGCCGATCGAGAAAGCGCAGAAGCACCTGAGCGCACTGGGGCGCGCCATGAAGAAGGCGGACGCGCTCTATCTCGCGACCGACCCGGACCGGGAAGGCGAAGCAATCGCCTGGCACGTGACCGAAATGCTGAGGGAACGCAAGGCGCTCGACACGAAGCCGGTGTACCGGGTGATCTTCCACGAGATCACCCGGCGCGCGATCCGGGAAGCGGTCGAGAACGCTCGCGACATCTCCATGGCGCTGGTCAACGCCCAGCAGGCCCGGCGCGCGCTCGACTATCTCGTGGGCTTCAATCTCTCCCCGCTGTTGTGGAAGAAGATCCGCCGCGGCCTCTCGGCGGGAAGGGTCCAGAGTCCGGCACTGCGCATGATCGTCGAGCGCGAAGACGAGATCGAGCGCTTCCGGCCGCGGGAGTACTGGACGCTGGACGCCGACCTCGACCGCAAGGGTCGCTCCTTCGCAGCACGACTCACGCACAGCGGGGGAAAGAAGCTGAACCGGTTCAGCATTTCCCACGAGGAGGCGGCGCGCTCCCTGGCGGAGCACGCCATCTCGCTCGTGGGCGGCGACGCGCGGGAATTGCCGCCGATTGCCCCCACCGATGGGAGCGAGGCCCGTTCGGCGAAGGCGCAGGCCACGTCGATCGACGGGGGGCGCATGCGGGTCGCGCGGGTGGAGAAGAAGCAGCGCCGGCGCAATCCCCCTCCGCCCTTCATGACCTCGACCCTGCAGCAGGAGGGAGTGCGGAAGCTCGGATTCGGCGCGCAAAGGACGATGCGGATCGCTCAGCAGCTCTACGAGGGCGTCGAGATTGACGGTGCATCGATCGGACTCATTACCTATATGCGCACGGATTCCCTCAATCTCGCATCCGAGGCCCGGGAGGAGATTCGGGAGTACATCCGCGAGCGCTTCGGAGCGGAGGACGTGCCCGCCAAGGCCAGGGTCTACAAGACCCGTTCGAGGAATGCCCAGGAGGCGCACGAGGCGATTCG
Organism: uncultured Ectothiorhodospiraceae bacterium; assembly: GCA_964420925.1. Lineage (GTDB taxonomy): Bacteria > Pseudomonadota > Gammaproteobacteria > HK1 > HK1 > JAJEAD01. The sequence goes on along the minus strand of CAYQVB010000120.1, from coordinate 3,886 downwards.
CCCCACTTCGGCGATGCGCGAGCCCGATGCGCTGCGCGGCGCGCTCAGCCGGGACCAGCACCGACTCTATCGGCTCATCTGGACCCGGGCTGTCGCCTGCCAGATGCAACATGCCCTCATCGACACCGTGGGAGTGGATCTTTCATGCGGAGACTCCGACCAGACGATGGAGGAAAGCGACCTGCTCTTCCGAGCGACCGGCTCGACCATCGCCCGCCGGGGATTCCTTGCGGTGTACGACGAAAGCGCTGGCGAGGACGGGAAGGGGGAGAAGGAGAGCCGCCTGCCTCCTCTCGCGAAAGGGGACGTGGTGAAAGTCACATGCATCCGGTCGGAGCAGCACTTCACCGAGCCGCCTCCCCGCTACAGCGAGGCAACCCTCATCCGGGCGCTGGAGGAGTACGGGATTGGGCGACCCTCGACCTACGCGACCATCATCCAGACGCTGAAGAACCGCGAGTACGTCGAGCTCGAAAGCCGGCGCTTTCATCCGACCGACATCGGTCGGGTGGTCAACGGCTACCTGACGGAGCATTTCTCGAGCTATGTCGAGTACGAGTTCACGGCCCGTCTCGAGGACGATCTCGATGCGATTTCGCGCGGAGAGCGCGAGTGGAAGCCGCTCATGCGGGAGTTCTGGGCGAGCTTCGAGCAGCGGGTCAAGGAGAAGGAAGGAGAGCGCGGACGTCCCGCGCCCCGGGAGCTGGGGGTCGACCCGAAGAGCGGGCGACCGGTCACGGTGCGCATGGGCCGTTACGGTCCCTACGTGCAGATCGGCACTTCGGAAGACACGGAGAAGCCGGTCTTCGCGGGACTGCGGCCGGATCAACGCATGAACACGATCACGCTGCAGGAAGGGCTCCTGCTCTTCCGGCTCCCGCGTACACTCGGAGAGACGCCGGATGGTGAGCCGGTTTCGATCGGCATCGGGCGCTTCGGTCCCTACGTCCGCTTCGGCGCGAAGTTCGCCTCCCTCGGTCCCGACGACGACCCCTACCAGATCGGGCTCAACCGAGCATTGTCGATCATAGACGACAAGAAGAAGGCGGAGGCGGCCCGCCACATCAAGAGCTTCGAGGGCAGTGAAGTCCAGATTCTGAAGGGCCGCTACGGACCCTACGTGACCGATCGCAAGAAGAACGCCCGGGTGCCCAAAGGCCGGGATCCCTCCGAGCTGACCTTCGAGGAATGCCGGGAGCTGCTCGACGCGGCGCCCGCCAGGCGCCAGCGGGCGCGCGGAAAGAGGGGGAGATCATGAAAGACAGACGGCCTTTCGTCGCGGTGATGATGGGCTCCGATTCCGACTGGCCGGTGATGCAGAGCGCGGTGGCGGTGCTCGAGCGCCTCGAGGTCGATATCGAAGTCAGAATCGCCTCCGCCCACCGCACGCCGGCGGCCACTTCCGCTTTCGTGGAAGAGGCATCCGGCCGGGGCTGCGCGGTGTTCATCGCCGGGGCAGGCATGGCCGCCCATCTCGCCGGCGCGGTGGCCGCACACACCAACCGGCCGGTGATCGGAGTGCCGCTCGAGTCGGGTCCGCTCGCGGGAATGGATGCGCTGCTGTCCACCGTGCAGATGCCCCCCGGATTCCCGGTGGCCACGCTCGCGGTCGGGAAGGCGGGCGCCACCAACGCCGGGTATCTCGCGGCGCAGATACTGGCGCTCTCGGACCCGGCGCTCGCGGGCCGCGTTGCCGCGGACCGGGAGGAGCGGGCCCGAGCGGTTCAGGACAAGAACGCCGCGCTGCAGCGCGAGCTCGGCTCCTGAACGTCCCGGGCATGCTCGCGGTCGCCGTGCCGGCGCGCCCCCTTCGGCCGCCTGCTCGTCGTAGTGGAAGAGCCTGGGTCTCCCGAGCCGCGGGCGGGAGCGGCACCGGCGTCGACGAAGAGCACGCCGGCTTCCGCGAATCGGTATCCGGGTGCTGCGGCAGGACATGAGCCCGGCGTGCGTGAATGCCTGGCATGTCCGCCGCGCCGCCCGCGTGCTCGGTGGGGGCGGCATCATCATCTACCCGAGCGAAGGAGTCCTCGGGCTCGGCTGCGACCCCTACCGGGCCTCGGCGGTCCGGCGCCTTCTCCGGCTCAAGCGCCGGCCGATGCGCTCGGGATTCATATTGATCGCGAGCGCCTTCGAGCAGATCCGTCCGCTCCTCGCCGCTTTGCCCCCCTCCCTCATGCAAGAGGTGTTCCACTCCTGGCCCGGGCCGGTGACCTGGGTGCTGCCGGCCGCGGAGAGCGTGCCGGACTGGGTTACGGGGGGCCGGGAGACCCTGGCCGTGCGAGTCACCGCGCATCCGCTCGCCAGCGCCATCTGCTCCGCGTTCGGCGCTCCGGTGGTCTCCACCAGCGCCAACATCCATGGAAGGACTCCCCCGCGGCGCTTGCTTTCGCTATCTCGGCAACTGCGTTCCGGTGTCGACTACGTGGTGCCGGGCCGAACCGGTGGAGCGCGGGGGCCGACCGAGATCCGAGACGCCCGCAGCGGGGCCCTTCTGCGCGCCCCGGGACGTTGAGCATGGCCGGCGGCGAGGAGGAGCGGCTCGGCGAAGTGCGGGACCTGATGCGCTCGCTGCAGCGGCGTCTCTGCGGCGCGCTGGAGCGCTTCGAGCCCGAGGCGCGCTTCGGCGTCGACGAATGGCGCCGGCCGGCCGGCGGGGGAGGGATCACCCGGGTGCTTCGCGACGGCGAGGTGTTCGAGCAGGCCGGCGTCAACTTCTCTCATGTATACGGCTCGACCCTGCCCGAGGCGGCGAGCGCCCGGCGTCCGGAGCTCGCGGGCCGCGCATTCCAGGCGCTCGGCGTCTCCTGCGTGGTTCATGCCCGCAACCCCTACGTGCCGACCTCGCATTGCAACGTGCGTCACTTCGTGGCGGATGCGCCGGGGGGATCACCGGTGTGGTGGTTCGGAGGCGGCTTCGACCTCACTCCCTGCTACGGCTTCGAGGAGGACGCGTTCCACTGGCACCGCTCCGCGTCGGGGTTGTGCTCCGAGTTCGAGCCGGATCTCTACCGGAAGCTCAAGCGCTGGTGCGACGAGTACTTCTTTCTGCCGCATCGCAACGAAGCCCGGGGCATCGGAGGCATATTCTTCGACGATCTGAACCGCTGGCCCTTCGAGCGCTGCCTCGAGTTCGCGGGAAGGGTGGGGGTCACGTTTCTGGATGCTTACACCCACATCGTGGAAAAGCGCCGGCACCACCCTTATGGGACCCGGGAGCGGGAGTTCCAGCTCCTGCGGCGCGGGCGCTACGTCGAGTTCAATCTCATCTACGATCGCGGCACTCTCTTTGGCCTGCAGTCCGGGGGGCGTACGGAATCGATCCTGATGTCCCTTCCCCCGAAAGCGGCCTGGGCGTACCGGCCCGAGCCGGAGCCGGGCGGTCCGGAGGAGGCGCTGCGCCGGAAGTTCCTTGGAGCCCGAGACTGGTTCCCGGATTGAGTCCCGCCCTCGGGAGTCGAATCGGGGCGTGCGGCGCTCCTGACATCGAGGTGCGCGGCTCTTGACATGATCGAGCCTGCTGCCGACAATGCGCGGCTCCCTTTCGCGGAGGGGTTCCCGAGTGGTCAAAGGGATCAGACTGTAAATCTGACGGCTCAGCCTTCGGAGGTTCGAATCCTCCCCCCTCCACCGGCAGATAAGGATCAGTACACACAGGCGAGAGCCGTCAGGGCCGAACGATTTCTCAGCCAGCAGCTCGAAGGCCGGCCGGACCCGGTCCGGTCTCGAGACTCCATGCGCGGGTGTAGTTCAATGGTAGAACCTCAGCCTTCCAAGCTGATGACGTGGGTTCGATTCCCATCACCCGCTCCAGGAGTCCGTCCAGATCGCACGACGCCCATATAGCTCAGGTGGTAGAGCACTCCCTTGGTAAGGGAGAGGTCACTGG
>CAYQVB010000119.1:0-20010 GCA_964420925.1 uncultured Ectothiorhodospiraceae bacterium | reverse complement strand
CTCCCCCGCTCCCCACCACCGGCCCCGATCCGGCACCGGCACCGAAGCGGGCGGGCCTACGCATTCTTCGCCGGTGAGGACCGCGTTGGCGGAATCGCGGGTATCGAAGGCGCCCCAGTAGACCTCGTCCATGCGCGCATCGAAGGCGGCGAGGACCGCGCCGGCGCCGTGCCGGCGCCCCGCCGCGAGGGCGAGCGCGGCGAGCGACGAAACCGGCACCAGAGGCAGATCGGCCGCGAGCCCGAGACCCTGCGCCACCGAGGTTGCGATGCGCACCCCGGTAAAGGAGCCCGGACCGCGACCGAATGCGATGGCGTCGAGTCCCGTGAGCCTGACATCCGCCGCTTTGAGGAGATCGGAAACCATGCCGAGCACCAGCTCCGCATGTCGGCGCGGCGCAATCCGAAAACGCTGTTCACTCTCTTCCCCGAGGACCAGGGCGCAGGAACAGGCGTTGGTGGCGGTCTCGATCGCGAGCAGTCTCACGGGGTCTCCTCCGGGAGGCGGCCTCTTACTCCGCCCGGCGGGCGCTCTCGTCCCGCGAGAAGAAATCACGGATGTCTCTTCGCTCCCGGGTACTCGGCATTTCGGGAAGGCTGTTCAGGAACACTCGACCGTAGCCTTTCTGCATCACCCGAGGGTCACAGAGAACGACCACTCCCCGGTCTCCGGGGTCGCGGATCAGGCGCCCGACGCCCTGTTTGAGCGCCAGCACCGCGTGCGGCAACTGGTGAGTCACGAAGGGATCCTGGCCGAGCTCCCGGAGATAGCGCAGTCTCGCCCGCAGCACCGGATCGTCGGGGGGTGCGAAGGGCAGCTTGTCGATGATGACGCAGGATAGCGCCTCGCCCCGGACATCCACCCCCTCCCAGAAGCTGTAGGTGCCCAGAAGCACCGCGTTGGCCTGGCGCCGAAAGCGATCGAGCAGCTCGTGGCGCGGCGCCACTCCCTGGACCAGGACCGGATACGGGATTCTCTCGGGCAGACGCTCCCGCACCGCTTCCATCGCCCGGAAGCTGGTGAAGAGCACGAAGGCCCGACCTCTCGTCGCTTCGAGCAGCGGCACCAGCTCCTCGACGAGGGCCGGGCAGTACTCGGGTGAACGCGGATCGGGAAGTCCCGGTGGCAGGTAGCACAGCGCCTGGCGCGCGAAATCGAAAGGGCTCGGCCACACCTGAGCGAGCGGCTGGTCGAGGCCCAGGCGCTCGGCAAAGTGCGACAGGCTGCCCTCGACGGCGAGCGTGGCGGAGGTGAAGATCCACGCGCAGGGCGACGCGTAGACCCGTTCCGAGACCATCGGCGCAATGTCGAGAGGGCTCGCGTGCAGCGTGAAACCCACTCGACGGGTCTCCACCCACCGCACCGGATCGGCGTCCTCGTCCGGATGGGTGAGGAACTCGAAACGCGAGCGCGCGAGCGCCGCCCGCTGGGCGCAGTTCTTGAGGGCGGTCCCGCGCACCGCCATCGCCTCGAGCGCCTCGCACAGGGCGTCGAGCGAGGCGGCGAGCGTGCGCACTCCCTCCTCGACTTCGGGCACGGCCAGCGCCTCGCTCCAGGCGAGACGCCGGCCGCTCCCCCCCAGTGCCCCATGCAGTGCGAGCAGCGCGTTCTCGCAATCGTCCGCCAGCTCGACCAGGGCCGGCGTTTCACCCGCCTCGTCGTGGTGCGCCCGCACCGCATCGCGCAGCAGCTCCACCGTCTGCGCGCTGCTGTGGGTGGTTCCGAAGAAGCGGGTGGCGGTCTCTGCGAGCTGGTGGGCCTCGTCCAGCACCACCGTTTCCGCCCCCGGCAGCAGCTCGCCGAAGCCCTCCTCCCGCAGCACCATGTCGGCGAAAAAGAGGTGATGATTGACGATCAGGAGATCGGCCTCGATCGCGTTGCGCCGCGCCCGCAGCACATGGCACTCCGAATAGGAGGGGCACTCCTGGCCCAGGCAGTTGTCGGCGGTGGACGTCGCAAAGCGCCAGGCCGGCGCATGTTCGGGGATCTCGGCCACTTCCGCGATGTCCCCTTCGACGGTGTGGTGCGACCAGGCTTCTATCGCGCTCAGATCGCGGTCCAGCGCCGGGTCGAGGTGGCGCCCGCGCGCCGCGTTCCGCTTCAGCCGTTCCCGACACAGGTAATTGGAGCGCCCCTTGAGGAGCGCGCACCGTGCTCCGGCGCCGACCGCATCGCGGGCCAGGGGCAGATCGCGGAAGAAGAGCTGATCCTGGAGATGCCGCGTGCCGGTCGAGACGATGGTCCGTCGGCCCGAGAGCAGGGCCGGCACGAGATAGGCAAGGGACTTTCCGGTGCCGGTGCCCGCTTCGCACACCAGCACGTCCTGGGTCGCGATGGCCGAGGAGACCGCACACGCCATCTCGATCTGGACCCCTCTCGGCCGGTAGGCATCCAGACCCGCCTCGAGCGGCCCTCCGCTCGCAAACACTCCCGAAACGCGCTCGTCGAGCGGGATGTCCGGAGTCCGAACGGGTGCCGGGACGGCGCTCATCGGTGACGCGCCTCTCCGATCACTCTCGGAAGCCGGATGCGCACCGAAGGAGGGCCACTCTCGTATCGTCGATTGGCGCCAGGTTCCGACTCCTCGCTCCTGTCTCCACGAACGATCTTAACCCGCGTCCCGGTCCCTGGCTCGCGTGCCGAAACGGGCGCACAGCGATTCACGGCCCCGCCGCACGCATTGCCGGGTGGATGTGACCACCCGTTCGAGGAACCTCGGATCGGAACGCGCCTCGAGCCGGGCGGAAAGGCGGCGCAGCATGACCCGCAGTCTTCTCGCTTCGTCCGGATCGCTCGCCCCTTCCGGCACCAGGACATCGATTCTTCCGCACCGGGAAGAGAAGGAAAGAATGGTGAGACGGGGATGGACGAAGGCGCCGGACAGTGAGCACGGGCCAATGCATGCCCGCGTCGCGGTGGTGACTCGCCACCCTGCCGCTTCCGAGTGCGCTACCGTGACGATCGCGGCGGGTCCCCGCCGGAGGGCATGACGCGTCAGAGTGCGCCTTGCACTGACGATCAGCACTCCCGCGGCAATCGATACGCTCCAGGGATACCAAGGCAGGGCGAGCGCTCCAAGCATCGCTCCCGAATGCAGGGCGACGAGCACCACCGCCACCACGAGGGATGGGCGCAGATCGATGCGAAGAGTGCCACTTGGTGAATCGGGCATCCCGGTCCCTTAGACTGCTCCTCCGACAAGCCGGCCCAGGGGCTCTCCCGCCCCGCGTCCAGTGGACTCTGACGCTCGACCGGTGCGGCCCGCCGCCCGCGGCATGGCCTTCCCCCCTGAGTACACGGACGCGAGAGAACCCGCAATGCCCCGGAAGTTCCCGCCATCCCGAACGCGTGGCGACAAAGAGCCCACGGATCCTGCGCCATGCGGCGGCGAGGATGTCGGCTCGGCGCCCGTCGAGGTTCCCGCCTCCCTCACCGCTCGCGAGATCGGAGGCCCGAGCGGCCCGGAACCCACGCGATACGGCGACTGGGAACACCGGGGGCGCTGCACTGACTTCTAGACTCCACGAGGAAGCGCCCTTCCCACCCCGCCCTTGCGCCGGCCGGACAATCTCAGTACTTTCATCGGCGGAATGAAGAACACGACGCGGCCTATATCGCCCCATCTGCAGATCTACCGGCCGCAAATCACCTCGGTCCTCTCCATAGTCCACCGGGGTACCGGCATCGTCCTCGCGACCGGGGCCTTGCTCCTCGTCTACTGGCTGAATGCGCTCGCCGCGGGCGCGGACGCATTCGACCAGCTCCGCCATCTCATGGGCGCATGGTACGGGCAGGTGATTCTGCTCGGGTTCTCGTTCTCCCTGTTCTACCACCTGTGCAACGGAGTACGGCACCTGTTCTGGGACGCCGGTCTCGGATTCGAGCTCGAGACCGTGTACCGAAGCGGCAAGGCGGTCGTCGCGGTCTCGCTCCTCCTGACCGCGGTCACCTGGATGACCGCCTTCGCACGCGGGGGGACTCCGTGAGCCTGCGCACTCCCCTCGCCCGGGCAAGGGGAGTCGGCTCGGCGAGGCAGGGCACCTCGCACTTCTGGGCGCAGCGGGTCAGCGCCATCGCCCTGATCCCGCTCTGCGTCTGGTTCGTCTATTCGATGCTGGCACTGCAGGGCTCACCCTACGAGGCGGTCCACGCCTGGATCGCGCAGCCGGCCGCGGCCCTCCTCTTCGGCCTGTTCGTGGTGAGCCTCTTCTACCATGCGCATCTGGGGCTCCAGGTCGTGATCGAAGACTATGTCCATACGCAGTGGCTCAAAGTCTCCAGTCTCGTGCTGCTCAAGCTGCTCTGCGTGCTGCTCGCGGCGGCGGCCATTCTCTCGCTGCTGCGCATCGCCCTGGGAAGCTGATGGCGGCCTACGACCTCGTCGAGCACCGCTATGACGCGGTAGTGGTGGGGGCCGGCGGAGCCGGATTGCGGGCCGCCTTCGGCATCGCGTCGCAGGGACTGAGCACCGCCTGCATCTCCAAGCTCTTCCCCACCCGGAGCCATACGGTGGCCGCCCAGGGCGGAATGAGCGCCGCACTCGGCAACATGGGCGAGGACCATTGGACCTGGCACATGTACGACACCGTCAAGGGTTCCGACTGGCTGGGCGACCAGGATGCCATCGAGTACATGTGCCGCGAGGCGATCCCGGCGGTGGTGGAGCTGGAACACTACGGAGTGCCCTTCTCCCGTACCGAGGACGGCAAGATCTACCAGCGCCCCTTCGGCGGCATGACCACCCGCTTCGGCGAAGGCATTGCCCAGCGGACCTGCGCCGCCGCCGACCGCACCGGCCACGCCATCCTGCACACGCTCTACCAGCAGAGCCTCAAGCACGACGCCGAGTTCTTCCTCGAGTACTTCGCCATCGATCTTCTCTTCGACGACGACGGGGCCTGCCGCGGAGTGCTCGCCTGGAGCCTGGAGGACGGCACCCTGCATCGTTTCCGGGCCCACATGACGGTGCTCGCGACCGGTGGATACGGCCGTACGTACTTCTCCTGCACCTCCGCGCACACCTGCACCGGCGACGGGAGCGCGATGGTGCTGCGCGGAGGCTACCCGTTGCAGGACATGGAGTTCGTGCAGTTCCATCCCACCGGCATCTACGGCGCGGGATGCCTGATCACCGAGGGCGCCCGGGGAGAAGGCGGCTATCTGACCAACGCCGGCGGCGAGCGATTCATGGAGCGCTACGCGCCGAGCGCCAAGGATCTGGCGTCGCGCGACGTGGTGAGCCGTGCGATGACCGCGGAGATCCGAGAGGGCCGCGGGGTCGGCGCCGAGGGCGACCACATTCACCTCCACCTCGAGCACCTCGGCCCCGAGGTGGTCGGCGAACGCCTGCCCGGGATCACCGAGACCGCGCGGATCTTCGCCGGAGTGGATGTGACCCGGGAGCCCATTCCGGTGCTGCCCACCGTGCACTACAACATGGGCGGGATCCCGACCAACTATCATGGCGAGGTGGTGACGCTTGCCGACGGCGATCCGGATCGCGTGGTGCCCGGCCTCATGGCGATCGGCGAGGCGGCCTGCGTATCCGTGCACGGGGCGAACCGGCTCGGCTCGAACTCGCTGCTCGACATCGTGGTCTTCGGGCGAGCGGCGGCGAAACGCTGCGGCGAGGTGGTGGAAGCAGGGTCCGCGCATCCTCCGCTGCCCGTATCCGCGGCGGAACGTGGCCTCGAGCGCTTCGACCGCCTGCGTCACGCCGACGGGAGCGAACCCACCGCCACGATCCGGCTGCAGATGCAGCGCATCATGCAGAGCCACGCGGCGGTGTTCCGTACCGCCGAAACGCTGGACGAAGGCTGCGACCTCATCGACGAAGTCTGGCACTCGCTGGAACGAGTCCGGGTGTCCGATCGCAGCCTCGTGTGGAACTCCGATCTCGTCGAGACGCTGGAGCTGGAGAACCTCCTGCGCCAGGCCGTGGTGACGATGTACGCGGCGAGAAACCGCACCGAGAGCCGGGGCGCCCACGCCCGGGAGGATTTCGACGAGAGAGACGACGAGAACTGGCTCAAGCACACCCTGGTATGGTTGGACGGCGTTCGGAACGCGCCTCGAATCGACTACCGGCCGGTGCACATGTACACGCTCACCAACGAGGCGAAAACGATTCCGCCAACCCGCAGGGTCTATTGAGGGAAGGACAAGGACTTGGCCGAGCTCACCGTGCCTGCACGTTCGAAGGTCGAGCGCGGCCGCACGCATCCCTACACCGGCGAGGGAGGACGCATCCAGCGTTTCGAGGTGTACCGCTACGACCCGGATCTCGGGTCGAACCCGCGACTCGACACCTACGAGGTGGACCTCGACACCTGCGGGCCGATGGTTCTCGACGCCCTCATCAAGATCAAGAACGAGACCGACGCCACGCTGACCTTCCGTCGCTCGTGCCGGGAGGGAATCTGCGGCTCCTGCGCGATGAACATCAACGGCACGAACACGCTCGCCTGCACTCGCGCCGTCGACGAGGGCAGAAAGAGCGTGAAGATCTACCCGCTCCCCCACCTGCCGGTCATCAAGGACCTGGTGCCCGATCTCACCCACTTCTATGCCCAGTACGTCTCGATCAAGCCGTGGATGCGCACCCGGACCCCTCCCCCTCCGGATCGGGAGCGGGCACAGTCCAGGGAAGAGCGCGCCCACCTGGACGGACTCTACGAGTGCATACTCTGCGCCTGCTGTTCGACCGGATGCCCGAGCTACTGGTGGAACTCGGAACGCTTCCTCGGTCCCGCGATCCTGCTCCAGGCCTACCGTTGGATTGTCGACTCGCGCGACGAGGACACGGGCGAGCGTCTCGACGAGCTCGAGGATCCCTTCCGGCTCTACCGCTGCCACACGATCATGAACTGCACGCGCACCTGTCCCAAGGGCCTCAATCCCGCCCGGGCGATCGCCGAGATAAAGAAAATGCTGGTGATGCGCGCCGTGTAGGCGATGAGCGCTTCACGCCGGCGGCACGGTGTCGCCCGGGAGCGACGACGCGCGAAGCTGCGCTGGCGCTGCCGGCGGGGCATGAAGGAGCTCGATCTGCTCTTCGAGCGCTTTCTTGCGCAGGCTTTCGACGAGCTGAACGACGAGCAGCTCGACCTTCTGGAACGCTTGCTCGAGTATCCGGATCAGGAGCTTCTCGACTGTCTCAGTGGAGCAGCCGAACCCGGTGACGAAAGTCTTGCTGCATTCGGGCGCTGGGTGCGCAGTCGACTCGTTCTCGAGCCCGTGGGCTCGGCGAGCCTCTCGGGTCGTGCTTGAGCACCGCACCGGTCCGGCGAGTGGGAGAGAGCCGTCGCGCTCCCGATGCGGAACCCGATGCGCCCGAGACCGGAGGCGGGATTCCGCGGGACTTTGTTCTCGTGAAAAGTGCATCGGGAAGCTATAGAGTCCGCATCGGGTTGCACCCGCCGGGCGCAGCGGGCTGCGCCCATGTCCTCGAGTCTCTGCGTCCGGGAGGTACCATCATGAGCGCACTCGACATTCCTCGACTCGGCGCTGGCGCGAGTGACGAAGCGATCCGGCAACACCTCGAGCGGGAGGGCTGCGTGATCCTCGAGAACGTCATCGATCACGACCTCATCGACCGGATGCTGGACGATCTGCGGCCCTACATGGCGCGGAAACCTACCGGAAACGGCGATTTCTCGGGGTATCAGACGAAACGCCTCCACTCCCTCTTCGCCAAGAGCAAGGAGCTGCCGAGCTTCATCCTCCATCCGAAGATCAAGCAGGCGGCAGATATTGCCCTGCTGCCTTTCTGCGACAGCTACCAGCTCAACTCGAACTCCATCACCGCGATCGGGCCGGGGGAAACGGTCCAGCCCCTGCATCGCGACGATCTGCTCTATCCGCTCGCCCACCCGAGCGAACGCAACGCATGCTGCACCGCATTCTGGGCGCTGACGGACTTCCGCGCGGAGAACGGCGCGACCCGCCTGATCCCGGGCAGCCATCGTTGGGACGACGATCGGGTACCCACGGAGGAGGAAACGGTGCAGGCGGTCATGCCGAAGGGTTCGGTGTGTTTCTTCGTCGGCGCCCTCTATCACGGCGGCGGAGCCAACCGCACCGCCGACGAGTGGAGAATCGGCATGTTCCAGGGCTACTGCTTGGGGTGGCTGCGCCAGGAACAGAACTTCTACCTCACGGTGCCCCCCGAGCAAGCCCGCGAGATGCCCGAAGAGCTCGCGCGACTGCTCGGTTACTCGCTGCACCGGCCCTTCCTCGGCTGGGTCCAGGACTTCCAGGACCCCTGGGACGCGATCAACGGCTACCAGGAGCTCTCATCGGGGGGAACGGATCTGTTCGCGGAAGGCGCCGAGCGCCCGATCCAGGGGGAGACGGTACGAGTGGTCTGAAGGGATATCGTGGGCCCCCCGGTTCCCGGGTCGGCCGGGATATACTTTCGGGATCCCGAGGCGGCGGGGGCTGCAATGCTGGAAGCCTGGCGCAAACACCTGAGATCCGGCAGCCTGTTCCCGGCGCACGCGGATCTCGCGCCGCCGGAACGGGCGGCGGGCGAGGCCCGCGCCGCTCTTCACGGCAACGTCCTCGTCGACCTCACCCATCGTGCATTGATCGCGGTCTCGGGGCCGGACGCCCGAACCCTCCTGCAGGGGCAGTTCACCAACGACATCGACGCAGTGAACGAGTCGTGCACCCAGCTCAGCGCGTGGTGCAGCATCAAGGGCCGGGTGCTCGCCCTGTTTCGCATCTGGCAACGCGGGGAGACCCTCCATCTCGAGTTGCCCGCCGAGCTCGAGGAGTCGATAGCGGCACGTCTCAGGATGTACGTGCTGCGCGCGCGCGTATCCATCGAGAGCGCATCGCAGGACGCCGTGCGCTTTGGCGTATCCGGGACGGAGGTCGCGAAACTCCTGGCCAAGGAGCACGGCCCTCTGCCCGCACGGCCCGACCGGGCGCTCCGATCCGAGGAATGCACGTTCATTCGGCTGCGCGGCGAGCGGCCGAGGTGGCAGGTCATCGCCCCCTTCGATGCGGCGCGCGCCCTCTGGGAGCACTGCCGGGAAGTCGCCACTCCGGTCTCGGTTCCGGCCTGGAATCTCCTCGACATCCGGGCGGGAATCCCGGGAATTTGCGCGGCGCAAAGCGATCGCTTTCTGCCGCAGGCGCTGCACCTGGATCGCATCGACGGACTGAGCTTCGACAAGGGGTGCTACGCCGGCCAGGAGATCATCGCCCGCACCCAGTATCTCGGTCGCCTCAAGCGCCACCTCCGCCGCGCCGCGCTTCACGCCACGGAGCCGCCGATCCCCGGAGACGTGATTCTTGCCGGGAACGAAGGCCGCGACGGGTCGGCGGGACAGGTGATCAGCGTCGCGCCATCGCAGCACCCGGGCCGGTGGGAGCTTCTCGCCGTCATCAACGACGCCTCGGCAACCGGCGAGCTGAGACTCAGGAATTCGCTCGGCCCTGCGCTCGAGCTCCTGCCCCTGCCCTGCGATGCCGAGCCCCATGCGGCCTGAGCTCCATTCCCTGCGCCCCGAGCTCATTGGAGAAGGGGGGCGAAGGACCGGCCGGGAGCCGCTCCGGGGAGGGGCTTTCCACGGCCGCTGCGTCCCCAGCCGCTTTCGCGCCGCATGGTGGCTCCCTTCTCCCCACCTTCAGACGGTCTGGCCGACCTTCTTCCGCACCATTCCCGAAGTCGCCGTCGAGCGTGAACGCCTGGAGCTGGACGACGGCGACTTCATCGATCTGGACTGGACGATGAGGCCCTGCGGCCCGCGCCTTCTCGTGCTGCACGGACTGGAGGGATGCAGTCGATCCCACTACGTCCGAGGGCTGGCCGCGGCCATGCACGGGAGGGGATGGCGGGTGATCGCCATGCACCACCGGGGATGCAGCGGCGAGCCCAACCGTCTCACCCGCACCTACCACTCGGGAGAAACCACCGATCTCTCCCGCGTGGTCCGCGAGCTTCGCCGGCGGGAGCCGGACGTGCCGCTCTGTGTCGCCGGCTACTCGCTGGGCGGAAACGTGGTGCTCAAGTGGCTGGGAGAGCGGGGCGCGGGGGCGGAAGTGGATGCGGCGGTCGCGGTATCGGTGCCGTTTTTGCTCGATGTCGCGGCCGAGCGCCTCACGCGCGGCCTTTCGCGCTTCTACCAGTGGTACCTGCTGCGCCTCATGCGCCAGAAGCTCGTGGCGAAGTTCGGGAGTTGGGAGCAGCCCCCAATCGACCTCTCACGCCGCCGCTCGTGGCGCACGATGAGCACCTTTGACGACGCGGTGACCGCACCCCTGCACGGTTTCCGGGACGCGCACGATTACTACCGGCGCTCGAGCGCTCGCCGCTTCCTGGGAGGCGTGGTCGCCCCCACTCTGATACTCCATGCCCAGGACGACCCGCTGATGAGCGAGGCGGTGATTCCCGCCCCTCGGGAGCTCTCCGCTTCGACCACGCTGGAGTTGAGCGAGCGCGGCGGACACGTCGGCTTCATCGGGGGCGCGAGGCCCGGCGAGGCCGATTACTGGCTCGAGCGCCGGATCCCGGAGTTCCTCACCGGGCTCGTGCCCTCCTGAGCGCTCCCCTGGCGCCGGCGCTGGCCCTCGTCCGCACCAGCCCGGCGGATCAGGCGACCGCCTTCATGCTGAGCCGGATGCGTCCCTGCTTGTCGACTTCCAGCACCTTCACCTTGACGACATCCCCTTCCCGGAGCTTGTCGCTGACCTTCTCGACGCGCTCGTTCGAGATCTGGGAAATGTGCACGAGTCCGTCCTTGCCCGGCAGGATGTTGACGAAGGCACCGAAATCCATCAGCCGGGCCACCCGTCCCGAGTAGACCTTTCCGACCTCCACGTCGGCGGTAATCTCCTCGATGCGCCGCCGCGCCTCCATCCCCGCCGCCTTGTCCACCGAGGCGATGCTCACGGTTCCGTCGTCGTCGATGTCGATGGTGGTTCCCGTCTCCTCGGTAATGGAGCGGATAGTGACGCCGCCCTTGCCGATGACGTCGCGGATCTTGTCGGGGTGTATTCGCAGGGAGATGATCCTCGGTGCGTACTCGGACATCTCCTCGCGCGGCCGATCGATGGCCTTGGCCATTTCGTCGAGGATGTGCACACGCCCTTCCTTGGCCTGCTCGAGCGCTTGGGCCATGATTTCGCGGGTGATGCCGTCGATCTTGATATCCATCTGGAGTGCAGTGACCCCGGCTCGCGTCCCCGCGACCTTGAAATCCATATCGCCGAGGTGGTCCTCGTCGCCGAGGATGTCGCTGAGCACCACGCAGTCCTCGCCCTCCTTGATCAAGCCCATGGCGATACCGGCCACCGGCGCCTTGACCGGAACTCCCGCATCCATCAGGGAGAGGCTGCTGCCGCACACTGTCGCCATCGAGCTCGAGCCGTTGGACTCGGTCACTTCGGACACCACGCGGATCACGTAGGGAAACTCCTCCATGTCCGGCATCACCGCCTGCACCCCGCGCTTGGCGAGGCGACCGTGGCCGATTTCGCGGCGCTTGGGCGACCCGACGCGCCGGGCCTCGCCCACGGAGAAGGGAGGGAAGTTGTAGTGCAGCATGAAGGGTTCGCGGCGCTCCCCCTCGATCGCATCGACGAGCTGCGCATCCCGGCCCGTACCGAGGGTCGTTACCACCAGCGCCTGGGTCTCGCCCCGGGTGAACAGGGCCGACCCGTGGGTTCGGGGCAACACCCCCGTGCGGATGGTGATATCACGCACGGTGCGCTCGTCACGGCCGTCGATGCGAGGCTCGCCGCCGATGATGCGCCCGCGCACGATGGACTTCTCGAGCTTGCCGAATGCGCCCGCCACTTCCCGGCTGGACCAGCGCGGATCTTCGCCGCCGGCAAGCGAATCCATCGCTTCCGTGCGTAGAGCCGAGAGCCGCTCCCTGCGCGCCATCTTGTCCCTCATGAGATAGGCTTCGGCCATTGGAGCTTCGCAGGCGGCTCGAACCGAATCGAAGAGCGGGGCGTCCTCGACCGGGGCCTCCCAATCCCAGGCCGGAACGCCGGCCTCCGTCGCGAGCTCCTTTATCGTTGCCAGCACCGGCTGGAACTGCTCGTGACCGAAGAGCACCGCGTCGAGCATCACCTGCTCGGAAAGCTCCTCCGCCTCGGACTCGACCATCAGGACTGCGGATTCCGTCCCCGCGACCACCAGGTCGAGCTTCGATCGCTCGAGCTGGCTCGAGGTGGGGTTCAGCACGTACTCGCCGTCGATGAATCCCACCCGCGCCCCGGCGATCGGCCCGTTGAAGGGGATGCCGGAAACCGCGATCGCGGCGGAGGCGCCCACCAGGGCCGGGATGTCGGGGTCGACCTCCGGATCGAGGGAGAGCACCGTCGCGATGACCTGCACCTCGTGGCGAAAGGCACTTGGAAAAGTGGGGCGCAGAGGCCGGTCGATCAAGCGGCAGGTGAGCGTGGCCTTCTCGCTGGGTCTCCCCTCCCGCTTGAAGAAGCCTCCGGGGATCTTGCCCGCGGAGTACGTCCGTTCTTCGTAATCCACGGTAAGGGGGAAGAAATCCCGGCCGGGATCCGAATCCCTGTCTCCCACGACCGTCACCAATACGGTGGTGTCCCCGAGGCTGGCGAGCACCGCGCCGGACGCCTGCCGGGCGATCTCGCCCGTTTCGAGTACCAGCGCGCGCTCACCGAATGAGACGCTCTTCTTTATCGGAGCCATCGAATATCCTGGAGTATCTGGCGCGCGCCAAGCGCGGGAGTCGCGGCCTCGTTCACGGGACGCGGAATGGTCGTCGGCCCGGAGAATAGAAGCGCGAGTGGAGTCCGCACCCCCTGCTCGGCCCCGGGAGGCACGGACATCAGAAGCGGCTGCGGCGAA
Source organism: uncultured Ectothiorhodospiraceae bacterium (assembly GCA_964420925.1). Lineage (GTDB taxonomy): Bacteria > Pseudomonadota > Gammaproteobacteria > HK1 > HK1 > JAJEAD01. Next base: position 7,169 of record CAYQVB010000119.1, on the reverse strand, counting down.
GCGCGCCCGCAGGGACCTCGGTCACCGGCGCAATCCGAGCCGCGCCACGATATCCCGGTAGCGTGTCACATCCTTGCGCCGCAGGTAGTCGAGCAGCTTCCGGCGCTGGCTCACCATCTTGAGCAGGCCCTGTCGGGAATGGTGATCGTGAATGTGGGTCTTGAAGTGCTGAGTGAGCTGGCCGATACGAGCGGACAACAAGGCCACCTGGACCTCGGGCGATCCCGTGTCGCTATCGCCACGTTGATAGGTTTTGACAATCTCGGCCTTTTCGGCCGCCTGCAGCGCCATCTGACTCGTTGAACCCTCGGGTTGGCCGGCGGCGTATTCTACATATGGCCCCAAGGCCGAACAACGCCTCCGGGGAACTTGTCCCGACTCGTTGCTTCTCGTGGATTCCCGCTTGAATGGAAGTTCTCCTGCCACCTCGGCTCGGGTGGATTCCCGCTATTCGCCCGCCTCCGCAGCACCACCGCCGGCGGGGGGGCGCAGCAGGCGCCTTGGCGCGATACGTCCATCGTCCTGCACTTCGCCCACCCCCAGGAAGTGCCCCGGCCTTGCATAGATTCTCACGAGCCCTTCGGTCGGCGCGTGCGGCACCATGACCGCCTGACCGTGTTCGAGGTAGTACGCGACCTGCTTGGGGATGTGCACTGCCGGCCGGTCCGACAGTCCCGCCTCCGCCGGCATGAGAAGGGCATCGAGCACGTGGAGTCCTTCTTCCGAGCGCTCCCGAAGCGTGTCCAGGGAAACCGACGAAGCACTCTTGAAGGGTCCGGCCTCGAGTCTCCGCAGGGCCTCGACGTGAGCCCCGCATCCCAGGCGTTCGCCGATATCTTCGGCCAGAGTCCTGACATAGGTGCCTTTCGAGCACTTGACGTCGATGACGAGACTCTCCCGCTGCACACTGAGCAATGTCAGGTAATGGATCCGGATGCGGCGCGGCTCGCGCTCGACTTCGATGCCTCTGTGGGCAAGCTTGTACAGACGCTGGCCCTGATGCTTGATGGCGGAATGCATGGGAGGTATCTGTTCGATCTCTCCCACGAACTCTGAAAGCACCGCTTCGAGTTGCGCTTTCGAGTACTTCGGTACCGTCCTGGTCTCGAGGGTCTCCCCTTCGGCGTCTCCGGTGCGGGTACGTACCCCGAGCCTGACGCAGGCCTCGTAACGCTTGTCCGCATTGAGCAGGAAGCCCGATATCTTTGTCGCCTCCCCCATGCAGATGGGCAACAGACCGCTCGCGAGTCGATCGAGGCTGCCGGTGTGGCCTGCCTTCCTCGCCCGAAAGAGTCTCTTCACCACCTGCAGGGACTCGTTGGAACCCATTCCCACCGGCTTGTCGAGGACCAGGATACCGTCCACACGGCGTCCCCTCGCTCGAAGTCGCTTCCGGCTCATGTTCGACTCAGCACGATGGCAAGTCAGTGTTCATGATGGCATGTACACACGTGGCGCCCGCCTTGTTCTCCACGTGCAACGCTATCCCCCCTCTCCCGTCTCCCGGCCTCTCGCTTCGGCGAGCAGTTCGTCGATTCGTCGCGCCTCGTCCAGGGTCGGGTCGTACACGAAACGCAAGTGCGGCAGCACCTTCAGGCGAATCCGGGTGCCGAGGCGGCGGCGCAGGAAAGCGGTCGCACGGTTCAGGCCGCTGATGGTGCTCCGTCCGTCGCTGTGCTCGGCAGGCGTTACGTAGACCTTCGCCTGACGCAGGTCCGGCGAGAGATCGACTCCCGACAGGGTGGCGGGGCCGACCGCGGGATCCTCGAGCTCCCGGATGATGATTCCCGCCAGCTCCCGCTGAATCTGGTCTCCTACCCGCTCGGCCCGCCTCGTGGACCTGCTTCGCATCGAAGAATCTCAGGCCCTGCGTTCCACCTGAACTCTCTCGAACACCTCGATCTGATCGCCGGGACGAACGTCATTGTAGTGGCGCACGCCGATGCCGCACTCCGTCCCGGATTTGACCTCGCCGACGTCGTCCCTGAAGCGCCGCAGCGATTCGAGCTCGCCTTCGTAGATGACGACGTTCTCGCGCAGCACTCGAATGGGGCTGCTGCGCCGCACCGTGCCTTCGGTAACCATGCACCCCGCGATGTCCCCGAAGCGTTTGGAGCGGAACACGTCCCGAACCTCGGCAATGCCGACTATCTGTTCCCGGATCTCGGGCTTCAGCATGCCGCTGATCGCCTGCTTCACCACATCGATCACCTCGTAGATGATGCTGAAGTAGTGCACGTCGACCGACTCCACCTCGATGAGGCGGCGTGCGGACGCATCGGCCCTGACGTTGAAGCCGATGATGATCGCCTTCGACGCGACGGCAAGATTGACATCCGTCTCACTGATGCCGCCGGTGGCGCTCGAGATCACCTTGACCTGCACTTCGTCTCCCGACAATCCGGTGAGCGCATCGCGCAAGGCCTCCGCCGATCCCTGTACATCCGCCTTTACCACGATGTTCAGGGTGCTGACCTCGCCCTCCGTCATCTGCTCGAACACGTTGTCGAGCGAGGCGCCGCGCTGTTGCGCGAGTCTTATCTCGCGGTGCTTTCCGTGCCGGTAGCTCGCGACCTCCCGGGCCTGCCGCTCGCTCGGCACGACCACCGCCTCGTCCCCGGCGTTGGGAGGCGCGGAGAGTCCGAGCACCTCCACCGAAGTCGAAGGTCCCGCCTGGCGCAGCTCCACTCCGGTGTGGTCGTAGAGCATGCGCACCCGACCGAACTCCTCGCCCGCGAGCAGGATGTCGCCCTTCGACAGCAGTCCCGATCGCACCAGGATCGTGGCCACCGCGCCGCGCCCCCGATCGATACGCGATTCGATCACGACTCCCTTCGCCGCGCCTTTGACCGGGGCGGACAGCTCCAGCAGCTCCGCCTGCAGGCTGATGGCCTCCAGAAGACTGTCGATTCCCTGTCCCGTCATCGCCGAGACGTCGACGAACATGGTGTCTCCGCCCCACTCTTCCGGAATGACTTCGTGGTTGGCGAGCTCCTGACGAATCCGATCCGGGTTGGTCCCGGCGAGATCGATCTTGTTCACCGCCACGACGATGGGCACTCCGGCCGCCCGGGCATGGGTCACCGCTTCGACCGTCTGCGGCATGACGCCGTCATCGGCCGCCACTACCAGGACCACGATGTCGGTGGCCTGCACCCCCCGCGCGCGCATCGCAGTGAAGGCGGCGTGCCCCGGGGTGTCCAGGAAGGTGATATCCCCTTTCGGAGTCGAGGCGCGATAGGCGCCGATGTGCTGGGTGATGCCGCCGACCTCTCCCGCCGCCACCTTGGTACGCCGGATGTGGTCCAGCAGCGAGGTCTTTCCATGGTCGACGTGCCCCATCACGGTAACCACCGGCGAGCGGGGCGCGCGCTCCGATTCGGTGTCCTCACCGACTTGCAGCTCATCCTCTACCGACTCTTCCTTGAGCAGTTTCACCCGGTGGCCGAGCTCCTCGACCACGATGGCCGCAGTCTCCTGATCGAGCACCTGGTTGATGGTAGCCATGGTGCCCATGTTCATCATCGCCTTGATGAGCTCACCCGCCTTGATGCTCATGCGCTGAGCGAGCTCTCCCACCGCGATGGTTTCTCCGATTGCCACCTCGCGCACCATCGGCGCGGTAGGCATCTCGAATCCGTGTTTGGGGGTCGATGGACGAATGACCGGGCGCGCCTTGGGTTTCTTGCGCCGGCGCCCGCTCTTGTCGGATGCAACATGCAGCTCGGTCCGCCGGGCCCGGGAGCGCTCCCGATCCGCTCGCTTCGACCGCTCCGACTTGCGCCCCTCACTGCGGCGCGCGACCGCCGCCTGATCGGCAGCGACCTTCTGGGCGAGGTCGGCTTCCGCCTTCGCACCCTCTTTCGGCGGCTCCTCGGCCGCCGCCTCCGCGGTCTGGGCTGCTTCGGCCTCTCGTGCCGCCTCGGCCGCAGCCGCCGCTTCGGCCGCAGCCGCCGCTTCGGCCGCCCGGGCCGCTGCCTCGGCCGCCGCCAGCGCCTCCGCCGCTATCCGTTCAGCGTTGACCCTGCGGTTGGCCTCCTCCTGCTCCCGGCGCTCTCGCTCCTGCCCCTCGCGCAACAGATCTTCTGCCCGCAGAGCCTCGTCGAGCTCCTGCTGCCGGCGCTTGGCCTCTTCCTGGAGCGCCCGCTTTGCCGCGGCCATGCGTTCGGCCTCGCTTTCCACCGCGGAAGCACCCGACTCCCCCTCGTCTCCGGCACCGACGCCGGGGGCGTGGGTGAATGTGCGCCGCCTGCGCACCTCGACGGTGACCGTCTTGCGCCGGCCCTGCGGAGAGGAGATCTTGAGCTCCCGGACCGAACGGCGTTTCAAGCCGATCTTCCTGGGGGTCGCGCTCTTGCCGTCTCCCTTTCCGTGCAGGCGCCGCAGGTGCGACAGGAGCTGTTCCTTGTCCGCGTCGTTGATGTGCTGATCGGCCTGATCATGAGGGAGACCCCATTCCGTCATCCGCCCCAGCAGCCTGTCGACGGGGATGCTCAACACCTCCGCCAGCTCTCTTACCGTCGTCTCAGCCATTGGTGCCTCCCCCGCTACCCGTGTCCCGCGCTTCCCCTTCTCCGCCTTCGATCCGTCCGTGCTCGAACGTTCCGGCGACCGCATGCTCCGCCCTCGAACTCTCGCCCGAAGGACCGCTCATCCTCCTAGCCGCCATGTTTCACCGATTTTCGTTGCGAGGGCGCCAAGATGCCGTGGTAGTGGGTCGCACGGACCGAGAGACACTGCAGGCGTAGCTGACACTACGTCCAAGCGGCTCGAGGGAGTACGGCCCGCTAACACGAGCAGATTGGCGTCCGCAGCAGGAAATCGGTGAAACATGGCGGCTAGGCCCCGCCTCCCTCGCTTTCGAACCACACCGCACGCGCCTCCATGATGAGCTCTCCGGCCCGCGAGGCATCCAGGTCGGTGATATCCAGCAGATCATCTGTCGCCTGCTCGGCGAGATCCTCCCGGGTAACGACTCCGTGACGCGCGAGCACCACGGCGAGAGCACTGTCCATACCACTGAGCGCGAGCAGATCTTCGGCCGGATCCGCGTCGGTCAAGCCCTCCTCGATCGCGATTTCGCGGGTGAGGAGGACGTCCCTCGCGCGGGAGCGCAACTCGTTCACGATGTCTTCGTCGAACTCCTCGATGGCCAGCATCTCGGCCTCGGGCACATACGCAACCTCTTCGAGGTTGGTGAATCCTTCCTGGATGAGGATGGTGGCGACCTCCTCGTCGACGTCGAGCTGCTCCATGAACAGCGCCAGGATGCGCCCCGCCTCTTCTTCGTTCTTCTCGTCGGCCTGGCTCTCGGTCATCACGTTGAGCTCCCAGCCCGTGAGCTGACTCGCCAACCGCACGTTCTGGCCGCCGCGGCCGATCGCCTGCGACAACTGCTCCTCGTGTACCGCCACGTCCATGGAGCGCGCTTCCTCGTCGACGACGATCGACATGACTTCGGCGGGCGACATCGCGTTTATCACGTACTGGGCCGGGTTCTCATCCCACGGAATGATGTCGACCCGTTCACCCGCAAGTTCATTGGACACTGCCTGCACTCTGGAGCCCCGCATGCCCACACAGGCCCCTACCGGGTCGATGCGCGGGACTCGGGACCGGACTCCGAGCTTCGCACGCGAACCGGGATCTCGAGCACAACCCATGATTTGGATGAGCCCTTCCCCGATCTCCGGCACTTCGAGGGTGAACAGGGCCTGCATCAATTCAGAGCAGTTGCGACTGACGAAGAGTTGCGGCCCTCTCGCCTCGGGGCTCACTTCTTTCAAGTAGCCGCGAATGCGATCACCCGGGCGCGTGATTTCCCGCGGGATGAGTTCTTCACGCGGGATCAGGGCTTCCGCGTTCGCGCCGAGATCGATGACCACGCCGCTGCGATCATTGCGCTTGACGACTCCGGAGACGAGTTCGCCCACCCGGCCTTCGTAGGCATCGATGATCTGAGCGCGTTCCGCTTCACGCACTTTCTGCACGATGACCTGTTTGGCGGTCTGGGCGGCGATGCGACCGAACTCCGCCGACTCCATGGGCTCCTCGACGTAGTCGCCGGCGGCGATGTCCGGCTGCCTGGTCCGGGCATCGTGCAACAGGATCTCGCGCTCGGGAGTGAAGAGATGCGGCCCCGATTCTTCGCCGTTCTCGTCGGCGGCGACCTCTTCGCTTTCCTCCGGTTCCGGAAGCAGCGCCGGATCGAAAACCACATCATCCTCGGTAACCACCTTCCAGCGCCGAAAGGTCTCGTGCTCGCCGCTGCGGCGATCGACGGCCACCCGAACGTCCAGATCCTCGCCATGGCGCTTGCGGGTCGCACTCTCGAGTGCGGACTCGATGGCCTCGAAGATGATATCGGGGGCAACGCCCTTCTCGTTGGACATCGCCTCCACCATCATGAGAATCTCTTTGCTCATATGGCTCTCGAACCTCTACGGGTAAAGGAAGGGGCTCGCGATCAGGCGTCCGGGACGAGCCGGGCGGCACCGATTCGACTGAAAGGCAGCGCGTGTTCGGCGCCATCCACATCGATGAATATGTTGCCATTGCGATAACCCTGCAGGATCCCCCGGAAGTTCCTGCGGCCATCGAGGGGCCAGTCGAGGCGGATCTTCACCCTCGAGCCCCGGTAGCGAACGAAGTGACACGGTTCGAAGAGCGGCCGGTCCAGGCCCGGCGATGACACCTCGAGGTCGTAGGCGCCGGCGATCGGGTCCTCCACATCGAGGATTCCGCTCACCTGGTAGCTGGCGCGTTCGCAGTCGTCGACGCCGATGCCGGCGTCGGAATCGATGTACACGCGCACCAGAGATCGCCGCGGGGCGGCGTGGTACTCGACCCCCAACACCTCGTAGCCGAGCGCGTTCACGGCCGGCTCGATGATCTCCTTCACTCTCCGCGCTCTGTCGTTCATTCGCCCTTCAATACAAAAAAAATGGGCGCGTGGCCCACTTTCCCTATTGGTCCCCCTGATTGCCCGGGCTACCGGCAGCGGAACCGCCACAAAAAACCCCCTGCCGGGGGTCAATACTCGAGACTCGAAGCGGGGGCAGGAACTCGGCCTGCTCTAACCCGGCGAACGTGGAGTGTAGCGAATCCCGCCCGCCCGCTTCAACGCCAGCCCGCAGCGCAAGAAAAACCCCGCGTGCACGGGGTTTGGA
>CAYQVB010000118.1:0-4191 GCA_964420925.1 uncultured Ectothiorhodospiraceae bacterium | reverse complement strand
ACTTGCAAATATACGGACCGCACTGGCTCACTGGCTGAGCTTGATGCGTAATCAGGAGCAACGATGTGCGTCACATACGGACGCATCAAGCGGCTCGATTTCGGAATCCTCTCCGGGGTTTCAAACTTCCGCCCGACTCCGTTGGTGTTCGGCGCCGAGCCACACACTCATCCATGGAAGATGACAGCATATACGCTATCATCTTCTGATGCGCATCGCCGTGGACACGAACGTCTTCGTTGCGGCTGTAGCGAGCCCGGACGGCGCGAGCCGGGAAGTCTTGCGACGGTGTCTGCTCGACCGATACGAGCCACTGATGGGGCAGGCGCTCCTGGCCGAGTACGAGTCCGTGCTGACCCGCTCCGCACCATTTGCGGCGTCGCCCATCGATGAAGCAGAGCGGATTGCGCTGTGGGCGGCGCTTGCCAGTCGATGTCGGTGGGTCCGGGTGTACTACCTGTGGCGCCCGAACCTGCCCGACGAGGCCGACAATCACGTCGTGGAGCTCGCGGTCGCCGGTGGCGCGGAGGCGATCATCACGCACAATGCGCGCGACTTCGCACGGGCCGAACTGCATTTTCCGGCGCTGCGGGTCCTGACCCCGGGTGCGCTGATTGCGGAGGACTGAGGGATGTCTACCCTGACCGTTCGTCTACCCGACGACACGCACGAACGATTGAAGGAGCTCGCCCGGCACCGCGGAGTGAGCATGAACAAGCTGATGGAGGAGCTGTCGACGATCGCGGTCTCGCAGCACGACGCGGAGACACGGTTCCGCGCGCTCGCCGCCCGCGGATCGGTCGAGGAGGGACTCCGGGTGCTCGACAAGCTCGATACTGCGCTCGGCGCTCGCACGACCCCGCGAGCCTGAACCTCGTCGAGGGGACCCGTCATGTCCGATTCGTTCCCGCACCTCTTCAGCCCCATCTCGATCGGGGCGTATACGCTGAAGAACCGGATCATGAACACCGTCCATGCCACGCACTTCCAGACCGGAGACGGCCTCCCCATGCAGCGCTACGTGGACTACGTCGGAGAGCGGGCGAAGGGCGGGGTCGGGATCGTGGTGACGGGGCACACCGTGCCGTACTACGACGGCGAGGTGTCACCTTCGCTCGCTCAAGAGCGAGAGAGCTCTGCCTGAACAATCCCTGGCCTCTTCTCTATCAGCGCGAGAAGCACCCGAGCCGGTCCTCTCGGGCGACGGCGGCCTTGCTCCCAGTTCTTCAGAGTGCCCAGCGGGACACCGATGCTCCTCGCGAAAGCCGGCTGCGACAGCCCTGTCCTGCCTCGGATTGCCGCGACATCGGGTTCCGGGACCTCGACTTCATGCACTGCGAAGCCGCGACGGTCTCCGTCAAGGTAGGCGCGAGCATCGTCAAGCCCGGCCCTGATCTTCTCGAATGCCTTGCTCATTTGCGTTCCCTGTAGTCCTCGACCATCTGCTTCGCCGCGCAGATCAACGCTGTTCGCTCCCGGGTGCCGAGATTCGCTTTCTCGTTCCTGGCGAAGACAGTCAGCAGGAACACCGGAACGTCGTCGCCCGCGAACAGGAACACCACGCGTGCTCCGCTGCTCTTGCCACGTCCTGGGCGGGCGATCCGCATCTTGCGGATACCGCCTCCGAGTGCCACACCCGCACTGGGAGTCTCGGCCACGATGCTGACGACATCGGCCCGCTCTGCGCTGGACAGAACGCCCTTTGCTGCCGCGAGATATGCTGGTGTCTCGACGACGGTTTGCAGCCGGGCGCGCACGACCGAAGATTAGGCGCCACTGGCGTCGGAGTCAATGGCGCCTGCAGGCGGAATCGGTGATCACCTTGCTCTGGAATGGGTGATCACTTTGCTCTGGAATCCGCACTCGAGTGTGTTCAGGACCCCTGACTGCCACCCGGGGCGCCGCGGCGGCCCGGCCCGGGGCGGATCGTTGCGCTCGGCTGCACGTCGTTGGCAACCGCCGGCTTCGTGCTCGACGCCTCCGGTCGAGCGCCCCATCGGCGACGCGATGGCCGGCGCGATGCGGGAACCGCAGCGCGAGTCCGTCCGCGAGGACGCGTGGGCGCCGCGCGAGCACTTCTGCGGAGTGCATCCGCGAGCCAGGACAGCACATCGGCGTACGCACGGGCGCGCATCTGCCGACCACGCGTCATTGCCTGGTCGATCTCGGCCTGCGAAGGGGTGGCTGGTCTGTCAAGCATCGGTCTCTCTCCAGGTTCGAGTTGCGTGGGTACGGAGTATGACCACACACATTTGGCGTTAGAATCTCCTAAAATAAAACATCATCTGTGCGTAAATCGCACAAATTAGAAGGATCGCCATGGACTCTCTCAACGCCATCCGCCTGTTCGCAGCCACCGTCGATGCCGGGAGCTTCTCCGAGACCGGCCGCCGTCTCGGCATCGCTCCCTCCTCGGTGTCACGTCAGGTCGCGGCGCTGGAGGACCACGTCGGCGCCCGACTGATCCAGCGCACCACCCGAAAGCTCAGCCTGACGCAGGCCGGGCGGCTCTATCACCAGCGGATCGCCGGCATCCTCGCCGAGCTCGACGAAGCATCCGCCGCGGTTTCCGACCTCGAGCGGGCGCCTCGGGGGGTGCTGCACGTCAACGCACCGTGCGCGTTCGGGGTCCGCCACATCACGCCGGCGATTCCCGAGTTCCTCGCCCGCTTTCCGGAAGTGCGAATCGAGCTGACTCTCACCGACAACTTCGTGGATCTGATCGATGCCGGCGCCGATGTCGCGGTCCGGGTGGGAGAGCTGGAGGACTCGAGCCTGATCGCGCGCCGTCTGGCCACCAACCGGCGCATTCTCTGCGCGAGCCCGGAATACCTGGAGCGAGCGGGGGTGCCGGAGGAGCCTCGGGACCTCGCGTCCCACAACTGCCTCGTCTACACCCGCCATCACGGCAATGTCGACTGGAAGCTGGCGGGCGCGGAGGGACCGGTCGAGGTACGGGTCGAGGGCAGTCTTCGTACCAACAATACCGAGGCGGTTCACGCGGCGGTCGTCGCCGGGCTGGGCATCGCGCTGCTGCCGACGTGGCTGGTCGGGGAAGAAGTGCAGTCCGGCCGGCTGAGGGAGGTGCTGGGCGGTTTCGATGCGGCCGCCGGCGCGCTCGACACCGGGATCCATGCCCTCTACCCCGCCCACCGCCACCTCTCGTGCAAGGTCCGCGCCTTCATCGATTTCCTGGTGGCCCGCTTCACCCCCCATCCCTACTGGGAGAACCCGCCGCGCCGCACCATGTGAGCGTGAGCGAACACCGTCGAGGGAGTCCGTCATGTCCGATTCGTTCCCGCATCTCTTCAGCCCCATCGCCGTCGGGGCGTACACGCTGAAGAATCGGATCATGAACACCGGCCACGCCGCGCACTTCCAGACCGGAGACGGCCTTCCCACCCAGCGCTACGTGGACTACGTCGGAGAGCGGGCGAAGGGCGGGGTCGGGATCGTGGTGACGGGGCACACCGTGCCGTACTACGACGGCGAGGTGTCGCTCTCGCTCGCGAGCTACGACGAGCGCATCGTGCCGATGTACCAGCGGATGGCGGCCGCGACCCATGCCTGCGAGGTGCCGCTCCTCGCCCAGCTCGGGCATCGGGGACGGCGGGTCGCGGACGCGGCAGCGTTTCTCGGGCGGCCGTCGATGGCCCCGTCGGCGGTGCCGGCGCCCGACTTCTCCGCCCCCCAGCTCGTTCCCCACGCGATGACGATCGCCGAGATCGAGGAGACGCTCGAACAGTTCGCGGCCGCCGGGGGCCGCGCGGTGGCGGGGGATCTCGACGGGATCGAGCTTGCCATCGGCATGGACTACCTATTCCCCAACTTCCTGAACGCGCAATCGAACCGCCGGGAGGATCGATACGGCGGCGCGACCCTCGAGGAGCGGATGACGTTCCTGTACGAGACGGTGGACGCGGTGCGGGGCGCGATCGGGCCGGGGCGCATCCTCGGCGTCCGGATGTACGACGATCTCGAGGACTGGGGCCTGAAGCTCGACGACTACCGGCAGGTCGCGCGCCTCCTTGAAGCGCACGGCGGAGTCGACTACTTCAACATGTGGCAGGGCATCGTGCCGAGCCCGCGAAGCGGCCGCGCCCACTGGCCGGCGCACTACTATTCCCCCGGCGCGTTCGCGCACCTCCCCCGTGGGCTCAAGGAGGACGTGTCGCTGCCGGTGGTCGGGAC
>CAYQVB010000117.1:0-40448 GCA_964420925.1 uncultured Ectothiorhodospiraceae bacterium | reverse complement strand
GCGGTCGGGGCGGCGGCGCGGGCGCGAGTGGCCTCAGGTAGCTTGGGCCCCTCGGGTCGCCGCCGGCCGCGATGGCCGCGATCATCGAAGCGATCTTCTTCCCGATGGCGGCAAGCTCCTTCCTGTCGCTCGCCCCCGATGCGCGGCCAGGACCGCTACTCCTGCACCGGCCATGTCACGGGCGGCTGCACCAACCGCAGGGGCATCCGCAGGACCGTTCTGGAGGAACGGGTGCTGACGGGGCTGAAGCACCGCCTGATGGCCCCCGAGGCGGCCGAGGCGGCGATGCGGGCCTATGCGGAGGAGACCAACCGCCTCAACCGCGAGCGCCGCGCCTCGGGCGCGAGCGACAGGAAGGAGCTTGCCGCCATCGGGAAGAAGATCGCCGCGATGATTTCGGCCATCGAGGACGGCGGCTATGTGCGGGGCATGTCGGACCGGCTGCGCGAGCTTGAGGCGCGCCAGGACGAGCTGACCGCCCTTCTCGCCGCCGTCCCGGCCGACCTGCCGGACATCCATCCCAACGTCGCGGCGATCTACCGGCGCAAGGTGGAGCGGCTTGCCGAGGCGCTGAAGCGGCCCGACGAGCGCGCCGAGGCGGCGGACGCCATCCGGGGACTGATCGAGCGCATCGTGCTCACCCCCGGCGAGAAGTGGGGCGAGGTCCACGCCACGCTGCACGGCGACCTCGCCACCATCGTCGAATGGACCGGAAACGGCGGCGGAAAGGGCGAGAACGGCACGCCCGGTTCGGGTTTGTCGGTCTCGGCTAAAACGGGGAGGCGTTTTCGCATCATGCGCAGGAGCACGGGCAGCGCCTCGTCGACGTAGTCGTAGACCAGCACCTCGCGCTTGGACGGATGCAGCCGGTGCAGGCGCCCCACGTACTGCGCGAGCGTCCCCCGCCATGCGACCGGCATCGCGAGGAAAAGGGTGTCGAGGCGCGCGTCGTCGAATCCCTCGCCGATGTAGCGACCCGTGGCGACCAGGACCCGCTCCTCGGTATCGGGGATTTCCTCGAGACGCCGCATGGCCGCGCGGCGCTGCCTGACGCCCATGCCGCCGCGAAGATAGAGCACGTTTCTCGCGAAACGGCCAAGCCGCTCGGCAAGGTGCTCGGCGTGGTCCTTGCGGGCGGTGAGCACGAGCGGCGAGCGTCCCGATTCGAGCGCGCTCAGCACGTCGTCGAAGATCAGGTCGTTGCGGTCGTCGTCCGCGCCGAGCGCCGCGTAGATCTGCTGGATCGGTGGGCGTTGCGCCTCGACGCCGTCGGGGAGCCCGAACGCGGTCGGGCGCAACAGCGCCCGGTGCGCGAACGGGCGTTGCCGGGCCTGGGCCTTCGCGCTCGCCCGGAAGCGCACCGGACCGCACTGCATGAACACGATCGGATGGTGGCCGTCCCGGCGCGTCACCGTCGCCGAGAGCCCGAGCACGTACCTGACCTTCGCCCGGCGCGCGACCTTCTCGAAGCTCGGCGCCGAGAGGTGATGACACTCGTCGACGATGAGATGTCCGTAGTCGGCGACGATGTCGTCGACCTCGTCGCCGTGCACCAGACTCTGGATGACGGCGACATCGACGACGCCGGAGGGATCGCGCTTGCCGGCGCCGATTCGACCGATGTCGGAGTCGGCCAGATCGAGGAACGTGCCGAGCCGTGCGATCCACTGATCCATGAGCTGGCGACGGTGAACCAGGACGAGGGTGTTGGTCCTTCGGGCGGCGAGCAGCGACGCCGCGACCACCGTCTTGCCGAACGCGGTGGTAGCGGCGAGCACGCCGGTGTCGTGTGCGAGCAGGGCGTTGGCGGCGCCCGCCTGCTCCGGCGCGAGCTCGCCGAGGAACGTGGCCTCGATGGGGCGACCGGCATGGCGTTCATCACGCAGATCGAGGCCGATGCCGAGTTCGTCCAGCAACCCCTTCATCGCCTCCAGGCAGCCGCGCGGCAGCGCGACATGATGCGACAACAGCTCGGCACAGGCGACGACGCGGGGCGTGCCGAACGTCGAGCGGCGCATCGCCTGGGCGGCGTAGAAGGCCGGGTTCTGGAACGCCGCGAGCCGCACCAGCCGGTTGACGAGGGCCGCAGGCAGGCGTTCGCGGGCAATGTAGAGCTGGTCTCCGAGCACCGCGCCGATGCGCTCGGGCAGCTTACCGGCGACCACGGGGAGGGGTCTTCGTCTCGACGGCGGCGCGGCCCAGGGCTCCTCGTCCTCGTCGTCGAGCGGCAGGCGCAGTCCCACGATGCGGCCCCGCCGGCCGGCCTCGTCCGCGATCGCTCCGATCTCGGCGGGGATCATGCGCCGCAGCCCGGACAGGAACGACCACTGGTCGGACCAGGGCTCGAGCTGCGCGTCGAGGAAGACGCTGTTGCCGCTCTTCCTCGCAACGCCCTGCAGGGGAAGGGCGATGAGGTTGCCGAATCCGCCTCGCGGCAGCGTGTCCTGGCTCGGAAAGAACCGGTCGTAGGATCGGAACCCGATATCGGGGTTGCGCTCCATGGCCTCGGTCAGCAGATGGGCGCCGAGCCGGCGTGCGAGCGACGCCGCCATGGGCTCTCCGAAGAAGAGCCAGACGTGCGCACCGTTTCCCGAGCGTGACCGCTCGAGCGCCGCCGGGATCCCCTTCTCGCGGCAGGCCGAGAGATAGGCGCCCGCGTCGCGCCGCCACGTCTCCTTGTCGAAGTCGGCCGCGAGGAACCGGCACGTGTCGTCGGCGAGCATCGGATAGACGCCGATGGTGTGGCGCCCGCGGAGATGGTCCTCCACGGCCGCGTCCGTGAGCGGCACCAAGGCCTGGTTGGGACACGCCCCGCATCGCACCCGGGGCTTGTGGCACACGCCGCGCTTCCACTCGTTGGCGCACACCGGCGCGTAGCCGGCCGTGCCCCTCCCCGTGCTCTCCCAACGCCGGGGATACACGTCCTCGCGGCCGCAAAACAGGGTCCGGAACAGCGCGAGCTTGTCGCGCGTCGGCGAGCGGTTCGTCACCGCCCCCGCGATTCTCGCACTCGCCGCCTGTGGCGAAGTCGAGCGCGCGACCTCGGCGAGCCGCCTTTCGAGCGCCGCCCGTTCCCGGTCGAGCTGTGCGAGGCGCTCGCGGATACGATCGGCCTCCCCGGACTCGGTATCCGATTGCGCCATCCAGCTCTCCGCCGATGCCACCGCCCACGAGCACGGTGGCCGTCATGATGGGCGGACCAAACCGCAGTCCGGCCGGACGCGCCGCCAGGCGTCAGTCGCCAGCGGAAGTCCAGCCGCCGGCGCTGGGTTTCAGGCCGCGAGCGACGGTCTGCGCGCGTGGGCTGCCGATCTCGCGCAGGGCATCGAGCACGGCGCCGGCAAGGCGCGGATGGCGACGCGCACACCGGCCGAGATGAACGATGGCGTCGTCGTCCCACACCGCCGTGATCGCCTCGATGATCTCCGGCGACGGCGATCGCGCGAGAGCGTCGCAGAGCGGCTGACGGGCGCTGACGTCTCCGCGCAACCCGAGCGCGATCGCGGCCAGGAGGCGGTGTCCGGCCGAGCGGTCGAAGAGGCCGGCGCGGAGTCGGTCGGCGGCAACGTCCGTCCTGGCCGCAAGGGCGAAGGCCGCCCCACGCACCGCAGCGTCCCCGTGGTCGAGGAGCGCACTGACGAATCCAGCCGGCAAGGCGAGCCGGGCATCGACGGCCGCCTGCAACGCGCTCGGCAACAGCGACGCCGGCAGGGCCCTCGACAGCACGATTCGCCACAGTGCCGAGCGCGCATCGGTGCCGCCGAGCCGCGCGAGGGTGTCGAGAACGGCGAGCTGCTCCCGAAGCGGCTTCTCGATGCCGAACCCGGCGAAGCGCCGCCACAGCGCTTCGAGCGCCGGAGCCCCGGCTTGCAGGGAGCGGGAGACCAGCTGCGAGCAGAGCGCCTCGACATTCGACGGTCCCGCATTCGCAACCCGATCGAGCAGCTCATCGTCGGTGAGCATCTCCACCGGTGTCGCGACGGACGAGGCTTCGGGTTCAGGGACGTGGCGAGGGGCCACCGTGCCGCGTTCGGCGAATAGATCGAGCTGGCCCGGCGCCGCCTCCCGGTCAGAACTCGAGCGACCGGGCTGCGGTGGGACAGGGCCGCTGTTCGATGGCCTCATCGTCGGGCTCGGGTGCAGATGACAGGCATGCGCTCGACCACGTGCCTTGGCGTTGGCGCACGGCGTTCCGACGAGCTTGCGGGGAAACAGGACTCTCGGCAACATCGAGGATGCAACGAGCCCGACGGACCGGGAAGATCGAACCCGAGCGGGCAGCCCGGGGCATTGCGCCGAACAAGGCGGCACCCTCTCAGTGCTCGCGCTGCCTTGCGATGTGCGCTCTCTTCCCGACGCAGGAACAGTGGAACCCGACGCTCGCCGCCTGCTGGTCCGAAGAGCATGCCATGCGGACAGCCACCTGCGGCATCGGGCCCACCAGGGGCATCGAGACCCGCAGATTCAGACCCGCAGATTCACACCCGCCATGACGATTTCGCCAAGCACACTCCCGAGACCGCGCACTCGCGCACGTCGGCCAACCGGCCCTTCAGTCTCTCCAGGTCCATCCCGTACGTTACTCCATCCGTGGCCGCCACCGCCGGTCTTCTTCACCGGCCGACCATTGGCGGTGGGCACAGGAGCGGATCGATGGAAAGCGGATCACGAGCCGGATCACGAGCCGTACCCATGCACGAACGCCGACAGCCGTGAAGTGTACCCATTAGCGTGCGCAGACCAGACGATCCCAATGTCGATGGATCGCGAGGCCTAACGCTGCAGTCGCGTAACCCGTGCCTACGAGGGGAATCAGTGGAATTGTTAACTTCCGAAGGAATCTCTTCCCGAGCCTGTCGCCCGCCATTCGCGCCAACACAGCGATAGTACCCCCATGGAGCAAGAACTCCAGCAGATCAAAAAGGGCATCTATAGCTTGTTGCCGTTGGTCCTCACCCATGGAATTGCTCATCCTCGTGGTGTAGTCAGTCGTGCCGTCGATAGCATTGGCGGCCTCGAAGAAGAACTCTCTTTCGTCGAGAAGTCCCAATGAATCAAACAAGATGTCCCACATTACTTCGTCTGTCGGCGGGCAACTTGCGTCCACAGGCTCGCGAACTATGGAGATCGGCACAACGTCTCGTGGTGCCGGTATGAGCGGAACTCCCTGCGCAATCATCGTCTCGGCCGTTCCCCGGAATTCTTCTTGAACGTATTGGTACAATTGATCTTGGCTGAGATCCAGGGATGCCGTCGCAGGTGCCTTGCGACCCCGATAATCTAACGCCTGCCACTCCAACGCACCGCTAGAGCCGATTCTACCGCGCGCGCCCCGTACGCCATTTGCGAGCTCTATGGCGATGTCTCCGGGCAGCAGGTCCATCCCCTTGCTGAGCGTCCCGGCGCGGGGCTGACTCAGGCCGTCGCCGCCGGTGCCAAGGGGGTCGAGGGCGCGGCCGCCCAGGTGAAGGCCCCGCCAGCTCCGAATGAGCGGGCGACCTGATCCTCATTGACTCAGTGGTCGAACTAGGCGACCACCGCAGTCTTCGCGAGTCCGCCTGGACTGTGCACGAACCCCACGGGGTACAGAGCAAGACCCGCTCCTTTCTCTGGAGCGCGCTCGATGTGCCCAGTCTTCTCCAGCACGCGACAAGTCTTGGTCACTGCGTTCCTGTCGCAGGCCCCTCCGAGGCGCTCGCAGACTTGCGCCGTCGTCGTGCCCGGGTGAGCGCGGATGTCGAGGAGTACCCGGTGCCGGAGCCCGGACGGCATCGGGGCAAAGTGCTCGAAATCTTCCCTACAGGCTACCAGGAGCAGTTCCCATCAGGGAACACACAGCGACTTGCGGGGGCCGGGTGAGGAGGGAAACCGCCCCGGGGCGCCCGGGAAGCCGTCAGACTCCCTGGGGCGCCGAGACAGCCGAGCCGTGGTTATGAGGGGGCACGATTCGGCATCCGGCGCGGGGGATTGGTGCCCCGAGCTGACTCGAGGAACAGAGGGCAGGGAGCTGAGCGCGGAGCTGAGCGGCGCGGCGGGACAGCCCGCTGACCGTGGGCTCCTCCCGATCTGTCTGGAGGCGTTCTCAACGAACTTCATTACCGAGGTGCGACGTTGGGTCCGCACCGATGACGGGCTGCTCACTGGCATGCACCAACTCGCGCGCGGCGATACATCGCAAGGCGCCTCGGCGACCGCCCACGAAGTGCCGTTCTTCAAACCTGCGAGCAACCTGCGCCGCCGGAGCCTGCTCCGCATCGCCAACCCGAACCCGCATCCGGTGCACGTCACCATTGAGGCATGGGACAGCCATGATCGGGCCGCGCAAGGAAGCGTCGCGGTTCGGCTCAATGCGGAGGCGGCCGTGTTTGTCTCGTCACAGCAACTCGAAGCGGGCGATCCCGACGTGTTCACGAGGCACTTCGGTGACGGGGCAGGCAAGGGGCGCTTGCGGGTCAGCGGCAACGACCTGCCGCTCGAAAGTCATGAGTCTGCTTTCGACAGACTCCGGGCACCTCGTCAACCTGTCACGGTGAGGTCATCCGCGCCTTCCGGGCGAGCGGTGCACGAAACGCATCGCACTCGCCATCGTTGCAGCCATGCTCACAGGATGCAGCGACGACAGGGCCGGTGATGCGCGTGACACCGCGACCGGCAGTGCCGCGTCTCGTGCTACGTTGGTCGCCGGGTTCCCGACCGCGCGAACATCCGGCGTGCAGATGTGCGCACGGGCAGATCTTCACGGATGATGCGGATTTCCGTCCTGCACCGGCAGGCAAGCACCCGTGAAGGCGCGCGCCGGCGAGATCGACGCCTTCGGGCCGGGCACCTGAACGGGCGGTCCAACGTCGCGCGCCCTCCACCGGCCAGCGTCATCGTCCCGGCGTCGTTGGCCCTCGTGGCCGAGGCGATGGCTCCGGCCAGGAGCGCGATGGTCCGGGCCCCGCGACCGCGTGCGCTGCCCGTGCGCTCAGCGTGACTGTTGTCGTCGCGATGGATGGCGACCTGGTGAGCCTGCGGGTCAGCGCCGCAACCCGACATCGGGCAACCGCAAGGAGTCGAGACATGAGCTTGGGATCTCCTTGGCCGATGCCACACAGCCTGTCGCCGACCGTCCCGTTCCTCCTTGCCGCCACGGTGCCGGCACTGCCGGGCGTCCCGGCGGCGGCGTCCGGCGAAGCGGGCACGGTGGCGAGCCGCATCCGGTCTGCGGCGCTCGAGGTCCGCCCCGTCGCCGTGATCGAGCGCTCCGAGATCGAGGCGTCGGGTGCGAGCAGTCTTCACGACCTCCTGGCCGAGCGCGCGGCCTACCACAGCTACGGGCTCTACCGCCCGCTGGTCGCGGGAGAAGCCGGCGCGCTGTTCCTCGTCGACGGTCGTCGCGTTCCGTTCGTCGGCCCGGCCGATCCGTTCAGCCGCGCTTCGCACGCCCCCCAGCTCCCTCCCATCTCCGCGGTCGAGCGGGTGGAGATACTCGATGCGGGCGCCGCCGTCGGGGGCGTGGTCAACATCGTGCTGCGGCGAGGCCACGAGGGTGCCGAGGCCTGGGCGGGCGCGGAGCTGCCCGACGGGGCGGGCGGAGACACGCACCGCGCCGGGGGCTGTGGGGCGGCAAGGTCGGGCAGGGCCGTGTGACGCTCGGTGCGGGGCGGTTCGAGCGCTCGGAGATCCGCGTGGCGGCCCGCGGCTTCAGCCGCGGCCGGTATGCCGAGGGAGAGAACTTCGCGGACACCGTCGGGTTGTCGATCGGCGGCAACACCGTGTTCGTCCCGACCGGGGAGGGGGCGGTGGCGCGCCCGCTCGGCGGCTGCGAGAGGAGCCGGGGATACTCGGGTGTGCTCGACAATCCCGCGGGTGTCGCCGCCAGCGGCTGTGGCTTCGTGTGGGCCGATATCGCCTGGCACACCGAGCGTCTCGAGCGGCGGAGTGTCTTCGCGAGCCTCGACCATCCGCTGGGTCCGGGTGCGCAAGCGTACTTCCACGGTGGCCTCATGGAGGGCGATACCGCGTTCCGCTTTGCCCCGTCGGCCGACCGGTTCGCGTTCTCGCCGCCGCCGCCGGGGCTGCGGGCGAGGCTGCTGGAAGACCCCGGGATCGACGCCGTTCCCGATACGCTGAAGGTCGCTCATCGGTTCGTCGCGCACGGCAACCGCGACTGGCGCTGGAGCCTGCGCGAGCACGATGCGACGCTGGGCCTGCGGGGCCGGCTGTCCGATGAGGTCCGCTACGACGTCTCGGCGCGGTCGTGGCGTCACGCCGGCGAGGAGACCGGCGGGACCTTCGTGAGCGAGAGCCTTGCGCGGTGCGCCATCGACGAGGGGCGCTACGACATCGAGAACCCGTTCTCCACGGATCCCGCCCATCTCGCGGCGGTGCGCGAGATGGCGCTGAACCTTTCCCGCGACCGGGTCGTCGACCGCAGAACCGCACGCGCCGTGCTCGACGGCGCGGCCTTCGCGCTGCCGGGCGGCAGTGCGGGTTGGGCGGCGGGCCTCGAACTCGATCGGGTCGAGGAACGCGACCTCGCGCATTACCGCGACGCCTCCGGCAATCGGTACGGTGCCGGGGAAGCCCTCGGCTCCGGCGATCCCACGTACCGGGGCGAGCGGGTGCGCCGGTCGGGTTTCGCGGAGCTGCGCCTCCCGGTTCTGGGCGGCTTGGAGGTCGCGCCCGCTGCGCGCATCGACAGCCACGACGACGTGGGCACCACCGCTTCCTGGCAGCTCGCCGGCGCGTGGCGGGCGCACGAGGGGCTGATCGTGCGCGGTTCCTGGGAGATTGGCCGAGGACCGCCCTCGCCGCGCGACCTGCACGCGGTCGAGGCGACAACCCACCCCTTCGTGTGCGACGCCCTGCACCATCGGGGTCCGCTGGCGCAGTGCGACCGCGGCCAGGTCGACGAGAAGGTCGCGGGCAATCCCCGCCTGGAACCCGCCCGGGCGAAAGCCCTGAGCCTTGGCGTGGCGGCGGGCCTGGGCAGGTTTTCGCTGAGCGCCGACTGGTTCCGCATCGAAGGCTCGGAGCTGCCGGCGCGGTTCGCGCCGCAGCGGCTGGTGGACGCCGCCGCCGCGGACGAGGCGCTGCCGCCCGGCGCCGCCGTGATCCGGCGCGGCGGGGTGATTTCCGAGATCCGCAACCCCCTTGCGAACCTCGGTGAGCGGGTCGACAGCGGCATCGACATCGCCGTCGGCGCCACCTGGAAGAGCGGTCCCGTCGATACCGGGCTCGATGTCCACTGGCTCTACATGACCGAGCGGAAGCTCGAGGTCACCGGCGAGAGGCAGCCGGGCGACTTTCCGCGCCACCGCGTCCACGTGAGGTTGCGCGGGGAGTGGCGGGGGCTCGGGGTCGCCTGGGCCGCTTACGGGGTATCGGGATACGACAACGACGCCGGGAGGTTCGACCGGTGGATCGGCCACGACGTGCCGCTGGACTGGCGCGACCCCTTCGGCCTCGACGGCACGGTGCTGCGCGCCGGTGTGCTCAACCTCGCCGACCGCGAGCCCTCGGTCTACAGCCCCGACCCGGGCTCGACCGACGCCCGGCTCGATTCCATCCGGGGCCGTACCCTGTTCCTCGCCGCCTCCGCGGCCTGATGACACGGCGGGGACCGCGCGCACGCTCAGAAGACGTGCAGTCGAATGCCTGTGCTCAGTGTTCGGGGGATTGCAGCTTCTCGCCGAGCGGCACCAGTTGCTCTCCGAGGCGCACCGCGTCCTCGGGGTCGAGGCCGAACTGAAGGCGGGTGGGCGCTCGCGCGCCGATGCGATACTCGATCTCCACACCGACGTGCACGGCGCCGTCGGTGGTGGTGAGCTTGCGAAGGCGCACCTTCTCGAGCGGCGGCACGAGCTTCACGGCATCGCTCATCGCACGGCTCCGTCCAGGTGCGTCGTCACCGGGTGGTCTTCGTGATCGCATTCACCACGTTCACCGGTGACGGTGCCGCCGAGCGCCTCGCAGCCACAGACCAGAGAGTAGTCAGGATGCGCCCGGACGGCGCCGAGGACGGGAACGACATGCCGCGGCGGCAATGACCGAGTGCGGCACTCCACCAGGCGCAGATCAACAACGTGCCGCAGAACGACCGTCGAACAATCTGAAAACCCCACCATCAAATGCCGTGCGCACGCTCAGGTAATCCTGCTCGATGAAATGACGGTATGCCGACGGGGGAAGGGTGCCGTCCGCGATGTGCCAGATGAAGTCATTCGCGAGGTAACGCTTCCAGTCCTCGGCGCAGGCCGCCTTGAGGCGTGCCCAGAGACTTCCCGGTGATTGCCATGCGGCGGTGACCTCGGCGCTCGTCCCGGCCCTCACCGCATCGTGCTTCATGTCTCGCCGGCCCTCCGGAGTCCCCGCGCGCGTCTCACTCCCGGTATACGACCGGAAACATCTCGCTGTCGAGGGGATCGCCGGAGCGCAACTCGGAGTTGAGGAGCCGTTCGTTGCGGCCGGGGATGTCCGAGGTGTCGAAATAGCGCGCCTCTCCGCACGCGTAACGAGCGGTGTACGCTCGCCTCGTCCTGGTTCCGGTGGTGTTCGCGGTGCCGGCGTGGACGAGGAGACCGTGGAACGCGAGCACGTCGCCCGGCTCCATGTCATAGCTCAGGATCTCGTGGCGCTCCCGCTCGGCTTCGAAGTCCGGCTGCACGATGAATCCCGGGCGGGGGGCGTGAGTCCTCTTGAGACGGCCTTCCTCGTCTCCCTGGATCGGCTGATACCAGGCGTCCCAGAGGTGCGACGCGCGGATGAACTCGATCGCGCCCAGACTCTCGTCGACGTGATCGAGAGGCACCGAGAAGGACACCGTCGGACCGCCGCGCACCGGCCAGTAGGGCTGGTCGTTGTGCCAGGCGCTCCGGTCCACCATGTCGGGCTCCTTCACGAAGAGCTGGTCGTAGAGGAGGTTCACTTTCGGTGTGTCGAGGAAGGTCGCGGCGAGCCGCGGCAGGACCGAGTTCCGGCACAGCTCTTCGAAGCCCCGTACCTCGCGCCAGAGCCCGATGCGCCGGAAGTAGCGCTGCTCCGGGTCCTTGGGGGGCCTGATCATCGCTTCGTCGGAGGCTTCCCACAGGCGCTCCAGCCATTCGCGCCCCAGTATGCCCCGCAGGCACACCGCCCCGTCGGCCCGGAAGGTCGACACCTGCTCGCTCGTGACTTCCGGCGCGCTCAATGGAGGGGTGCTTCCTCTCGTGAGAATCCGCCCGGGCCGCATCCGCTCGGGGTGTGCGGCCCGGACTGGTACTTCGGCCCTTCCCTCAGACGTCGAGCCAGACGAACTCCGGCCACTCGCAGCCCCCGAGGTTGTTGAGCGCCACTCGCGGCATGCCCTTCACCTTGGTCGAGATGCCGTCGACGATGGCCTGGTGCCAGGGAATGATGTTCCCCGCTTCGTTGGAGACGATGGTCTGGATCTCGCAGAACATCTCCTTGCGCCTGGCGACGTCCGTCTCCGCGAGGGTCGCGTCGAGAAGCTCGTCCACCCGCGCGTTCTTGAACTGCGATTCGTTGTACGCCGCCTCCGAGTGGACGATGAGGCGCAGCATCATGTTTGCCGTGGGCCGCGGGCTCCAGGTGGACATGAAGAAGGGCGTCTTGCGGTAGACCGCTCCCCAGTAGCCGTCGGAGGCGGTGCGGTTCACCTTCAGGTTCAGACCGATCTTCTGCGCCTCGGCCTGGGCGAGGATGCACATGTCGATGCCGCCCACCGCCGCATCGGAAGTATCCACCTGCGCCTCGGTGATGCCGGATTTCTGAAGATGGAACTTCGCCTTGTCCAAGTCCTGTTCGCGCAGAGCGAGCGTTTCGCAGTGCATGTCGAAGGTGGGGCCGACCGGGTGGTCGTTGCCGAGCGCGCCCTGGCCCTTGAGGATCTTGCGCAGCATCGCCTTGCGCGGCATCAGATGCTTCATCGCGAGCACGAAATCGGGGTTGTTGCCCGGGTGCTTGGTCAGATCGAGCACGAGCTCGGTGAAGCGGTTGGAGACCACGGAGAACACGTCCGCGTTGTCCGATTCCTCGATCTGGGGTACCGCCTTGCGGTCGATACGCGCTGCGAGCTCGATCTCGTTGCTGAGCAGCGCGTTCACCCGGGCGATGGGGTCGCCGATCCCGAAGGTCTGCACCTCGTCGGCATAGGGCATGCCTTCGCGGAAGTAGTTCGGGTTGCGCTTGGAGCGGCAGATGATGCCGGGGCTGAACTCCTCGACCATGAAGGGGCCGGTGCCGATGCCCTTGTTGAAGTACCCCGCCATCTGGTGGGCGCCTTCCTGCACGATCTTGAAGCTGAAGGTGCCGAGGATGGCGGGAAGGTCCGCGTTCGGAGTGTCGAGCGTCGCCCGCACGGTGTGCGAGTCGAGCTTCTTCCACTCCCGGACCATGGTGACCAGGGCCTTGGATATCGACACGGAGTCTTCGCCCATGTGCAGGCCCATGCTGTAGATGACATCGTCCGCGGTCAGGTCCTTGCCGTCGTGGAAGGTCACGCCTCGCTCGAGCTCGAAGGTGAATTCCGTGGCGTTCGAGTTCACCTCCCACGACTTCGCGAGCTCGGGGCGCAGCGTCAGGTCGTCGTTGAACTGGACGAGTCCGTTGTAGTGCGTGCGGCCTCGCGTGTAGCCCAGGGTCTCCTTCCAGAGCAGAGGGTCGAGCGAGTCGTCCGGGCCGTGCTGCGCCGCCGCCATGCGCACCACACCGCCGCGCTTGGGGGTGGAGGCCTGCACGTCGCGCGAGCCGGTGATGACCGCGGCCGCGGTGCTGGCGCTCAGGCCCGCTGCGAGCATCCCTTGCAGGAAGTGGCGCCGGCTCAAGCGGCCGGATTCGAACATGTCCCGCATGCGCTTGACTTCGGATACCTGGTGGTCGGGTTCCCGCTTGAAGAAATCGGTCATCGCTTCGCTCCTGATTCGGTTGTTCACTCGAGGCCGTTTCCGGCGACGCGCGCCGAGCATACTGTCATACGATAGGCCGTACAATCCGCCGAGCCGGCGCCCTCGGCCCCTCCTGCGTGGTGGTGCAGCGACAGGCGGAGGCGCGGTTCGCCGGATCCGGAACTTCAGGGAAAAGCGCCAATGGACATGCTACTCGGCAACGAGCATCCATGAGACAGCTCCGGGCGTTGGACTCTTCGAGCATCCGGGATGGATGCCTCAGGAACCCGCAGTCGAGGGTCGAGACACTCAATGACTGATGAGCGCTACGATTACGTGGTGGTAGGGGCCGGTTCGGCGGGCTGCGTGGTGGCGAACCGCCTCTCCGCCGATCCGAAGACCCGGGTGCTGCTCCTCGAGGCAGGTCCCCGGGACTGGAGCCCCCGGGTGAAGATGCCGGCCGCATTCACCTACGCGATGGGGCACGAGCACTTCGACTGGGGTTTCGTCGCCGAGCCCGAGCCACAGATGAAACGCCGCGCGATCCATCACCCCCGCGGACGGGTCCTCGGGGGCTCTTCGTCGATCAACGCCATGGGCTTCACCCGCGGCCACCCGCGGGACTACGAGACCTGGGCCGGCAACATGCTGCCGGAATGGTCCTACGCGCACTGTCTGCCCTACTTCAAGCGCATGGAGACCTGGAGCGGTGGCGCCAGCGCGTATCGCGGAGACGGCGGTCCCCTTCA
The DNA here is from genome assembly GCA_964420925.1 of uncultured Ectothiorhodospiraceae bacterium. Lineage (GTDB taxonomy): Bacteria > Pseudomonadota > Gammaproteobacteria > HK1 > HK1 > JAJEAD01. Next base: position 26,830 of record CAYQVB010000117.1, on the reverse strand, counting down.
CGTCACCGCGCCCGGGGTCACCCACCCCCTGAACGCCGCGTTCCTCGAGGCCTGCGACCAGTCCGGATATGGCTGTTCGGAAGACCTGAACGGCGCTCGCTGCGAAGGCTTCGGAGTCATGGACATGTCGGTGCACCGGGGCTTGCGGATGAGCGCCTCCCGCGCCTATCTCGGACCCGCTGCCGGCCGCCCCAATCTCGAGGTTCGTACCGGCTGCTATACCACCCGCCTTCTGTTTGAAGGTCGTCGCGCGGTGGGGGTGGAGTTCCTGCGCGGGGAGCGTACCCGGCGCGTGCGTGCGGAGCGCGAGGTCGTCCTGAGCGCAGGGTCCATCGGCTCTCCGCGCCTGCTGATGCTCTCGGGGGTGGGCGACGCGGATGCGCTGCGACGCATCGGAGTGGACGTGGTCGCGCACCGGCCGGGAGTCGGGGAGAACCTCCAGGACCACCTCGATACCGGAGTGAAGACAACCTGCGTGCAGCCGATCTCCGACACGCCCTGCCTGCGCCTCCACCGCAAGGCCCTGATCGGGCTTCGCTGGCTGCTCTTCCGGACCGGGCCCGGCGCCACCAACCACTTCGAGGTGGGGGGCTACGTGCGCAGCCGGCGGGAGCTCGCACAACCCGACTTCGCGATCTGGTTCATCCCGCTCCTGGTGCACAGCGACGGCTCGCGGCTCACCCATCCCCACGGCTACCAGGCGACGGTGGTGCTGCTGCGGCCGAAGAGCCGCGGCCATGTCCGCCTGCGCTCGAAGGATCCGCAGGTGCCGCCGGAGATCTTCTGCAACTACCTCGGCGAGCCCGACGATCTGGTCCAGTTGCGAGAGGGTTTGAGGATCGTGCGCGAGATCTTCGCGAAGCCCGCGTTCGACGCGTTCCGGGGCGAAGAGATCGATCCGGGCGCCCGCCGCACGAGCGACGATGCGCTCGACGACTTCATTCGGGAGACCGCGAAGTCCACCCATCACCTCTCCTGCACCTGCCCGATGGGCATCGACGAGGATGCGGTCGTGGACGGGGAGGGGCGCGTGCATGAGGTGGAAGCGCTGCGGGTGGTGGACGCCTCGGTCATGCCCAGCATCGCGAGCGCGCCCCTGAACGCCACCACCATCATGCTCGCGGAGAAGCTCTCGGACTCCATCGCGGGCGTCCCGGCGCTCCCTCCGATGCGTGCCGAGGCGGAGCACGCGCTGACTCTTGCCCGTCCGGACGGCGATGCAGGCGCCTCGCCTGTACACGGGGAGCGTACATGATCGCGGATGAGACGCGGCTCCCGCCTCGCGGCGGCGGGGCGGGAGCGACGAAGCACGGGCTTCCCGGTGCCGGCTCAACCGATCACGGGTGTGCTTGCGCGCGGCGTCGAGGGTGTATCAATGCGTGAAGACGCCGAGCTCCGGGACCCATCCGCCCGGGTGCGCAACATCGCGATCATCGCGCACGTCGATCACGGCAAGACGACCCTCATAGACCGCCTCCTCCAGCACTGCGGCGCTCTCGGCAGAGGGGCCGCGAAGGTCGACCGGGCGCTGGATACCGACGATCTGGAGCGCGAGCGCGGCATCACCATCCTGTCGAAGAGCACGGCGATCGACTGGGAGGGATGGCGCATCAACATCGTCGACACCCCGGGCCATGCCGACTTCGGGGGCGAAGTGGAACGGGTGCTCTCGATGGTCGACTCCGTACTCCTGCTCGTGGACGCGGTGGAAGGCCCCATGCCCCAGACCCGCTTCGTGACCGAGAAGGCGCTCGAGCGGGGGCTCGACCCGATCGTGTCCATCAACAAGGTGGACCGGGACGGGGCCCGTGCGGACTGGGTGCTGGACCGCACCTTCGACCTCTTCGACCGGCTCGGAGCGAACGAGCGGCAGCTCGACTTTCCGGTCGTGTACACCTCCGCACTGCACGGCTATGCGAGCCGCGAGGGACCCGCTCCGGGCTCCGACATGCGCCCGCTTCTCGAGGTCATCGTCGCGCACACCCCACCCCCCGCGGTCGACGCCGCGGGGGCCTTCCAGATGCAGATCAGCACGCTCGACTACTCGCCCTACGTCGGCCCCATCGGCATCGGGCGGGTGCAGCGCGGCCGGGTGTGCGCCAACTCCCCGGTGCGCGTCCTCGACCGCGACGGCGGGCGGCGGAACGCCCGAGTGCTGGAGGTCATGCGCTCGCGGGGACTCGAACGATACAAGGTGGACGAGGCCCGGGCGGGCGAGATCGTGGCGGTGAGCGGTGTGGATGGGCTCCGAGTGTCCGACACGCTCTGCGATCCGGCGAATGAGGAGGCGCTGCCGCCGCTTCGGGTCGACGAGCCGACGGTGCGCATGACCTTCGGCGTCAACACCTCGCCCTTCGCGGGCCGGGACGGGCGCTACGTCACCGGCCGGCATCTGCGCGAGCGGCTCCGGCGCGAGCTCATCCACAACGTCGCGCTCCGCGTCGAGGAGACCGGTGACCCGGACCGCTTCCTGGTCTGCGGACGGGGCGAGCTGCACCTCGCGATCCTCATCGAGAACATGCGGCGCGAGGGCTACGAGCTGGCGGTCGCTGCGCCCGAAGTCATCTACAAGACGGTGGACGGGCGCGAGTGCGAGCCCTTCGAACAGCTCAGCGTCGATGTGGAGGAGATCCACATGGGAACGGTGATGGAGATGCTCGGCTCCCGCCGGGGCGCACTCGACGCGGTGCAGCCGGGGGGACCCGGCCGCACTCGGCTCGACTACGTCATTCCCGCCCGAGCCCTCATCGGCCTGCGCACGGAGTTCCTGAGTGCCACCTCGGGAAGCGGCCTGATGCACCACACCTTCTCGCACTATGCACCGCAGGTGGGAGAGGAGATAACGCGCCGGCGAAGCGGCGCCCTCGTCGCGAGCGGGGCGGGCAAGGCGCTCGCCTACGCGCTGTTCAACCTCCAGGAGCGCGGGAGACTGCTGATCGGTCCCGGGGAGGAGGTGTACGAGGGCATGGTGGTGGGCATCCACTCGCGCGGCAACGACCTCGTCGTGAACCCGATGAAGGCCAAGCAGCTCACCAACATCCGGGCCGCGGGGTCGGACGAGAACATCCTGCTGACGCCGCCCCTCGGTCTCACGCTCGAGAGCGCGATGGCGCTGATCAACCGCGACGAGCTGGTGGAGATCACCCCGAAGGCCATCCGCATCCGCAAGGTCCAGCTCCACGAGCACGAGCGCCGCCGAACCGCGCGCGCCGCGGCGACCCGCAGGCGGGCGAGTGCATGAGAATCGGGCTCACCGGCTTGGCCCGCAGCGGCAAGAGCACCGTGTTCTCCGCCTTGACCGGCGTCGACGCCGGCGCCGGACATCGGCGCGGGCGCGATGGAGTGAGCATCGGCACGGTGAAAGTGCCGGACCCGCGTGTCGATGCCCTCGCCCTCATCTACCGGCCGCGAAAGGTCGTCTACACGGAGCTCTCCTTCACGGACCTCGGGGGTGGCCGGGCGTCGGGCCTCGATCGCGGCACTCTCCACGCGATGCGGGACATGGACGCCCTGTGTCAGGTGCTCCGGGCCTTTCCCGGCGCCTCGGGCGGAGCGCCGGACCCGGCCGGGGAGCTCGAAACCCTCGAGACCGAGGCCCTGCTCGCGGATCTGGAGGTGATCGAGCAGCGCGTCGAACGCCTGCGCAAGGAAGGAAAGAAGACCCCGGAGCTTGCCCTCCTCACCAAGGTGAGCGATGCGCTCGGGTCGGAAACCGCGCTACGCGATATCGGCCTCGACGCAATGGAGCGCAAGACCCTTTCGGGATTCGGCCTGCTCACCCTGAAACCTCTCCTGGTCGTGCACAACGTGGCCGAGGACGAAATCGGGCAGCCGCCTCCGCAGACGCTCCTGGCCGAGGCCGCCGCGCGCGGCGCCGGCGTCGTCACCCTGTCCGCGCTCGTCGAGACGGACATCGCGCAGATGGACGACAACGAGCAGCAGGACTTCGTCGAATCCCTCGGCCTCGGCGAGCCGGCCCGGGACCGCTTCATCCGCGCCGCCTTCGCCCTCACCGATCTCATTTCGATGATCACCGTCGGTCCCGAGGAGTGCCGGGCCTGGGCCATCCCCCGCGGACTCTCCGCGCCGCGCGCCGCGGGCAAGGTCCACTCCGACATGGAGCGCGGTTTCATCCGGGCGGAAGTGGTGCCGTGGCAGGAGCTGGTGGAGCGTGGCAGCGAAGCCAAGTGCCGCGAGGCCGGCGCTCTGCGCGTAGAGGGCAAGGACTACATCGTCTGCGACGGAGACGTGGTGAGGTTCCGTTTCAACGTTTAGCAGCTAGCAAGTGCTCGCAGTGACTGCATGCGGAACAGAAAGCTGCCGCTTGGATGTCGGTGTCTGTTTCTACTAATGCAATAGGTCGCTGAGCCTGTCTCTAATCCTTTCGCGCAGATTCACGGCTCCCTCCTCCCGCCAGAAGCCCAGGTCCGAGCGTTCGAACATGCGCGGGATCCACATCTCGGTCATGTAGCGTGCCGTCGTGTGCTCGTCGGTAATGAAGGAATTCTCCGCCGCCGCGCGCTTGATGACATCGAAAGCGAGCGTATCCTCATCCACAACGACGCCCTGGGCAAATCCATTGGTCATACTTGCAAGTTCGTCACACAGCACGAGCATTTCCAGAGATCCCGTGCGCCCGCCGGAAAGGAATCCAAGGCGGTGCACAAACCCGGTTTCCGCCAGCGCGGCCAAGGCCATGTTGGCACCAACCTCGGCGGCGGCCTGCAGATCCGGCACGTGCGCGTCCGAGGCGCCGGCTCCGACCCAACAGGGAAGGCCAATCGAGTTGAAATAGTCGACCGCTCCGATGCCCGCGAGCATGAGCTCGGGCGACCCATAAGCGAGATCGGCACGGCGCATGTCTATGGGCAGGATTGACGATCCGGCCATGATCGGCGCTCCCGGGTTCGTCAATTGATGAATGATCACCCCTGCCAGGGACTCCGCAGATGACTGGGCAATCGCACCGGCCATGGTGAGCGGTCCGGACATGCCGGGGAACAAGGCCGGAAAACAGACGACCGGCAGGCGACGTTCGGCTGCCATCTTCAAGCGCCGGCAAAACTCGTCCCCCAACTTCAGTGGGGACACGGGACCTGTCAGGTCAAGCCCACAGGGCTTGTCCGCCAGGTTTGCCCAACCGCCGACCGCATCCGCCAGGCAGGACCAGATCGCATTGGCCTCTACTTCATCATGGCCGGTGAAGGCGGCCGGCTTCCTTGTGTTCTCAATCATCGCGGTGACCGAGAGCTCTGCTTCCTTCTCGACGGGGACGTCGGTCGGGTAGCCGAGCGAAGCCACCACATCGACATGGGCCAAGCCCTCGGTCACGCGCGCCGTGCGCGCGATATCGGCCAACGTGCCGGAGCGATGCTCGCCCGTCTCGTGATCGAGCACATTGACGCAGTTGTGTCCGACGCAGAAAGCAGGGACACGCCCGCTGGTATCGACAACTTGACTGCCATTGCGATCGTAGAGCACCACTTTTGGAGGCACAGTCTCGAGGGATCGTTCGACCAGGTCCTCATGGATCTGCACATATCCGTTCGAAGTCTCCCGACAATCCTTCTGACTCAGCATCATGCGTCGTGTCGCTTTGTCCTCAACGATGACTCCAATCTCCGCCAGGATGCGAACAACCGTCCGATGAATGGACTGCGCCGCCGGTTCCGCAACAATGTTCAGTCGGAGGCGACGTGCTTGAAGCGGCTGCGGTGGTGCCTCAGACCGCTGGCGCCGACGTTGACGCGATCCTCCGCTTCTTCGCACAGGCCGTCCGCCACTCATCGTCACTTCCCCGCGTCAATATCTCGGCCGGCTTTTTTCTCGAGATCTCGCGGCTCCACGAACGGCATCGTGGCGTCTCGCTCATAGTGGTCTTTGAGGCGCGAACGCCATGCGATGACGTGTCGTCGCTTTGCCATCAGGGCCTTCGGGCCATCGTCGGGACATTCTGCGAAATCCCAATAGATGTCGCCTGCCTCGCCCAAAGGACGTTGCATGCCGACAGCAAGGCCAAAGCCGGCTGCGCGCCAGGCTGCTGTCCCGCCATACAGGGCAATGACCGGCGTCTGAACCAGAGAAGCAAGTTCGGCCGCTGCGAGTTGGCCGATACGGCCATCCGTGCTGGTAGTGACATAGCTGGCCGCCTGTGGCAACCGGGAGACTTGTCGAGGCAGGCTCGAGCGGGTCATCCACCACGCTCCAGGAATGTGCCCGATCCGGTAATCCAAGCTCGAGGCGAAGTCCACCACCGCCACGTCGCCGGCCTCGATCCGATCGGCGAGTGTTGCGGTGTCCATGGTGGGAACCTTGGGCAGCATCGGCGTCATCGCCACTGTCTCGGGCGACCCGGTCACCAGCGGACCTTGGCCTGTCCCGCCCTCGAGCACGGCTACATTCGGCCACCCCTGCAGGATCAGCCAGCCGGCGATGATCTCGGCCCGCCCTTTGCCATCGTCCACGAGGCACAGGTGAGCGTTTCGCGTGGCCAAATGGTCTTGCGTCATTCCGACCAGTTCGCCGCCGGGTATCCAGACGGAGCCCGCAAGGTGGCCCTCCTCAAATTCCTCGCGGCTGCGGATATCGATGAGGATGGAGGTTCGTTCCCCCGCGGCATCATTTCGGCGCATTGTCTCATGCTCCGAATCCAGCGGTATCCGGAACCTCTCTGCCATTCGCCGACGGATCCGAGCGAGCCGTGCAAGCGAGACATCGGACGGCGGCGGTGCACGGCGCGCCGCCCCCTGCTCGAGCTGGCCGCCCGCCACCGCCCAGCCCTTGGTGCCGTCCAGCAAGACCGAAACCGGGTTCTCGAGACCACCATTGATCAACGTTTGGGCGCCGAGCGCGCCTCTTGTCAACCCAGCGCAGTGGACAACAATCTCGGTCGTCTCGTCAGGCACAATCTCCCGGTGCCGCGAGGCTATATCTCCGAGAGGAACATTGATCGATCCTGGAATCGTCGCCTTCTGGAAGTCTTCGAAGGGCCGCGTATCGATGATCACCGGCGCCTCTCCCCCTTCCAGCTTGGCCATGAGGTCGCCGGCCGTGAGGCGCGGCGTCCCGTAGCGACTCGTGATGAAGTGGCCGAAGGCATGTTCGAGAACATAGGTACCGCTGAAGACCTCATAGCCCTGGGCCTGCCACCGCTTGATGCCGCCGTCCAATATCCAGGTTTGCCGGTAACCGGACGCCGCCAAGATCTCGCTGGCCCTTTCGGACAGGCCGTCGCCTTCGTCGCACAACACGATGCGTGTCGATCGGCGCGGCACAAGACGTCCGACCGTCAACTCAAGACGACTCAAGGGCAGATTGACGGCCAGGAACATGTGGCCTCGCCCAAAAATACCTTCCTCTCTGACGTCGAGCAGGGCGATCTCCTGGCCATCCGTCAGCCAGTCCTTCAACGTCCTGGCGGTGACCCGCTTGCTGGTCATTGGATTTCCGCTCGAGGCAAAAGCGCCTCAGTCAATCCCGATATCCCGGCGCATCTCGAAGGCGTTCTGCCAGCCCGGATAGTCGTCGAGAACAGCCCGAACGTCAGTACGGTCCAGGAAGAGCAGCCGCCCAACCTGCCAGTAGACGGCGCCATCAATGTAGATGGTGGGATCGATGGTGATGATGTTGATCTCCCCGGGTTTGGTATCGCCGCAGGTATGAAAGTGGGTCCAGCGCGGGTGCGCATGCATGATCCCGCCCCACATCTCGATATTGTCCTTCGCCCTTATCGGACTGAAGACTTTCGGGTTCGTGCCGCCGTGCCAGGACTCGACCGTGTAAGGGTCACCGAATTCCTTGCCGACGGCCTCGTAGTGACGTCGGACTCTGCCAACCAGATCCGCATTCCCTTCGAACTCGACGATGCGACCCCGCTCTACGAGCACGCTTATCGGCTCTTCCAGGAAAAGACCGAACGGAGAGTAGCGGTGGGTGAAGACTGGCGGGAACCATTGGGTTACAAGCCGGCCGCTCATGTTGCGGCAAGAGAAAGGGCGGAAAGCACCTAGTGGAAACAGCCGAACCGTGAACTTCGGCTTTCTGTCCGGCGTGTCCTCCACCGATTCGCATCGTCCGCTCACGTCGGTTCCAAGCGGACAGGTCACCCTCCATTCTCGCGTCCGATCCAATTCGCCCTGCAGCTTCTCCAACGTCCTCTGCATGAGACCATAGGGAACCCGACAGGCCTCCGAGCCGAGAGTGCCCAGGCCAAGTGCGTAGCACATGGTCTTGCTGCCTGACCCGGGCATCGAAGTGAATCGCATCTGGTCGGCGATCCGCGTGAAGAAGATCGTATGGTCCGTCTCCTGCATGGCATCGACGACCCTGTCGGGAAATTCTTCCGGTCCCTCGATCAAAGGCGCATGGAGGGAGTGTACATGGGCGTCCAGGTCCCGGGCTTCGTTCTCGACCAGGTCCGGGACCGAATCGTCGAAGTAGCCCGCCCCCCGTTCCTCGCGAACCACGAGAACGCGGTCGCCGGCATGAACGCCGGCACAATTGACAAGCAGGTTTCTCGCACCTTCCTGCAGCAACTCGTAGTCCATGCTCATCTGGGTCTCCTGCTGGTGAGTCCGGGGCCTCACGGTATTTCTGAAGCCTTGGAAGGAGACGCCGCTCCGGCCGAGTAGACCGGAGCGTTCGGGGGTTTAAGTGGAGGCAGTCCAAGAATCATATACGGCGGCAGCCCGACGGGTCATGCAAACCACCAGCGCTCCAGGATCTTTGCGCCGTCCAGGTCGTAGGCGCCGGACACCGCCTCGGCATGAGCCACATTCTTCGAATGACCGATGACGTAGTTCGCGAAGAGCGGGATGAGGGCACCACCTTCGTCGCGTACGATCCGCTGCATTTCGACATACATCTCCCGGCGCTTGCTCTCGTCCAGTTCCGAGCGCGCCTCTCTCAGAAGCTGGTTGAAACGATCGTGGCTCCAGAAGGTATCGTTCCAACTGGCGCCCTCGGCATAGCCTTGCGAGAACATCCAGTCCTCGGTTGGGCGGCCCGTCCAGTAACAGGCGCTCCAAGGCTTGGTCATCCAGACATTCGACCAGTAGCCGTCGTTGGGCTCACGTATCGGCACGATCTCGATCCCGGCCTTGGCCGCCTGCTCTCGGTACAGCAAGACCGAATCGAGGGCGCCGTTGAAAATTCCTTCGGACGCCGACAGCTCTACCTTCAGGTTCTCCATGCCGGCCTGCTTCAGATGAAATCTGGCCTTGTCCGGATCGTAGGTGCGCTGTTCCAACTCCTTTGCAAAATAACGCAAGGATGGCGAGATCGGGTGATCGTTGCCCAGTGCGCCATGACCGCGGAGGATCTTTTGCTGAAGCTCTTCTCTGTCTATGGCGTGCTTGAGAGCCAGGCGCACGTCATTGTTGTCGAAGGGCGGCGTGTCCGTGCGCATGGGATAGTCGAAGTGCAGGGTGCCCGTGACGTCGAGTATCTCGATGGACTGATCCCTCTCCAACAGGTGCGCAGTCTTGAGCTCCACCTTGTCGATGACGTCGACCTCGTTCGTCACCAACGCGTTCATCCGCGTGGTCGGATCGAGGATCACGATGATCTCAGCCGACTCGAAGTGAGAGCTGCCCTCCTTGAAGAAGTTTGGGTTGCGCCTCAAGGTACTGCGCACCCCGGGGTCATACTCTTCGAGAATGTAGCCCCCGGTGCCGATACCGGAGGTCGGATTGAGCTCGCCGTTCTGAAGCGGCATCACGCCCAGTTCCGGGGCGCTCAAGAAGAATGGGAAGTCCGCATTGCCCTCCGAAAGGCGGAAGACGACGCGGTGTTTTCCATCGCTTTTCAGCTCCACGATCTGATTGGCCGCGGCGTTCACGGTCGACTTGGAGTTCTCCCCGCGGTGATAGTTGATGGTCGCGATGATGTCGTCGGCGTCCAGCGTCTTGCCGTTGTGGAACTCGACACCCTTGCGGAGGTCGAATACCCATTCGGTGGCATCCGGCGACGCCTCCCAGCTTTCCGCCAACTCCGGAACCAACTCGCCCTCGTTGTTCACTTCCGTCAAGCGATTGAGCTGGGCCATGATCAGGATCGTGATGTAACTGCTGGTGTGCTGAGACGGATCGAGCGAGTCGCTCGTCGCACCATGTCCGGAACCGACGCGCAGGTGCCCGCCTCTCTTGGGTTGGGCTGCCTTTGCTTCCTGAAGCAGCAAAGCGGGTGGAACCGCCGCGGCCATGCCGAGCGCGGTGGCCTTCCGAATGAAGCTGCGCCGGCTGATTCGACCTGCGGCGAACTTGCGCTGTAACCCCTCGTATGCATTCATTCCTCAGCCTCCTCAACGTGTAGAAGCGCCTCCCCGATTCGGAGACAAGGTTACGTGATTTCGAGCACCAGCGGTACGTGGTCACTCAGGCGGGGATGGACCCAGTCCTGGAATCGACCGACGCTCAGCTCGAAGGAGCGTTGCGACCACTCCCGAGGTATGAACACGTAGTCGATGTGATACGTGGGACCGTCGATGGTGCGGTCACGCCAGTACAACGTCGGCTCGGGCTCCTCGCCGGCCTCGACTCCGCGCGAGACGTGATAGGCGCTCACCAGCCCGAGACGGGCCAGGGCACGGATCTCGTTGGCATGGTTCATCTGCCATCCGGGTCGGTCCCACACGACATTGTTGTTGAAGTCCCCGGCCACGATGGCTGGGGCAGACTGGAGGAACTTGCGGTAACGCCGGAGCGCTCGCTGCAGAAAACCGGGATTGTCTTTCCGCAGATTGCCCTCGCTGGCGTTTTGGGCCCAAACGCCGAGGAGGTGGACAGGGCGACCCACGCCAGGCAGCCCGCTGACGGCGACCGGCACCATCCAGTGCAGGCGACGATCATGGCGGTACCGGCTGAAAGCCAGGCGCGTCGTACCGAAACCGGCAACGAGGAGCCCCTTGTTCGGGTTCTTGCCGACCCAGACGAGGGACGCTTCCGAAAGCGACGGGGCGCGGGCTACGAGGCGTTGCGGCTCAGCCGCTTCGGAGATCACGGCAAGGTCCGGACGCAATCCCATCAGAGCGTCGACCTTTCGATGCAACGCCATCGCACAGTTCCACGCAACAATACGCATTGCAGTTGTCGGACCGTATTTGGACCCTCGTCGCGACGACCTGGCAATCGACCAAAGACCGGATCTCTGGCGTCGAACTCACCCGAAAGCGCAGGTTGTGATTCCGTATATTCTCATTGCAGAGATCCGGCGCGGAAGGACGGGGACTCAGGACTTCGCGCGGGTCTCGCGACCCAGGTACCAGGCGAGCGTCACGAGGACGACAGCGCCACCGGCGACGCTCGGCATACGCGGAATCTCGGAGAGGATCAGCCAACTCCAAAGCGGCGCGAGCGGCACCTCCAGTGCGCCGAGCAAGGCGGCCTCGGCGGCTCGAATCCGAAGCACTCCCTCCGCCAGCAGCACCGTGGCGGCGGCATGAACCACACCGAATCCGGCCAGCAGGACCAGCTCGCCCGCCGAGACATCGAGTTGAGCGCCCATGACCCAGACTATTGCGACGAGCTGGAGACACGAGACCGGGCCCACCGCCAAGGTCATGGGACGCTCGGGGTAGCGCCGCATGATGACCATCATCAACGCCATCAGCGCAGTCATGCCGAGGGCGAGCAGGTCACCGATCAGATCCGGACTGCCCGCCGAGCCTCCCACCATGACCGTGACGCCGGCGAGGCAGAGCCCGGCCGCGACCAGGGTGGCGAGACCGGGCGTCTCGCGCATCCACACCCACGCAATGGCGGCGGCGGCGAAGGGCGCGGTGGCATAGATGATGGCCACGTTGGCGACGGCAGTGTTCTTGAACGCGGCAATGAAACAGATGGTCGCCGCACTGCTGACGGTTGCCGCCGACCATCCCGCCCAACCCAGATGCTTCCAGTCCGCGAGCCCGGCCTGACCTCGACGCCACGCCAGCCACGCCGACATCACGCCTCCGGCCAGGAGCCCCCTCCAGAACAGCACGGTCCATACATCCGCCTCGACGCCCTTTGCGAAAATCCCTGCTGTGCTCCAGGCGACTGCCGACAACACAACGAGGACGCAGCCGAGCATGACCTGCTTCCCGGCATTGTGGGTCAAGACGATCTCCGCATCCGGTGAGTCGGATGGGAGTATCGTGGGGGGCTCCTGACAGCGTGGTGTCAGCAGTGATGGAAGGCGGCCACCGATGGATCGCTCATGGAGATGCTTGCATGCTCCACCGGACCTTCACGGCAGGCTCGAAATAGTCCGCAGAATGATCATGAGCGGATTCCTCCCTGCCGGAGTTGCCGCAACGTGACGCAGTAGAATTCCGCATGGGGGCGTGGAGGCAAGTGTTGGTGTTCCATACAGCGAGCACTGGTATCCGTGATTGGAGATACCGGACATGAGCAACGGGGAACCATCCCAATCCGGAATCCGTGAGCCCCGGACTTCGAAACAGGGAGATGGAGGCGCTCGAACATGCGTCGCGCGGATCGCCTCTTCGAGCTGATCCAGTTGCTGCGCCGCGCGCGCAAGGCGGTCACCGCTACCCAGCTTGCCGAAGCACTGGAGTGCGCCCCGCGCACCATCTATCGCGACGTCGCGGCGCTGATGGCCATGGGGGTGCCGATCGATGGTGCGGCCGGCGTCGGCTACATCATGCGGCCGGGCTACGACCTGCCTCCGTTGATGTTCGACCGTGAGGAGGTCGAAGCGGTCGCGGTCGGGCTGCAGCTCTTGAGCCGGACCGGCGATCAGGATCTGCAAGCGGCGGCCCGCCGCGTTGCCGCCAAGATCGCCAGCGCTCTGCCCGAGGTGCGCGCAGACGAGCTGGACGACGGCCGCTTGGTGGTCTCGGACTTCGGCGTGCCGGTGGCGGCCGACATGAGAATGCTGCGGTCCGCGGTCCGCAACACCCGTTGCCTTGCCCTCGTCTATCGCGACGAGCGGGGGCGGCTGACCGAGCGCACCTGCCTGCCGCTTGCCGTCATCTACTACATCGAAGTCATGGTGCTCGCGGCCTGGTGCGAGCTGCGCGAGGATTTCCGCCACTTTCGCGCCGACCGTATCGTCGCCTGCCATGAGACCGGCGACAGCTTCGCAGCCCTGGCCCTGCAGTTGCGACGAGACTGGTGTGCCCGACAGGGTATGCCTCGTCAAGGCCGCGACGGCGGATAGGACGCCAGCGTCGCGCCCACCCGCACCATTCGCCGCACCACCTTCTTTTCGTCCCGGCAGGCATCACACTTGACGGCACTCGTCCGCCGAGTACCGCGGGTCGTGAGGTTCCTTTCCGCGGTGCCGGCGGGTTCAGAGACGAATCGTGAGGTGAACCTTCGTGCCATGAACAACACCGCCTCTGTACTTGGGGCATGGCATCGAAAGTGGTATTTTTGTTGCCATGATAACGACCATTGACAAAGCCGGTCGCTTGGTGGTGCCCAAAGCGGTCCGTGATGCGGCCCATTTGTATCCCGGCACCCGGGTCCAATTCCGGGTGGAGGCCGGACGCGTGGAGATCGAATCCGTGCCGCTGGCGGTCACCCTTGAGCGTCATGGCTCCCTCGTGGTTGCGGTCCCGCAGTCGGAGCAACCCGTCTTGAAAGCGTCGGAGGTGGCGGAGACGACCGCCCGGCTCCGTGCGGGCGAGCCGTTGACGAGCAATGTCGAGTGATTCGATATCTCTGTGATACCAGCGGCCTGGTCGCAGTGCTCTGCTCCTGGCATGAACACCATGCGCGCACCCGGGCGGAAATCGAGCGGCGTGCTCGCGCTGAAGAGCAGCTCGTCCTGGCCGCCCATTCACTGGCGGAGACCTATGCGGTCCTGACACGACTGCCTGCGCCGAACCGATTGCGGGCCGCGGATGCCATCGCCCTCCTGGAAGCGAACTGGAGTGACACACCGGTCGTGCATCTCACGGCGCGCGAAACCTGGGACGCACTGCACGAGGCGCAACGGCGCGACGCGATCGGAGGCCAGATGTACGACGCCCTCATCGCCGTATCGGCGATGAAAGCCGGGGCATCGACGATCGTTACGTGGAACGTGCGCAACTTTGCCGCTTTTTCACCGGAGATCAGCGCACAGGCGCCTCCCTGATCGAACCGGCGGTCGGCCTCCATTCACTACTGACACCACGCTGTCAGGAGCCTTGCGCGATACTCCGGAATGACTCGCCAGATGCGGAGGTCGGCTTGGCCCGCGACTGCCCGCCGCTGCGGTGGAATGTGGCTATGCCTCCGGTAGCGGCGGCATGTACAGGGAGGAAGATAGTTGAATCGACTCGACGCTCCGTTGAACGAACGAAAGGACCGGGACGTGGCGATTGAACTCTGGCGCTGTTTCGACCAAAGGCAATTCCGGGATGCCTTGCCCCTGTTGTCCGAAGATTTCGAGGCGCATTGGCCGAACACCCGAGAGCGCATCTGCGGCCCCGAGAACTTCATCGCTCTGAACGAGAACTATCCAGGCACCTGGCGTTGCACGGTCCGGCGAATCGACGAGTGCGCCGATGCCGTGGTGACGGTGACGGAGATCAGCGACGGCGATACCTCACTGTTCGCGGTGTCCTTCTTTGAGGTGCGATGCGGGCGGATTGTCAGAGCAGAGGAGTACTTCGCGGACAACGGCCCTCCGCCTCATGATCGTTCGGCATTCGCCGAGCGCTACTGATGGCGCTTCATTTGCCGGGATCCCTCGGTGAAGTGGCACTGGCTTCTGGTGGCGCGTAGCCGTCGTACTGCGGTAGAGCGTCCGAGATGCGATCGATGGGGGACCTCGAGGCGACAAAGATGTGTTTCTCGGTTCCGGCAGGGTGGCCGGGCATGGATTCTCCTTCGAGGGTAGCTGGCATGTACCACACGACTTCCGGCTTCTCTTCGTGCTCCGCAAACAGGTGGCATCCACAGTGGCGGCAGAAGGACCAGCGGGCCAACGGACTGCGGTACGTCGAAAGGTTTTCCGAACCTTCTTCGATCCTGAAGTGATCCCGACCTACGTATGCATAGGTCGCAAACAGGGTTCCGTGCAATCGGCGGCACCGAGTGCAATGGCAGTGATAGAGCTCCTTCGCCGGTGCGTCCACCGTGTATCTGACCGACGCACACTCGCATCGCCCGTAGACCGTTTCGAATATCGATTCTGACATCTCTCCTTCCCCGTACTGTCGACCACTCCTCTCGCTACTCGATTCTCGCGACGTCGCAGAAAGCCTCGTTGCAGCAGGCGCCATCCTCGATGTCGGTCCGGATGTCCGCGTCGAGGAGCGCATTGACGGTCTGTCCGGTCGGACTCGCCGAGAGCCAGACGCCTTTCGGGGTATAGAGGACGCCCGGCAGCACTGCATCGGTGATCCGCGCCACCAGGTGGGTTTCGCCGCGGGCGTTGAAGACCCGGAGCACGTCGCCGTCGGATATGCCCCGGGACTCGGCGTCCGCGGGGTGGATCTCGACCTCCTCGCGTTCCCCGGACAGCGCGCAATGGCCGAAGGTCGCATTGATCCGTCTCGGCGACGAGGGCGAAATGATGGTGAAGGGATACCCTCGCTCGACGGCTTCGTAGCGCGGCAGTCCGTAGCCGAAGCGCTCCTCGAGGTCGCGGCTGAACAGCTCGATCCGGCCCGAGCCGGTCGCGGGCGCGACCGTGTCGCACATGATCGGCTCCACTCCCTCGATGGTCGTCATGGCGAGGGACGAGCCAACAGGCAGCCGGCTCGGCCGGTGGCCACCCAACCGGGAATCGTCGTCGACGAACGCCGCGTCCATCAGCGCCTCGTCGGATTCGCGGAACATCGGGTCATCGAAGCCGAAGCGGGCCGCGAGGCGCCGGAAGATCTCCGTATTCGGCAGCGACTCGCCGACGTGGGGGATGACCGGCTCCGCCCGTTGCAGATGGCAGTGTCCGTAGGAGGCGTAGATGTCGGCATGCTCGAAATGACTCGCGGCCGGCAGCACGACATCGCAGTACTTCATCGAATCCGTCATCACGACATCGGCCCCCGCGATGAACAGGTCCTCCTGGGCGAGCGCCCGGCGCATGCGATTCTGATCGGGGTGGGTGGCGACCGGGTTGTGGTTGTAGATGAAGACGGCCTTGATCGGCGGGTCCAGGGTCTCGTCCAGCAGCACGCGCGAGACATCGACGATGTTGATGGTCCTCGTGCCGTCGGGAACGAGGTCCGGGCGCTGCAAGCGGGTGGCCGCCTTGGGGAAAGCATGGCCGGGCTTGGCGAAGACGCCCGCGCCGAGCCGGCCGTGATTGCCGGTGAGGGCCTGCAGCGCCATCGCCGCGCGCAAACCAGAGCCGCCGCTGCGCCCGCGTTCCATCCCGTTGCCGACCGACACCCCGACCGTCTTCGCGTCGCCGTACCACTGCGCGAAAGTGTCGAACGTGGCACGGTCGACGCCGCAGATCTCGGCCACCATGCCGGGCGTGTACGTGCGTGCATGCGCCATGTAGGCTTCGTGGCCGTCGACCCAGCGATCGATGAAAGCGCGATCGTGGGCGCCGCGACGCTCGAGTTCCGCCGCCATCGCCAGGGCGAGCACGACGTCGGTACCCGGTCGGATCGGGATGAAGAGGTCGGCCTGTTCGGCGATGCGCGTGCGCTTCGGGTCGATGACGATCAGCCGGGCGCCGCCGGTCCTGCGAGCCGCCTTGATCTCCCGCGCGAGATGCAGGTTGGATACCGTGACGTTGTTGCTCCACACGACGACGAGGTCCGAGTGACGCATCTGCTCGGGGGGCATGCCGGGGGCGGCTCCGTAGAGGCTCGCGTACGCGGAGCCTCGCACGATCCCGCACAACTGCCCGCGCGCGAGCAGCGAGGCTCCGAGCCGGTGGAAGAAGCGGCGGTCCATGGAGCCTCCGGCAAGCTCACCGTGCGGCCCGGCGTAGTTGAGCGGCAGCAGCGTCTGCGGGCAGTGCCGCGCGATGGCGCGGGAGATGCCGGCATGGATGAGGTCCAGCGCCTCGCTCCAGGAAATCGCGTCGAAGGCGTTTCCGCCGCGAGGACCCGTACGCTTCAACGGGCGGGTGAGCCGCGCCGACCCGTGCACGAACTCCGGATAGGAGCGTGCGACCTTGTTGCAGATCACGCCGGCCGTGTAGGGATTGGCCTTCGAGCCTCGCACGTCGAGGATGCGGGCGCCATCCGTGTGGACCGCAAGGCTGCAGGTATCCGGGCAGTCGAGCGGGCAGACGCTGGGGCGGGTCCCACCGACCTCGGTAGCGATCATGATGACATCTCCTCCACGACACCGCCCGACCTCGGGCATTCGTTCACCACCGCCAGGACACACGGCTCGAATACCGAGGACATGCACCACACCATGTGGGCCAAGACGATCTCCGCATCCGGTGAGTCGGACGGGAGTATCGCGGAGTGCTCCTGACAGCGTGGTGTCAGCGGTGATAGAACCCGGCGACCGATCGGTCGCTCCTCGAGATGCCCGCATGGTTCCCGGCCTCGGTAGAGCGCGTCGCGCTCGGGTACGGACTGGAACCCGGCGAGGGGCCCTCCGGGACGGCAGCCCCCATGCAATCCTTTCATCCAGAACATCCTGAGCCTCGTAGCGTTGCAGCGGGGCAAGAGTCAAGGCAAAGTGGCATAAAGGAAAGATCCAATATTGGATCTTTCATAGAACCATTAGATGATGTCGTGAGAGACCTGCACCTTCTGCCGCTGGGCGTCAATGCCGAGCGCGATTCCGGCGTACCGCTCCATCGACAGATCTACGATGGGTTGCGCTCGGCGATCCTCGATGGACGGCTCGAGCCCGGCACGCGACTGCCATCGACCCGTGCGGCCGCCCGGGAGCTCGGTGTCGCACGAAACACGGTGATCGCGGTCTTCGAGCAGCTCGCGGCCGAGGGCTTTCTGCGCTCCCGGGTCGGTGATGGCACCCGGGTCGCCGACATCGAGCCCGCGCTGCTGTCCCAGCCGGCGCGGAAGGTCCCGAAGAGTCCCCTCGTCGGTAGCGGGGGTGTCTCCGGACGCACCGTTTCGCCGCTCTCGGCGCGAGGGAGAGCGATCGTCGGGGTGGGGCGAGGTGCGCCGGGACCGGCCGAAGGCGCGTTCCAACCGGGGTTGCCGGACATCGCCGCCTTTCCGCATCGCACCTGGGCCCGCATCCTGGCCCGTCATGCGCGCACCCCGGAGCGCGCGCGGCTCGGGTACGGCGACGCCGCGGGTGACCTGCGGCTGCGCACGGCCATCGCGGCGTATGTCACGGCCACCCGTGGCGTCAGGTGTTCACCGGAACGGGTGGTGGTGGTTGCCGGCGCACAAGCCGCACTCGACCTCTGCGCCCGCCTGCTGCTCGACCCCGGAGATCCGGCGTGGATCGAGGAGCCCGGATATGCCGGCGCACGGGCCGCGTTGCTCGGCGCGGGGGCTCGCATCGAGCCCATTCCGGTCGACACGGAAGGACTCGATGTCGCCGTGGGCGAGGCGCGGTGCCCCGGCGCCCGCCTCGCCTATATCACACCGTCGTGCCAATTCCCGCTCGGTGCGACGCTCTCGCTCGAGCGCCGCCTGCGACTGCTCGACTGGGCCGAGCGCGCCGGCGCCTTCGTGATCGAGGACGACTACGACAGCGAGTACCGGTACCGCGGGCGGCCGATCGCCGCCGTGCAGGGCATCGACGCCAACGGCCGGGTCGCCTACGTCGGCACGTTCTCGAAGACGATGTTTCCCGCCCTGCGTGTCGGGTATGTCATCGCGCCCGAGGGACTGGCGGCGGCCTTCGCTCATGCGGTGAGAAACACCGGTCAGACGGTGCCGCAGCCAGTGCAGGGGGCACTCGCCGAATTCATCGATGCCGGCCACTACGGAAGGCACGTGCGCCGGATGCGGGCGCTGTATGCAAGGCGTCAGGCGCGCCTCTTCGCGCTGGCCCGGAAACACCTGTCGGGGCTGCTGGAGCTCGTCCCCTGCGAAGCCGGCATGCAGGTCGCCGGCTGGTTGGATAGTGGCCTGGATGACCGGGCGATCGCCGCGGCCGGTGCGCGGGCGGGACTCGCCCTGGCACCGCTGTCCGCTTACTGGACAGGTCCCGTTGCGCGTGCAGGCCTGCATCTTGGCTATGCGGGAGTTTCCGAGTACGCCCTCGGACAGGCGGTGCCGAAGCTCGCCCATGTCATCGGCCTGCGCTAGTCCACGCCTGTCCCTGAAGGGAGATTGCCGATCGACCATTCCACAAGGTACTACTGGCACCATGCAGTCAGGAGCCCTCCGCGATACTCCGGGGTGACTCGCCAGAAGCGGAGACCGGCTTGGCCCACGACTGCGCGCCGCTACGGTGGAAATCCGATTGCCGCCGCAGTGGCGCCTCAGAGTGGGAGGATCTACGCTGAAGCTCGGCTGACCGATCCCGTGAACCGGGATACTCGCAATCACATGAGTCTTGACTATCCGCTCGTTACCTGAGTTTCCTTCCATGGCCCAATCTATCTTGCCTGGTCGCTGGACAGATCAGCAGGTTCCCGAACGCGAGCAGATCTTTCTGGATCACGTGGGGTATTTCGTCGGCGATCTGGATCGAGCAGCGACGAAGCTACGGCGGCTCGGCTTTTCGCCCTCCGCCATCTGGCAGCAACAGAATGTAGCAGCGGATGGCACCCTACAGCCGTCCGGTAACTCAAACCGGCTCGTTCGGCTTCGACGAGGCTTCCTGGAGTTTCTTGCTTCAACGTCGGACACACCGCTTTCCGAGCAACTACGCGAGGCGCTCGGCAGGTATGAAGGTATTCACCTCATTGCGTTCTCTCACGCAGACCTGCAAGCACAGCGTGCTCGACTGGTGAAGTGTGGATTCCAAATGCAATCGATGGTGAGATTGCGTGGTCGCACCAAAGACGAGGTGTCGTGGTCCATACTGCGTACTTTGCCGCATGTCATGCCGGAGGGGCGAATTCAGTTCGTCTACCCTCATACGCCCGAATTGTCATGGCCGCCCGGATCAACTGAGCACCTAAACCATGCGGACAGCCTGACCGGCGTCATGGTTTGCGTGCGAGAGCCTGATGAGACCAAGGACCGATTTGGTGCCTACCTTGGCCGCGCCATGGATCCCGATGGCATTACGACGGACAGAGGACGCGTGCTTGTGGTTGGCCCGGAAGACGCAGGAGATTTTCTTCCCGACTTCCTTCCACCAGGTCTGCCCTACATTGCTGCGGTCACCGTCATGACCACTGACCTGAGCGAAACCCGGCGGGTTATCCGGAACAATGGCATTGTGCCGCTTGCTCAACGTGACGGAATTCTATGGATTTCGCCGCTCGATGCCCTCGGATGCTACCTTGGATTTCACGAATGAACTTTGGAGAATTCCGGTGGTCCTGTTCCTTTCCAATGAAGATGTCGAACGTGCCCTTTCCTGGTCCGACGTAGTAAGGGTGTGCGAGGACCTGTTGCTCGAGCGCGCCCGGGGCACGGCATGGTTCTCTCCCCGACAGCGATACGTGCTCCCCACGGACAGCAGGATGATGATCCTGCCGGGTGGGTTGGAGGGCAAGAGCGTCATGGGGACTCGAATCTACTCCATGCATTCTCGAACGTCTCCGGACTCGAAAAAGTTCTTGGCCGAGGGTGTGCTCGATGCTCATGCCTTGAACGTGGTCTACGAAATGCAGAGCGCTGAAATGCTGGCGATCACCGCTGGAGAACGGATCAACACGCTGAGAGTGGCCGGCGAATTGGCGGTGGGGGCCAAGTACCTTGCAAATCAAGATTCGAAGACCGTGGGGGTGTTCGGGAGCGGCAGGCTCGCACTCGGCTCTCTCATGGCTCTGAAGGAAACCCACGCAATTGAATCAGCGAAGGTATTCAGCAGGAATCTCGAGCGCCGGAGGCGGTTCTGCACTCAGGTGTCGGAGATGGCGGGGTTTCCGGTGCGGCCGGTAGCTTCTCCGGACCAGGCGCTCAGGGAAGTGGATATCGTAGTCGCGGCAACGAGCTCCCTGGAACCCGCATTCGACGGCCGCCTCCTGGAGCCGGGCACTCATGTATGCACCGTAGGTGGCGAGATACTGGCAGGTGGATGGGAGCTCGATGAGCATGCGATGGAACGCATGTCCGTCCTGGCGGTGCTCAACAAGGAGCACACTATGGAAGGGGGTTTGGGCGAAGATCCGCCCAATCGGACATTCACGCGTGCCGTGGAAAAATCCGTAATTACGTGGGACGACGTCGTGGAGCTTTCCGACATCATGGCGGGACGAGCGCGCGGCAGACGGTCGAGGCAGGACATCACCTTGTTCGACAACCGGGCCATGGGTACCTCCGACGTGGCCTTGGCATACCGGGCCTACCAGGTGGCGAAGGAAAGGGGCATAGGTACGGACCTCGATTGGGGCAGAGGGCTCGAGCCTGATTGGCGGCTGCCCACTTGATGCGTGGGGTCCGACACCGCTCGAGCCGTCCTGCGGCGCCAGCAGGGCGCCGATGCCCTCGGCAAGGATATGGGACAGGTGTCGAGCCGCCCGCAGGACGTTCTCGACGAATCGCTGAGCCGTTTCCCGGAATCCGGATCGGTAATGCCTGGAGTCACCGGAGCGGGCGGAACCCGGTTCATTTCGACTCAGTGCGTACCCGATGCGGTCGAGGACCATCGCGAGCAGTACCATCGCCAGCCCTCCTTCCGGGAACGGCCAATCTGCAGGCGGCGCATCGCCGCCCAGATCTCGTAACCCAGTCCGTCGGCGCCGGACTTTGGGGTCATCACCGCGCCGGCCGTGGAGATCCCTGCCCGAATGAAGGAGAACATCGATGAGCGATCCGACGCTGTCGTTTGCATCCGTCTCGCAGCTTCTCGAGCGGTTGAAGGAGGGTTCACTGTCGCCGGTCGAGCTCGTCGGCAACTGCATTGAACGCATCGAAGAGGTCAATCCCGTCCTCAACTGCTTTTGTTTCACCTATCCGGATGAAGCGATGGAGCAAGCCCGGGCCGCCGAAAAGCGGCTTCGACGCTCGGGCGAGGCGCCCCCACTGACGGGGCTGCCGATTGCCTTCAAGGACCTTACACCGACCGCGGGCAGGCGCACGACGCTCGGTTCCTACGCCTATGAGCACTGGGTTCCCGAGCGGAGCTCCATCATCGTGGAGAGGTTCGAAGCCGCTGGCGCCATAGTGATCGGCAAGACGACCACCCCGGAGTTCGCGTACGACGCATTCACCTACAGCCCGCTCTGGGGCCACACCCGAAACCCCTGGAATCCGGGTCACACCCCCGGCGGATCCTCGGGCGGTTCCGCGGCCGCAGTCGCTTCCGGCTGCGTGCCGTGGGCCGAGGGTTGCGACATGGGGGGATCGGTCCGCCTTCCGGCCGCTTTCTGCGGACTGGTCGGACTGAAGCCCAGCCTCGGCCGCATTCCCATGGACCTGATCCCGAGCGCGCTCGACACCATCTCTCACTTTGGCCCGCTGACCCGAAGCATCGATGACGCGGCCTTGTTCATGCGCTTCGCCCAGGGCCCCGATGACCGTGACCTGCTTTCGCTCGAATCGAAGCTGCGCTTCGACGTACCGGTACGAGCACCGGCGCATCCCAAAGTGGCCCTGTCGATGGACCTCGGACACATGGCGGTGGACGAGGAAGTGCAGTCGAGCGTGCTGTCGGCGGTCGAGCGTCTGCGGTCGAGCGGTGCGACGGTCGAACAAGTGGACCTCGACTGGCCGGCGGAGATAGTGCAGTGCGCCGTCGATCATTGGAAAGTCTACCTGGTGGCGTTCTTCGGACGGCACCTGGC
The DNA here is from genome assembly GCA_964420925.1 of uncultured Ectothiorhodospiraceae bacterium. GTDB lineage: Bacteria > Pseudomonadota > Gammaproteobacteria > HK1 > HK1 > JAJEAD01. Next base: position 4,093 of record CAYQVB010000117.1, on the reverse strand, counting down.
AGAGTTCCGGGATCGCATGGACCCGTACGTGGTCGAGCTGATGGAGCAGGCGCGAAGCATCAGTGCGGTCGACTACAAGCGCATGGAGATACTGCGCAGCGAGTGCTGGTACAAGCTCTTGCGCATCCTGTCCCGGTACGATGCGCTGTTGAGTCCCACCGCGACCACCACCGCACCTCCGGTCGGCTCGGGATACACCCACTTCGTGGGGACCACCGAAGACGGGAGAGTCAAGGGGTTGGAACTGACCGCAGCCTTCAATCTGATGGGGCAGTGTCCGGCGCTGTCCGTGCCCATCGGATTCAGCGACCAGGGTCTGCCCTTCTTCCTGCACATCACCGGACGCAGATTCGATGACGAGGGCGTGCTCGGCATCGGCAAGGCGATCGAGAACCTCTACGGCGCATTCCCTCGCTCTCCACCGTTGTGACGGGGCTTCGAGATGACGCTCGCGCCGGCTCCCGGTTCGGGCCAACCCGAGGCATCGCGAAATCGGACCGCGCAAGCGTCGATGAAGCTCTACCGGCGGCTCGAGACGGATTCTTTCCCCTCGAGCGCAGCAGCCACCCCGAAGGGAATCGGTTGCGCCGCTCCCTCGCGGCATCCGTCGCGCGTGGAATCAATCGGACGGAGGTTCGGCAACGGCCTCCGAGACCGCGTTCGCAATCCGGTCGATTCCCTCGGGAATGCGCGACTTCTCAATCACCGAGTAGCCGAGGCGGATGTGATTGCGATTGCTGGTTTCGTCGGCGAAGGTGAACCCTCCGGTTTCGAAGTACACGCTTTCGGGCTCGACCCGCTCACGCAGAATGTTGGCGTCGGCTTCTTCCGGCAGCGTCAGCCAGATGATGGCGCCGCCGTATTCCGGCTTGACCGAAGCTCCCGGAAAGTGGTGCTCGAGCGATTCGTGCATCACCTCGCACCGCTGCTGGTAGATGCCGGTGAGCTTCGCGACGAAGCGATCGAAGTATCCTCTTTGCAGAAACAGGGCGACGCTTCTCTGGTTGTTGACCGGGGGATGACGGAGGATGTGGTGGCGAAGGGCTCTCGCTTCGGCGATGAACTCACGGTCGGCGACGAGATAGCCGATGCGCAGTCCCGGCAGGAGCGATTTCGAGAGGCTGCCGAAATAGATGACGTTGCCCCAGCCGTCGAGGCTCTTGAGCGCGCGAGGGGGCGTCTTGTTGAAGCTGATGTCGGCCTCGTAATCGTCTTCTATGACGAACTGGCCATTGTTCTTCGTGAGCTCCAGCAGCTCGAGCTTGCGTTCCAGCGGCATGGTGACGGTGGTGGGAAACTGATGACTCGGAGTCACGAAGAGGCACTTGCAGCGGCTCATGTCCGGTGAAAGGACGAGCCCTTTGCGGTCGACCGGAAGGCGCAGCACCTCAACGCCCTCGATCCGGGCCATGTTGATGACGTCCGGATAGCCCGGATCCTCCACCCCGAGGATGTCGCTGCGCGAGAGCAGCAGCCGGACGGCGAGGTAGAGGGCCTGCTGGCCGCCGACGGTGACCAGGATCTCGTCGGGATGGGCGACGATGCCGCGCTTGGCGAGCACCCGCTGAATGAGCTGCTCGACCAACAGAGGATCGTCGATGTCGGAATAGTCGGTGGCCCAGTTCCCGACCTCGACGACGTTGACCGAGTCGCGCACACACTCGCGCCAGCTCGCGATGGGGAAGAGCGAAGGATCGGTCAGGCCGCAGACGAAGGGATAGCGGTAGCGAACGAGACAGTCCGACGGCTTGACGACCCGCGGCAGGTTGAAGGTGCGATCGCGGAAAAACTCCCGGTAGTCGATTCTCTGCCGTGCCGCGGCGATGTCGGAGGGGAGGTGGCGCTTGAGCGTGTGGCCGGGGTCGGTCAGTACTTCCTGGTTCACGAAGAACCCGGCGCGTTTTCGGCCCTCGACGAATCCGTCCTGTTTCAGCGCCTCGTAGGCGAGCGCGACCGTCGTGACGCTTACCGCGAGCTCCGTCGCCAGTTGCCGAATGGACGGCAGCGGGTGGTGCAGGGGGTACTGGCGGTTCAGGATGCCGATCGCGATCTGCCGGCGGATCTGCTTCTGGAGGCTCTCCGGAGACTCGCGGTCGACCGCGATCATGTTCTCATACATCCCTCTACGCTACATCAACCGGTCTGGCGTAGATCACTTGGGGGCGATCTGTATGTAGAACAACTTTCGTCTGTATATACAAACAGCCTGGGGCACGCCATAGGCTTCCTCGTGACGGCTCGGCGCCCGGCGACGGTGGCGGCGTCGCCGGAGCGCAAAGGCCGGCAGCGTCCGGGGGCGGAAGTGCGTAGCGACAAGCAGTTTCTCGGGATCGAGCGCTCTCTGCAGCGAGCCTGGGCGAAGGGCGCCGGGTTCATCGACGAGGAGTTCGCGCGCCCGATGATTGCGGTCGTGAACGCGTACCAGGACTTCTCGCCCGAGAACGTCCACCTGCGACAGGTCGGAGACGCAGTAAAGGCGGGGATTCGCATGGCAGGAGGGACGCCGTGCGAGTTCAACACCTTTCACGTCACCGACAGCGAGACCTTCGCATCGGTCGGCATGCGCTACGTGCTGCCGAGCCGCGATCTCGTCGCGGACATGATCGAACTCATGGTCGAAGGCCACCGCTTCGACGCGATGGTCCTCATCGGCTCGGGCGACAAGGTGGTGCCGGGCATGGTGATGGCCGCGGCGCGCCTCGATCTGCCCGCCATCCTGCTCTACGGCGGTGCGACCCGGGCCGGGGTTCACAAGGATCGAAAGGTCTTTCTCGAAACCGTCTACGACGCGGTGGGCGAGGTCCTGCTGGGAAAGCTCTCCGAGGCCGATCTCAAGGGTCTCGAGGACAACCACTTCCCTTTCGCCGGCGCCTGCGACACCGCGACGTCGGGCAACACCGCCGGCATCTACACCGAAGCGCTCGGACTCGCCCTTGCCGGCAGCGGAACCCTCCCGGCGGGAAGCAACTATCAGTTGCGCGCCGCGAAGTACACCGGGATGCGGATCATGGAGCTCGTGCGCGAGGACCTGCGCCCGTCGCAGATTCTCACCCGCGAGGCGTTCGAGAACGCGATGCGGGTCGGGATGGCGGTCGGTGGCTCGACCAACATGGTTCTTCACATGATCGCGATGGCGAAGGAAGCCGGCGTCGAGGTGAGCTTCGAGACCTGGGATCGGCTGAGCCGCGAGACACCGACCCTGGTCAAGCTTGCGCCCTCGGGACCGTGGGGCGTGACCGAGCTCGGGGAGGCCGGTGGGGTGCCCGCGGTGATGAAGGCGCTAGACGACCTCATCCATTGCGACACCATGACGGTGAGTGGCAGGACGACCGGTGCGCTCGTCCGTGAAGCCGAGATCGCAAACCCCGAATGCATCCGCGCGAGGAGCGATCCGGCCGAAATCGAAGGCTCGATCTACATCCTCAAGGGGAGCCTCGCGCCAGGTGGAGCGGTGGTCAAGGCTTCCGGCGTGGCGCAGAAGATGTGGGACGTCACGCTGCCGGCGCGGGTCTTCGAAGACGAGGAGAGCGCAATCGAGGCGCTGCGGACGCAGCGCATCCGGCGCGGCACCTGCATCGTCATCCGCAATGAGGGAACGCGGGGCGGGCCCGGAATGCGTGAGATGCTGGGCGCCACGTCGGCGCTTATGGGCGCGGGACTCGGAACGACCTGCGCCCTGGTGACGGACGGGCGCTTCTCCGGGGCCACCCACGGACCGGCCATTGGATACGTGACGCCGGAAGCGGCACGCGGCGGACCGATTGCTCTCGTGCAGGACGGCGATCCCGTTCGAATCGATCTTGCGAGGCGCCAACTGCACCTGGCGGTGTCCGAGGACGAACTCGACCGGCGACGGCACGAGCGCTCGCCCATGCCGGCTCGGGTCACGCGCGGCTACCTCAAGCATTACGCCGAGCACATGGCGCCCGCATCCGAAGGCGCGGTGATGCCCCGCTAGTGTAGTGTCCTTAACAAAACGGTTTTTAAGGTGTTTTTAGTAATGCCGATCGGCCCCGACGGACCTTTTCGACGATCTCCTCGACCGTCTTTGTCCACACCAAGGCTCGAGGGTTTTCGTTGTAGCTCTGTAGAT
>CAYQVB010000116.1:0-72714 GCA_964420925.1 uncultured Ectothiorhodospiraceae bacterium | reverse complement strand
CGGGCGCCCGGCCCCCTCCGCCCCACTCTCCCGCCCATCAGTGCTTTTTTCCCGCGCGAGAAAAGATTCGGCTCCGGATGACGACAAGAAGCCGGGCGGCTTCTTCGGCCGTCTGAAAGCGGCTCTCGGGCGCACCCGGGGCGCCCTCGTGGGACGGCTGAGCGCACTGCTCTCAGGTCGCCGGTCCCTCGACGAAGATCTCATCGAGGACATGGAAACCGTCCTGCTCAGCTCGGACGTCGGCATCGAGGCGACCCGCCGAATCCTGGACGACATGCGGCGCCGGGCGCGATCGAAACGCCTCGACGACGAATCGGCGCTCGCCGAGGCGCTGCACGGCGCGATGGTGGACGTTCTCGAGCCGGTGAGTCGCCCTCTCCGCCCGTCTCCTGCGAATCCATTCGTGATTCTGATGGTGGGGGTCAACGGCACCGGAAAGACTACCAGCGCCGCGAAACTCGCCCACCGCTTCAAGGGCGAAGGACGAAGTGTGCTGCTCGCGGCGGGCGACACCTTTCGCGCCGCCGCAATCGAGCAGTTGCAGACCTGGGGGGAACGCCTGGCAATCCCGGTCATCGCCCAGCACAGCGGGGCGGACTCCGCGTCCGTCATCTACGATGCACTCTCTTCCGCCCGCGCCCGAGGAGCGGACTTGTTGATCGCGGACACCGCGGGCCGCCTCCACACCCAGTCCGGCCTGATGGAGGAATTGAAGAAAGTACGGCGCGTAATCAAGAAGATAGACGCCGAAGCGCCGCATGAGACCCTGCTCGTGATCGACGCGAGCACCGGTCAGAATGCCCTCGCTCAGGCACGGCAATTCGCCGAAGCGGTCGGCGTGAGCGGCCTGATTCTGACCAAGCTCGACGGCACTGCCAAGGGCGGAATCATCTTCGCCATCGCCGAATCGCTCGGCATTCCGATCCGCTACGTGGGGGTGGGTGAGGGCCTCGACGATCTGCGGGACTTCGATGCCCACGACTTCGTGGACGCATTGCTCGAGCAATGACGAGAAGCGCAGAGAAGACTCTGCCCACGCCGGCGCGCCGGCCCCCACTTCGATGAGGAGCGTATCCCACCGGCGGAAGGGTTGGGTGCTCATCGAGGGCCCCGACGGGGAATCGAGCAATCGGCGCGAATCCACGTCGGGCCGAGCACCATCGGCCCCTCCGGCTCCTTCCCGATGCTCGGCCCCCGAGCTTTGGCACTCCCAGCCCACGAGTGCTAAAATCGCGGGCCGCTTCAAGAAGACATCTCTCTCGGACACCGCGGCAACGTGAACACAAGCCTGGACCGCTCCCTGACCACTCTGCCGCTCGGCAGCCTGGATGCCTATCGGCACGCGGTCTACGACATGCCGATGCTGAGCGCGGAAGAGGAACACGAGCTGGCCGAGCGTTTCAGGACCAACGACGACCTGGACGCGGCCTGGCGCCTCGTGCTCTCACACCTGCGTTTCGTGGTGCGCATCGCCCGCGGCTACGACGGTTACGGCCTGCCGCAGGCGGACCTCATCCAGGAGGGCAACGTCGGCCTGATGAAGGCGGTCAAGCGTTTCGACCCGAACATGGGGGTGCGCCTGGTTTCCTTCGCCGTCCACTGGATTCGGGCCGAGATTCACGAGTACATCCTGCGCAACTGGCGGATCGTGAAGGTGGCGACCACCAAGGCGCAGCGGAAGCTGTTCTTCAATCTCCGCAGCGCCAAGAAGAGGCTGGGGTGGCTGAGCCGGGAGGAGGTCGATGCCGTCGCAAGAGATCTCGGCGTGAGCCCCGACACGGTGCTGGAAATGGAGCAGCGCCTCAGCGCCCGCGACGCCGCATACGACGGAGAGCCGGAAGATGACGCCAGCCCCGAGCACGTGGCTCCGGCGCGTTACCTGCAGGATCTTCGTTTCGAGCCCGCGGAAGCGGCGGAGCGGGAGGACTGGGAAGCCCACAGCCGGCGCGCTCTGCAAGCAGCGGTGCAGGAGCTCAACGAGCGCGACCGGACGATAGTCACCGAACGCTGGCTCGCGGAAGAGAAAGCCACCCTGCAGGACCTCGCCAACCGCTACGACGTCTCCGCGGAGCGCATCCGCCAGCTAGAGGCCAACGCGCTTCGAAAGCTGCGACGCGCGATGGAGGTCTGAGAGAGAGCCGCAGCCCCCGTACCCGACGAACGAGGGCGGGAGGGCTGACGCTCAGAGGACCGATCTCAGGCCACCATGCCCAGATAGTGGTCGGCGAGAAGGAAGGCGAAGAGTCCGAGCAGATAGTAGATGGAGAAGCCGAACACCTTCATCGGCCTCTCCCGCTCCTGCCCAAGGTAGAGCATGACGGACTGGTAGAGGAAGGCGGCGCCCAGCAGCACCGCCCCGGCCAGGTAGATGGCGCCGCTCATGCGCGCAACGAAAGGCAACAGGCTGACCCCGAACAAGATAACGGTGTAGAGGAGAATCTGAAGCCGGGTGAAGGGAACCCCGTGGGTGACGGGCAGCATGGGGATCTCCGCCCGGGCATACTCCTCCCGGCGCTCGATGGCCAGCGCCCAGAAGTGCGGCGGCGTCCACGCGAAGATGATCACGAAGAGCAGCATGGCGTGGCCGTCCACGCTGCCGGTCACCGCGGTCCAGCCGAGCACCGGGGGCATGGCGCCCGCCGCACCCCCGATCACGATGTTCTGGGGCGTCGCCCGCTTGAGATACATCGTGTAGACGACCGAGTAGCCCACCATGGACGCGAAGGTGAGCACAGTGGTGAGCCAGTTCACCAGTGCGCCGAGCACGAGCACCGACAGCGCGCTCAAGCCTCCGGCGAATGCGAGCGCCGCGGTGCTCGTGACCCGGCCCTGCGGGAGCGGACGCCGGCTGGTGCGGGGCATGAGCGCGTCCACCCGCCGGTCGACCACGTGATTAACGGCGCCGCCGGCGGCTGCGGCGAGACTGATGCCGAGCAGGGCGAACGCGGCGGTATCGAGCGGCAGCGCCCCGGGGCTCGCGAGACATACTCCGACCAGGGCGGTGAATGCGAGCACCGCGACCACGCGCGGCTTGGTGAGCTCGAGGTACTCCTTCCAGAGCGGAGATGCGCCGAGTACGGCGGCGTGTTCGCTCAAGTGTGCACCTCGAATCTATCCGTGAGCGGGGAGCCCGGCAGGCGGGCCATATGGTACACAGTGACGCCGGAGAGCAGCAGGAGAATGGCGCCTGCGTTGTGTCCCACCGCGAGCGCGATCGGCAGGCCGATCAGGACGTTCGCGATACCGAGGGACGCCTGTGCGACCGCCACGACCAGCAGCACTGCGCCCGCGACCTTGAGGCGGCCGGCCCCGGCCGAGACGAAGATTCGCACTGTGAGCGCTGTCACGTAGAGCAGAGTCAACACCGCTCCGACGCGATGGGCGAGGTGAATGGTCACCCGGGCATCGTTGTCGCGGACGCCGCCTTCGAAATCTCCCCCCTCGGCGTCGGGCCACGGGGCAAATGCGCCCGGGAGGTCGAGCGGAGGCAGGAGGCGGCCCTGGCACAAGGGGAAGTCCGGGCACGCGAGCGCCGCGTAGTTGGCGCTGGTCCAACCCCCGAGCGCGATCTGCAACGCGATCACCAGCACGCCTCCCAGAGCGAAGGCCCGCAAGGAGGGAACTCCGTCGCCGCCAAAAGTCGGCTGGGAAACCTCGGCGCGGTGGACGAGGCCCAGCCGGAGCCACCACAGCAGGGCCACGGTGGCGAGACCCGCGAGCAGGTGCGCGGTGACCACGAGAGGCGCAAGGCCCAGGGTCACCGTCCACATCCCGAGCAGGGCCTGAAACGCGACCAGCCCAACCAGGAAACTGGGAAGCCCCGGGATCCGGCCGGGCGAGCGTCTCCGCCATGCGAGCACTCCGATGAGAAGGATCATCACACCCAGCAGTCCGGCCGCATAGCGATGCGCCATCTCCTTCCAGGCCCTTGCGCGGTCCAGGGGCCGGTCGGGAAAGACCGCCTGCGCATCCACGGCGTCGGCCGGTCCTGGAACGCTGAGCCGGCCATAGCAGCCCGGCCAGTCCGGGCAGGACAGCCCCGCATTGGAGAGCCGCACGTAAGCGCCGAGCGTGCTCACCACAACCGCGAGCAGAAACGCGAGCGTGACGATGCGCCGATAGAAGGCTCCCGAGGCCCTCATCGGCGGCGGAAGTTCACCACCACGTAGATGACGAGCAGGGTAGCGGCGAGCGCAAACCATTGAAACGCATAGCCTCGATGGCGCCGAGGGCTGAGTCCTCCGTAGGCTCGCCACTCCCGTTCGAATCCATGGGGGTCGGTGGGACTCTGCTCGACCACGAAGGGGAACAAGTCGATTCCGAGCGCCGCCTCCATCTTCGCGAGCTCGATGCTTTGCACCACTCGCGGCCAGAGATCGCCACGATAGCCCGCCTCTCCGAGAAGAAAAGCCTTCCCTGGAACCCGGCTCCTCCCCCGCACCTCCAGCGTTCCCGCGGGTGTCGAGATTTCAGGCAGGTGACTCCGGTCGGGACCGAGCGGAATCCACCCGCGGTTGACCATGACTCCGAACACATGCGCGTCGTCGAGCGCGAACGGGGTCAGAACATGAAAGCCTGCCACCCCCCGACGAGTGCGGTTGTCGAGAAGGAAGTGTCGGGGAAGATATTGCCCGGCGGCTCTCACCCGGCGATGGCTCCACGCTTCGGGTTGCGCCGCCTGCTCCCGGAGCCCGGTACCCAGCACTACCGGCGCTCGTGCGTCTTCCGCCTCTGCCCGGGCCTCCTGCGCCTGCTTGAAGTCGGCGCGCTCGAGCTGCCACCAGCCGAGCCCCAGCAGCACGGGAAACACGATCAGAGTCGCGAGCGTCGGCCAGAGGGTGGGGCGGAAACGCCGCTGATGCGCCGGCGCCGCCGAAGTCCCCGCGCTCCCGTCGACTATACTGCCGGGCATCGCAGCGGGGGCCTCGAAGTGTTCGCCAAGATCCTCGTGATCGCCATCTTCCTCGGCATCGTGACCGCGATGGGTTCGGCGCTCTTCTACTTCATCAAGGATCGGGGCGATTCCGATCGCCTGGCGAAAGCGCTGACGTGGCGGGTCGCGATCTCCGTCTCGCTCTTCGCCCTGCTCTTCGTCCTCTGGTGGGCGGGACTCATTCAGCCGCACCCGCTTTCGCCCTGACCCGCGCCCGTCCCGCCGGTGGATTCCCGTGGACCAAGGGAATGACGGGAATAGACGACTCGAACGCGCGCACTCCCCCTATGTTCCTTGCGCGACAACGGGGGCAGGCGCCCTGCCCCTTGGTGGGCTCATCAAGGGAATGGCGGAGAACGCCTTCGGGTCCGAGCGCGCCGCCGTTGCGCACGCGGCGCCTCCGCGGAGGACCTACAACCAGTACACGAAGATGAAGAGACCGAGCCATACCACGTCGACGAAGTGCCAGTACCAGGCGACGCCCTCGAAGGCGAAGTGCTTCTTCGGCGTGAAATGGCCTCTCAACGTGCGCACCCAGATCACGGCGAGCATGGTCGCGCCCATCGTCACGTGGAACCCGTGGAACCCGGTGAGCATGAAGAACGTCGAACCGTAGATTCCCGACTCGAGCGTCAGGTTGAGGTCGGCATAGGCGTGGTAGAACTCGACTCCCTGGTAGTAGAGAAAGATCACGCCGAGCGCGACGGTCACGAAGAGCCAGAAGGAGAGGCGGGCGCGCTGGTTCTTCTTCAGCGCCCAGTGCGCCAGGGTAACCGTGACGCCGCTGGTCAGCAGAATGATCGTGTTGAGGGCAGGAATCCCGAAGGCGGGGATGGTCTCGAACGCGTCACCGATGTTGGCGGGGCCGTTGGTGGGCCAGGCGGACTCGTAATCGGGCCAGAGAACGGGATGGGTGGCGAACGCGCCGACGCCTTCGCCCCCCATCCACGGCACCGAGTACACCCGCGCATAGAACAGGGCACCGAAGAAGGCGGCAAAAAACAGCACCTCGGAAAAGATGAACCAGCCCATGCCCATGCGGAAGGACACGTCGACCTGGTCGTTGTAGCGCCCCGCTTCGCTCTCGCCGATGACGGTGCCGAACCAGCCGAACATCATGAACACGACGACCGCGAAGCCGATGATCATGGCGACCGGACCGCTCGTGATGCCGCTCAGGTAGCAGGCGAAGCCGCCGAGCAGGAGAAAGAGCCCGATCGAGCCCACGATCGGCCAATGGCTCGGGTTCGGTAGGTAGTAGTCTTGCTCTGCTGCCGCCATGCGGTGGGTCCCCTTGGTCTGTTGTGCGTCCGATCGCCCGCGCCCGCGATCTCAACTATCCGGTGCCGTGTCGAAGAAGATGTAGGACAGAGTCAGCGCCTCGACGCGTTCCGGCAACTGATTGCTCACCACGAAATGCACCGGCATCTCGCGTTCTTCCCCGGCCTCGAGGTGCTGTTTGGTAAAGCAGAAGCACTCGGTCTTGTCGAAGTACTTCGAGGCGACGGCCGGCGCCACGCTCGGCACGGCCTGACCCACGGTGGCCCGGCCGGACCGGCTCCTCGCGACGTAGTGCGTCTGGTAGAGACGCCCTGGATGCACTTTCATCTCGCGCTGCGCGGGTTCGAGCTCCCACGGCAACGCACTGTTGACGGTGGCGTCGAAGCTTACGGTCACGAGACGACTCTCGTCGACGCGCGCCGGCAGCGTGCCGGCCTGAACGACCCCGGTGCGGCCCCCGAGCCCGGTCACTTCGCAGAAAATGTCGTAGAGCGGCACCAGCGCATAGCCGAAGCCGAACATCGCCGCCACCACGAGGCCGAGCCGCCACGCCGAGCGCCGGTTGCGGTGAGAGCGGGCAGTCGAGCCGCTCACGTCCCCCCCATGAGAAACATGCCGAGATAGAACGCGAACGCCACGAGGCCGAGCAGTATCGCGAGCCGGATGCTGGCGGCACGGCGTTTGGCGGTGACCGGGTTCGTCACGAGAGGGCTCTAGCTGTGGGCGTCGGCTTCCGTCACCTTCGGCGGCGTCGCGAAGGTGTGGTAGGGCGGGGGCGAGGGCAGGGTCCATTCCAGGCCGCGCGCGCCTTCCCAGACCCGATCCGGCGCCTTCGCGCCCCCGCGTATCGTCTTGAAGATGATGTAGACGAAGAGCAACTGCGAGAGGCCGAAAGCGAAGCCACCCAGGCTCGATACCACGTTCCAGTCCACGAACTGCACCGAGTAGTCCGGTATGCGGCGCGGCATGCCCGCAAGACCCAGGAAATGCTGCGGGAAGAAGAGCACGTTGACTGAGACGAACGACAGCCAGAAGTGCCACTTGCCGAGGCGCTCGTCGTACATGTGGCCGGTCCACTTCGGCAGCCAGAAGTACACCCCCCCGACAATGGCGAAGAGGGCGCCGGTCACCAGCACGTAGTGGAAGTGGGCCACGACGAAGTAGGTGTCGTGGTACTGGAAGTCCGCCGGGGTGATTGCGAGCATCAGGCCCGAGAAGCCCCCGATGGTGAAGAGCACGACGAAGGCGATCGCGTAGAGCATGGGAGTCTCGAAGGTCATCGAGCTCCGCCACATCGTGGCCATCCAGTTGAACACCTTCACGCCGGTGGGCACCGCGATCAGCATCGTCGTGTACATGAAGAAGAGCTCTCCCGCGAGCGGCATGCCCACCGTGAACATGTGGTGCGCCCAGACGATGAACGAGAGGAAGGCGATGGAGGCGGTCGCGTACACCATCGACTCGTAGCCGAAGAGCGGCTTGCGGCAGAAAGCGGGCAGGATCTGCGAGACGATGCCGAAGGCGGGCAGGATCATGATGTAGACCTCGGGATGCCCGAAGAACCAGAAGATGTGCTGGAACATCACCGGGTCGCCGCCACCCGCGGCGTTGAAGAAGGAGGTCTCGAAGAAGCGGTCGGTCAGGAGCATCGTGACCGCGCCGGCGAGCACCGGCATCGCCGCGATGAGCAGAAACGCGGTGATCAGCCAGGTCCACACGAAGAGCGGCATGCGCAGCAGGGTCATCCCCGGCGCGCGCATGTTGAGAATGGTCACGATGATGTTGATTGCCCCCATGATCGACGACATTCCCAGGAGATGGACGGCGAAGATGAGGAAGGGCACGTTCATCCCGCCCTGGAGCACGAGCGGGGGATACATCGTCCAGCCGGCGGCGGGCGCGCCGCCCGGCATGAAGAAGGTCGCAATGAGCAGGGTTCCGGCAAAGGGCAGGATCCAGAAGCTCCAGTTGTTCATGCGGGGCAGCGCCATGTCCGGCGCGCCGATCATGATGGGCACCTGCCAGTTCGCGAACCCCACGAAGGCGGGCATGATGGCGCCGAAGACCATGATGAGCCCGTGCATGGACGTGAACTGGTTGAAGAGGTCGGGATCGAGGAACTGCAAGCCGGGCTGGAAGAGCTCGGCCCGGATCCCCATGGCGAGGAAACCGCCGACGAAGAGCATCGTCAGGGCGAACAGGAGATAGAGCGTGCCGATGTCCTTGTGATTGGTGGTGAACACCCAGCGCAGCAGGCCGGGGGGAGGACCGTGGTGGTGGTCGTCGTGGGCGTGGTCGTGGTGTGTGGTCGCTGCGCTCATTGCCCTTCGTCTCCCAGGTTGAGTCTCGCGACGGCGACCGTCGCGGGTTGAACGAGTTCGCCGCTCGCGTTGCCGAACGCGTTGCGCTGGTAGGTCATCAGCGCGGCGAGTTCTACATCGTCGAGTTCCGAGGCGAAGGCGCGCATCGTGGTGCCATCCCGCCCCTCGAGGACGACCCGCATGTGCTCATCGAGATCGCCGGTGACGATCGCGCTGCCCGCGATCGACGCGATGTGGTTGGGCACGCCTCCGCCGTCGATCTGGTGACACCCGGCACAGGCGCTCATGTACACCGCTTCGCCCCTGGCCATCAGCTCCGTCCGCGTCCACTCCCGCGAGGCGGCGGCCTGCGCTTCCGCCTGGGCCTGCTGCTGCTGCGCGACCCACTCCCGGTACTCCTCCTCGGGCTTCGCGATCACGACGATGGGCATGAACCCGTGGTCCTTCCCGCACAGTTCCGCGCACTGGCCTCGATAGGTACCGGGCTCCTCGATCAGAGTCCAGATCTCGTTCACGAAGCCCGGAATCGCGTCCTTTTTCTGGCCCAGCTCCGGGACCCACCACGCGTGGATGACGTCATCGGCGGTGAGCAGGATGCGCACCTTCTTGCCGGTCGGCAGCACCACCGGGTTGTCGACTTCCAGCAGGTACTTCTCGCCGCGCTCCTCGGGACCGCCGACCTCGTAGATCGCCCGGCGGCTTTCCGGCGCGAGATTGCTGTAGAAGGTGACATCGTCGTCGAGATAGTCGTAGCGCCACTTCCACTGGTAGCCGGTGACCTTCAGCGTCATGTCCGGATCGCTGGTGTCCTCCATCTCGATCAGGGTGGTGGTGGACGGGATCGCCATGCCGACAAGAATGATGCATGGGATCACCGTCCAGGCGATTTCGGCGAAGGTGCTGTGGTGAAAATGCGCCGCCTCGTGACCGCGGGACTTTCGGTGGTAGACGATCGAGTAGAACATCACGCCGAACACGACCACGCCGATGAGCACGCAGATCCACAGGATCAGCATGTGAAGGTCGTAGACGATGGCGCTCAGAGGAGTGACCCCCACCGGCAGGTTGAGCTCCCATGCCGCCGAGGCGGAGCCTGCGAAGCTCGCCAGCGACACCGCAATCAGCAGGCCGCCCGGCCTCGTGCACATTGCTCCCGCACACATCTTCATCAAGTCTCCCCGACATCTAAGACAGCGACGCCGACCGGTGCCAACCCCGAACGGCGAATCCGGCGACGGCGCGCCGCAGCTCTTCCGCGAGCCGGCGGCGCTCATCTTCGTTCAGAAAACTTCCCAATTGTACCTCTTTGCCGTGGGAGCGGATGACCAGCCGGCTGGGGTACCAGTCGCGCCCGGAATCATCCAGACGGATCTGCGCCCACGCCAGCGGTGTCTCCCACACCCGCGCGAGGTCTCCGCGGCCCTTGTCGACGGATATGCGATCGGGCGCAACGGATATCACTTCGGTCACCGCGCCGGAGCGCGCGCAATGCCAGAGCGCGTAGGCGAGAACCGCGATCTCGAGACCGGCGAAGGGGAGCACCGGCCAGAAACCCCGAGCGGCGAACGCACCCGCGATGCCGAGCACCACGATGCACATGAACGCAAAGAACAGTCCTTGCTGCCGCGGAGTCAGCGAGCGATTGGGCCGGACGATGAACCGGCACGACTCACCGGAGCAAAGACGCTTCGAAACCATTTCGGCGCTCGTTTCTCGCCGGCGGCTCCGCCGGCAAAGGGCTGCAATGCTAACAGCCTCGAATGGATTTTCGCAACCGCCAAGTATCTATATTTCTTCTTTCTTATCAACAGGTTATCTTTTTCCTTAGCGGTCTCGGAGGGCGGGCCCGAGGGGGATCGCGACGCACGGGAAGCGGCGCGGCGACGAAGGTCTGTCGGGATGCGGAGGCTGGAGCCCACGCATGGGCATAGACAATCTCCACCGTCACGTCGATGGGGGCGGCGGCGCGCATGTCGAGATAGCGACGCCGCAGGGAGGCGAAATTCTCGCGGGCGCCGTGCCGCGCGGGTCGACGGCTTCGAGCCACCCACGCGCCGCTGCGCACGAGGTCGTCGATCACCGCTTCGGCACTGAGGTATTGCACCGTCAGGCGTTCCGTCTCCATGACGGCATCGGCGAGACCGGCGGCAACGAGAGCGTCGCCGAGATCGTGCATGTCGAGCAGGCCGGACACCGCGTCGGGCTCTTCCCGTTGCGCCCAGACCCTCCGCATCTCGATCAAGGTGTCGGGGCCCAGGGACGAAAGCAGGAGCAGTCCACCGGGCGCGAGCACCCGGGCGAACTCCCGCAGCGGAGCCTCGAGATTGAAACACCAGGGAAGGAGCAGATTGGCGTGCACGAGATTCACACACCGGTCGCGCAACGGCAGGCATTCTGCCAAGCCGCAAACGAAGCGCTGTCGCGAGAAGAGCTTCGGGGCTTTCGACTTCGCGACCTCGAGCATCGGCCACGCACAGTCCATCGCGCAGATCCGGGCTCGACGGTAGCGCGATGCGAGCAACGCGGTGCCGGTTCCTGTACCGCAACCTACGTCGAGGACGAGCGCAGGCTCGATTGCGATGGGGTCCAGATGCGTAAGCAGGCGCCGCCCTATCTCTTCGTAGACCCGTGAGACCTCATCGTAGCGGCGCGCGGCGCGCGCGAAGGCGCGCCGAACACGGTAGGCGGCATCCTGAGCGGTCACTGGACGGCCATGTCGTGCGCCCCGGACAGACATGGACATGGTGACCCGCCCCCGACCGAACCGCTACCTGCCGGGACACCGCGCCACCGGGACCGCGGGCGCGCTGGCGACTTGTGGAATTCCGTGACGGGAGCGATCATCAACGGCGCGCCTTCGTGCGACCAGGGAGGGTCTCGATGCAGGATCTTCTGGCGCTTCTGCTGCCCCGCATATGCCTGTTGTGCGGTGACGGAGCGGAGGAGCCATACAATCTGTGTACAGGTTGTATTCGTGCCCTGCCGAAAATCGACGTATTCTGCCGGCGATGCGCGTTGCCGCTGCCGGTCGCCGATTCGGAAGTATGCGCTCAATGCGTCAGCGCACCTCCCCCGTTTCGCCACGCAGTAACCGCATTTCGCTACGCGGATCCCTTGGACACCCTGATCCAGCGGCTCAAGTACCAACGGGATCTGTCGGTCGCGTCCACCCTGGGACGCCTGCTCGCGCAACGCATCGCCGGGGAAGCGGAAGCGGACGGCCCCGAGTGCATACTTCCGGTTCCCCTGCACATTCGCCGCCTCCGTGTGCGTGGTTTCAACCAGAGCCTGGAGATCGCGAGAATACTGGCGGCGGCTACTGGAATCCCGACAAAACCCCTCTGGGTGGGACGCGCGCGGGACACGCCGATCCAGTCCCGAGCTCGGAGCGTCCGCGCGCGCCAACTCAACGTGCGTGGCGCCTTCACTGCGTCCCGTCGCCTCACCCGCTTTCGGCGCGTCGCCATTGTGGACGACATGGTTACTACCGGCGCCACCGCTGCCGAGCTCGCACGGTGCATTCTCGACCGCGGCGTCGAGAGCGTCGACTTGTGGTGCGTGGCGAGAGCCGAACGCAGCGTGACGCGTATCGCTCAGGCGTCCAGGTTGGCTACCGCAAGCGCGTTGGACTCGATGAAGTCCCGCCGCGGCCCGACCTGATCTCCCATCAACGTGGTAAACAGCTCATCGGCGGCAACGCCATCCTCGATCCTGACGCGGAGCAGACGCCGCGTCGCCGGATCCATGGTGGTCTCCCACAGTTGTTCCGGGTTCATCTCACCCAATCCCTTGTATCGCTGCACATGCAGGCCGCGACGAGCCTCACCCAGCAACCACTCCAAGGCCTCCCCTATGCTGCCCACGCTACGGGAACGATCGCCTCGGACCACGACCACCGCTCCTTGATCGCCATGAAGATGCTCGCTCAACTTCACCAGGTTCCGGTACTCCGCAGAGCGGAAGAATTCGCTGCCGACCACCCGCTCCGATTCCACGCCGTGTATCTCGGCCTGAAGACGCGCCCTGAAACCGTCGTCCGGGCGGTCTTCCAGTGCGACGCTGAAGCTGCCGGTCTGCGAGGGATCTCCGTTCAGGCTTTCCTCCAGCCGTTCGAACCACTGGTTCAGCGATGAACTCGATTCGAACTCGGCCCCGTCGAGCAACGGCAGATGCATCATCGCTTCGAGCACCTCCGGAAACACGCGGCGCGACAGCCGCTTGGTGATCCCGCGAAGGGCCAGGTAGTCGCGCGAAACGCTGTGCAGGGACTCCCCCTGCAGCAGCGCATCGTCCGGGAGCTCGACCCGGGCGCCGTCGAGGGCCAACTCCATGAGATAGCCATCGAGTTCGGCATCGTCCTTGACGTAGCGCTCCTGCTTGCCCCGCTTCACCTTGTACAAGGGCGGCTGGGCGATATACAGGTAGCCCCGCTCGATCAACTTCGGCATCCAGCGGTAGAAGAAAGTCATCAACAACGTGCGAATGTGGGAACCGTCCACATCCGCATCCGTCATGATGATGATCCAATGGTAGCGCAGCTTCGCAAGGTCGAACTCTTCGCTGCCGATGCCGCAACCCAGCGCGGTGACGAGCGTGCCCACTTCGGTTGAAGATAGCATCTTGTCGAACCGGGCCTTCTCGACGTTCAGAATCTTGCCTCTGAGCGGCAGAATCGCCTGGGAGCGCCGATCTCGTCCCTGCTTGGCGGAGCCACCGGCCGAGTCTCCCTCCACGAGGAACAGCTCGGAGCGTGCCGGATCCTTTTCCTGGCAGTCGGCGAGCTTCCCCGGAAGTCCTGCCACATCGAGTGCGGTCTTGCGGCGCGTCATCTCCCGAGCCTTTCTCGCGGCTTCGCGCGCGCGCGCTGCATCGACGATCTTGGCGGCAATCGCCCGGGCCTGGGCAGGGTTTTCGGCGAGGAACTCCGACAGCTTCCCGGCTACGGCAGACTCGACCGCCGGCTTGACTTCGGAGGAGACGAGCTTGTCTTTCGTCTGGGAGGAAAATTTCGGATCCGGAACCTTGACACAGAGAACTGCGGTAAGTCCCTCGCGCACATCGTCTCCGGTCGGATCGATCTTCGCTTTCTGGAGCAGCCCGATACTCTCCATGTACTGATTCATGGTGCGGGTCAACGCCGCTCGCAACCCCGAAAGGTGGGTACCGCCGTCGCGCTGACGGATGTTGTTGGTAAAGCAGAAGATGTTCTCCTGGTAGGAGTCGTTCCACTGCAATGCAACGTCAACGCTGATTCCGTGCCGCTCTACCGTAAAGCCGAACACACTCGGATGCAGGGGAGTCTTGTTCTTGTTGAGGTGCTCGACGAAGGCCTTTATTCCTCCATCATACTGAAAAACATCCTTTTTCCCCGTCCGCTCATCCAGGAGCCTGATTCTTGTTCCGGAACTGAGGAATGAAAGCTCACGAAGGCGACGGGCGAGGATGTCGTAGTGAAACTCGATATTCGTAAACGTCCGGGGACTCGGCTTGAAGTAGATGTCAGTTCCGGTTCGATCACTCGTGCCGACCACTTCCAGGCGATCCAGGGGCTCGCCATGCTGGAATTCCTGCCGATAGACATTCCCCTCGCGGTGAATCGTCATGACGAGGCGCTCCGAGAGCGCATTCACGACCGATACCCCCACTCCGTGCAAGCCACCGGACACTTTGTAGGAATTGTCATCGAACTTCCCGCCCGCATGGAGGACGGTCATGATGACTTCGGCGGCCGAACGCCCTTCTTCCTGATGCAGGTCCACCGGAATACCGCGCCCGTTGTCGACTACGCGAACCGCCTCGTCAGCGTAGATGGTGACCTCGACTTCCGTGCAGTAGCCCGCGAGCGCCTCGTCTATGGAGTTGTCGACAGTCTCGAAGACCATGTGATGGAGGCCGGTCCCGTCATCGGTGTCTCCGATGTACATTCCAGGCCTCTTGCGCACGGCATCCAGGCCCTTGAGCACTTTGATGTTCGATGAATCGTATGTATCCCCGGCCACGCAGCCACCTCAGCCTCGGAAAGTAAAAACTATACCACTGCCCGGGTCATGCCCCGTTCCACGTGAAACACGGCATCCGGTGGCCATGCCTCGTTGTCGACCAGTCCGCGCGACACAGTGGTAACGAAAGTCTGCGAATCCAGGCAAGCAAGCTCGGCAAACACCCGCCGCCGGCTCTCCTCATCGAGTTCCGACGCCATCTCGTCGACCAGAACCACGGGCTTCAGGTCCATTGCCTCGGCAAGATGAGCCGCCTGCGCCAATATGATACCGGCCACGAAGAGCTTGGCTTCGCCGCGGGACATCAGCTTTCGCGCCGCTATGCCGTCCAGCATGAACGCCAGATCGCTGCGCTGTGGTCCGACCTGCGTGAAGCCTCGAGCCCTATCACTGGAGAATGATTCATCCAGGGCCTCCTCCAGCGACCGCTCCGTGGACCATCCTGGCCGATGCTCCAGGGTGACCTTGAAGGGAAGGAGGCGGCTCACCATGGCATTCAGCATCGGAAGAAAGAGCTGGACGTAGCGAGCTCGCTGATCGTTCACCATTTCCCCTGACCTGATCAGCTCCTCGTCCCAGGACCTCACGACGCGCTCGCTTTCCTGTGCACGCAACGCGGCGTTTCTCTGCTTCAGTGCCCGTCTGAAGCGCTGATATGCCGGAAGAAAACCTGGTTCCACGTGAAACAGGCACCAGTCCAGGAGCTTCCGGCGCAGGTTGGCCCCCTCGGTGATCAGACGTTGGCTGTCCGGGGTGAGAAGGACCAGAGGCAGCTTTCTCGCCAGTGCTGACGCCGCGGTCAGCGTCTGGCCATCGCACCGAATCGACAAACCTGCGCTTCCAAGCTCCAGTCCGAGTCGCTGTAGTCCAGTCTCCCGATAGACGCTCCCACGAATCCGAAATCCCCCCGTCCCTCGCCGCACCATCTCCAAATGGTGCCTGGATCGAAAAGATCGACCAACACCGAGCAAATGAACAGCCTCGAGCACGCTCGTCTTGCCGCTCCCATTCGGGCCGTACAGCACATTGAGTCCGGGGCCCGGGGACAGGCCGGCCGATTCGAGTATCCGCAGGTTCCGGATCTCCAGTTCCTGGATGAACACGATCTGCTAGTGTGCTGCCTCACAAACAGGTTGAAACGATTCCAGCGCCGTGGTGAGCCAAAAAGGTGCTGGGAAACAGGGGGATACGCACGCTGCGGCCCTCACCGGATCAGGATCGCGCTTGTGAGGCAGCACACTGGCGGTTTCCGAAGTCTATGGCTTCTTCGGAACCAGTGCTGGCACACCGCCCTCGATCAGAGACGCATTGGCATCACGACGTACTGACATGCCTCTCCCACATCCGGCGTGATGAGGCAGCTACTGTCCGCATCGGTCAGATGAAGTCGAGCCGATTCCGTGGGCAAGACGCTGAGCGCGTCGATCAGGTAGGACACGTTGAAGCCAATCTCCAGAGGCTCCCCGCTGTAATCCACTTCGACCTCGTCCTCCGCTTCCTCCTGATCCGGATTGTTGGCGAGCACCCGCAACACTTTCTCCTGCAGATTCAGACGGATAGAGCGGTACTTCTCGTTGGAGAGGATCGACGCCCGCGCCAGGCTCTGCCTCAGCGATTCGCGATTGACCGTCACCTGCTTGTCACAGATCTCCACCAGGGGAACCACCCGATCGTAGTCCGGAAACTTGCCTTCGATGAGCTTGCTCACGAAGGTGAGGTTCGGGAGGTTGATTTGGATCTGGTTCGCTGCGATTACGACCTCGATGCTCTCCTCCCCTGAGCCAAGCGTCCGATTGAGCTCCATGATGCCCTTTCTCGGCACGATGACGGATCGCGGGGCAAGCATCCCTTCCTGCTCTATGTCCAGATCCGCAATCGCGAGGCGGTGCCCGTCGGTTGCCACTGCCCGCAGTCTCTTCTCCGCAAACTCCAGCAGCAGCCCGTTGAGGTAGTACCGCACGTCTTGCTGCGCCATTGCAAAGTGGGTGAGATCGATGAGCTGCTTCAGCTCTCCCTGGGCCAGCCTCATGCTCGCTTCCGCCGGAGGAGTCTCGAAGACCGGAAAGTCCTCGGCGGGCAGCGTGTTGAGCACAAAGCGACTGCGTCCGGAGCGAAGCAGCACCCGGTTGCGGTCGAGAGTCAGGCTGAGATCGGCATCCGATGGGAGGGAACGGCAGATGTCGATGAGCTTGCGGGCAGGTACCGTCGTCGAACCCGGCTGCGCCCCTTCGAGAGCGGTGGTCGCGACGAGCTGCAACTCCATGTCCGTTGCCGAGACCGACAACGAATCGTCGCGGCAGATCAACAGGACATTGGCAAGGATTGGGGTGGTCTGGCGCCTCTCCACTACCCCCTGCACGATCTGCAGGGGCTGCAGGAGCGTATCTCGCTTAACAGAAAACTGCATATATCTACCTTGTTGTTCATGTTGTTGGATCGCCCGGGATCTGTGGACAACTCAACTAAGCACATACAATTCAAAAGGTTAGATCATACAACACTCGATGTATACAAGCTGTGTTCGAAACCCTGCAGGGTGTGCGCAGTTTGTGCATGACCGGGGACGGCAGCATCCCTAGTGTATTTGTCCACAGCTTGTGGACAGACAGCTATGCGGTCAGCACGCGGCAGAGGGACTCGTACTCTTCGTTGATGACGGCGCTTTCTTCTCGGAGTTCACGCACCTTCTTGCGGGCATGGAGAACGGTCGTGTGGTCTCGGCCTCCGAACGCGTCCCCTATCTCCGGCAGGCTATGATTGGTCAGCTCTTTGGCCAAGGCCATTGCGATCTGCCGGGGCCGGGTAATGGAACGACTCTTACGCTTCGAGTTGAGGTCGGCAACCCGAATCTTGTAGTAGCGGGCAACCGTCTGCTGGATGTTCTCGATCGTAACGAGCTTGCTCTGCAGGGCGAGGATATCGCGCAACGCTTCCCGGGTGAGGTCCAGAGTGATCGGCCGATGCGTGAACCGCGCGTTCGCGACGACTCTTCGCAGTGCGCCTTCGAGTTCCCGGACGTTGGAGCGAATCCGTTCTGCGATGAAGAGCGTGACTTCTCTCGAGAGCTCGAATCCTGCCTCCTGGGCTTTGCGCATCAGGATGGCGGCGCGGGTCTCGATGTCCGGAGGTTCGATCTCGACCGACAACCCCCAGCTCAGGCGCGAAGTCAGGCGCTCCGCCAGGCCGGTTATCGCTTTGGGGTAGCGGTCGCAGGTTACTACTATCTGTCGCTGGTCCTCGTGCAGCTTGTTGAAAATATGAAAGAATTCTTCCTGGGTGCGCTCCTTTCCGACAAAGAACTGCACGTCGTCGATGAGCAGGGCATCGACCGAACGATAGTAGCGCTTGAAGCTGTCGATGGCGTTGCGCCTGATGGCGCTCACCATGTCGGAAAAGAAGCGTTCGGAGTGAACGTAGACGACGCGGGCCTCGGGTCGATTCCGGTTGGTGGAGTTGCCGATCGCCTGCATGAGGTGGGTCTTGCCGAGACCGACCCCTCCGTAGATGAGAAAGGGGTTGCTGGCTCCGCCCAAGTCTTCGCTCACCTGGATGGCATAGGCGAGCGCAAACTGATTCGATCGGCCTTCCACGAAGGCATCGAAGGTGAACTCGGACTGAAGCCCGGTGGGCCTCGGCGCCCTGGAATCCAGAGTAGCCTTCGAGGCGTCGCTTCGTGTGGGGTCGGAGTTGCCGGAGTGATTCGTGAGGGTGGTCTCGCTGCCGACCTCGACTTCGATCCTGGCGACACTCGAGCGGTTGATACGTCGCAGAACCTCCATGATGCGCTGGACGAGGTTCTCCTTCACTTCACTTTGAACGAAGCGGTTGGGCGCGAGAAGCAGCAGGCTCTGGCCGTTTTCGACCGCTTGCAAGGGCCGAATCCAGGTGTTGAACTGCTGTGGGGACAGCTCGCCTTCGAGCTTGTCCAGACACTCTTCCCACAGCGAAACCATGGCTCTTGACTCCCCCTCGGCACACTCCGAGAGTGCGCCCGTCAATGACGAACGAGTGTATAACGGTTGAGTGTCCCGTATCCAATTTGCCTCTCCGTGGATTGACCAACCCTGTTGCAACCCCTTGAATTCCTGCTGCTTTTTGTTTTCCAGGGTGTGGAGAGGAGAGCGGATGGGCGAGTGCGTCACCAGATAATTTCTTGATATCTCGCAGGTTTCTCCAAGCTTCGATTCTGGTGGGATGCCCGTGGCAAGGTTTCCCTCGAATCCTCGGCCAAACGGGGGAAGGGCAGTGGCGAAGGCGCGAGTGGCGGGATCGGCAATCCTCCCCGAGTTCGTCCGTCGGGCCGCCGAATGTCGCTCCACGAAAGACCTGCGGTTTGACCGTGACGGCGGACGAGGAGTAGGATTCGCCGCCCTCTCGCGAACCCCCTGGGGGTCGCGAACTCAGGAAGATCCGAGTTCCCGTGAAACGAACATTTCAACCGAGCAATCTGAAGCGCAAGCGCCGTCACGGCTTTCGTGCTCGCATGGCCACGAAGGCGGGGCGTCGAATCATCAAGAATCGGCGCGCCAAGGGACGAAGCAGGCTGAGCGCCTGAGTCCCGACCCCGAGCCCTCTTCCGCGCGAGTCCGTTTCCCCCGGCTCTTCAGGCTCACCCGGTCGCGAGACTTCCAGCGGGTATTCGCCAAGCCGTTGCGCTCCGGCGGCAAGGAGATACTCGTGCTCGCCCGCGCCAATCACCTGGGCGGAGCTCGCTTGGGGCTGGCGGTCTCGCGCAAACGAGTGCCCAAGGCGGTCTGCCGCAACCGGATAAAGCGGGTAGTGCGGGACAGCTTCCGGCATCACCGCCGGGAGCTGGGGGGACTGGACATCGTGGTGCTCGCCCGTCCCGGCCTCGCCCGCGTCGGAAACGCGGATTTGCGCCGGGTTCTGGCCGGGCACTGGCGCCATCTCGCCCGTGCGGGCAGGAAGCAGGAGTCTCGCCAGCCGCCAAGTTTCACCGATTCGCCTCCGCAGCCGTGAAGCGGTGACATTTGGCGGCGTGGGCGAGGGAGCATGCGCCTTGCGCGTACGGTCCACCCGATGCCCCTTCGTTCGCGTGCCGGCCGCGGCTACACTTCCGCAGCGCCGCGAACGCCTGCTGATCGCGCGCGCCTCACGACACCAAACCAACGCCTCGAGGAAACGACGACTTGCCACTGGAGCAACTGAGGACACTGCTCATCGTCGGCATGTGCGTCGTGCTCTTCCTGATGTGGCAGCAGTGGCGCATCGATTACGGTCCTGCGCCCGGGGAGGAGCCGGGCACGGCTCGCGATGCGGGAAGCGAGGCTCCCGCCGCGCCACCCGCTCCCGTCGTCGAGGACGCCGGCATGCCGGAGATCCCGTCGGACGCGATTGGCGACGAGGAAGTGCCGTCCGAAATGGCGCCGGCGCTGCCGGCTTCCACCCGGCGCATGGTCAGGGTTCACACCGACGTCATGAACGTCGAAATCGACCTCTCGGGAGGAAACATCCATCGGCTCGGCCTGCTGCACTATCCGGTGTCGGTAGAGAGCCCTGAACTGCCCTTCGCGCTGCTCGGCGAGACCGAGCCGGATGTGTTCCTGGCCCAATCCGGACTCCTGAGTGCAATGAAGGCCCCCAACCACCGGGCCGCGTTCCGTTCCGAGCGGCTCGAGTACGACCTGGGCGATGCCGGCGAGCTCGAGGTTCGCCTGCAATGGCTCGATTCCGCACCCCTCGAGGTGACCAAGGTGTACACCTTCCGGCGCGACAGTTATCTCATCGATGTCGCGTACGAGATCCGGAACACCGGCGACGAGCCGTGGACGGGACGCCTCTACGGCCAGTTCCTCCGCGCCGAGGTGCCCCCGGAAGGCGGCCTCTTTCGCACCTACACCTACACCGGGGGTGTGATCTCGGGGCCGGAGAAGCCCTACGAGAAGATCGATTTCTCGGACATGGCGAAGCAGCCGCTGGAACGGGACACGCTGGGCGGCTGGGTGGCCATGATTCAGCACTATTTCGCCGGGGCCTGGATTCCCGACCAGAGCGCCACCAACCGCTTCTACAGCCTGGAGCCGGACGGCAATCGATACGTGCTGGGGCTCATGACCCCCGGAATCCGGGTGCGGGCCGGCGAAAGCGGCGTCCTGCGCGTAGGCCTCTACGCCGGCCCCAAGATCCAATCGAGGATGGAGGCCGCCGCACCGAATCTCCAGCGCGCGGTCGACTACGGATGGCTGTGGCTGATTGCGCAGCCGCTCTTCTGGCTGCTCGACTGGATTCACGGCATCGTCGGCAACTGGGGGTGGTCGATCATCATCCTGACCCTGCTCGTCAAGCTCGCCTTCTTCCACCTGTCCGCCGCCAGCTACAAGTCGATGGCGAGAATGCGCAAGGTGCAGCCGCGCATCACCGCTATCCGCGACCGCTACGGCAGCGACAAGGCGCAGATGAACCAGAAGATGATGGAGCTCTACCGGGAGGAGAAGATCAATCCGCTGGGCGGCTGTCTCCCCATCGTCGTGCAGATCCCGGTCTTCATTGCGCTCTACTGGGTGCTGCTCGAAAGCGTCGAGCTCCGCCAGGCCTCGTTCATCTTCTGGCTTCAGGATCTCAGCGTCTACGACCCCTACTTCGTGCTGCCCCTCATGATGGGCGCGACGATGTTCATCCAGCAGAAGCTCAATCCTGCTCCGCCGGATCCCCTCCAGGCGCGCATCATGATGGCGCTGCCCTTCGTGTTTACCTTTCTCTTCCTGTTCTTCCCCTCCGGGCTGGTGCTCTACTGGTTCGTCAACAATCTGCTCTCGATTGCCCAGCAGTGGGTCATCACTCGCAAGATCGTCGGACCCATGACCTGAAGGCGCCCGCGCGCGTCACGCTGGACCTGCTGCCGGCGGGAGAATGCCGCCCGATGGCCCGAAAAAGGAGGAAAAGTCTCCTCTCCATCGACGGGAGCGTACCGCGGCCCGGACTTCGTTGATGGAGGGGCGCGACACGATCGCGGCGGTGGCCACTCCTCCCGGACGGGGGGGTATCGGCATCGTTCGTCTTTCCGGCCCTCGCGCGCGCCGGATCGCCGAACGCGTCGTCGACCGCCTTCCCCCGCCCCACCTCGCTCGTCTGCGGACTTTTCGCAATGCGCAGGGGGAGAGCGTCGACCGGGGTCTGGTGTTGTTTCTGCCGCGACCGGGATCCTTCACCGGCGAGGACACGGTGGAGCTGCAGGGCCACGGCGGTCCGGTGGTGACCGGCATGGTGCTCGACTGCGTGCTTCGGGCCGGGGCCCGGCTCGCACGGCCGGGAGAGTTCAGCGAGCGGGCCTTTCTGAACGGGCGCCTGGACCTGAGTCAGGCGGAGGCGGTCGCCGATCTCATCGAGAGTGCTTCGGAGCAGGCCGCGCGCAGCGCGATGCGTTCGCTCGAGGGCGTGTTCGCGGAGCGGGTCCGGGGTCACGTCGAAGATCTGATCGGTATTCGTACCTACGTGGAAGCCGCGATCGACTTTCCGGACGAGGAGATCGACTTTCTCTCCACACCCGACCTGAAGCGGCGCTTGCAGGCACTGCGCCTCGCGCTTTCGGCCACGCTCGAGCAGGCCCGGCAAGGCCGGGCGCTGCGCGACGGTCTGGGGGTCGTGATCGCCGGGGCGCCCAACGTGGGGAAGTCGACGCTGTTGAACCGGCTCTCCGCCCGAGACGCCGCCATCGTCACTGATGTTCCGGGAACGACGCGGGATACTCTGAACGAGACCGTACACCTGGATGGCATGCCCATCCGGCTCACCGACACCGCGGGCCTTCGCGCCGCGTCGGATGCGGTCGAGCGCATCGGCGTGGACCGGGCCTTGCGCGCCATCTCGGACGCGGACGTCGTGCTCGAGCTCGTCGACGACCGCTCGCCGGCGCCGGTGGGGGAGATGGCGCCCCCGGTGTCACCCAACCAGACGCGGCTTCTCGTCCACAACAAGATCGACTTGACGGGTTCTCCCCCCGGTCTCGACGGGAGTGTCGATCCCCCGGTCCTGCGCATATCCGCGTGCACCGGCGCGGGTCTGGACGCGCTTCGCGCGCGCCTGAAGGCGGTTGCCGGTTATCGGTCCGGGGAGGACGGACTCTTCATCGCGCGCCGCCGCCACGTAGAGGCGCTCGAACACGCGGCAGCGGCGCTCGTGAAGGGCGGCCGGCAACTTGCCGGAACGGTGGCGGGCGAACTTCTCGCCGAAGACTTGAGGGAAGCGCAGGACGCGCTCGGACGCATCACCGGCACGGTGACCAGCGACGACCTGCTAGCGGAGATCTTTTCGAGCTTCTGCATCGGAAAGTGACCCGCGCTGATCCACTTTCGAGCAGGGGCTGCCGCCGAACGGACTCCCCGGGGCCAAAGGCCCGCCCGCCAGGAGACCTCAGGATCGGGCCGCCAGCCCTGCCCGAAGGTCTTCGATGATTTCCTCGGCCTTTGCCCGGGGGTCGGGCGCGTTGCGGATGGGTCGGCCGACAACGAGGTAGTCAGCGCCATCCCGAGCGGCCTCGAAAGGGCTGAGCAGGCGACTTTGATCATCCGCCGGTGCGCCCGGAGGCCGTACTCCCGGCGTCACGATGAGCGGTTCGGACCCGAACCGGGCGCGCAACCTGGCGACCGATTCGCCCGACGCGATGAGCCCCTCGCAGCCGGCGGCGAGCGCCCTCTCGGCGCGTAGCGCCACGAAGTCCTCGACGTCGGCATTCTCTCCGTAGACCTCGCACAGATCCCGTCGGTCCAGGCTGGACAGGATCGTGACCATCAGGAGTCGGGGCTTGCCGTTCGGCCGCCATTCGCGAATCGCCCTTGCCGCGTTGCTCGCTCCTTGCAGGGTCATCAGATCGAGGGAACCCAGAATCTCTTCCGGCACGTTCTCCACCGCTTGGCGGACCGTCGCCGGGATGTCCCCGATCTTCAGGTCGAGAAAGACCTTCTTCCCCCGTCGCACGAGCTCTTCGGGCACTCGGAAGTGCGTGCCCATGAAGAGCTGCCATCCTACCTTGTAGAAGGTCACCGACTTGCCCAGGCGCTCGACGAGATCCATGGCCTCGTCGACCGTAGCGACGTCGAGAGCGACGATCAGGCGTTCGGCGGCCCCCGGTTCAGCGCTCACCGGAAGCGGTTTCTCCGTCATCGATTCGCACCGCGAGGACGGGCGACGAGGCCCCGCCCGAGGGAGAGTCCGCGTGCCGGTTTTCCTGATCGGGTGCGTGCCGCAGCCGGTTGAGGGCCTCGTCACGTGCGGTGTCTGCGGGCGGCTTCAGCGCTACTGGCCTTCGAGAACATACGTCGCCCCGCAGTAGGGACACATCGCTTCGCCGGGCCCCTCGATGGGGAGGTACACCCTGGGGTGCGAGTTCCAGAGGTACATGCCGGGCATCGGACAACTGAGTGGCAGGTCGGCCCGAGTCACGTGATAACGGTTCTCGGCGTTGGGCTCCACCAGATCTGGTTGTCCAACCGTCGGATCTACCACGGACACCTCCTCGCCGGCCCAGCGCCGGTTCCGGTGGGGAGATGTCTGGAAGCGACGAATCGGAGGGGGCCGAGCTGCCGGCCCGGCAGGAATCGCCGCCGGCCGCCCATCAAACGTAGGTCAGCCACTCGGGATGCGAGTTCTTGCGGCCTTGCACGTGGTCGAAGTAGATCGACTGCAGGGCTTCGGTTACCGGCCCGCGGCTCCCGCTTCCGATACTGCGACCGTCGACTTCGCGAATCGGAGTGACCTCGGCCGCGGTGCCCGTAAAGAAGCACTCGTCGGCGATGTAGACCTCGTCCCGGGTAATGAGCCGCTCCTGCACCGAGTAGCCGAGGTCCTTCGCGAGGGTGATCACGGTGTCCCGGGTAATGCCGGGCAGGGCCGAAGTGAGGGCGGGGGTGTAGATGACGTTGTCGCGGAGCATGAAGAAGTTCTCTCCGCTGCCCTCCGCGACGTAGCCCTGGGGGTCGAGCAACAGCGCCTCGTCGTACCCGTCGCTCAGCGCCTCGGAGAGGGCGAGGATGGAGTTGATGTACTGCCCGTTGGCCTTCGCCTTGCCCATCGCCGCGTTGATGTGGTGTCGGCTGAACGAGGAGGTGCGTACCCGGATGCCGCGTTCCAGGTTCTCCGCCCCCAGGTAGGCGCCCCACTCCCAGGTCGCAATCGCCACGTGCACCGACAGGCTGGTGGCGTGCAGCCCCAGCCCCTCCGATCCGTAGTACACGAGGGGTCGCACGTAGGCGGACTCGAGACCGTTCCTGGCGATGATCTCTCTCTGGACCCGGTTCAGCGTTTCCTTGTCGTAGGGGATCTTGATCGCGAGGATCTGCGCGGAGTCGAAGAGCCGGTCGGTGTGGTCTTCGAGCCTGAAAATGGCGGTGCCCTGTTCCGTCTTGTAGGCGCGAACTCCCTCGAAGCAGCCAAGTCCATAGTGCAGGGTGTGGGTAAGGACGTGCACTTTGGCTTCGCGCCACGGCACGTACTCGCCGTCCATCCAGATGAGGCCGTCACGATCTTCCATACCCATTACGCCGTTCCCCCCGAACTCTCCAAGCGCCGCGCCGGGCTCAAGCCTCCATCAATCCGCGCCAGATACGAGACACCGCCTCCCGGTGCTCGGAAAACTCGTCCTCCGGCACGACACCGGGAAACTCGTGCAACGCGTTCTCGTGCATCCGGGCACGGTACGCGCGGTACGCATCGGTCAGGGAGCGTACGTCGCGAGGGTCCATCAAGCCGATCTTTTCGCACCCGTCGAGAAGCCGGATGTTGTCGGTGTAGTCCAGGTAGTCACCGAGCTTGCCCGCCCAGCGCAAGGCGGCGTATTGCACCATAAATTCGATGTCCGCGATACCGCCCGTGCCCTGCTTGAGATCGAAGTCCGTCTTCGTGTCCCGGCTCAGGTTGGCGCGCATTCGCTCGCGCATCTCCCTCACCTCCGTACGCAGGCGCGCCGGCTCGCGAGGCCGCAGCAGGATCTCCCGTCGCAGCGCCATGAAGCGCTCCCGCAACGCGTAATCACCTGCCACCACTCGCGCGCGAACCAGGGCCTGCTGCTCCCAGGTCCAGGCCGACTCCCTCAGGTATCCGGCGAGCCCGCTCAGGCTGTTCACGAGTATTCCCTTGCCCCCGTCCGGCCTGAGCCTGGCGTCGATCTCGTAGAGCACCCCGTCGGCGGTGCGCATGCTGACGAAATGAATGACGCGCTGCGCGACGCGGGCGAAGAAGCGGGCATTGTCGATGACCCGCGGTCCTCCGGTCTGCTGGGCGTCGCCGCTGCTGTCGTGCACGAAGACCAGGTCGAGATCCGAGCCGTAGCCGAGCTCGAAGCCCCCGAGCTTCCCGTAGGCGACGATGGCGAAGGACGCGGACCGCTCTTCGCCGTCGATTCGGCATCGCGCTTCGCCGTGGCGGGCCACGAGGTCGCGAATCGCGATGTCAGCGGCCTTGGCCAGCGTGATTTCGGCGATGTCCGTGAGATGGTCGCTCACCACCATCAGGGGCATGGTCCGCGCCACGTCCGCCGCCGCGACCCGCAGGGTGTTCGCGTGCTTGAACTGGCGCAACACGGCCATCTCCTGCTCGGTGTCTCCCGGGGGAAGATCGGCGAGGCGCGCCACGAGATCTTCGATCAGCGCCGCCCGGTCGAGCGGAGCGTACAGAGTGCGAGGATCGAGCAGCTCGTCGAGGAGCAGCGGGTGGCGTCCGACCTGCTGGGCGATCCACGGACTCGCACGACACAGGCGCACGAGCTGGGATAGCGCGATCGGGCGTTCGCAGAGCAGGGCGATGTAGACGCTGCGCCTCGCGAAGGTCTCGATGACCTTGAGAGCCCGGGCCAGGGTGTCGCCGGCCGGCCGGCTGCGCCCGCAGGCGCGAAGAAGATCGGGCATCAGGCGTCCGAGGCGCTCGCGTCCCCGGGTGTCGAGGAAGCGGATGGCATGCGTATCGGCGAAACGGCGTATGGCGGAGTAGGCGAGAGCGCCGTCCTCGTATCCCGCCTCGTCCAGTCGAGCGCTCGCCTGCGCCTCGTCGAGGCTGCCGGCCCATAGCGCGGCGAGCGGGTCCTCGAAGTGCGCGTCCGCGGTGGTCGGGCCCAGCACCTGGTCGAAATGCGAGTGCACCCGGGCGCGATGACGCTCGAGCTCGAACGAAAATGCGGACCAATCGTCGAATCCCATGCCGGCGGCGAGGCAGGTTCGAGCGTTCTCGTCTTCGGGAAGGGTGTGGTCCTGCCGGTCCTGCATCTGCTGGATGCGGTGTTCGGCGGTGCGCAGAAATCGATACGCCCGGTCGAGGTCCGTGGCCGCGTAGTCGGGAAGCAGGCGCAGCCGCGCGAGCTCGGCGATGACCCGCAGGATGTGCCGGTTGCGAAGCGCGGGCACTCGCCCGCCGCGCACCATCTGGAAGGCCTGACCGGTGAACTCGAGCTCCCGGATTCCGCCCACCCCGAGCTTGACGTGGTTCTCCAGTCCACGGCGGGCGACCTCGTCGCTCATCAGCCGCTTCATTTCCCGCATGGACTGAAGCGCCCCGAAATCGAGGTAGCGCCGGAAGACGAATGGCCGCAATCGGTCGAGGAGGCTCGAGCCGTCCCGAGGGTTGCCGGTGACCGGTCTCGCCCGAATCAGCGCGTAGCGTTCCCAGTCTCGCCCGTGGTTCTGGTAGTAGTCCTCCAGCGCGTCGAAGCTGGACACGATCGGGCCCGCGTTTCCGAAGGGGCGAAGCCGCATGTCCACCCGGAACACGATGCCTTCCTCGTTGCGATCGCTGAGCGCCTGCACCAGCTTTTGTCCCAGGCGGGCAAAGAACTCCTGGTTGGCGAGGGCCTTCTTTCCGTTCAGGCACTCACCGGCTTCCGGATAGGCGAAGAGCAGATCGATGTCGGAAGAGAAGTTGAGCTCTTCCGCTCCGAGCTTGCCGAGCGCGTACACGACCAGGCGCTGGGCGCGGCCATCCCGGCTCGTCGGCTCGCCCAGGGTGGAGGCAAGGCGGCGATGGAGCACGTCGGAGGTGTACGCGAGCACCGCATCGGCGAAGGCGGAGGTGTCCCCCATGACTTCCTCGAGGCCGGCGAGCCCCCCGATGTCGCGCCAGGCGACGCGCACCATCTCGCGCCGGCGCATTCGCCGCAGGCCCTGGCGCAGCGCCTCCTCGCCGGGACTGTCGCCGAGCGCCGCCCGCAGGCGCTCGACATGAAGGGAAACGCGTCGCCGCGTCTCCGTGTCGTCCTCACCCTGCGCGTAGCCACGCCCGAGGTCTCCGCTTTCGTGGAGGTCGGCCAGCATCGAGGGGTAGCGAGTGCAGCTCTCGGCCACGAACTCGCTGCACGCCCAGACGCGCTCGGCGAGGCCGGGTCCCTCCTCCATGCGCCAGGGGAGAATGCCCGCTCTCTCGGCCGCCTCGGCATAGCGGGCGACGCGATGCGCGGCGAGCCTTCGAAGGGTGCCGGGCAGGGAGGGCATCAGGAGTTCCGCCACCTCTTCCGCCTCGTCCGGATCGGTGCCGGGCGATTTTCCTATCTTTCGATGCGAGCCGGAGGCTCGTGACGGCGTCGGAACTCACCCTCGAGAGTGGCGCCGCCGCCCGGCCGACGGGCGGAGGATGCCGAGAAGTGAGGGCGAAGATGCGCACGCAACCCGCGCAGCAGCAACCCTCGGCGGAGCGGCGGCAACAGCGCGGCGAAACCGATCGCGTCCGTCGCCAGACCGGGGGTCAGCAGGAGCACTCCGGCCAGCGCGAGGACCACCCCCTCCAGCATGGCGAGCGCGGGCACTTCCCCGCGTCTCATCGCGTCCTGGACTTCCCGCAGCGTTCGCAACCCTTGCGCCCGTACCAGCGCGGCGCCGAGCGCGGCGGTTGCGATGCACAACAGGATCGCGGGCAGAGCGCCGATGGCCGAACCTACCTCGATGAGAATGAAGAGCTCGACGAGCGGGGTGGCGATGAAGCCGAGAAGCAGAAGAGGGAAGAGCCTCATCGGGGGGCGGGACCGGAATGCGAAGGTCGCCGGGGACGCGCATGCGGCGCGGGGGCGGCGGAAAGAGGGTTGGTACCGGGCATGTTGCACCCCGAGTCGCGAATCCGACCGGTCGAGGCAGGAAAAGGATAGTGTATCGTCGGGATCGACATCTCGTTCATGGGGATGCATGCGATGCAATTCAAGCCGCGAGCGGGCTGCCGGCATGAGCGGAATCGGGGGTGCGGGAGTTGAGTCGTGTCCGCATGGGCGCGATCGCGGGGGTGCTCGTGCTCGCAAGTGCAGGGTTGGGACTGGTCGCGGGCTATCTCGTCCACGAGTGGGCGTCTCGCCCCATTCCGGGCGCGCGGGCACCGGACTCTGCCCATCGCCTCGACGATGTGGATCGCCGCCCCGATTTCCAGTTCGTCGATCAGGACGGAGTGCACCGGCGCATGGCCCACTGGGATGGCAACCTCGTGGTCGTCAACTTCTGGGCGACATGGTGCTCCCCCTGTCTTCAGGAAGTTCCGGTGCTGATCGAACTGCAGTCCCGGTATCGTTCGCGAGGGGTGCGCTTCGTCGGGCTCGCGCTCGATGACGTCGAGGCGGTGCGCACGTACGCGCGGGAAGTATCTCTCAACTATCCCACCGGGGTGGGCGATGCTCCGCTTCTGGAACTGATGCGGAGCTTCGGAAGTGCGACGCAGGCCCTTCCCTTTACCGCGCTGGTCTCTCCGAGCGGGAGGGTGGTCGAGCGCTACACGGGCGCGTTGACCCGGGATGCGCTCGCGAATCGACTCGACAACCTGCTGGTGGAACAGAAACCGGAAACCGCCCGGGAGTCCTAATGTAGAATCTTGCGGATAACGGCAACGAACTTCGGCCAATTTTCGCAAAATGAACAAAGGTATGGCGCACATTCTCCTTCTCAACGGACCCAACCTCAACCTGCTCGGAACGCGCGAGCCCGAGCACTACGGGGCGGACCGGCTCTCCGACATAGAGGCCCGCCTCGGAGCGCTGGCGGGCGCGGACGGTCATCGTCTGAGCTGTTTTCAGAGCAATGCCGAGCACGAGCTGGTAGACCGGGTGCAGCGCGCGCCGGACGAGGAAGTCGGGTTCATTCTCATCAATCCCGCCGCTTTTACCCATACCAGTATCGCGCTCCGCGATGCCTTCGCCGCGGCGGCGATTCCCTTCATCGAGATTCATCTCTCCAACGTGCATCGGCGCGAGCCCTTTCGCCACCGCTCCTACTTTTCCGATCTCGCGCTCGGGGTGATTGTCGGGTTCGGCCCCCTGGGCTATGAACTCGCGTACCGCGCTGCCGCGGCCAGACTCGCCTGAGCCGAGGATGGACATTCGCAAGATAAAGAAGCTCATCGAGCTGCTGGAGCAGTCCGAGGTGGACGAGATCGAGGTCCACGAGGGCGAGGAGTCGGTGAGGATACGGCGCAGCCCGCCGGTGGTCGCGGCTCCAGGCGCGGGGGTCTCGTATGTCGCGGCCCCCCCGCCCGCCGCCGCGCCTCCGGCTCCGGCCGTGCCCGTCGTCCCCGAACCGGCTCCCGTCGACGCGGAGCCGGAAGTATCGGGCCACACGGTGACCTCGCCGATGGTGGGAACCTACTTCTCGGCTTCTTCTCCGGGGTCGCGGCCTTTCGTCAACGTCGGCCAGCGCATCGAGGTCGGCGATACCCTGTGCATCATCGAAGCGATGAAGATCCTCAACCAGGTGGAAGCGGACTGCACGGGAGTGGTCAGCGCGGTGCTGGTCGAGAACGGCCAACCCGTCGAGTACGGCCAGCCGCTCTTCGTCGTCGATCTCGACGCCTGACATCGGGATGCTCGAGAAGGTCGTCATCGCGAACCGGGGCGAGATCGCGCTCCGCATCCTGCGTGCGTGCCGGGAGCTGGGGATCAAGACGGTGGCGGTGCATTCCTCCGCGGATCGGGATCTGATGCACGTGCGCCTCGCCGACGAGTCGGTGTGCATCGGGCCGCCACCCGCCTCCGAGAGCTACCTGAACATTCCGGCGATGGTGAGCGCGGCGGAGGTCACCGACGCGTCGGCGGTTCACCCAGGCTATGGTTTCCTCGCCGAGAACGCGGACTTCGCCGAGCGTGTCGAGCAGAGCGGTTTTCATTTCATCGGCCCGCGGCCCGACACCATCCGCGTCATGGGCGACAAGCTCGAAGCAATCGCCTGCATGCAGGCGGCGGGGGTTCCCTGCCTGCCCGGCTCCGGTGGCGCGCTCGGGAGCGACCGCGGCGAGGTGCAGCGCATGGCCCGCGGGGTCGGCTATCCCGTCATGATCAAGGCGGTGGGCGGCGGCGGCGGCCGCGGAATGCGGGTGGTGCGAAGCGAGGCGGAGCTCGAGCGTGCGGTCTCGGTGACGCGGGCGGAGGCCCGAGCGGCGTTCGGCGACGATCGCGTCTATCTCGAGAAGTACCTGGAGCGACCCCGGCACGTGGAGATCCAGGTCCTCGCCGATTCCCACGGCAACGTGGTTTCGCTCGGCGAACGCGACTGTTCCGTCCAGCGACGCAACCAGAAGGTCATCGAGGAGGCTCCCGCCCCCGGCATCTCGCCCGAACAGCGCCGTCGCATCGGCGCGCGCTGCGTGCAGGCCTGCGAGGACATCGGCTACCGCGGGGCGGGCACCTTCGAGTTCCTGTACGAGAAGGGCGAGTTCTACTTCATCGAGATGAACACCCGTATCCAGGTCGAGCATCCGGTTACCGAAATGGTGACCGGAATCGACCTGGTGAAAGCGCAGCTCAGGATCGCGGCGGGCGAAGAGCTCGGCATTCGCCAGGACGAGGTCACCATCCGGGGCCATGCCGTCGAGTGTCGCCTGAACGCGGAAAACCCTCGGAACTTCATGCCCTCGCCCGGCCGCATCACCCTCTTCCATCCCCCCGGTGGACCCGGAATCCGTCTCGACAGTCATGTCTACGACGGCTACGAAGTCCCCCCTTTCTACGACTCCATGATCGGCAAGCTGATTGCGCACGGCGAAGATCGCGTGTCCGCGCTCGCACGCGTGCGCACCGCGCTCAGCGAGATCGTCATCGACGGCATCGACACCAACATCCCCCTGCACGAAGAGATCTGTCAGGATCCCGCGTTCCGGGAAGGCGGGGTGGACATCCATTTCCTGGAGCGAAAGCTCGACATCTGAGAAGGCGCCCTTTTCCCCACCCCTCCGCACCCGTGGGGCGATGGGCCGGACACCGGATCGTCAGGGACTCCTCACCCACTATGGGCCGTTTCCGCGATCGTGCTCTGGGAGCTGGCGAAGCTCCGCCAGCTCGGACGCATCGAGGCGGATCTCGAAGACCGGGAAGTCGCGGGCGTCCTGAACCGGGTCCATGTATGGCCCATAGATGTCGAAGTCGCGCTAGCTTCGACGCGTCTTGATTTCAAGGGCGACCCGGCGGACGAGATTGTCGCGGCCACGAGCGTCGTGCATCGGATTCCGCTGCTTACCCGCGACTGCGCCATTCGCGCTTCGAGTATCGTTCCACTGGCTCAAGGGGAGAACTCATAGAAGGTCCAGCCGTCTCGCAAGCGGGCCACCGGCAACCCACGATCAATGGCTTAGAGGCGCTTGAGACCAGACCGCGGAAGTCGGGTTAAGATGACGCTGCGGGGGGCTCCCCTACCGAAGTAGTCCGCGGAGACGGACGGGCAGGGATGATGGTGGACCAAGATCCGTTTCTCGGTTTCGTGCGTCGCACAATGTGCTCTCGTCAGGAGCGGGACGAGATGCCGGCGTGAGCGGGCCTGCCCGCGACTCCGGTGCAGGTGCGCCACTGCATGCCGATGCCACGCTCGCCGCGGCAACCGGAAACGGGCAGGTTCGTCTCGAAGACTGCGTGAGCGACGCGCTCCGGCGCTACTTCGAAGCGCTCGACGGGCACGAGTGTCGGGATCTCTTCTCGCTCGTGATGCGGGAGGTCGAGAAGCCCTTGCTCACGATGGTGCTAGACCGGAGCGGCGGCAGTCGCACCAAGGCGGCGCAGATGCTCGGGATCAATCGGGGCACCTTGCGCAAGAAACTGCAGCAGCATCGGCTGGATTGATTCTGCTTCCCGATTCCGCTCGCCTCGCCGGGTTGTCCGCCATCGTGCCCGTGTCTGCGGTACGCAGGCACGCCCTTGATCCCTGCGATCCTCGTATGAGTGTGAAGCCCTGTAACCCGTTGTTTTCCATGTATTCCTGCTTGCGCAGGAATGACGGAAACAGGCAACTCGGGCACGCAGGCATTCCCGAAGCTCCTTGTTCGACAGTGGGGTGGCTCACCACCACGGCCGGGCTCCACGCGGGGAGTTGTCGATGCCGATAGTCGGCCGGGTCCTGGTCAGCGTGTCCGACAAGACCGGAGTGGTGGATTTCGTCCGCGCGCTGGCCGCAATGGGCATCGAGGTCCTCTCCACCGGGGGCACCGCGGCCACGCTCCGCAGCGGAGGAGTCGAGGTCCGGGACGTGTCCGACTACACCGGTTTCCCGGAGATCATGGGCGGCCGGGTGAAGACCCTGCATCCGAAGATTCACGGCGCCCTGCTCGGCCGGCCGGACGTGGACCAGGCGGTGATGGCCGAGCACGGCATCGCCCCCATCGGCATGGTCGTGGTCAACCTGTACCCCTTCGAGCGCACGGTCGCCGACCCGGACTGCGACCTCACGACCGCGACCGAGAATATCGACATCGGCGGCCCCGCCATGCTGCGGGCGGCGGCCAAGAACCATGCCGCGGTCGCGGCGGTGGTGGACAGCGCCGACTACGCTCCGCTTCTCGAGGAGCTCGAACGGCGGGGCCGGCGGCTCGGGGAGGCGACCCGCCGCCGCCTCGCCGCCAAGGCCTTCGAGCATACCGCGCGGTACGACCGCGCCATCGCCGGCTACTTCGGCGCTGTCGTCGCCGGGGAAGGCAACGGCGCCTTTCCCGGTACCTGGAGCCGGTCCTGGCGCCTGCTCCGCGAGATGCGCTACGGCGAGAATCCCCACCAGCGCGCCGCCTTCTACGCGGATGCGCAGCGCGGCGAGGCCTCGATATCGAGCGCCGAGCTGCTCCAGGGGAAGCCGCTCTCCTACAACAACGTCGCCGACGCCGACGCCGCGCTCGAGTGCGTGCGCGCCTTCGAGCCTCCCGCCTGCGTCATCGTCAAGCACGCCAACCCCTGCGGAGTGGCGATGGGAGAAGGCAGCCTCTCCGCCTACGAGCGGGCCTTCTCCACCGACCCGAGCGCCGCGTTCGGCGGCATCATCGCATTCAATCGTCCCCTCGATGCAGTCGCCGCAAGGGCCATCCTCGAACGGCAGTTCGTAGAGGTCGTGATAGCGCCCTCCGTAGCGCCCGACGCCTTACGGGCCATGGCCACCAAGCCCGATGTCCGGGTGCTCGCCTGCGGACCACTCGATGCAGAGCGAGAGCCCGCCATCGACTTGAAATCGGTCAACGGCGGGCTGCTGGTGCAGGAACGCGACCTGGGTGAAATCGGAGTCGAGGATCTCAAGGTAGTGACGAAGCGCGCCCCCCGCGCGGCGGAACGCGCCGACCTGCTTTTCGCCTGGAAGGTCGTCAAGCACGTGAAGTCGAACGCCATCGTCTACTGCCGGGACGGCATGACCATCGGCATCGGGGCGGGGCAGATGAGCCGCGTGTACTCGGCGCGTATCGCCGCCATCAAGGCCGCCGACGAGGGCTTCGACCTCGCCGGCACGGTGCTCGCATCGGACGCCTTCTTTCCCTTTCGGGACAGCGTCGACACCGCGGCCGCGGCCGGCGTCACCGCGCTCGTACAGCCCGGCGGCTCGCGACGCGACGGCGAGGTCATCGCGGCCGCCGACGAGCACGGGCTGGCGATGGTGTTTACCGGGATGCGGCACTTCCGGCACTGAGGGGCCGTCCCGTCCCTTGCCGCTGGGTCGTCCCGGTCGAGTGGCTGTCGGACTGCGGTCAAGCAACGACGAATCGGCGTACCGGTACCTCTTTGCGGTTCTGCTGGGTATGCCATAGATCGTACTGCAGTTGCTGCTGCAGCCAGTTCTCGGGACTGCCCCCGAACGCTTTGGAGAGCCGTATCGCCATTTCGGGAGAGATTCCGAGTCGACCGTTCAGCAGCATAGAGAGGGTGTTTCGCGAGACCGCGAGGCCCTTCGCGGCCTCGGTGACCGTGAGTCCCAGGGGCTCGAGGCACTGGCGTCGTATGAATGCACCGGGATGGGGCGGATCGTGCATGAGCATGGGTAGGTTCCCTAGTGATAATCGAGATAGTCGACATCGACGGCGTGGTTGTCTTCGAAGCGGAAGACAATGCGCCAATTGGCGCGCACCGTCACGGCCCAGAAACCGGCGAGACCTCCCTTGAGTCGATGCAATCGGAATCCGGGGAGGTTCATGTCATCGGCGCCTGCACAGGCGTTAAGCCGGGGCAGCATGTCGCGCACCGTCTCGCGATGCTCAGGGAGCAGGTGCCGCGCTCCCTGAACCGCCTGAGCGTCCGTCTCCTGAGGCCGAGTATTGTTCTGTGTGTTCTGAGATCGTGTTCATGTGACAGTCGGTCACGCTGAGAGCGTGTGGTCATGTTCTCGCAAGATGACGAAGTACCTTTCTGTACTTGTTCACAAAACCATAGAGTATCGCAGTGTCATAGTAGAATGCATCGCTATCGACTCCATCCTCCTCCGTAAGTTTGCAGAGCTTCCTTACGTACTTGATTGTTCTAACTGAGACAATCTTTCGCTCTCCAGGGTAAGGTATGTTGCCCACCCGCTTCGAGACCTCAACGGTCTTCTTTCTTACTAGTCCCTTAGTGATCGTCTCCTGCTTGACGATATCTATTGAGTTGTTTTTAGGACTACTGAGCGAGTAGCCAAATCTCTGGATAATGATGTTCAAGTCCCGATAAGTGACTTCCTTCTCTCCTCGAGCTACTCGATCCACTCTCCTCGACAGCCAAGCGGAAATCGCGGCAACCTCTTCATCAGTATCCCGTCTTCTCTCCGGCCTCCTTCTCCGTTTGTCTCTGCTGATTCCTATCTTGTGCGAAGCAACGTTCAACATAAATCCATAGAGATCCTTTTGATTTGCGCCATATACTGTTAGCTTGTTCTTGTCAAGGTGAGCTAACATAGCAACCAGGGCTGTTCTCTTGTTTCCATTGTGAAAGGGATGATCTCCACATAGTCCATAAAGCAGAGTTGATGCGTTATCAATGGGCTCGGGGTACTTTCGGATGTCGCCAAGACTAGTCCATTGTCGTGATACGGCAGACTCCAGAAGTTGTTCACTTCGTACTCCAGCAGGTGATATCGGATCATGAGACTCCATGAAGTCCTCGACCAGAATTTCATGGATCCGTAGTACCTCTTCAACGGAAAGTGTCTTCAGTGCCATGTGAGTGGGAATCTACTGCTCGCTGAGTTTATGAGGGCGCCACGAAGTCGATACCTGTAAGCGGTAGTGTGGGTACACCTCCGAAAGCGATTTATAATAACGTACCTTTGTTCGGTCGGGAGGATGTTAGTGCCTTACTTTTGTCCCTAGCCTTCGAGGCATTGCGGGGTGAGCGACGGGTTCTACATGGGTTAGGGCCTCGTTAGCGATTCCTACAGATCACCTGTAGCGTCGAAAAGCTCATGCGCTATGGACAATGTGTTGCTTTATTCTTTCCGTTGAGATTGGTGGCCCTTCGGAACGGCAGAGGCGGTGCTGCAAGTTAAACTTGCGGCATTTGCTGCTCGATGTGCTGATACATGTGGAATGGTCTTCAGATCCAATTATTGGGACGTTTTGTTCCGTCAGCCTAGCGTGTTATCGGGGCAGTCGGAGGAGCGTAACTCTAGCACACTGATGGTTTGTTCAGGGTTTGGACGCAGGAGGGATGCTCGGTAACCTTTCCACCGACTCTTGCACGGGAGGACCGCTCGTCGGGCTCAGGGGATGGAATTCGGACGAAGAGTGAACCCAGGGAGGCTAAGGTGGTCCGGACGCCATTTGAGCTCTTGCATTTCGGGTGGCTAGACGTGATGTAGTGCGCGGATTCCGTCGTGGCGTAAGCAGAGTCTGAAAGTTGTGCGGAAGCGGCACGGCATGACGGTCAATCGGCAGTCGTGGCGTAGAGTCAATCGCAACACGCGCGGTCAGTTCCTGCAAATCGCCGCCACCCGCTCCATGCGTGCCCGCAGGCGCGCGAGGCCCGGGTCGGGTTCCTTGATGGGGGTATCGATGACGAGGTGGTCGACTCCGAGCTCGACGTGGCGAGCGTGGGCCGCTTCGTCGACCTCGTAGGTGTCGCCGGGCCGGGCGATGATGGACAGTGAGTCGGGGTCCCGGCCCTCGGCTTCGCAGTAGCGGCGGAGGCGGCCGAGCCCTTCCTCAAGTGCAGCGAGGGAGATTTGGGTCGGGTGCCAGCCGTCGCCGCAGCGGGCGACGCGGCGTAGCGCGGCATCGGTGTGTCCTCCCCACAGGATGGGGATGCTTCCCCGCGCGGGGCGCGGGTACATGCGGGCAGGCGTGGGGATCTGGTAGTGCCGCCCCTCGAACTCGACCGACTCCCCGCTCCAGTAGCGGCGCATGAGCGCCACCATCTCCTCGGCCCGCGCCCCCCGTCCCGCGAACGGCTCGCCGATGATGTCGAACTCCTCCTCCATCCAGCCTGCGCCCACTCCGAGGATGACGCGGCCCCCGCTCAGGTAGTCCAGGCTCGACACCTGCTTGGCGAGCAGCACGGGGTTGCGGATCGGCAGCACCAGGACGGAAGTGCCGAGTTCGAGCGCGGGCGCTGCGGCTCCGGCCCAGGAGAGGCTGAGGAGGGGATCCAGCCAGGGAGTGTCGGGCGGGTAGTCCCAGCGTCCGTGGCTGCGGTAGGGATAGACGGCGTCAACCCGCTCCGCGAGCACCACGTGATCGGTGAGCCACAGCGAGTCGAAGCCCAACTCGGCCGCGAGCTTCGCGGTGGCGACGATGTTGTCGGCACCGGTGTTCGGGCCCGCGCTGGGAAGGATGACTCCGAGTTTCACGCTTCAACCCCTCTCGCAGAGAACAGTAAGCCATTCGGTCATTCTCGCGGATATCCGAGAATCAGGGGAATGACGGAACTCCAATTTTGCATCGTTGTCCACTCGTGCTGTCCCCGGGGTACGGTCCGCACCCGTCCCAAACCCACCGCGCGGGCACTTTCGTGTCGGTCCGCAAGCGGTCCCGGTGACCGATGACTTGGTGATTGGCCTGGAGGACCGTGGGCTCGTCGTCTGGGTGTGGGGGAGTTTGACAGGGGCACCTCGGGCCGGGACGCAGCAGGTCCAATCCGCGACGAACACTCCGGTGTGAGGCGATAATTCACTCATGAGCGCCATCTTGCCCATCAACCTCGACGACCTGCTCTATTGCCGCGGTGTGGAGTCGGAACGAGTGGAGTTCAAGGCATCCTGGGATCCGGACACCGTGGGACCCCAGGTGCTTCGGACGATCTGCGCGTTCGCGAACGACTATCACAACCTGAACGGCGGTTACGTCGTCATCGGGGTTGCGGAGGAGGAGGGTCGAGCCGCGCTGCCGCCGGCCGGTCTGTCCTCCGAGCAGGTCGAAGCGGCACAGCAGTGG
Organism: uncultured Ectothiorhodospiraceae bacterium; assembly: GCA_964420925.1. Taxonomy (GTDB): domain Bacteria; phylum Pseudomonadota; class Gammaproteobacteria; order HK1; family HK1; genus JAJEAD01. The sequence goes on along the minus strand of CAYQVB010000116.1, from coordinate 34,642 downwards.
ATTCGCGGCAACTGCCTCCGACTCGATCCTCCCTATCCTCCGATCCTGTCACCGGAATCAGTCGGGGACCGTCTCGTCCTCGTGGTGTGGGCCCCGGCGAGCGAGATGCGGCCCCATCGAGCCCCTGATGGCTCTCGGGGGGCGCGCAGGTACTGGATCCGTCTCGGCTCCGCGACCGTCGATGCCGAGCAACGGGGCGATCTGATCCGGGCGCTCGTCCAGCAGACCGCCCGTGTGCCTTGGGACGATCGGCGAGCGTCCGATGCCCGGGTCGAGGATATTCGCGAGGCGAAGGTCCGCGAGTTTCTGCGTGATATTCGAAGTGGGCTGCTCGACGAGCCGAGCGCGAGGGAGGTCTATCGGCGCATGCGGATCACGGCACAGGTCAACGACCACGAAGTGCCGAAGAATGCGGGCCTGCTCTTCTTCTCCAGCGATCCCGCGAACTGGTTTCGCGGCGCGAAGATTGAGGTCGTCCAGTTCGCTGCCGATCGAGCCGGAGTCGTACAGGAGGAACGAACTTTCGGTGGAGCGCTCGTCGATCAGCTTTGCGACTGCCTGAACTATCTCGAGAATCTTTCGACCTACCATCTCCAGAAGCAGCGAGATCGAAGCCAGGTGCGTGGATGGGTGAGCTACCCCCTTCCCGCACTCCGTGAGACTCTCGTCAACGCGGTGTATCACCGGAGCTACGACGTCGATCAGCCCGAGCCGACCAAGGTCTACCTCTATCCGAATCGAGTCGAGGTCATCAGCTATCCCGGCCCGGTCCCGGGTATCGAAGCACGCCACCTGACCGCGAACGCGGAAGCTCGTGCCGTACCCGCGCGCAATCGGCGTATCGGCGAGTTCCTGAAGGAGCTCGGGCTGGCGGAAGGACGACTCACCGGATTGCCGAGGGTCTTCCGGGTAATGGAAGCCAACGGGTCGCCGGTGCCCCGCTTCGAGTTCGACGAGCAACGAACCTTCTTCCAGGCTACATTGCCGGCTCATCCGGAGTACGGAGCGCTCTCGGCGCTGCGGGACGCTGTCCACCTCCGGACCCTTGGAGAGCACGAGGAGGCATTTCGCCGAATCGAGTCCACCTGGAGGTCGAACCAGGCGTCGGCAATCCTCGCTTCAGAGGTGATACGTGCCTACGCCGAGCGCCACGAGATCGAGCGCGCGGAAGAAGTTCTCGACGCCTTCAAGGCGAGTGGGCCCGAACATGCCGTGCCACACGTCGCGAACGTGCTGGTCGACGTCCTGATTGATGCCGGAGGCGAGAGCGAAACGAAAAGGGCGCTGCAGCTCCTTCGACAGGACCGGTCTGCCATGTTCGGACAGGACGCCATTGACGCGGCCATCCTCGCCCGACGCGCGCGCGATTCCCGCATCGCGCACCGGTACTTCGAGCGCGCGGGCGAGACGGTGAACGCCGATGCACGCGCGCTTCTCGAGTTCGCACAGACCAAGATCTGGTTGTCCGGCCAAGCTCTCAGGGATCGCCAGGACGAGTCCCGCCGCCGACTCCTCAACGAGGCACGGACCCTCCTCGAACGCGTAATCCAGCTCGATGCGTCGCCCGCCCGGCACGCCTGGGCGTGGCGGGAGCTGGCGCGCATCCGCAACTGGCTGGATGCCCCGGCGCGAGATGTCGAAGATGCCTATCTTCGAGCGATCGAGCGCTTGCCCGACGAACCCCTGTTCTCCAGAGAGCTGCACGAGTTTCGCGCCTCCCGGCGGTGAACAGGGAGAGGGAGATGGGGCCTCCCTCGTACAATACGACGTGCACGTGCGCCTTCAGCGTTGACCGAGTATGTCGCTGCATGCCGGGAGCGCAGAAACACCGCCACGCAGCGCTCATGCTCGCCCACCTGCAGGTGGGCGCGTGCTCTTACCCTGGACGGCTCCTCAGCCCCTCAGGATCTTGGCGACGAAGTCCCGGGTGCGGCCTGCGCTCGGGCGGTCGAAGATCCCCCCCGGAGTGCCCGTCTCCACGATGCGGCCCTCGTCCATCATCGCGACCCGGGTCGACACTTCGCGCACAAAACCCATCTCGTGGGAGACTACCACCATCGTCATGCCTTCCCCTGCGAGCACCCGGATCGCGTCGAGCACCTCGTTGACGAGCTCCGGATCGAGAGCGGAGGTCACCTCGTCGAGCAGCAGGATCTCGGGCTTGAGCGCCAGCGCCCGGGCGATCGCAACGCGCTGCTGCTGCCCTCCGGAGAGCTCGTCCGGGTAGGCGTCGCGCTTGTCGCCGAGCCCGACCTTCTCGAGCAGCGCTTCGGCCTCCGCGCGCACCGTGGCCGCGTCGCGCTTCTTGATCTTGGTGGGCGCGATGGTGACGTTGCGCATCACGCTCATGTTCTGGAACAGGTTGTACTGCTGGAACACGATGGCGCAACGCCCGCGCAGCTCGCGCAGGCTGCGCTTGTCGGAGAAATTCACTGGCGTTCCGTCCACCTCGAGCCGGCCCGAATCGGGCGGCAGCAGACCGACGATCACCCGCAGCAGCGTGCTCTTGCCCGATCCGGAGGGTCCGATCAGGCTCAGCACCTCTCCGCGTTCGACCTGCAGATCGATTCCCGAGAGCACATCGACTCCCTTCTCGTAGGAGGCGGAAAGGTCAACGATTTCGAGATGAGGCAAGGCGGCGCTCCAGGCGCTGTCCGAAGCGAGTCAACGGATAGGAGAGGATGAAGTAGAGCAAAAGGCAAGTGCCAAAGGTCAGGAAGGCGGAGTAGCCCCGGTCGTTGAAGATCTTCGCGACTCTCGTCAGCTCGAGCACCCCCATCTGCGATGCGAGGGCGGTGTCCTTGATGAACATCACGAAGTAGGCGAAGGCCGGCGGCAGGATGACCTTCCAGGCCTGCGGCATGATCACGTAGCGCAGGGTCGCCACCCGCCCGAAGTTCATCGCCTCCGCCGCGTCCCACTGGTTGCGATGAATTGCCTCGAAGCCGGCCCTGATGATCTCGGAGATGTAAGCGGTCGAAATGACGCAGATTGCGATCAGGGCGATTCCGAAGAAGGAGACCCGGACCCCGAAACCCTCGGTGGTGAAAAGCACGATGAAGAGGAGCACCAGGAAGGGGATGCGCCGGAAGATCTCCACGTAGCCGACGATGAGGACGCGGATCGGAGTGAAGAGACGCCCGCGGGTCTGGCGTCCGTAGACCACGGCGAAGCCGAGCACACTGCCGAGCCCGCATCCGATCAGGGTCAGGGCAAGGGTGACGCCCATCGCCTTCAGGAAGAAGATGGTGTTGTACCAGGTGAAGAAGCGGGGGATCTCGTCGACGATGCGTTCGATCATCAGAAGATCCTCGCCTTCACCCGGAACGCGTGGCGCCCGATGAGGGCGAGCAACGCGCTCGCCACGACCGTGAGCACCACGTAGATGCCGGCGGTGTAGGTGAACACTTCGATGGTGCGGAAGGTGCTCGAGGAGACGTTGATGGCCCGGCCGGTAAGCTCCTCCACTGCGAAGATGCCGGCCATCGAGCTGCCGAGCACGATCCAGATGTAGAAGTTCGACAGCGGTGCGTAGAGGGTCTTCGCGATGTGCGGGGCGATGACGTAGCGCACGGTCTGCCACAGGGACATGCCGAGCGTCTCCGCCGCCTCGAGCTCCTCTCGGCGCACGGACTGAAAGCCGGCGCGCTGGATCTCGGTGAGATAGGCGCCGCAGTTGAGCGTGAGGCCGAGGAGCACCGAGTTGAAGGGAGAGAGGACGATGCCGATATCGGGGAGACCGTAGAAGATCACGTAGATCTGCACGAGCGCCGGCGTGTTGGTGAAGAACACTACGTAGACGTCGATCACCCGGTACAGAATCCGGCCGCCGAAGGTCTTGCCCATCGCTCCGAGCAGGCCGATGACCGCGCCGGCCCAGAACGCGAGGAAGGCGAGCAGCAGGCTTACCCAGGCCCCTCCGATCAGGTAGGGGAGGTGCTTGGCGACGACGCCGAACTGGAAGGTGTAGTCCATGCGGCGCGATGGACTCTAAATGTGCGGGGCGAACACGACCGCGCCGCGCCCGGAGCGGGTCCGGACGCGGCGCCGGGCCGCGATGTGCGCGAGCCTCAGAAGAAGGGGGTCGGCTCGACCTCCACGAGCATCGGGGCGCCGTAGGCGGCTTCCCAGAGCTCGTTGATCGTGCCGCCGCTGTGCAGCTCGTAGAGTAGGATGTTGAGGAACTGCCTCAGGCTGTGGTTGTTCTTCTGAACGCCGATTCCGCAGTAGGCGACGAACAGCTTCTCGGGCAGCACCCGCCAGTTGACGTCGGGGTGGTTGGCGGTATGGGCCATGAAGAAGTCGATGTTCTCCACGATCGCGTCGCCCCGTCCCTGCGCCACCGCACGCACCGTGTCGGCGATGCTGTCCACCAGGATCATGTTGGCGTTGGGGAGCCGTTCCTTGTTGTAGTCCACCGGCCAGGTGGCCCGGATGTTGACCAGGGTGATGTCCGAAGAGTTGAGGTCCTCTACCGACTCGGCCATCACCTTGTCGGTGGTGAGCACTGCCATCACCTCGGTGTGCAGCGGCACCGTGTAGTCGATGAGCATCGACCGCGAAGTGGTGCGAGTCAGCGCGCCGAGCGAGATGTCGATGCGCTCGGAGACGATGAAGGGCACGCGCTGAGGAGTCTCGGTCGGTACGTACTCCGCCTCCACTCCGAGCCGCTCGGCGATGATGTTTCCGACCTCGATGTCGAAGCCCTCGAACTCGTTGGTCTCGCCGTAGGCGCTCATCGGCGGGAAGTTGGGGTTGACCCCAATCCTGATGACGCCGGACTTGACGATGTCGTCGAGGGAGCGGGCCTCCACCGCCGGGGTGAAGAGCAGAACCAGCGCCAGCGTCGAGGCGAGCGCTTGCAGCATGCGTTTGATCATGGGGAATCCTCTGAGTTGGATGAGTTGGAATCTTGCCGCCGGTCGAGAGCGCCAAGTTATGATGGTGACGGGCTCTCCACCGCCGCCGCCAGCATGCTACCCGGGCATCGCGGGCGTCAACCGCGGACTCCGGCAAGACGCGGCGGCGGCAGAGCGGCGACTATTGGCAGGAGTCAGCGTACCATGCTCATTCGACTTGACGAGGTGCCCGATATCGAGGTGCCCGACAACGACCTGGTGATGAAGCACGCGATCAATCGCGACCGGCACAGCCGCGACCTGAGCGTGACCTGGGTGAAGATCGATGGACGCCACCGGCGCCTCGCGAGCACCACCGGCGACCGGGTGTACTACGTGATCGAAGGGGAAGGGCGCTTCCAGGTCGGTGACGGCGCCCCCTGGCTGACGGCGGCCACCGGCGATCTGGTGTTGATCCCGAAGGATGTCCCCTACGAGCTCGAGGGGAGACTCACCTACCTCGTCATCAACGGACCGGCCTTCGGTCCCGGCTCCGATCGCTACGTAGAAGCCTGATTCGAGGGGACCGCGATTCACCGGGGAGGTGCCCGCCTCCCCGAAACGCGGCGCCCGTCCGGGCGCAGTGGTGTTCGGTCATGGTGGGAAACGGCGAGGGCACGAGGAGGCACCTGTTGGCTCGTCCCTCCCTGGCACGATTCCCACCGAATCGCGAATGCGTCCGGTCGCGCTTCCGCGCCAGGTGGCGCGTCCCGTCCCGCGTCCCGTAGGCTTGCACCCCCGACGAAGGGCAGTACGAAAAGCGCGAGGGAGCAGCCGTGAAAAAGCTCGAGGGCAAGGTCGCCGTCATCACCGGAGCCGGAGCCGGAATCGGCCGCGCGAGCGCTCTCCTCTTCGCCCGCGAAGGCGCCGCGGTGACGATCGCCGACCTCGACGTCGCGGCGGGCGAGGAAGCCGCGGCGCGGATCAGGCGCGAGGGCGGCAAGGCCGCGTTCGTCCCGGTCGACGTTGCGGCGCCGGAGCAGGTGGAGCGCATGGTCCGCGTCACCGTCGAGACCTTCGGACGGGTCGACGTGCTATTCAACAACGCGGGCGTCAACTTCCCGGCCACCGTCGTGGACGTCGGCGAGGAAGCGTGGCAACGCAGCCTCGACGTCAACCTCAAGGGAGTGATGCTCGGCTCCCGCCACGCCATCCCGGAGATGCTCAGGACCGGGGGCGGCTCGATCATCAACACCGCTTCGATGCTGGGGCTCGTGGCCTCGCCCCGGCAGGCCCCCTACGCGGCGGCCAAGGGAGCGGTGGTGATGCTGACCCGGCAGATGGCCATCGACTACGCGCCGCGGAACATCCGCGTCAATTGCCTCTGCCCGAGCGAGGTCAACACGGAGATGAACCGCCGCTTCATCGCAGAGTCGCCGGACCCCGAAGCGGAGCTGCGTCGTGTGCTCGCGCGGATCCCCATGGACCGCATGGCGGAGCCGGAGGAGATCGCCTCGGCTGCGCTCTTTCTCGCCAGCGACGACTCCTCTTACATCACCGGGGTCGCACTGCCGGTCGACGGTGGCCTGACCGCCATGTGAGCCTCTCATGGTGGAGAGCCACCTGCGGTCGGGGAGGAAACTACTACAATGGATTCCCGTTTGTGCGGGAGTGACGGAAATCCCGCAGCAGGACGCCACTCGTCGTCATTCCCGCCCATGCGGGAATTCACGAGAATCAAGACGTTGTCGGTAGTTCCACGCAAGCACACCGGGGTGACCATGCAAGGCGGTCCAGTACTCGCATTCGAGCCCTGTCGCGGTCGGTGCTGCCCGGGGCGCCGGCGTTGCCGCGGGAGGAATTCGAGGTTGCAGACGGGTTCCCGGGTAGCGAGGGGACCCTGTCGCAGCACGTTTCGGGGTGCCGGGCGATGACCCGGCGTGCACCCGCCATCCCCCGCCGGGAGTTCGAGGAGCGGCGCTCGCGAGCGGCGGAGGCCGTCCGCCGGAGCGGTCTGGACGCCCTGCTGGTGTGCGGGCGGGGCGGAGGGACCCTCGATCGCTACGGCGACGTCATGTACCTCACCAACTTCTATTCCTCCTTCCCCTTCATTCCCGACTACGGGGATCACTGGTCCGCGCGGGCCCACCCCTTCGTTCTTCTCGGTGCGGACGGGCGGGCGCGCCTGCTCGCCGACATTCCCGTCCTCGACGAGGTGGCCATGCCGCGAGAGGACGTGGTGCGCACCGATCGGGTCCTGGAAACCCTGATCGATGAAATCCGAGCGGCCGGTCTCGACGCCGGCCGGCTGGGGATCGCAGGCTACGACACGCTGCCCGCGAGCTACCTCGATCGCCTGCGCGGCGCGCTTCCGGAAGCGCGCTTCGAAGCGGCGGAAGCGATCCTCTCGCGCCTGCGTGCGGTCAAGTCCCCGGCCGAGATCGAGCTCCTGGTCGCAGCGGCTGAAATCGGCTCCAGGACCATCGACGCCATGCTCGGCCGGGCCGTCGCCGGCGCCACCCACGGCGACGTGGTGGCGGCCGGCCAGCAGGTCCTGGTGCCCGCCGGGGGAGTTCTCTACAACAGCTTCATGGCGAGCGGCACCGGCGGCGAGCACCCCACCGCCTGCCGATCCATCTTCCCGACCTGGGCCAACCCGGCTCCGCTTCAGGACGGTCAGTGGTTGCGTCTCGGGATCTCCGGGGTGTTCGACGGCTACTACTTCGACGTCTCGCGCTCCAAGGCGATAGGAAAGGCCACCAATCGGCAGATCGACGCGTTCGAGGCCGCGATCTCGGTGGTGGAGGCCGGGATCGAGGCCATTCACAAGGGTGCGAGCGCCGCGGATCTCGCCATCGCCGGCAACGGCAAGCAGCAGGAGCTGGGCTACCCGCTGGAGGGCGTGTTCTCCGGTCTGGGCCACGGGATCGGCATGGGCTGGGACGCGCCGTGGCTCGTCCCGGATGATCACACTCCGCTCGTTCCGAACATGGTGATCAACCTCGAAAAGACGCTCGGAATGGACGGCTACGTCGGCGACTTCGAAGAGAGCGTGCTCATAACGCGCGACGGGCACGAAGTGCTGACCAACGCCCGAAAGCGCAACTGGTAGCGCTACTCCACCCCGTCTCGAACAAGCTCATTGCAGGAAAGGGCCACACTGGCGGAGTCTTGCTCCGCCGCGGCAGGGCCATCCCGCCACCACCGTGGTCCACTTTCCCGCCGCCGCTCCCGGATATCGCGGCAGCGCTAGCCGCAAGGTTTCACCGATTTTCGTCGTGAGGGCGTCAATCTGCTGTGATAGTGGGTCGCACGGACCGAGAGATGCTGAAGGCGTAGCCGACACTACGTCGAAGCGGCTCGAGGGAGTACGACCCGCTAGCGCGAGCAGATTGGCGTCCGCAGCAGGAAATCGGTGAAACATTGCGGCCAGGGTTGGACGGGAGTCTCTCAGCCAGTTCTTCTACCGGAATCTGCCCGTTTCCAGGGGCGCGGTTCAACAGGCTGGCCGAGTTTCAACCGACCTGACCCGGTTCGTTACTCGATGACGAGGCAGGTGCGAAACGGGGGGATTTCGATGTTGCCACTGTCGTCGACGGCGCGGCTCATGACGACTGCGGAGCCCGGCTCGGTGGGGGTCCATTCGTAGGACCAACGCTCGCGGCCGACGGCCGGATGCCAGCATCTGCCGCCGTCGGTGGATACCTCCACGGCGGCGACTTCACCATCGGTATCGTGCGCCGTTCCGCATATCGAGACCGGACTGTTGGCCGGGAGCACGACGTTGCGAATCGGCGCCTCGATGGTCGAGATCGGTGGCTCCTTGTCGGTCGAAGCGCTGGCCCGTACCAGGCCATCCTGCAACGTTTCGGGCTGGATCCCCATGTCGGCGAACAGGTTGATGGTCGCCTGTCGAACGTTCTGATCCGGCCCGCTCAAGTCGACTCCAACCCGGGTGGAGTCCACGTTGGCGATATCCGGCGGGACCCCGCAGTCGGTATCGTGGTGGGCATCCAGACCCCAGGCCCATTGCACCGTGCCGGCGCCGAACACTAGCGCCCCGCTCTCGTGTTTGTACATCGTGAGGTGATGGGTGGCGGTGCCCGAATCGTCGACCGTCCCGCAGTCCTGCAAGTAGGCAACGTTGTCCACGGTGGTCTCGGACAACCGGAACAGACCGGGTGGTCGAAAACCGTTGTCGATGTCCTCGTCCCACTCGTGACCCAGGAGTCCTTTGAGGAGCACCGCCTTTTCACCCGGCTCGAGACGCTCGACATCGGTATCGCGCCAGAAACGCAGGCGCGCATATTCGGCCGGCACCACCAAGGGATCGTTACGCCATGCGTCCACCATGAAGATGGTGCCGGTCAGCGCGTTTTCGGGTTGTGCGCCTTCCGGGTTGAAGGGACGGGAGTCTCGCCAGGTGCCGGTCCAGACATCGGCCACCGGGTCGATCTTTGCACCGGCATGGGTTTCCTTGTAGGTGACGAGGGTGCGGTAAGGCGTGCCCGAGCCGTCGATGCTCGGTTCCCACCGGGTCTTCCAATACGCCTCGTTGCCGCTGAAGAATGCGAGATTGACGCCGCGGTCGCGGGCCGCTTCAACGTTACGTCGCTGACCGAGCGACCAGTACTCGTCGTGACCCACCGACAAGAACAGACGGTGATTGCGGATGAGCTCACCCCGCCGGTCGCTGTCGAGGCCGGTGAAGTAGGTGACGTCGAACCCGTTGCCCTCGAGAAAACGCACGCACGGATACTCTGCGTTGAACACCGTGTTGACTGCCCGGTAGTGACGTGTCTCGAGCGGGCGGTTGTAGCTCACCTTGTAGGCCCGCGGCGGTCCGCCGTGCACCCGCGGATAGGCGGGATCGAGCCTGGCGTAGGTCGAGTGTCCTCCGTAGCGGTTGTAAGCCTGCCAGGTGGTGTCGGCGGTCTGGAACAGAATGTCGGCGTCCCGCTCGTCGTCACGCACGACAAAGTAGATATGACTTGCCCGCGGCTCGCGCAAGGCATTGGCGAGGCGTCCGCGACCCCCCACACCGTAGGCGTGGGGCACGGCCTCGGGCTTTTCCGCCGGCTCGCTACGGCTGTTGTCGGCGCGCCAGCCGAGCGGCGCATCGTCCTGCCGGATGAGTCTCGCGATGTAGATCCCCGAGGTGGCGTCGGACGGTGCCTGCCAGGAAGCGGAGACGGCCCAGTTGCCGCAATCATGGAGGAGCGTATCCGGATCCTTTATCCCTTCGGGCTGCTCTTGCGGTAAAGGAACGGACGGATGAGCCGTGTCGACCAGGCGAGCCCCCAGCCCACCGTAGTAGCCAAGACGATAGATATCGATCCGGTAGTCGTCCGAGTCGGTCTTGATCCTGAAATTGATGGTCTCGCCGCGGTTTATGCTGATGTCGTGGCCAAAGCCCTGAATCGTCGGGTCGCCCCAACCGTTGATGTCCCACTCGGTGGAGGGCGAGCCCGGCCGTTGATTCTCGACAACAATTGGGTTGGTCATGCCCGTAAACCTCGCCGGAATGCGCCGGAACAGGTATTCCCTGGGTCGCTCAACGAGTGACCGGCGGTGTCCGCCACCATATCGTCCTGGATTGGTCGCGGAGATTCTGCAAGGACTCGAAGGAGAATGTCGATGGACTCACCGAGCTCTTCGACCAGTGCCAGGAGGGGGATCAAGGTGGGTTGCGCAAGCAGCGCCACACCGCCAATCGGCCGGAAGACGGCGCCCGTCGCGCTTCGCCGCGTACCGGCTTCAGGGCGATCGAGGCCGGGAACACGCGACGCCCCGGGATTCTGGCAGACTCTCCGGCTGGAGCATGTGCAGCGGGGGACGGGCCTATGACGGGGACGAGCATCATGAGCGCAACCGAGATCGCGGCCGCCATCCGCAACCGAGAAACCTCCTCCGTGGAGGCGACCCGCGCCTGCCTGGACCGCATCGAGAGACACAATCCGCAGCTCAACGCCTTCCTGACCGTCTGCGGGGAACGCGCAATGGAAGGCGCCGCCCGGGCCGATGCCGCGCTGAAGGCCGGCGACACCGGCCGGACGCTCCTGGGAGTCCCCATTGCAGTCAAGGATCTGCACGAGACCGCGGGGATTCGGACCACTTTCGGTCTTGCCGCCCACGCCGGGCACGTCCCGGAGGCGGACTGCATCATGGTGGAGCGCCTTCGCGCGGCGGGTGCGGTCATCGTGGGCAAGACCAACACCCCCGCGCTCGGGATGCTCGGGGAGAGCAAGAACCGCCTCGGACCGGACTCCGTGAATCCCTTCGATCCGGGCCGCGGCTCCGGCGGATCCAGCGGCGGCTCGGCGGCCGCGGTCGCCGCCGGCCTGGTGCCCTGGGCGACCGGTTCGGATTCCGCCGGCTCCATCACCCAGCCTGCCACGTACTGCGGTGTCTATGGGGTCAAGCCGAGCCACGGCCGGGTGCCGACGTGGCCGGGTTCCGACGACTCGCTCCTCTTCCTCGACAACGGTCCCCTCTCGGATACCGTCGCCGACGCCGCGCTGATGCTCGCGGCGACCGCGGGGCACGATCGCCGGGATCCCATCTCGCTTCGGGGCGCCCCCCCGGATTTCGAGGGAGCCGCCGCGGCCGGGACCCGCGACGCGCAAGGCGGAGACCGTCCTCTCGCCGGCCTGCGCATCGCATGGAGTCCAGACTTGGGGCACTTCCCGGTCGATGCCACGGTGCGGGACATCACCGAGAACGCCGCCAGGAGCTTCGAGGAGCTCGGCGCTGCGCTCATCGAGGTCGCCCCGAAGATCGAGAATCCCTTCGACGTGTACATGCCCATCTACATCAGCGATCTCATGTTTGGCCTCGGGGACGATCTCGAGAAGTACCGGGAGGAGCTCTTCGAGGAATCGCTGCGGGAGTTCGACGAGTACCGGCTGCCCTCCGCGGAGAGCCTCGTCGGGTTCCGCAATCGCCTGCTGCACTTTCGAGCCGCGATGGCCGACATCTTCGAAGAGTGCGACCTGATGCTCACTCCCGGCGCCTCGACGGTGACCTTTCCGATCGGCGAGCCACCCTCGCGCATCGGCGGCCACGACGTAGTGCCGGGCTGGATGAGCTTCATGCCCTTCCAGATCACCTGGAACATGACCGGCCAGCCGACCGCCGCGCTGCCCTGCGGACTGGATGCCGGCGGCCTGCCGGTCGGCCTGCTCGCGGCCGCAAGGCGGGGACGCGAAGATACCCTGTTGCGCGTATCCGCTGCCTACGAGGTCGCCCGACCGTGGATTCAGAACCTGCCGCGTGCACGATACCTGTAGACCGGAGGCGGCGAACGTGGTGGCGGCGCTTTCAAGTCTCCCGTAGCACTTCCGGTAGATCCCGTGCGCCATGAAGCACACGCAGAATCAGCGGCGGGTCGCGCTCCGGCGAGTACACGATGACGTAAGGGAACCCTCGGATCGGGAGGAAACGAATTGGGGGAGATGCCAAGTGCGCCCTCAGGGCGCCAATCCGTGGGTGTGCGCCTATGGTCGTCGCCACTTTGTCCAGGGCAGTGCGAAGACCCCTCGCGGCGGCCGGGTTCTCATCCGCGATCCACTCGACGATTTCGAGGATATCCCGTTCGGCGGCGGGGGACAGGGCCGCCCGGGTCACCGCTCGGCCGCGTCGATTGCGGCGTCCGCCCGCGCCAGAACCTCGTCCATCTCCCGGGTGCCTTTGTCATCGGCCTCCTTCAGTGTCCGGGCGATCATTTGGTCGAAGGCCTGCCTGCGATCCTCCTGTGCCTTCAGTAGTCGCAGGCCGGAGCGAACGACCTCGCTCACGTTGTTGTACAGACCACCTTCAACGCACGCGCGCGCGAAGGATTCGAGTTCCGGAGTCAGGTGCACGTTCGTTGCCATGTGAATGCCTATGTCAACGTTTGACATACCTTGCGTTATCGTATCCGCCGACGCAAATGGCATCCGCGCATTCCAGTGCCCGAACACCAGCTCGAGGTGCCCGGGAGGGGTCGGGGGGATAGAATCGCTGCTCGACCCGAGCTTCCCTTCTCGGCGGCTTGTTCGCTCGTGATGAGAAGGTGACTTTGGCGAGATCCGAGCCGTGAACGCTCTCTATGGTGACAGGGGGAGACGACATGCATGCACCATCATCCGGACTTTCCGCCCGCTACGCCGCAGAGGGCTGCGCGCACCCCATCGACATCCTGTCCCGCTCCGAGGCGGCCGAGTACCGGGCTCGCATCGAAGAGGCGGAACGGCATCCTCGCGGCGGCCGCCCTTTCCCCTACCTCAAGCCCTATCTCGCGTTGACGGTGATCAACGAGCTCGTGCGTCTGCCCGCGGTGCTCGACCTGGTGGAGCAGCTCATCGGGCCCGACATCCTGGTATGGGACGGCGCGCTCATCGTCAAGGAGCCGCACGCTCCGGGCAAGTTCACCTGGCACCAGGATCTGACCTACTGGGGGCTGGTGCCGAAGGAGGGCGTGGTGTCGACCTGGCTCGCGCTCTCTCCGAGCACGCCGGAGAGCGGCTGCGTGAAGATGATTCCCGGCACCCACACCCTGGAGATCCTTCCGCACAGGGACACCTTCGGTGCCGACAACATGCTGAGCCGCGGGCAGGAGATCGACACGGAGATCGACGAGTCGCTGGCGGTCGACGTGGTGCTGGAGCCGGGACAGATGTCCATGCATCACCCGCACCTCTTTCACCGCTCCGCGCCCAACCATTCGGGCGATCGGCGAATCGGGATGAACGTCCAGTACATTGCGCCCTACGTGAAACAGGTGGTCGGGGCCTCGGACAGCGCGATGCCGGTCCGCGGTCGCGACCGGGTAGGCAACTTCGAAGTCGAGACCCCTCCCGCCTCGGACTTCGCGCCGGAGAGCCTGGCCCAGCTCGCGGCGGTCAGCGAACGTCGTCGCGAGTACCTCTTCCAGGGGGTCGAGGGCCGGCGCAGCCGGGTCTACGATGAGCACATAGGCCGTCGGGTCATGTAGGCGTTCCTGGGCGACCGGGTCGAGGAGCGACGCCCTACGGTTTGCGGTGGGCACGGCGGGAACCGGTGCAGCACCGGGGGTTGTGCGGGGCCGGGCGCTGGTACAGAGCGCTCGGGTTCTGTTGCGAAGTTCGGCCTGGCTGGTGAACCGTTTGCGAGGGCTTGCGCGGGAGGGTGGTATCAATCTGGCTGATCCGGGCGTCGTGAGCGTTGCGGAGTACTCTCTTGCGCTATGCTTGAGGCTCGAAGGCAGTCTTCGGACCGAGGGGAGCGGCGAGGACCTGGCGTGAAGGTGCTGGTGGTCGGAGGGGGAGGCCGGGAGCACGCGCTGGCGTGGAAGGCGGCCCAGTCGCCGCGCGTGGACCGCGTGTTCGTCGCCCCCGGCAACGCGGGCACCGCACGGGAGAGCAAGGTCGAGAACGTGACGCTTGCCGCCGGCGACATCGAGGGACTTCTCGAATTCGCCCGGGCCGAGGCCATCAACCTCACCATCGTGGGACCCGAGGCGCCGCTCGTCGCGGGCATCGCGGACCGCTTCGAGGCCGCGGGGCTGCGCATCTTCGGCCCCCGGAGGCGTGCCGCCGAGCTCGAGGCATCGAAGGCGTTCTGCAAGGACTTCCTCTCGCGTCACGGGATTCCCACCGCCGAGTACCGGGTCTTCGACGAGCTGGCGCCGGCGCTCTCGTACATCGAAACCCGAGACGTCCCCCTCGTCGTCAAGGCGGACGGCCTGGCGGGCGGCAAGGGAGTGGTGGTCGCGCACAGCGTCGGTGACGCGCGCGAGGCGGCCGCCGCCATGCTCGCGGGCGATCTCTTCGGAAACGCGGGCCGCCGCGTGGTGGTCGAGGAGTTCCTCGAAGGCGAGGAGGCGAGCTTCATCGTGATCGTCGGCGGCGGTCGGGTTCTGCCGCTGGCCACCAGCCAGGACCACAAGCCGGTGGGCGACGGCGACACGGGTCCGAACACCGGCGGGATGGGGGCCTACTCGCCGGCTCCGATCATCGATGCCGAGACCCACCGGCGCATCCTCGCGGAGGTCATCGAGCCCACGGTGCGGGGGCTCGAATCGGAGGGGCGGGCCTACACCGGATTCCTCTACGCCGGCTTGATGATCGACCGGCATGGGGCGCCCCGCGTCCTCGAGTACAACTGCCGCGGCGGCGACCCGGAGACCCAGCCCATCATGATGCGCCTGCGCTCGGACCTCATCGACCTCTGCGAGGCTGCGCTGGACGGCAGGCTCGACGAGGTCGAGGCCCGGTGGGACGAACGCGCCGCCCTCGGCGTAGTGATGGCCTCGCAGGGCTACCCGGGCGAGTATGCCCGGGGCGATCCGGTGCAGCTCTCGTTGTTCGACGAGGCCGAGATGGTGTTCCATGCCGGCACCCGGCTCCAGGGCGAGCGGGTGTTCACCGACGGCGGTCGAGTGCTCTGCGTCTGCGCCCTGGGCGAGGACGTGCGAGGCGCCGCGGAGCGCGCCTACCGTCGGGTCGAGAGCATTCACTGGCCCCACGCCTACTTCCGTCGCGACATCGGCTACCGCGCCATGGCGCGCGAGGCGGGAAGGCCCTGCGCATGAAGATGCCGGTGCGGGTCGGCCTCTTTGCGACCTGCCTGGTCGACCTCTTCCGTCCCAACGTGGGCTTTGCCGCGGTCAAGCTCCTCGAGGAAGCCGGTTGCAAAGTCGACGTGCCGCCGCTTCAGACCTGCTGCGGCCAGCCCGCCTACAACAGCGGCGACTTCAAGACGAGCCGGGACATCGCCAGGCAGGTGATCGCGGCCTTCGAAGGCTACGATTACGTGGTGGCGCCGTCCGGCTCCTGCGCTGCGGTGCTGAAGCTGCACTACCCGCTGCTCTTCCCCACCGATCAGCACTGGCGCGGGCGAGCCGAAGCCCTCGCCCCGCGCTGCTACGAGCTGATGCAGTTCCTGGTCGACAAGCTCGAGCCGGGAGAGCCCCCGCCCCGATTCGCAGGTACCGTCACCTACCACGACTCGTGTTCGGGGCGCCGCGAGCTCGGCGTATACGAGCAACCGCGCACCCTGCTCGACCGGGTCGAGGGACTGGAGCGCATCGAGGTCGAGGATGGTGAAGTGTGCTGCGGCTTCGGGGGCACTTTCTGCGTCAAGTATCCGAAGATCTCGGAGCGCATGGTGAGTGAAAAGGCCGATTGCGTGCGGCGCACCGGGGCCGGCGCCCTGCTCGGCGGCGATCTCGGTTGCCTGTTCAACATCGCCGGACGCCTCTCCCGGGAAGGCAGCTCGATGAAGGTCTATCACGCGGCGGAAGTCCTGGCCGAGATGGCGAACGGGCCGGCGATAGGGAAGGATTGAGCGATCCATGGAACCCTCGAGCCGACAATTCCCCGTCCGTGCCCATGCTGCGCTCGAGAATCCGGACCTGCAGGCCGCGATGGGCCGGGCCAAGGGTGGATTCATCGACAAGCGGCGCCTCGCGCTCGAGCGGATCCCTGAGTTCGACGCGCTCCGAGAGGCGGGCCGGGAGATCAAGGAACACACGCTGTCGCATCTCGACTATTACCTGGAGCACTTCGAAGAGCGGGTCACGCAGAGCGGCGGCGCCGTGCACTGGGCCGCCAACGCGCAGGACGCCTGCCGCATCGTCGTCGATCTGTGCCGCAATGCCGAGGCGCGGCACGTCACCAAGGGCAAGTCCATGGTGGGTGAGGAGATCGGAATCAACGAGGCGCTCGAGGCGGCGGGGATCGAGCGCATGGAGACCGACCTCGGCGAGTACATCATCCAGTTGGCCGACGAGCCGCCCAGCCACATCATCGCACCGGCGGTGCACAAGACCCGCCAGCAGGTGAGCGAGCTCTTCCATCGCCACCACCGGCCCCTCGGGTACACCGAGGTGCGAAGCGAGGTCGCCGACCTGGTCAACGAGGCGCGCAGCGTGTTGCGGGAGAAGTTCCTGAACGCCGATGTCGGCATCACCGGGGCGAACTTCCTGATCGCGGAGACCGGCTCGGTGACGCTGGTCACCAACGAGGGCAACGCGGATCTCACCAACACGCTTCCCCGGGTGCACATCGTGACCGCGGGCATCGAGAAGATGGTGCCGACGCTGGAGGACGCGAGCACCCTGCTGCGCCTCCTCGCGCGCAGCGCCACCGGCCAGGAGATGTCCACCTACACCACCATCACGACCGGGCCGCGGGCGCGCGAGGACCTGGACGGCCCCGACGAGTTTCACGTGGTGCTGGTGGACAACGGCCGCTCCCAGATGCTCGGCAACGAGTTCCACCCCATGCTGCGCTGCATCCGCTGCGGTGCGTGCATGAACCACTGCCCGGTCTACTCCTCCGTGGGGGGGCACGCCTACGGCTGGGTCTACGTCGGCCCGATGGGCTCGGTGCTGACGCCGCTGATGGTGGGCCTGGAGGAAGCGGGACACCTGCCCAACGCCTGCACCCTGAACGGGCGCTGCGAGGAGGTTTGCCCGGTGGGCATTCCGTTGCCGGGCATGCTGCGCTCCCTGCGGCGCCGTCAGTTCGAGGACGGTCTGGGCTCTCGCCGCGCGCGCCTCGGACTCGCCGCCTGGGGCTGGCTGGCGCGGCGTCCCCGCCTCTACCGCCGCCTCGTCGACATCGGGGTTCGGGTGCTCTCGCTTCTGGGCCGGCGCGGGCGTTTCCGCCGCTTGCCCTTTGCATCCGGATGGACCGAGGCCCGGGACCTGCCGGCCCCCTCGGGCCGGACCTTCCTGAGCGCCTGGCGCGGTCAGGCCAAGGGGGCTGTGCGGTGAGCAGTGCGCGCGACACCGTAATTCGCAACGTGCGGCGCTCGCTCAACCGCAGCGCCCCATTGTCTCCGAGCGTGAGGAAGTCGCTCGACGCACGGCTGCGGCACCCCGTCCCCAACGTGCAGCCTCGTCTCGACGTGCCGCTCATGGAGCGCTTTCTCGCCAGGCTGGCGGCGGTGAACGTGAAAGTAACGCGTCTGGCGGAACTGGACCGGGTGTCGGAAACGGTCGAGCGACACATGGAGACCCACGGCCTCGGCACTCGACTGGTCGCAGCGCCGGACCCGGAGCTCGCCGGGATTCGCTGGTCCAACCGGCTCGAGGTGGAGCGCCGCGCCGCGGTGGGCGAGGACCTCGTGAGCGTCACCGGGGCCTTCGCCGGGATCGCCGAGAGCGGCACCCTGGTGCTGCTCTCCGGGCCGCACAGCCCCACCACGCTCAACTTCCTTCCCGGCGATCACCTGGTGGTGCTGGCGGCGGAGCGCGTGCTTCCCGCCATGGAAGACGTCTGGGCCCGGCTGCGCGCCAGGGAAGGGGGGATGCCGCGCACCGTCAATTTCATCACCGGCCCTTCCCGGACCGCCGACGTCGAGCAGACCATGCAGGAGGGTGCGCACGGCCCCCGGCGCCTGCACCTGCTCCTGATCGGCGGTACTTGAGCGATGGACCACGGCGCAGGGCGGCCATGTCGTCCCCGGCTGTTCGTCTACCTCAACGGGTAAGCTCTTCCTGGACGATCGAGGGCCGCTTCGCGATCAGCGCCAGAAGGACGCGTGCCGGACCTTCGGGGCGGCGGCGACCTTGTTTCCAGTTCTTCAGCGTCCCGAGTGGAACGCCGATGCTCTTGGCAAAGAATGAGTGCATTCTGGCAGGAAACTCAGGTTGAGCAGGCACTGCCCGAGCGAGGAGACATCGTGAGCAGCCAGGAACACACCCTCTACCAGGTGCGGGGTGCCGCCGCGTGGATCACGTTGAACCGCCCCGAGAAGAGGAACGCCCTGTCCGGCACCCTGGTGCGGGAGGCGTACGAGCACCTCGCAGCCGCAGGAGCCGACGAGCGGGTCCGTTGCATCGTCGTCACCGGGGCCGGCCGGGCCTTCTGCTCGGGCATGGACCTCGAGAGCCCGCCCGGTCACGTTGCCCCGGGCGAACGACCGGTCCCTTTCGATGCCCTGGTGCGCGCCATCCAGGAGAGTGCGAAGCCGGTGATCGCCGCAGTGAACGGCCCTGCCTTCGCGGGGGGCCTGGGGCTCGTGGGGGCGAGCGACATCGTGGTGAGCGCCGAGAGCGCGGTGTTCAGCTTCAGCGAGGTGCGCCTCGGGCTGATTCCGGCGGTCATTTCGGCGGTGTGCCTGCCCAAGATCGGCGTCCATCACGCGATGCGCCTGATCCTCACCGGAGAGCGCTTCGACGCTGCGGGGGCGATGCAGTACGGCCTTGTCCATCGCACCGTGCCCGCGGATGAGCTCGAGTCCGCGGTCGCGCGGGAGATCGAAGCGATCGCGCTCGGCGGGCCGCAGGCGGTGAGCGAGTGCAAGAAGCTGGTGCGCAGTCAGATCGGCGGACCACGGGAGGAGGACTTCGCCCGGTTGGCGGAGTGGAGCGAGCGCATGTTCCGATCCGAGGAAGGCCGCGAGGGCATGGCCGCGTTCCTGGAGAAGCGCAAGCCCCGCTGGGTCGATGGCGGATAGGCGCAACGCCCCGCGGCCGGCGGCGTATTGTCTCGGAGCCGCTGTCTGATCGAGACTTCGCGCGCAATCGCGTGCGGGCGCGGACGGAGTCGCCAGGGTGGAAACCGAGACGATCATCGAGGTCACGAAAGAGCACACCGACGAGCTGGACCACCTCAACCACGTGGAGGCGGTGCGCTACCTGGAGACCGCGCGCGACGACTGGTTCAAGGGTTGCGGGCTCTACGGCGAGTCCGGCTTCGACTACACCCTCTCGCCCATCGTAGTGAACATCAACTACAACTACCGCCTCGAGTGCTTCCTTGGCGAGCGTCTGCGCGTCATGACCCGTCCCGTGTCGCGGGGCCGCAAGAGCTTCGTGCTCGCTCACGAGATCGTGAAGCCGGACGGCGCGGTCGCCATCGACGGCGAAGCCACCAGCATCGTCTTCGACCTGCGCTCCCGGGAGACCTTGCTCGTCCCCGAATGCGTGGCCCGGCACCTCCCGGCGCGCGCCTCCGCCTAGCGCCAGGCCGCTCGAGGTCCGAATTGTCCCCGGAGGTCGGAGTGTCGCCGCTCCCCTCGCTTTCGCGAGACCTGAACCGGCTCCGAGGCGACCTCGACTGGCACGGATACTGCCTCGTGGACGTCGTGCTCGAGGAGAGCGAGCGGCAGCGGGTCATCGACACCCTGAAGCAGCCGGGACGGGCGAATTGCAAGAGATCCCGGCCGGACCACCGGAGTCCCCAGTGGTCGGATCGTGACGGAGACCAGTGGGTGCCCCTCAAGATCGGCCAGTGCGCCCTCGATTACCTGATCGGACATCCCATCGCGCTCGCACTGGCGCGCCACCTGCTCGGGGAGCGATTCCACCTCTCGGAGTTCGCGGCCCACGTCATCCACCCCGGCAATCGCATCATGGAGCTGCACACCGATCAGTGGTGGATGCCGCAGCCGAAGATGCCGGGGGAGCCGGCGATCCGCCCCGGCGACATCACCCGGGAAGTGCAGCCCCACGGCCGGCCGGTGTGTGCGCAGCGGCCCATCAACCCCGCAGTGGTGCTGAGCTTCATGTGGGCGATCACGGAGTTCACGTCCGCAAACGGCGCCACCCGGCTGGTGCCCGGCAGCCATCTCTCCGGACTCCATCCCGACCCTGCCTGCGCCTATGACGAGGTCCGGGCCGAGGTGCCGGCGGGCGGAGCGGTGATCTGGGATGCGCGTACCTGGCACGCCTCGGGGCTGAACTCGAGCGACGCCCCCCGAATCGGCGTACAGACCTCGTACTGTGCGGTTCAGTTCCGGCAGCTCCGAAACTTCACGCTCGGCCTGCCGGCCGAAGTACAGGCCTCGCTTTCCGACGAGATGAGAGGGTTGCTCGGGTTCAGACTGTGGTCGAGCTACGGCGCGACCGACGACTATGATGTCGAATTCGCCCGGCCCGGCTACGAGAGCGCACCATGAAAATCGCCTACCTGATCCGGTCGCGTCCGGACCTCGACGACCGCATCCCGGACGATGTGGAAGGGGTCCAGGTACGGGTGGGTGACGATGGGATCTATTCACCTGAAGCCCTCAGCCGGGTTGAGGACGCGGAAGCCTTCATCGTCGCGATGGAGCCGGTGAACGAGCAACTCCTGGCCGCGGCGCCGTGCCTTCGCATCGTGCAGCGCCTTGGAGTGGGTTACGAGACGCTGGATCTCGAGGCGACGGCCAGGCGCGGAATCCCTGCGTGCAACCTCGAAGGCGTCAACCGGGAGGCCGTGGCCGAGCACGCGATGATGTTCATGCTGGCGCACGCCCGGCGCTTTCTGGAGGCGCAGGCCCTGACCCAGAGGGCGGAGTGGGAGTCGGCCCGGTTGCTGACAACCCGGACCTTCGAGCTCAAGGACAAGACACTCGGGATCATCGGCTTCGGCAACACCGGCAGCTCACTCGCGCGGCGCGCCCACGCCTTCGAGATGCGACTCCTCTACCACGACGTTCGGGAGGTCAACGTCCGGCTCGCCGCTCGCCTTGACGCCCGCAAGGTGGACCTTGACCGGCTCCTGCGCGAATCGGACATCGTGAGCGTGTGCACCGATCTGAACCCCACGTCGCGCGGGATGATCGACGCCGCCGCCCTCGCGAAGATGCGCCCCCATGCTCTGTTCTTGTGTTGCGCGCGCGGTGGCATCGTCGACGAGGCGGCGCTCGCGCAGGCGCTCCGGCGCGGCGACATCGCAGGGGCCGCGATCGATGTGTTCGAGACCGAGCCCATCCCGCCCGACCACCCGCTCATCGGGCTCCCGAACTGCCTGCTCACCTCCCACGTCGCGGGCGTGGCGGGGGATACCGCCGAGCGTTCCTGGAAGTGGGCCCACGACAACGTGCGTGCGGTGGTGAGACATGGCCAGCGCCCCCGCTTCGTGCTGAACGGGGTGTGACCGACGATGTGGGATTCCTCTGAGCGAAGCGGAGTATCGGGAGGCGGTGGGGATCGCCGATGCCGTGGTCCGACGGGCGGAGAAGCGGGTGTGAACCCTGGAGGAAAACACCCATGAAAGCGGTCGTCGCGCGCGCCTTGGACGAGCTCTCGGTGGTCGATGTAGACCTCGATCCCCCGAAGGCGGGCGAGGTGCTCGTGCACATGCGCGCGACCGGCGTCTGCCACTCCGATCTCTCCATCGTCAACGGCACGATCCCGAGCCCTTTCCCGACCGTGCTCGGACACGAGGGCGCAGGCGTGGTCGAAGCGGTGGGCGAAGGCGTCACCCACGTCGCTCCGGGCGATCACGTCGTGCACTCCTTCGTTCCGCAGTGCGGGGAGTGCTACCACTGCGTCAACGACGAGCCCTACCTGTGCACGGTGGCGAAGCCCGAGGGCTGGCTCCTCGACGGCACCAGCCGGGTGAAGCTCGATGGCGAGCCGATCGCGGTGATGACCTTTCTCGGGAACATGGCCGAGTACGCGGTGGTGCCCGCCATCTGCACCGCGAAGATCGAGAAGGACGTGGACTTCAAGGCGGCCGCGCTCGTCGGCTGCGGAGTGAGCACCGGGGTGGGGGCGGCGCTTCGCACCGCGAAGGTGCGCCCCGGCTCCACCGTGGCGGTGTTCGGCTGCGGCGGCGTCGGGCTCTCCATCGTTCAGGGAGCGCGCATCGCCGGCGCGCGGCAGATCATCGCGGTCGACCGCTCCGCAGAGAAGATGACGATGGCCCGGGAGTTCGGAGCCACCGACAGCGTGACCCCCGGCGCGAATCCGGCGCGGGAGATCATGGCGATGACCGGGGGGATCGGAGTCGACTATGCGTTCGAGGCGATCGGGCTCACCGAGACCATCGAGCAGTGCATCCGGGCCGCTCGCCGGGGAGGGACCGCGGTACTGGTCGGAGTCGGACGCATGCAGGAGCGATTCTCGATCAACAACCTCGTGCTGCCCATCACTGCCAAGACCATCAAGGGCTGCATGTACGGCAGCATCAACTTCAAGACGGATTTCGCGCGGTATCTGGATCTCTACCGCCGCGGGCAGCTCGATCTCGACCGGATGGTGACCCGCACCTACCGTATCGACGAGGCTCCCCAGGCCTTCGAGGACCTTGAGCGCGGCGCCAACGCGCGCGGCGTCATCGTCTACGATTGAGGCGTGCCGGACAGGGGAGGCTCCGGGATGTCTGGAAACGAGATAAGCGGCGGCGAGGCGATTGCGCGCATGCTCGCCGCCCACGAGGTCGGTCCCATGTTCGGCATGGGCGGCTTTCAGCTCCTGCCTTTCTACGACGGGGTACGCCGGCTCGGCCTCGGCCACCACCTCATCAACGACGAGCGCTCGGGAGTCTTCGCCGCGGATGCCTACGCCAAGGTGAGCGGTCGGGTCGGGGTCTGCGACGCGACCCTCGGTCCGGGGGCCACCAACCTGGTCACCGGACTGGTGGAGGCGCTGAACGCGGGGTCGCCGCTCGTGGTGCTGACCGGCGACAGCAATCGTGCTCACTCCTGGAAGAACATGACCCAGGAGTCGAGACAGATCGAGATCCTGCGGCCCGCCGTGAAGGAAGTGATTCGGGTCGAGGTCATCGAGCGGATTCCGGAGCTCGTACGCCGCGCCTTCGCAATTGCGACCACCGGCCGGCCCGGCCCGGTGGTGCTCGACGTTCCCGAGGATATCGCCCACGGCACCTCGCCCTTCGACGAAGCGGACTTCCAGGCGGAACCGCGGCATGCTTCGGCGCCTGCGCTCCGCATTCGTCCGGACGCCGACTCGGTGGAGAGGGCGGCCCGGGCTCTGCGGGAGGCGCGGCGCCCGCTGGTCCTGGCGGGGGGCGGAGTCCACCTGAGCGGGGCGGCGGAAGAGCTCCAGAGCTTCGCCGAGGGACAGGCGATCCCGGTCGCGCACACCATGAGCGGCAAGGGAGCGATTGCGTGCACCCACCGCCTGTCCGCCGGTCTCTTCGGGCGCTACGAGCGCATCGCCAACGCCCTCATCGAGAGCTCGGACTGCCTGCTGGTGGTGGGTTGCAAGCTCGGAGAGATCGCAACGCGCCGCTACACGCTGCCCCCCGCCGGGGCGCGGATCGTGCACCTCGACATCGTGGCCGAGGAGTTCGGCCGGGTCGCGGCGCCCGACGTGGCGTTGTGGGGGGACGCCCGGGAAGGGATCCGGGACCTGGCGGCGGCGCTCGCCCCGGATGCGGACCGGCTTCGGCGGGAGCGGGAGAACTACGTGGCCGAGGTGGCGGGGCGCATGGCGGAGTGGCGCGAGTCGGTCGCGCCGCGTCTCGCCTCGGACGAGGTTCCCGTCAACATGGCCCGGTTGATCCACGAGTTCAACCGCCATCTGCCGGACGATGCGTTGCTCGTCGCGGACGGCGGCTTCGCCGCCCACTGGGCGGGGCTGCTCTACGATACGCGCCGTCCCGGCCGGGGGTTCGTGCCGGACCGCGGATTCGCCTCTATCGGCTACGGACTCCCCGGCAGCATCGGAGCCAGGCTCGCTGCGCCCGAGCGGCCGGTGGTCGGACTCACCGGGGACGCCGGGTTCAACATGAGCCTCGGAGAGCTCGAGACCGCCCGCCGCCTCGGTCTCGACTTTGCCATCTTCGTGGTCAACAACGCAGCATCCGGTTACGTGAAGGCGCTGCAGCACCTCGTCTACGGGGAGGACGGCTACCAGTCGTCCGACCTCGTCGAGACGGACTATGCCCGGGTGGCGGAAGCGATGGGCTGCCGCGGCATTCGAGTCTCCGACCCCTGCGAGATCGCTCCCGCCATCGCCGAGGCGCTCGCGGGCGGCCAAGGCCCGATCGTCATCGACGTGCTCGTGACCCGCGAGCCGGCCCGAATGCTGCCCGGCGTCGACAGCCGCGCCGTCTCCTGAATCGCTTGCTGGAAGCAGGGGATGTTCTCCCCACACAAGGACCTCCTCGGAGTGGTTGCCGCCTTGCTCACTGCCGGCAGCATTCAGGTGCGTAGACGGCTGGCGCCGGCGCGCGCGGCAGCTCGACCCGGAAGGCACGCCGGCGTTGCAAGCGTGGACCGCGTTCCGTAATCGAACCTGGACTCGGAGAGGTCCGGATGGCGCTGAACGGAAAGCACGTCGTGGTGACCGGTGCCGCCCAGGGCATCGGGGAGTGCGTTGCTCGCACCCTGGCCGGGCGCGGCGCCGTGCTCTACCTCACTGACATCCAGAAAGAAAAAGTAGCGGGCGTCGCGGACGAGCTCGGCGCCCTGAACGGTCCGGTCGACATCTCCGACCCGGCGAGCGCTCGCTCGATGATCGAGGATGCCGTCGAGCGTCTCGACGGCGTCGACTGCCTGGTCAACGTGGCCGGCATCGATGCCCCCTGGCTGGATCCCATGGACGAGGACGAGTCGCATTGGCGCCGCATCATCGATACCGATCTGTCCGGGCCGTGGTGGGTCACCCGAGCCGTCCTGCCCCACATGCGGGCACGGGGGTCCGGACGAATCGTCATCATCAGCTCGGTGTCCGGGCTGCTCGGCGACCCGGATATCGCTCCCTCCTACAGCGCCGCCAAGGCAGGACTGGTCGGGCTCACGGTGGCGCTTTCGTCGCGTTTCGAGGGCGAGGGCATCCTCATCAACGCGATCGCGCCCGGGTTCATCGGCACCACCGGCACTCCGACTCCCGAGGCGGCGGAGCGCGACTACCTGCAACGATACCCGTTGGGATACGGCGGACCTCAACCGGTGGCCGATGCGGTCTGCTACCTGCTCGACGACAGCGGCGACTGGATAAGCGGCGTGGTCATGAACGTGACCGGCGGGTTGTTGCGGGGTCGATAGCCGCCCCGATTCCCCGATTCGCGGGACGGTGCGCGCACATGTCGGCGGGGACGAGACGAACGCGGGTCAGGGTGCGCCGGGCCATCGGCGTGCGGGTCGCGTGCACCGAGAGGCCCCGGCGCTCGCACCAAGCGGCGAGGTGTCGCGCGGCAGTGAGGTACGCAAGGCGCGTGTCGGGATTTCGGAGGTGGGCGGTGTTTTGGCCGCGTGTGTCGGTCATCAAGGTGGTCGATTCATCGACTCGATCCGAATTCGAGGGATCCCCAAAGTCGATCGCCTCACGGCACACTTTCGTTGGAGCTATCATGACCGCTGGCCGGAGGTTCCCCACCGGCCAGCTTCAATTGCTTGTCGTCGCCGTGCGCCTGGCGGTACCGACGCTCGGCATACTCGCCGTAGGTTATCGGCGGATACTTGGGCGGGACGCCCGTCTCGCGAAACGGTGGCAGGCACTCGATCACGGTGTCGCGCGGAAGGTTGTGAAAGTAGGCGATCGACTGCCGCCGGGTAGACTCTGTGGGGTCCGCCGGTGGGTTAACAACCCGGTGCTGCGTGGAGACCCAGTGGTCGTTGGTCCAGCGCATCATCGCGTCGCCGATGTTGACGACGAAGGAGCCGGGGAGGTGCGGCACATCGCTCCATCGACCGGCACGCGTTCGTACCTGCAGCCCTCCGGGCGCGTCTTCGGTGCGCAGTATCGTCAGCACTCCATAGTCGGAATGCGCTCCGGCCCGGAGCTGCCCCGGCGCCGGCGGCGCCGACTGCTCCGGGTAGTCGATCACGCGCAATGACGAGAGGTGCCCCCGGAACTTCTCCTCGAAGTGGTCGGGGCCGAGTCCGAGTGCGGTGGCGAAGATGCTTCGCAGCGTTGCCGCGAGCGTCGACATCGCTTCGTAGTAGGCACGCCAGGCGGGCTCGAGGTCCGGCGGGCGCAACGGCCACCGATCGCCAAAGAAGCCGGGTCCGAAGTCCAGGGTCTCCTTGAGGTCGGGGATCGTTTCGCCCCCCAGCGTTGCCGCGAGCGCCTCGCTGCCCAGTCCGAAGTGCATCAACCCGCCCATGACCGGACCGGACTCGCCAATCTCGTTCTTCTCCTCCGCCGGAAGATCGAAGAAGGCGCGCGAGACATCGTAGATCCGTGTCACCAGGTCCTCGGGGAAGCCATGACCGGTGATTGCGAAGAACCCGATTTCCTCGCAGGCGGTACGGACCGTGTCCGCGATGTCGCGCCTCCTGCGAATCTCACCCGTGGTGAACGGGGCGATGTCGACGATCGGTACGGGACCGCTTCCACTCGGGTCTGTCCCCTGCTTCATCCGGCGCACCTGCGACCACCGTATCGGCGCTATGCATAGCCTGTCGCAGATTTCGCCCCCATCGCAACCGGCGACGCTCCCGAGCCATCGGCTACCATCTCGACTGTCGCGCACCGGCACTTCTTCGTTCTTCCATCCCTCCCTCCAGAGGCCATCCCGTGCACAATGGCGATGCACTCGAATTCGAAGGCAGTGCTCGCCCGATCCCGGACTCGAGCCCATCCTCGTCCACGCGGCGGGGATGCCTTTCTGCGAGGCGGGTGCGGATGCCGCCGGACGCCGGGCCAGTTCGACGACCATCCGAGCGCAGCGCGAGGAGTGCGCCATGACGGTGGTCCTGGCATCGCGCTTCGACATCACCCCCGAGGCGGTGCTGGCCGTGGCCTGGAAGGGTGAAGCAGTGGCGGTCGATGCCGCAGCGCTACACAGGGTCGCGGCGTCTCGCGCCGCCTTCATGCGCTACCTCGACGAAGACCCGAATGCGTCGGTGTACGGCGTAACCCAGGGTCAGGGCGAGATGGTTGGCCGGGCCCTCGACGAGGAAGATCGGCAGCGCCTTGCGCGTCTGAAACCGCTGGCCGCGGCGGTGGCGTTCGGCAAGTCCTACCCGCGTCGCGTCACGCGTGCCATGGTCCTTGCGCGCTTCGCCAATCTGCTGGGCGGCCACGGGATGGCGACGCCTCGGCTGGTCGAGGAGCTCGCCGGGATGTTGAACCGCGGTCCCATTCCCCGCGTACCGAGACAGGGTCAGGGCGGACCGGGCGAAATCCTGATCCTGTACACCCTGTTCGCCGAATTGTCGCGGCGGATCGAGCTGCAAGCCGCAGAGCGCGGTGCGCTGATCAACGGATCTCCCGCCGCGGCCGCGGTCCTCGCCGATGCGGCGCTGACCGCCGAGCGGCGAATCGCGGTGGCCGAGCAGGTGCTGGCGCTGGCGATCGTGGCCTTCAACGCCCCGCTCGAGCACTACGAGACGCTTCTGGGCGAGCTGCTCGGGGGCGAGCACGACCGGCGGGCCTTCGCGCGCCTGGCGGCCTTGCTCGACGGCGGGGGCGAGTGTGGCGAATCGCGACCCCATCAGGCGCCGGTGAGCTACCGCATCGTGCCCCACGTGCTGGCGCAGGCTCATGCGGCGACCGGCTTCGCGCGGGAGCTCGCGGCGCACGGCCTTTCGGCGGTGACCCACAATCCGGTCTGGCTCGCACCCGACGAAACCCACCCCCGCGGACGCTGCCTGAGCACCGGCGGCTATCACAATGCGGTCGCCGCGCCGGCCATCGACGGCATTGCCGGCGCTTGGGCGGACCTGTGCCTGATAGCCCTTCGTTTGTGCGCCGGTTTGATGAACGGGCGCGTGTCCGGGTTGCCCGACTTCCTGCTCGCGGGACGCGGCGCCGGCGAGACCGACGGTCACGGCGCCGTCGGATACCTGCCGATGGCGATTGCGGGCTTCCTCGAAGAGGCGCGCGCGGCCGCCACCCGGACCTTCATTCCGGCCGCAGACGCGAGCGTGTTCGGACAGGACGATGTGAGCACGCCCGCGTTTCTCGCCTGGTCCAAGTGCATGGCGGCGGGTCGGTCGCTCGATTCGGCGCTTGCCGTCCTGGCCGTCGCCGCCTCGCAGGCGCTCCATGTCCTGAACCGGGAGCGGATGCCGGGTCGGCTCGCCGAACTCCTGTCTCTGGTGCGCAGCCGCGTGCCGCCGGTGCACGCTGACAGGGTGCTGGGCCCCGAGATGCAGCGCCTCGCGGGTGATCTGACGGCGCGCACCTTTGCCGACGACCACGTCGGAGGAGGGGTCGCCACATGACGAACTACCATCGGCAGTCCATGCGCGCCTTCCTTGCCGAGGCGGACGAGGCCGGCGCGCTGATCCGAATCGCGGAGAGAGTCGATCCGGTCCACGAGATTGCGGCGTGGCTGTCGCTTCTCGATGGACGGGGCCCGGTGGAGTTCGAGGACGTCGCCGGGCACGCCATGGCGGTGACCGGCAATCACCTGACGACTCGGGCGCAGGCGGCGCGGGCGCTGGGCGTCGAGACGGATCGCTTGCAGGACCGGCTCGTCGATGCGGTGCGCAGCCCGCTCGCGCCGCGGGTCGTTGTCGGCCCCGCACCGTGCCAGGAGGTTGTGGTTCCCGATCCCGATCTGGCCGCCCTGCCGGTCCCGACCTTCTTCGAGCATGAGACGGGTCCCTACATAAGCGCAGGGGCGATCGTTGCCAGGGACCCCGTCACGGGGCACGGAAACCTTTCGATTGCACGACTGAAGCCCCTCGGTGCGAACCGCGCGCTCATCGGCATTGCACCGAACCACCATCTCGCCGCCCTGGCGCGCGCCGCACAGGCGCGCGGCGAGCGTCTGGAGATCGCCGTGACGCTGGGCAATCATCCCGCGCTCATGCTGGCGGCCTGCTTCTACCTGGGGCTTGGAGACGATGAGCTCGAAGTCGCCGGTGCCCTGCTCGATGAGCCGCTCGAGGTGGTGCCGTGCCGGGGCGTCGACCTTGCCGTGCCGGCGCACTGCGAGATCGTGCTGGAAGGCGTGCTCGATCCCGGCGAGACGGTCGAGGAAGGTCCGGTCAGCGAGTTTCACGGCATGTACGAGCGTTACGGCGCGGGTTACGTCGTCACCTTCACGCACATGACCCGGCGCAGGGACGCCGTCTTTCAGTGCGTGCTTCCGGGTTATGCGGGCGAGCACATTCTGCTCGGTGCGGAGGCGATTGCGGCGGGGCTCCGGCAAACACTGCATCGGTCACTGCCGTCGGTGCGCGAGGTGGCGGTGACGGCGGGTGGCGCGGGCCGGCTACATGCCGTGGTGAGTCTCGACGGCGCCCGCGAGGGAGCGGCTCGCCGGGCGATCTTCGCCGTCTGGGCCGCAGTCAGCCTCGTGAAACAGGTCACGGTGGTCGACGGCGACGTCGATCCGTGGGACCCTGCGGCCGTGGAACATGCGGTGGCGACCCGCATGCGGCCCGAACGCGACCTGATCGTCGTGCCCCGAGTTCAGGCGGACCGAGCCGAGCCGCTGGAGAAGGAGGGCGTCGTCGGCAAGCTCGGAATCGACGCCACCACCCACGCCGCCGATCGCCCCGACTGGACACGGGCCCGCCCGCCCGACGCGGTGCTGGCGAAGGTTCGTGAAAGGATCTCCCGTTGCCTCGGAGGCTCGAGCGCCGCGACTCCGGACCGGCCGGAGTCTTGAAGCGACCTGGGACAGGGAGTCGAGATACCTCAACCATGCCGTTGAAGCCGAGCGTGGCAAGCTGAAGCATTGGGGGGAACCCCTTTCCCTGCTGCAAGGGACCCTGAGCACGCATTGGCGGGGCCACGCCCGGGCATCACCTCCAGGCCTCGGCCCCTGCCGCACCGTCCGTCGCTCAGGCGAGGGCGCCGATCGCCTCGAGGTCCGCAGGCTCCACTTCCAGATCCGCCGCCCTGGCGCTGTCCTGGATGCTCGTCGCCCTCGTCGCGCCCGGAATCGGCAGTACGTGGTCGCCGAGTCCGAGCAGCCAGGCGAGCAGGAGCTGGTAGGGGCTCGCGCCGTACTTGCCCGAGAGGGCCTCGAGCACCGGATGCGACGCGCAGGCCCGGTGTCCGATCTCTCCGCCGACCGGATACCAGGCGATGTAGGTCACGTCCATCTCGCGGCAGCGCGCGACGAGGCCGCTGTCCACGTCTCCGCGCACCCAAGGATTGCACTGGTTCTGGAGGCTCTCGATCCGGGCCTCCCGTTGCGCCCGCTCGAGCTGGTCGAGGTCGAAGTTCGACATGCCGAGGTGCGCGACCTTCCCCGCTTCCTGCAGGTCCCGCATCGCGCCGACGCTGTCCTCGATGGGCACGTTCTCGTCCGGGGCGTGCAGTTGATAGAGGGTGATGGTTTCCACCCCGAGCCGCTGGAGACTGTCTTCGCAGGCGTTCTTGATGTGCTCGGGCCTCCCGCATCTCGTCCAGGCACCATTCGGCCGGAGGCTTCCCACCTTGGTCGCCACCGTTACCTCGCCGCGGTCTCCGATGGCGTCCAGCGCCTTGCGAATCAGCC
Organism: uncultured Ectothiorhodospiraceae bacterium; assembly: GCA_964420925.1. Classification (GTDB taxonomy): domain Bacteria; phylum Pseudomonadota; class Gammaproteobacteria; order HK1; family HK1; genus JAJEAD01. Next base: position 3,750 of record CAYQVB010000116.1, on the reverse strand, counting down.
GCTCGTTGTGGCCGAAGTCGTGCTCGTCGAGGCAATAGGCGTCGGCGGTGTCGATGAGGTCCACGCCCGCTTCCACCGCGCGGGCGATCACTTCGAGCGCCTGCTCTTCCGAGGGCCGGTTCACGTTGGACAGCGGCCAGGCCCCGTAGCCGATCGGGTGGACGCTGATGCCGGTGCGGCCGATGGCGCGTTTCATGTTCTTCTCCTCATGGGTTGCTTGCGGCGGTATTCTCCGCGGCCGGGGCGGATGCCATGACCGCGCGCACCGCGTTTTCGATCTGCTCCCCGTCGGGCAGGACCGCCGCCTCGATCGGCGTGCTGTAGGCAACGGTGACGTCCGCCCGGGTCACCCGCTTGATCGGCGCCTTCAAGGCGTGGAAACAGCGCTCCGCCACCAGGCCCGCGACCTCGGCGGCGAAACCGCAGGTGCGCCCCGAGTCGTCGGCGATGACGAGGCGGCCGGTCTTCGCCACCGAGGCGGAGAGTCCCGCCTTGTCGAAAGGGAGCAGGGAGCGTGGGTCCCAGACCTCGACCTCGATTCCGGTGCCGGAGAGTCGCTCGGCCACCTCGAGTGCGGCCGGCACCAGGTGGCCCACCGCGCACACCGTCACATCGTGCCCCTCCCGGCGTCGCACGCCTCGGGCGAGCGGGGTCCGGCAGGACTCTTCGGGCACCTCGCCGCTCTCCCCGAGCAGGCCCGCGGGAGCCACGAGGGCGACCGGGTCGTCTTCGAAGATCGCCGCCAGCATCATCCCCTTGGCGTCCTCCGGAGTGGCCGGCATCAGGGTCTTGATCCCGGCGTGCATCAGGAGGGGGTACGGATTGTCGGAATGCTGCCCGGCACGCCCGCCGCCCGCGCCGGCGCCCATCAGGAAGAAGGTGACCGGAATCCGCCCCTGACCGCCGAGCATCAGCCGGAGCTTGGCAGCCTGGTTCACGATCTGGTCGAAGGCGGGATAGATGAGCGAGGAGACCTGGAACTCCACCACCGGGCGCAGCCCCGCCATCGCCGCCCCGTTCGCGAAGCCGGTGAACGCCGCTTCCGAGATCGGCATGTCCAGCACCCGGCCGGCGTCGAAGCGCTCGTCGAGGCCGCGGGTCTCCGCCCGCACCCCGTTGCGGATGTTCTCCCCGAGGACGATAACCGAGTCGTCTTCCGCCATCGCCTCGTGCAGGGCCTCGTTCAGGGCCGCGACGTAGCCGAGCGTTCTCACGGCTCCCACCCCCGGGCCGGGAAGTCGGGGTAGGTCGACGCATACATGAAGTCGAGTGCCGTGCCGGCAATCGGTCGAGGACCTGCGCGCGCAGTTCCGACCGCGGCCTCGAGCTCCTGCTCGATTTCCTCGTCGATCCCGACGCGCTCGCCCTGCGCCCAGAGGCGCTCGCGGTCCAGCTCTCCCGCGAGGCGCTCGATCGGGTCGCGGGTCCGCGCCGCTTCGAGGAAGGCGGCGCTGCGCGACTCCCGGCGGGGCGCGCCGGCTGCGATGTTGTGCACCGAGTAGCGTACGGTGCGGCACTCGATGAAGCTCGGCCCCGCGCCGATCCGGGCGCGCTCCACTGCCGCGGTGGCCGCCGTGTGCACCGCGCGTACGTCCATCCCGTCGACCGAGCAGGAGGGAAGGCCGAACGAGGCCGCACGCGGCTCTATGCCGCCCGGCGTCATCTCCTCGGACGCGGAGGTCACCGCGAGCCCGTTGTTCTCGCACACGAACACCACCGGCAGGGCGAGCAGCACCGCGAGGTTGAAGGATTCGAGCAGCACCCCCTGGTTCATCGCCCCGTCGCCGAAGAAGGGCACCGCCACCCGCGCCTCGTTTCGAATCCTGAACGCATGGGCGGCGCCGCAGGCCATCGGGGCGCCCGCGCCCACGATCCCGTTCGCGCCGTAGATCCCCAGCGAGAAGTCCGCGATGTGCATGGAGCCGCCGCGCCCGCGGTTGTAGCCGGTCTCGCGCCCGAGGAGCTCCGCGAACATGCGCGGGGGCTCTCCGCCCTTGGCGAGGATGTGGCCGTGTCCCCGGTGGGTGCTGGTGATGATGTCGTCGTCACGCAGGGCCGCGCACACCCCGACTGCGACCGCCTCCTCGCCGCTGTACTCGTGCACCGCGCCCACGATCTCGCCGCTCTCGACGAGCGCCGCGGCATGGGCCTCGAAGCGCCGCAGGCGCTGCATCCGCCGGTACCACTCGAGCGCATCGCTCGTCTCGGACATTCGCGTCACCCTGGTGCAGGGTGGAGCATTGTAGCGGGCGCTTGGTTGCAGGCACGGACGCCAGAATCGGAGGTAATTGGATGGACAATTGGCGGTGAGCGGGTGGAACGAATGAACCCGACTGGACGCCGTGGTTGCTCTTCTTCCTGAACATGCGGTCGGTGATGCTCGCATGTGAATGGAACCGAGGGCTCGGAGGGAGGCGGAGAACAGACAGGCCCGGACCAGACATGGGAGAATCGATCGGCATCGCGGGTGCGCCGCTGAATGTGAGGGAGCTTCTCGATGCCGACCGCCGACCCGAAATCTCCGGCCGTCCGGCTGCGGGAAAAGCTCGCTCGGGACGAGCCGCTCGTGGTGGTGAACGCGGACCACCCGTCCGCCAGCCTGGTGGAGGTGCTGGCCCGCCAGCCCATCGACGCCGTGTTCATCGACTGCGAGCAGGGGAGCCCTGACGTGGAATCGGTGGAGAACATGGCCCGTGCCGCCCGGCTGCACCGGATGGCCTCGCTGGTGCGGGTCTTCGATCCGCAGGACTGGGTGCTCGAGCGCTACCTGCTGCGCGGGGTGGACGGCGTGGTGGCGCCCCGTCTCGATCGCGCCGCGGATGCCCGCCGAGTGGTGGAGGGGGCGCGCTACTGCTTTCCTGCCGCCCCCGAGAGCAAGTTCGTAGTGGTGCAGATCGAGAGCGCCTTCGCCGTCGCCGAGCTCGATGAATTCCTCGCGATCGAAGGAATCGACGTCTACTTTATTGGTCCGGTCGATCTCGCCAAGAGCATGGGCCACCTCGGCGACTTCCGCCACCCCGAAGTGCAGAAGGTGATGGACGACATCATCGCCCGCGGGCGCGCCGCCGGGCGCCATGTCGGCATCCTGGCCGACGCCGAGAACGCTGCGCCCTATGTGGCCAAGGGCGTTCGATTCCTCTACACCCACGCCAACGATTTCATCGGTGCCGGGGCGCGGGCCTTCGCTCGGCGCATGAGCGCGGAGAATACGTGAGCGAACCGCGCTTCATCCGTCACACAAACGCTCCACCTGCGCAACGTTGTTTTCTCGCTTGACGCTCACCCTCGCCGGGCCGAGGTCGCCTCACCGTCGACGACATTGGCGTCGCTGATGACCACCCCGTAGTCACTCTCGGCCGTCTCCCGGGTGATGATCCCGTCGAGAACGTCGTCGAGGACCCGGCCCGGGTCTCGCTTCAAGGGGTCCCCGTAGCCGCCCCCGGCGGGGCCGACGCACACGAAGCGATCGCCGGCCCGGGCCTCGGTGTAGGGAACCTTCGACGGCAGCTCCTCGACCGCTCCGTCCGCGCCCACGCGCTGCAGGCCGGCCGGCACGCCTTCATTGCCGCCGTCGAATCCCCAGGGCGGGAAGCGATGGCCCTCGCCCTCGATCGAGGCCCCGCCGTCGGCGAGGTAGGTGAACTCGCGGATGGAGCCGAGCCCTCCGCGCCACTCGCCGGCGCCGCAGACGTTCTCGCGCAGTTCGTAGCGACCGATGCGCAGGGGGAGATGAGACTCCATGTCCTCGAT
>CAYQVB010000115.1:0-64433 GCA_964420925.1 uncultured Ectothiorhodospiraceae bacterium | reverse complement strand
CCCCCACCATCGGGTAGATTCCCACGCGTTACTCACCCGTCCGCCACTCGCCGCCAGGGAGCAAGCTCCCCGCGCTGCCGTTCGACTTGCATGTGTTAAGCATGCCGCCAGCGTTCAATCTGAGCCAGGATCAAACTCTTCGATTTGAAGATTTCGGCCACCCGAAGGCAGCCTGATTCTCGACTCGACAGATGATGAGCAAGCTCATCAACGTCGACTTTGGGTTGTCATGGAACCCTGCCGCCGACGCCGAAGGAGCGCCCACACAAATTGCCTGACCTGATTGTTAAGGAGCAATTGCCCGCATCAGTTCTCGGTGCGGGCGGGAGCGGAATTATACGACCTCGAAGCGAATGGTCAAGACGCCGATCGTCGCCGCAAGGCAGTACCCGGCGCTCCTCGTCGGGCTTCGTGAACCTCTCTCAACCCATTGATATGAAAGAGTAAATTTGAACTTGGAAGGAGATCTGGGCCGATCTCCGCCGTACGCTCGCGGGCCCTCAGGTGATTTTGACTCGGGCAAAGCGGCGTTTTCCCACCTGAACCACGTGAACGGCGCCACGCGGCAAGGTCCGCGTCTCGTCCTCGATGCGCTCCCCGTCGACGCGCACCGCGCCCTGGCGGATCATGCGCCGCGCCTCCGAGGTGCTCCCGGTCAACGAAATGCGCTCGAGCACATTGGCGAGCCGCACCTCCTGCGCCTTCGCGCCGTCGACCTCCCGCTCGGGCATGTCCTCCGGGAGCACCCCGGCCCCGAAGCGCCGAGCGAACTCCTCCTCCGCGTCCCTTGCCGCACCCGCGCCGTGGAAGCGGGCAACGAGCTCTCCCGCCAACCGGATCTTGAACTCCTTGGGATTGACGGCTCCCCCCTCGGACTCCCCCCGCATTCGGCCGAGCTCCTCGAGACTCGTATCGAGGGACAGCAACTCGAAGTAGCGCCACATCAGCGCATCGGACACCGACATTACTTTTCCGAACATCTCCCGCGGAGGGTCCGTGATGCCGACATAGTTCCCGAGCGACTTCGACATCTTCTGCACACCGTCGAGGCCTTCGAGAATGGGCAGCGTGATGGCGACCTGCGGCGAGTGCCCGAAGGCCCCCTGCAGTTGACGGCCGACGAGGAGGTTGAACTTCTGGTCGGTGCCCCCGAGTTCCACGTCGGCCCGCATGGCGACCGAATCGTAGCCCTGACACAAGGGGTACAGCAGCTCGTGGATCCCGATGGCCTGGCCACCGCGATAGCGCTTCTGGAAGTCGTCCCGTTCCAGCATGCGGGCAACGGTGTGCTGCGCCGCAAGGCGAATCATGCCGTCCGCCCCGAGCTCGCGCATCCAGACCGAGTTGAAGCAGACCTCGGTGAGCTCGGAGTCCAGAATCTTGAACACCTGGCTGCGGTACGTGTCCGCATTGCGCTCGAGCTCCTCCCGGCTCAGCGTTTTCCGGGTGAGGTTCCGGCCGCTCGGATCGCCGATGAGACCGGTGAAGTCGCCGATCAGGAACATCACGTGATGGCCGAGCTGCTGGAACTGGCGCATCTTGTTGAGAAGCACGGTGTGCCCGAGGTGGAGGTCGGGCGCGGTGGGGTCGAAGCCCGCCTTGACACGCAGCGCTTCGCCGCGTTCGAGCTTTGCGATCAGATCCTCCTCCACGAGGATCTCGTCCACACCTCGGCGGATGATGGCAAGCGAGTCATCGAGCCGGGACAAGGCAGTTCTCCGAGCGGGAGAAGGGCGCGGCAGGTTATCACAGCCCCCGAGCAACGCGGCTCGCGGCGCCTTCGTGGCCGATCCGGGAGAGAATCGGGATGCCGGCCCGCATACGCTTCGTCCGCCTCGCACCGGTCCGCTTCGGATGGCGAACGAGACTTGGACACCGGTGAGACTGGACATGAGCCAAGCGTGGCCGGACCTGCAGCGGGCGGCTCGATTCGACCCGGTTGCTGCCGGGAGCACCGGGCGTTGACCGCAGGCCGTCGAAACGCTATCGTGCGGAAATCGGTAAGGCCCGATGATTCAAGGGATTATCTCGGGTACCGAAGAATTATACTCAAGCGCAGTCACGGCTCTCGACGATATCCGGCCCAACTGGAGAAGAGAAGCGATGACTGCGCGTTGGGTAGCCCTGGGATGGGCGTGGTGCATGGGAATGGGATTGGCAGGGATGGTGGTGGTGTCGGGGTGGGCATTCATCGACCACCTCGACCCGCCGCACGGCTCGGAGCACGTGCTCGCTTCCGCGCCCGAGCGGGAAGATGCGCCGGTAACTGCAATGGCGCAGCCCGCCGCCGCCCTCCTCGAACCCTCGACTCCGACTCCTCCCGCGCCGCGGGACGGAACGGCCACCCCCAACTCCGAGCCCTCCGCGATCGGAGCGGCAGGGGAGGCCCTCGAGGCCGCCGGGCCGGTAGCCGACTCCTCGACCTCGGAGATCCGCTTCGACGTTCGCAAGGGAGACTCGCTCTACACGCTCTTCGAGCAACGGGGGCTCTCTCAACAGGATCTCCAGCACATCGTCTCATCCGGGAGTCGGGTCGCCGAGCAGCTCAGGTCGCTTCGTCCCGGCGACGAGCTTCGCCTGCAGGTAGACGACGCCGGCACTGTTCTCGCCCTTGCCCACTTTCGGAAAGAGGCCGACGTGCTCAATGTCGAGCGCCGACCGAGCGGGGACTACGCGGCGATGTGGACGCGGGGTCCCATCGCGGCTCCTCAGGTGGAGATCCTCGCGCCGGCACCTCGCCCGGCAGGAGAAGCGCAGGAGACGCTCGAGCAGGGTCTGGCCGAAAATGCCTGGACCGGACGCACGGTTCGGGTGGCGAACGGTGACTCGCTCTACGGCATCTTCCTCGAAGAGGGACTGGCGGTCTCGGAACTCATAGACCTGCTGCGTTCGGGCGAAGACGCCCAGGCGCTCAAACGCCTGCGCCCAGGGCAGAAGCTCGAAATCTACGTGGATTCCGAGCAGTCGGTGCGCCACCTCGTCTACCAACTCGACGAGATCGAGTCGCTGCATTTCTTTCGCGCGGACGGCGGGTTCTCTTCCGAACGGCAGCAGGCCGAGCTCGAACGCCGTCTCGCGAGCGTGAACGGAGAAATTCGCGACTCGTTCTACCTGACCGCGCAAAGGGCCGGACTGTCGGACCGTCTCACCATGGAGACGGCGGAGATCTTCGGCTGGGACATCGATTTCGCCCTCGACGTGCGCAAGGGCGATCACTTTTCCGTCATCTACGAAGAGCTCTACCAACCGGACGGGACGGCGAGCGACGGGGTGATCCTGGCCGCCGAGTTCGTGAACCGCGACCGCACCATCCGGGCCCTGCGCTACGAGGACGAAGGGGGCAACGCACAGTACTTCTCACCGGAGGGTCTGAGCATGCGCAAGGCCTTCCTTCGTACCCCCGTGAACTTCACGCGGATCAGCTCTCGCTTCGGAATGCGCCAGCATCCCATCCTGCACAAGCTGCGACACCACAACGGGGTCGATTACGCCGCCCCCCGCGGCACGCCGGTGCTAGCAACCGGAGACGGCCGTGTTACCTTCGCCAGCCGCAAAGGCGGATTCGGGAAGACCATCATCCTTAGACACGGCACCACGTATACCACGCTGTACGCACACCTGTCGGGCTTCGCGAAAGGGCTGCGAAAGGGAATCGAGGTCGAGCAAGGCCAGGTTATCGGTTACGTCGGAAGCACCGGCCTCGCGACCGGCCCCCACCTGCACTACGAGTTCCGGGTGCGCGACCGGCACCGGGATCCGCTCAAGGTCAAGCTGCCGGACGCACCGCCCATCGCCTCGAAGTACAAGGCCGATTTTCTCGACCGGACCGGAGAACTCGTAGCCCGACTCGAGCACATGTCCCGGACCCATCTCGCTTCCAACTACTAGCCGCAATATCTCACGATTTCCTGCTGCGGACGCCAATATGCTCGCGCTAGTGGGCCGTACTCCCTCGAGCCGCTTCGGCGTAGTGTCGGCTACGCCTTCAGCGTCTCTCAGTCCGTGCGGCCCGCTATCACGGCAGATTGACGCCCTCGCTACGAAAATCGTGAGATATTGCGGCTAGCCGCCAGAGACGGGTGGCTCTCTATATCGGGTTGATATCCGGCACGAGCATGGATGGCGTCGATGCGGCGCTCCTCGACATCGAAGATGACGCCTTCTGCCTCGTCGCCACCCGGGCGCACCCGTTTCCGCTGACCCTGCGAGACGATCTCACGAGGCTCGTCACCGCCCGGAGCCCGAGCGCGAGGCTCGTCTGGCAGCTCGACCACCAGATGGGAGAACTGTTCGCCGAGGCCGCGATCGCGCTGGTCGACGATGCGGGGGCGAGCGCCGGCGAGATTCGTGCGATCGGCAGTCACGGCCAGACCATCGCGCATCACCCTCGAGCCCGGCTTCCCCATACCATCCAGATCGGAGACCCCAACATCATCGCCGAACGCACCCGCATCACCACCGTCGCGGACTTTCGCAGACGCGATATCGCGGCGGGCGGGGAAGGTGCGCCGCTCGCCTGTGGGTTTCACCTCGCCGCGATGTCGCGGCCCGACTCGGAGCGTGCGGTGCTGAACATCGGCGGCATCGCGAACATCAGCGTCCTGCCGACCGCAGGAGACGTCACCGGTTTCGACAGCGGTCCCGGCAATACACTCATGGACCGCTGGACCGAACGCCACCTCGGCCGCGGCATGGACCGGGATGGAGCCTGGGCGAGCCGAGGGGAGGTGGACGAGACGCTGCTCGCACGACTGTGCTCCGATCCCTATTTCTCGAAGCCGCCGCCGAAGAGCACCGGACGAGAACACTTCAACCTGCGCTGGCTGGAACGGCATCTCCGCGATGATGGGCGCCCGCTGGCGCCGGAAGACGTACAGAGCACGCTGTGCGCACTCAGCGCCACCACCATCGGACGGGGCATCGAGGAGTTCGCAAGGGCAAGCAACGAGGTACTGGTATGCGGTGGCGGTGCACACAATCAGGCTCTGATGGCCGCCCTGAGGCGTCGCCTCGAGCCGAGATCGGTGGAAACCACCGATGTGGTAGGGATTGATCCGGACTGGGTCGAGGCGTCAGCCTTCGCATGGCTCGCCCGACAGACGCTCGCCGGACTGCCCGGCAACCTCCCCAGCGTGACCGGCGCTCGCCGTCCGGTGGTGTTGGGCGCCATTCACCCCGCTTGAGCGAACGGGGGCTTAACGTTCAGATCGAGAACGAGGCTCCGCACCCGCAGGTCGTGACGGCGTTCGGATTGTTGATGACGAAGCGCGCGCCCTGCAGATCCTCCCGGTAATCGACCTCGGAACCCATCAGGTATTGATAACTCAAGGGGTCGACGAGCAGCGTCGCCCCGTCGTTGTCGATCGAAAAGTCGTCGTCGGCCGGCCCATCCTCGAATGCAAAACCGTACTGGAACCCGGAGCAGCCACCGCCCTGGATGTAGACCCGCAGCATGGGAGCCTGCCGGCCGGTGGCCGAAACCAGTTCGACGACCTTGCGGGCCGCGTTGAGACTGAAGGTGATCCGGTCCGACGCCGAGGTAGAGGGATGCATGGACGGAGTCTCCTGAAGGGGATTCGCTCACGCAAAGATAAGGGCGAGACGGCGTTCCATCAATGCCACCCTGTCGTGCCGCCTACGCGGGGCGAGCAGGCTGCTCGGCACATTCGACGGGGTCACTCGGCATCGTCCTCGCGAGTTGCCCGCAGCGGGGGGGATTCGTCCGAGATTGGTGCATGAGAGGGGGGGGCCGTACCTTCGGTACGGGGAATCAGACTGCCGTTGACTTCCGCGCCCATGGCCATCTCGATGAGGCCATAGTAGACGTCTCCGCTGATGCGGGCGCTGGAGGTCAGCTCGACGTGGCGTTCCGCGTATACATCCCCCAGAACCGCCCCGCTCAAGACCACCTGCGGCACATTGATCTGCCCCTCGATCGAGCCATGTTCACTCAGGGTCAGGACGGCGTCCGCATCCTCGTCCGCCACCACGTTGCCCCTGATGATGCCGTCGACGTGCAACCCGCCGCCGAAGCGCACATCACCGACAAACTCCGTTTGCCGTCCTATCAACGAGTCGATCCTGCCGGGCCTGATGCTGCTGCGCTTTTTCCCAAACATGACTGAAGTCCCCGATATCAGCTTGCCAATGCAGGCCAGTCGAAATGACGCTCAAAGCTGGTCGAATCCTCTCCCGGCGTGACCACATGCACGTAGACTCGCCGGGGAACGAATCCCGCCGGCAGGGTCATGTGTCCCTGGAGGCGCTGAAAGTACCTGAAACTGAACTCGAGAGCATCGGCACTCGGCACCGACAGGTCCTGAAACGACAGTCTGCGAGCCTTCCCTCCATGCTCACCCGACACCGAGATACTCGCGGACCCTGCGGTCACCATATCACTTTTGCCGGCGCGGGTTAACACGAGCTGAAAGCGGTAGCCGCGCTCGCGCCCGTCGGGGTCGACGCTCAGACTCTGCACCTGAACGCCTTTCTCCGCATCCGAAGCGATGATGCCCTGGTAGAATGCCACTTCCTCCTTGAGGGCGTGCACGGTGCTCTGAAGCGAGCGCAGTCGCTCGTCTATCTCGTCGTAGGCGATACGCTCGACTTGTCGTTCTCTGGTGAGAACGGTGAGCTGTTTCCGCAATCCGTCGTTGTTCCGGGCGAGGACTCGCGCATCGCGCTGCAGTTGCCGGTGGGCAATGACAGTAACCTCCAGTTCCGAGCGAAGCGCCTGAGTGGCATGCTGCTGATGCAGATACACGGCAACTCCGGTGGCCACCGTGAGCAGGGCCACGACCACAGCGGACCGCAGGGGCCGATGAGGCTTGATTCTCACACTAGTCATGGGGCAACAGCGCGAGGATGGTGGCGGTGGGGAACGAAGCCGCCAAGGGGAGAGAGCTACGGCTGCTCGCCGTTCGTGGTCCGCAGGTTGCTATACTGCTCTCATCTGGACGCGAGGGATGCTAGGGTCCGCCCTACGGAGTGTCAACGGACGCGGGCTCGGTCCGCATTGAATCCCGCCGGCCCCGCCCGCGGAACAGGGTTTCGGAATGCTCTGGATAAAGGCGTTCCACATCATCTTCGTCATCGCATGGTTCGCCGGCCTGCTCTACCTGCCTCGCCTCTTCGTGTATCACGCGATGAGCGACGACCGCCAAAGCCGGCAGCGCTTCGCCCTAATGGAGCGGAAGCTGTTCACTATCATGAGTATCGGAGGGACGGGCGCGCTCGCGTTCGGCCTCTGGATGCTCCTCCGCCACACGTGGGCCGTCTACCACGACGCTTGGTGGTTGCACCTCAAGCTCGCACTCGCCACTCTTCTGGTCGCCTACCACTTCTACTGCTTCAAGCTCATGCGGGACCTCGGGACGGGGGCGAGCACCCACCGTCCCGGGTTTTTCCGAATCATCAACGAAATCCCCGCTTTGCTGATGGTGGCGGTGGTCCTGCTCGCGGTGGTCAAGAGGCCCATGTAGATGACCCCCCCTTTCCGTCGGAGACAATGTCAGCCTTCTCGTCTCACCGGAAGCCCCGAAGATTCGAGCGAGGGTGGTGTCGTCCGGCGCACGGCCGGTCCGAATTCCGCCAAGTGCACGTGCTGACGACGACGGGAGCACTTCGCGTCCGATCCGCTGACCACAATCGGGAGGAAACGCGCCAATGACGAGAATGGTCCATTGCGTCGTGCTCGGGCGCGAATCGGAGGGTTTCGACGCGCCTCCTCACCCGGGGGACGTCGGACGGAGGATCTACGAGAACGTCTCCCGGGAGGGATGGCGGGAATGGCTGCAGCGCTTGCAGATGATCATCAACGAGAACCAGCTCAACACCGCGGACCCCGACAGCATCGCCCTCATCGAGAAGCACATGCTCGGCTTCTTCTTCGACGAGGGCGACTACGGCGGTCTCCCCATGGGCTTCCGCGCGGCCGGCGCGAAGAAGTAGCAACGCAAAGCGCCCCGTCACCGCGGCGTCTCGACCTCCTCGCCACGAAGCGTGGGTGGAGAAGTGTGGGTCGTCCCGCGTGAGAAGGCGCCGGCGCCGCGCTCGAGGCGCCAGGCCGGGGCGACGACCACGCGCAAGCAGGCATGAGCCTGCCTCAATGCGGCTTCAACCTCTTCCGCAGTATCGGCGCAAGCGAACACGAACCCGAGGTAACGCCCCCCTTCGGGCAGGGGGATCAGCTCGTATCCTTCGCGCACTGCAATCACGACATCTTCGACGCCCGGAACGCGGGATGCCTCCAGCACCCCCTCCACCCGACGCAAGGTTCCGGCTCGGAGTGTCGGAATCATCAGCACTCCGGCCGCCCGGCTGATCGACTCGAGGTCCAAGGGCCGGCCGAGGGCATGAGAGAGAACGAGTTCTTCGAGCGAACGACCGGTGCCGAAGTCGAGGAGGCGCGCACAGTCACCTCCGATGGTTCGCGCCGCGACCTCGATGATCCACGCGTCCTCGCCATTGAGCCGCAGCTCCGCGTGCACGGGCCCTTCTCGGAGACCGTAGGCGCGACAGGCTTCGGCCACTCTTGCGGAGATCCGATCCTGGTCTGCCGGCGCGAGTCGTGACGGCGTGATGTAGTACGTCTCCTCGAAGAAGGGGCCATCGAGGGGATCGGGCTTGTCGAATATCGCGAGCCGGTGGAGGCGCCCCTTTCGCAGCACACCCTCCATCGCCACTTCAGCCCCGGGCACGAAGTCCTCGACGAGCAGGGTTCGTCGTTCTTCCTCTTCGACGCTGCCTTCGACTATGCGTTCGATTCTCCGACAGGCCGCGAGCAGCGCCTCCGGCGAGTCTGCCCGGATGACCCCCCGGCTCGCCGCCAGCGCCAGGGGCTTGACGACGCAGGGATAGCCGACTCCGGCAAACTGCGGCATGCAGGGGTGGCGCAGGTCGATGGTGCGAAAGCGGGGAACGCGCACTCCTGCCGCCGCCAGCGCGGCTCGGGCCAGGTCCTTTCGGCGTGCAATCCGGGCCGCGGACGGGGGATTGTGGGGCAGCCCGAGCGACTCGGCCACCCGGCTCGAAAGCTCGGTGGCGGCATCGTCGGTGGCGACGACCGCCGATACCGGCTCTTCGCGTAGAACGTCGAGAAGCCTGCGATGCGATCGCTCGGGCTCGCCGAAGTCGACATGCACCCCCTCGACGACGCGAGAGATGAGCGAATGGCGCCCGTCCGAAGCGAGCACCAGATCCACCCCGAGAGCCTCGGCCGCGCTGAAGTAGGCCGAAATGCGATAGCTCTGGGCGGGCGCTATCAGCAGCACTCGCGCCGGCGCTGCGATCCTCCTCTCGACCCGGGCGCTCCCGGTCGTCGCCTCAGACGCGGCCGGCCGCGCCGCAACCCCCGCACATGCCGCTGCCGCCGGTGGACTGGAACACGTTGTTGAACACGAACGTGGCGCCGGTCTCGCGGGTGACATAGTCGATCTCCGCGCCGGCCATGTACTGCATGGCCACCGCATCGACATAAACGCTGAATCCATCGCCCTCGAGAACACGATCGAACACGGTGCGACGGTCGGTGAAGGTCATGCCGTAGGCCATGCCCGCGCATCCCCCGCCCGTGACGTAGATTCGGACCGCCTGGATCTCATCGTCCTCGACCTCGCCGAAGAGCCGGGACAGTTGCGCGCTCGCGGCGTCGGTCAGGGCCAGTTCGTGAGAGCCTATGCTCGTATCGTAGTGCGGCACTGCGCTCATGGCGGATCTCCCCTCGGACTCGGAGCGTCGACTATAGCGAGCCCGAGGCGAAGGCGCCAATTCAGCCGCAATATCTCACCGATTTTCGTCGCGAGGGCGCCAAGGTGCCGCGATAGCGGGTCGTACGGACCGAGAGACGCTGAAGGCGTAGCGGACACTACGTCGAAGCGGCTCGAGGGAGTACGGCCCGCTAGCGCGAGCAGATTGGCGCCCTCGCGACGAAAATCGGTGAGATATTGCGGCTAGATTTCGACCATCTCGAAGTCTTCCTTGCGCGCGCCGCAGTCGGGGCACACCCAGTTCGGAGGCACGTCCTCCCACTTTGTTCCGGGCGCGATGCCCTCCTCCGGAAGGCCCTCGGCCTCGGAGTAGATCCACCCGCAGATCACGCACATGTAAGTCTTCATCTTCGACCCTGAACCCTCTCGGACCGGGAATTTTCGCACCGCCGCAGGAGTTTGAACAAGCATCGCTCGGCGCGCGGGAGCATCCCTCGGCAACCGGACTGCCGCTGCCTCCGCCACATCGTTCCGCTCATCACCACACCCGCATGCCCATCTGCGGCGTGCGTCGGATACGGACACCGGGTACCGGTCCGGGGCCGCCCGACGTCGGCCCCGGAGCGCGGGTTCGGCATGGCGCCTCACCTGTGCGCCGGATACACTCCGCGCCTCAATCGATCTTGACGAGAGGCTTTCGATGCAGGCGACCGAGGACCTTCGCATCAGCTCCATCCGAGAAGTCATCACCCCGGCTGTGCTTCACGCCGAGTTTCCGATGACGGATCGCGCAGCGGAGACCGTAGTCCGGAGTCGCAGCGGTATCCAGCAGATCATCCACGGCAACGACGACCGCCTGCTGGTGATAGTGGGGCCGTGCTCGATTCACGATCCGGTGGCCGCGCAAGAGTACGCGGAGCGTCTGTCCGGACCCCGCGAGGAGTTGCACCGAGACCTGCTCATCGTCATGCGGGTCTACTTCGAAAAGCCACGCACCACGATTGGCTGGAAGGGACTCATCAATGATCCCGATCTCAACGGCAGCTTCGATATCAACAAGGGACTGCGCGTGGCGCGAGAGCTGCTCGTCGCTCTCAACGACCGCAACGTACCGGCCGGGGTGGAGTTTCTCGACATCATCACCCCACAGTATCTGGCGGACCTCGTGAGCTGGGGAGCGATCGGTGCACGCACGACCGAGAGCCAGGTCCATCGGGAGCTCGCATCGGGTCTTTCCTGCCCGGTGGGCTTCAAGAACGGCACTGACGGAAACCTCCAGGTTGCGATCGATGCAGTGCGCGCCGCCCGGCACCCGCACTGCTTCCTCTCCTTCACTCAGGACGCGCAGTCGGCAATCTTCGACACCTCCGGCAATGCCGATACGCACATCATCCTTCGCGGCGGCAAGGATGCCCCCAACTTCGATGCCGCCAGCGTCGAGCGGGCCGGGCAGAGCCTCGGACAGGCGGGACTCGACGAGCGCCTGATGATCGACTTCAGTCACGCCAACAGCCGCAAGCACCACGAGCGGCAACGCGGTGTCTGCCGCGATGTGTGTGCGCAAATCGCGAACGGCCAGCACCACATAGCCGGGGTGATGATCGAGAGCCACCTCCAGGCGGGCCGGCAGGACCTGAACAACCCGGGTGGTCTCGTCTACGGCCGGAGCATCACCGATGCCTGCATCGGCTGGGACGACAGCGCCGAGATGCTGCAGGAGCTGGCCTCGGCCGTGAGGGAGCGCCGGAGAGTCACCGGCCTGGCGCTCGCGGGTTGACGGGGGCCTGAGGTTCGCGATCGACCGAGGGGCGCCTCGCAAGCCCAAGCCCTCGACGTCTCTGTCCGGCCCCCTACCACCCCGGAATCTGGTGAGCGGAGATGCCCTGATCCTCGAGCATCACCGGAATGCCCGACTCCACTGCATAGATGGTCTTGCCGTCGGTGGTGATGAGCGCTTCCTCGAGGCGCTTCTCCACGCTGCTGCCGTCGACGCGTACGAGTCCGTTGTGCTCGCGGTGTCGATTCAGGACCGCGAGCTTGTCCTTGGGGAGACGCTTTATCGGCACCCGGCTCACCGGGCATACGAGAATCTCGAGCAGGCGCTCGTCAACCGCCACCGTTCACCCCTCCCGCAGCCTGCGAGCGGCGCCTGCGTTCAACCTTGAGCATTTCAGCGAGCCGGAACGCGAGCTCCAGGCTCTGGCTCGCATTGAGCCGGGG
Organism: uncultured Ectothiorhodospiraceae bacterium; assembly: GCA_964420925.1. Classification (GTDB taxonomy): domain Bacteria; phylum Pseudomonadota; class Gammaproteobacteria; order HK1; family HK1; genus JAJEAD01. The sequence continues at coordinate 52,506 of CAYQVB010000115.1, read as the reverse complement.
GTCGCAATGGGTATGGTAACGATCCGCCAGATCCTGCTCGCGTATCGCCTGCGCCCCTCCGGTGCACTCCGTGACGTTGGCGCCCGTCATCTCGATGTGGATTCCCCCCGCATAGGTACCCTCGGCCTCGTGCACCTCGAAGAAGCGCTGCACCTCGCAGAGGATCCGTTCGAAGCGCCGCGTCTTGTAGCCGTTCGTCGACTTTTCGGTGTTGCCGTGCATCGGGTCACAGGACCACACGACGTGCCGCCCCTCCCTCTTCACCGCCCGCACCAGCCCCGGCAGCGTCTCCTGCACTTCGTCCGCCCCCATGCGAGAGATCACCACGACGCGACCCGCACGGTTGCCGGGGTTCAGCACATCCAGCAGGGTGAGCAGCTCGTCCGGCGCAATCCGCGGCCCCGCCTTGAAGCCGATGGGATTGGACACGCCCCGCAGGAACTCGACGTGGGCGCCCTCCGGCTGACGAGTGCGCTCCCCGATCCACAGAAGGTGCGCGGAAGTGTCGTACCAGCGCCCTGACGAGGAGTCGACGCGGGTGAGGGAGCGTTCGTAGCCGAGCAGCAGCGCCTCGTGCGATGTGTAGAAGGCGGTCTGGCTGACCTGGGGACTGGTGCGGGACGTGATGCCGCATGCCTCCATGAACTCGAGCGTTTCGCCGATGCGATCCGCCATCTCACGGTACTGCTCCGCCCAGCGCGCTTCCCCGATGAAGTCGAGGTTCCAGCCGTGGACCCGGTGGAGATCCGCAAAGCCTCCCTGGGCGAAAGCGCGCAGGAGGTTGAGCGTGGACGCCGCCTGCGCATAGGCCTGCAGCATGCGAGCCGGATCGGGAGTCCGAGCCGCGGGGCAGAAGTCGATACCGTTGATGATGTCGCCGCGATAAGGGGGGAGCGCTACCCCGTCGCGCTCCTCGATGGGCTGAGACCGTGGCTTCGCGAACTGTCCGGCGAGACGGCCTACCTTGACCACCGGACATCCGGCGCCGAAGGTGAGCACCACCGCCATCTGCAGCAGCACGCGAAAGGTGTCGCGAATGTTGTCGGGATGGAACTCCGCGAAGCTCTCCGCGCAGTCTCCGCCCTGGAGGAGGAATGCCTCCCCCCGGCATACCCGGGCAAGCTCCGCCTCCAGGCGCCGCGCCTCCCCCGCGAAGACCAGGGGAGGGTAGCGGGAGAGCCGCTCCTCGACCTCGGCCCGCGCCGCCGCATCCGGGTACTCCGGCTGCTGAGCCGCCGGCCGACTCCGCCAGGTGTCGGGCTCCCAACGCATTGCCGCCTCCCCCGGCGACGCTTCAGCGCCGGCGCTCCGGCACCGGATCGAAGCCGCTCGTCCCCCACGGGTGGCAGCGCAGCAGGCGCCTGACACTCAAGCACCCCCCGCGCAGGGCACCGTGGTTCGTGATGGCTTCGACGGCATACGCCGAGCAGGTCGGCAGATGCCGGCAGCACGGTGCGATCACGGGAGAGACGGCGTACTGGTAGGCACGCACCAGGCCCCGCAGAATCCGGGCGGCCACACTCGGAGGCGCGGCGCGCCCCGCACCGGCCCGCTCACTCATGGCCCACCGCCTCCAGCGCCCTTCGGGTGGGGCGCCAGGTGCTGCCCTCCGGTCCGTCCTCCAGAGCGATCCCGATGCCGGCGAGCTCTTCGCGTATGCGGTCCCCGTGCTCGAAGTCGCGATTCATCCGAGCGAGATGCCGCTCGGCCACGAGGCGGTTGATCCGCTCCACGTCCACCCCGTCCCCGAAGCGCCTCACGAACCACTCATCGGGGTCGTGCTGCAGCACACCCAGCAGAGTGCCGGCGCGCTCGAGCGCGGCCCGGGCCTTGGCCCTCGCCGGCTCATCCTTGGCGCGGTTGGCCCGATGGGCCGCGGCGGAGAGCTCGGACAGGGCGACCGGAGTGTTCAGATCGTCCTCGAGCGCCTCCACCAGCGCAGCGGGTGGCTCCGCATCCTCCGCCGGTGAGACCTCGGCGAGGTGGCGCAGAGTGCCGTAGAGACGGTCGAGGCGGCGCGCCGCCTGCTCGAGCGCCTCGTCGCTCCAATCCAGGGGACTGCGGTAGTGCGCGGAAAGCAGGGCCAGGCGGATCGCCTCGCCCGGTGCGCGCGCCAGCAGATCCTTGACCAGGAGCGAGTTGCCGAGCGACTTCGCCATCTTCTTCCGGCCGATGTTCAGGTAGCCGTTGTGCAACCAGTAGCGGGCGAAGGGAGCGCCCTCGTGCGCGCACACGCTCTGAGCGATCTCGTTCTCATGGTGAGGAAAGATGAGGTCGCTGCCGCCGGCGTGAATGTCGATGGTCTCCCCCAGGTGCGCCTTCGCCATGCACGAGCACTCGATGTGCCAGCCGGGACGTCCCTTGCCCCAGGGACTGTCCCAGCCCGGCAGTTCGGGTGATGAAGGCTTCCACAGGACGAAATCGACCGCGTCCTTCTTGTAGGGAGCCACCTCGACCCGCGCGCCATCGATCTGCTCGTCCCGTTTCTGCCGGGAGAGCTGTCCGTAGCCCGGGAACGAGGGCACGTGGAAGAGCACGTGCCCTTCCGCCTCATAGGCGTGGCCCTTCGAGACCAGGACTTCGATCATTTCCACCATTCGCGGCACATGGTCCGTTGCCCGGGGCTCGACGCTCGGCTCGAGCACCTGGAGCGCACGCATGTCGTCGTGGTAGGCCTGCGTGTACCTGCCGCTGATGATCCCGATGTCCACGCCTTGCGCCTGCGCCGCGGCGTTTATCTTGTCATCGATGTCGGTGAAGTTCCGCGCGTAGACGACTTGCGGATAGCGATGTCGGAGCACCCGGAACAGGAGATCGAAAACGACGGCAGGACGGGCGTTGCCGATGTGCGCATAGTCGTAGACCGTAGGCCCGCACACGTACATGGTCACCCGGGCCGGATCGAGCGGCTCGAACACCTCCTTGCGGCGCGTCAGTGTGTTATAGACCTGCATGAAAGAGGAGATGGAGCCGGAGCAGTCGCTTCAATCAAATGCTATCAGCAAGCCTGCAACGCAGCGAGCGCACCCGGAACGCCATGGGTGGACGGCGCCGGGTGGCGGCGTTCGCGTTCCTCCTTCCTGCCGCCCTGGCTCTCGCGCTGGCCGCCCCGCTTCGCGGGCAGGAGCTGCGCGACGGATTGAGCGTCGCATACGGCAATCCTCCCGCTCCACCTCTGGCGCTCGAGGACATCGACGGAAGGGAGCATCGTCTCGCGGATCTGCGCGGCCGGGTGGTCGTCGTCAACTTCTGGGCCACGTGGTGTCCGCCCTGCGTCGCGGAGATGCCGGCGATACAGCGTATGCGCGACATGCTGGACGGCGAAGGCGTGAGCGTGCTCGCGGTGAACGCGGGGGAGAGTGCGGAAGACATCCGAAGCTTCGTACGGGACTTCGAGCCCGCCCTTGCCTTTCCCTTGCTCAGAGATGCCGACGGCGAAACGTTCGCGCAGTGGAGAGTGCTCGGTCTGCCCCAAACCTTCATCGTCGACCGATCCGGAAACCTCGCCTATACCGCGCAGGGCGCCCGGCAGATGGACTCGCCGCACATCATCGAGCGACTGAGATCTCTGCTGGAATGAGCGCCGCCTACTCGACCGTCACCGACTTGGCGAGGTTGCGCGGCTGATCGACATCCGTCCCCTTCTGCACCGCCACGTGATAGGCGAGGAGTTGCAAGGGGATCGCATAGGCGATCGGCGCGACGTGAGCCCCCACCGGGGGGAGCTCGAGGACATGCAGGGTCGGGGTGGGGGTGACGCCCGAGCTGCGATCCGCCAGCACGTAGAGCTCCCCTCCCCGGGCCCGAACCTCCTCGAGATTCGACTTGAGCTTCTCGAGCAACGCATCGTTGGGCGCCACCGCCACCACCGGCATCTCCGAATCGACCAGGGCGATCGGCCCGTGCTTGAGCTCGCCCGCGGGATAGGCCTCGGCGTGAATGTAGGAGATCTCCTTGAGCTTGAGCGCCCCCTCCAGCGCCACCGGAAACTGGACCCCGCGCCCGAGGAAGAGGGCATGCTGCTTGTCGATGAAGCGCCGGGCGAGCAGGCCGATCTGTTCGTCCAGCGCCAGCACCTGCCGACAGACCCCGGGCAGCTCGCGCAACTGCGCGACGATGCGCGCCTCGCTCTGCGCATCGAGAGCATGGCGCCGGCCGAGGGCGGCCACCAGCAGGAGCAGCGCGGTGAGCGAAGCGAGGAAGGTCTTGGTGGATGCGACGCCGATCTCGAGGCCGGCGCGAGTCATCAGCACCAGGTCGGACTCGCGCACCAGAGCGCTCTCCGGTGTGTTGCAGATGGCGAGCGTCGGCCCGAAGCCCTGCTGCTTTGCGCCCCGCACCGCGGCCAGCGTGTCCGCGGTCTCTCCCGACTGGGAGATGGACACCACCAGGGTGTCCGCGCTCGCCACGGGATGCCGGTAGCGAAACTCGCTCGCCACCTCGACGTTGCAGGGGATGCCGGCCAGTCCTTCGAACCAGTTGCGGGCCACCATGCCCGCGTAGTAGCTCGTCCCGCAGGCGACGATCTGCACTCGCGCGACCCGGTCGAAGACCGTGCCGGCCTCCGGCCCGAAGGCGGCCTCGAGCACCGCGCGGGCCCCGAGCCGGCCTTCGAGGGTATCGGCGATCGACTGCGGTTGTTCGAAGATCTCCTTCTGCATGTAGTGCCGGTAGCGTCCACGTTCCACCGCTTCGGCGGAAACCTCGCTCACCACCACCGGGCGCGTCACCGTTGTCCCCCGCACGCCGGTGACCGACACCCGCTCGCGGCAGAGCTCCGCCACGTCGCCGTCCTCGAGGTGGATGAAGCGCCGGGTCACCGGTATCAGAGCGGCAACGTCGGAGGCGAGGAAATGCTCGCCCGCTCCGATGCCGACCGCGAGCGGGCACCCGAGACGGGCCGCGACCACCCGGTCGGGATGGTCCTGGTCGATGACTCCGATCGCGAAGGCGCCGCTCAGCTTCTCCGTCGCGGCGCGCACCGCATCCGCGAGATCCAGTCCTTCACTCACCTGGCGGTGTATCAGATTGGCGATGACTTCCGTGTCGGTATCGGAGGCGAAGTCGTACCCGTCCCCGGCGAGGTCGCGCCGCAACGCTTCATGGTTCTCGATGATGCCGTTGTGCACCACCGCGATTCCGTCCCGGGAGACATGGGGATGGGCGTTGCGCTCGTTGGCCGCGCCGTGGGTCGCCCAACGAGTATGGGCGATCCCGATCCGGCCCTGCAGGGGCTCTGCCTCGAGCATGTCCGCGAGCCGTGACACCTTGCCGGGAGTACGCCTCCGACTGAGCTGCGCTCCCTCGTCGATGATCGCCAGACCGGCGGAGTCGTAGCCCCGGTACTCCAGTCGCCGGAGACCCTCCATCAGGATCGGAACTACGTTGCGTTCCCCGACCGCCCCGACGATTCCGCACATTCCCGCCTCCCGTCGCCACTCGCAGCCACGCGCTGCATCATAGCGCCACGCGCGGGCGCACGAAGCGGGGTTTCAGCGCGTTTTCCCCCTCCGCTGCCACCCGGAAACGGTGGTCTGACGCGCCCGCGCCACCGTGAGAGCATCCGCCGGGGCGTTCTTCGAGATAGTGGAGCCCGCGCCGATCGTGGCTCCCTCCCCCACCACCACCGGCGCCACGAGCTCGACCCCGGATCCGACGAAAGCGCGATCCCCGATCACCGTCCGGTGCTTGGCCAGGCCGTCGTAGTTGCAGGTGATGGTGCCGGCGCCGATGTTCACGTCACGGCCGAGCTCGGAGTCGCCGAGATAGCTGAGGTGCATCGCCTTGGAACCGGCGCCGACCCGCGTCGCCTTCACCTCGACGAAGTTGCCCACCCGCACCCCTTGGTCGAGACGCACTCCGCGTCGCAGTCTCGCGTAGGGCCCGATGCGGCAGTCCTCACCGACGCGAGCATCCTCGATGTCGCAATGGCCGTGCACCTCACTTCGCGCCCCCAGCTCCGACGACGCGATGCGCGTGTAGGGACCTACGCGCACCCCGTCACCGAGGATCACCTCACCCTCCAGGATCACGTCGATGTCGATGCACACGTCACGTCCCACCTGCACCTGTCCCCGCACGTCGACTCGGGCCGGATCCAGCAGCGTCGCGCCGTCCCGCATGAGCTTCTCTGCCTGCCGGGCCTGGAGACAGCGCTCGAGACGGGCGAGCTGAATCCGGTCGTTGACTCCCATGACCTCCTCGGGAGAGGCCGCACGCACCCCGACCACGGCGATCGAGTCGGCCATCGCGAGCTCGACCACGTCCGTCAGATAATACTCGCCCTGAACATTGTCGTTGTCGAGGCGGGCGAGCCACCCGCGCAGGCGCCGGGCGGGCGCCGCGAGAATGCCGCTGTTGATCTCGCACACTTCCCGCTGCCGATCATCCGCATCGTGCTCCTCGACGATTCGCACGACCTTCCCCGCCGGGTCACGAAGAATCCGTCCGTAGCCGGCGGGGTCCTCGAGCTCGGCGGTGACCACCGCAAGCCGGCCTGAACGGGCGGCGGATTCCGCACCCTCGAGGGTGACGGGTGAGATGAAGGGAACGTCGCCGTAGAGCACCAGCACCGTGGCATCGTCGGGGATTCCCGGCATCGCCTGACCAAGGGCATGGCCGGTTCCGAGCAGCTCCCTCTGCCACACCCACTCCGCCCGGAGATCGGAGAAGAGTGAACGTACGAGATCTCCGTCCTCGCCCACCACTACGTGGAACTTCTCCGCCTCCAGCTCTCGGGCCCGCTCCACGACGTGCGCGAGCAATGGGCGCCCCCCCACCTCGTGCAGCACCTTCGGCAAATCCGAGTGCATGCGCCGGCCCCGGCCGGCCGCGAGCACGACCACGTGAAGGGCGCCGCCCACCCGTGTTCCGGGCTACCTGCCGCGCTGGCGGCGGATGGCCCGCAGTTGGGCCGCGGCCTGAAGCAACTCCGCCCGGGCTCTCGCCTCGTCGATCGCGCTCTGCTTGTCGGCCAGCGCCCGCTCGGCCGCAGCCTGCGCCTCCAGCGCCGCCGCCTCGTCGAGATCGGCCGCGCGCTGACCGGTGTCGGAGAGCACGGTGACCACGTGGGGCTGAACTTCGAGAATCCCGCCGGACACGTAGAAGGACTCTTCCTCGCCGCCCGGGAGGCGCGCTCGCACCTCGCCCGGCTTGAGCGTGGTCAGGAGCGGGGCGTGGCGGGGGGCGATGCCCACCTCACCCATCGACGCCGGGGCGAAGACCATCTCGCATTCCCCGGAGAAGAGCGCCTTCTCGGCGCTCACCACATCGAGACGAATCGTAGCCATGGTTCAGCTCGAGCCCGTTTCCGTCTTCACGAGTCCGGTTCTAGACGTCCCGGGCCCGCTCGCGGACCTCTTCGATGCCACCCACCATGTAGAATGCCTGCTCCGGCACGTCGTCGTACTCGCCTTCGGCGATTGCCTTGAAGCCGGCGATGGTATCGCGCAGCGGGACGTACTTGCCGGCGGAGCCGGTGAACACCTCCGCCACGAAGAAAGGCTGGGAGAGGAAGCGCTGAATCTTGCGTGCTCTCGACACCACCAGCTTGTCCTCCTCGGAGAGCTCGTCCATGCCGAGGATCGCGATGATGTCGCGCAGCTCCTTGTAGCGTTGCAGGACGCCCTGTACCTGGCGTGCGACGTCGTAGTGCTCCTGCCCGACGACGAGCGGGTCCAGGTTGCGGCTGCTCGAATCGAGCGGGTCCACCGCGGGGTAGATGCCGAGTTCCGCGATCTGCCGTGACAGCACCAGGCTGGCGTCGAGATGCGCGAAGGTGGTGGCGGGCGAGGGGTCGGTCAGATCGTCCGCGGGCACGTAGATGGCCTGAATGGAGGTCACCGAGCCGGTCCTGGTCGAGGTGATGCGCTCCTGCAGCACCCCCATTTCCTCGGCCAGGGTGGGCTGATAACCGACCGCGGAGGGCATGCGGCCGAGCAGCGCGGAGCATTCCACGCCGGCCAGCGTGTAGCGGTAGATGTTGTCGACGAAGAAGAGGACGTCGCGGCCCTCGTCGCGGAAGTACTCGGCCATGGTGAGACCGCTCAAGCCCACGCGCAGTCGGTTGCCGGGCGGCTCGTTCATCTGGCCGTAGACCAGTGCGACCTTGTCGAGCACTTCGGATTCCCGCATCTCGTGGTAGAAGTCGTTGCCCTCGCGGGTACGCTCCCCGACTCCGGCGAACACCGAGAAGCCGCTGTGCTCGGTGGCGATGTTGCGGATGAGCTCCATCAGGCATACCGTCTTGCCCACCCCGGCGCCGCCGAAGAGGCCGATCTTTCCGCCCTTGTTGAAGGGGCAGATGAGATCGATGACCTTGATCCCGGTCTCCAGGATCTCGACCGAGGCCGCCTGATCGACATAGCTCGGCGCCTTGCGGTGGATGGGCCAGCGCTCCTCCGCCCCCACCTCGCCCTTGCCGTCCACCGGCCGGCCGAGGACATCCATGATGCGCCCCAGGGTCTTCGGGCCGACCGGCACCGAGACCGGCGCCCCGGTGTTGTCGACGCCGACACCGCGCTTCAACCCGTCGGTGGAGCCCATGGCGATGGTGCGCACCACGCCGTCGCCGATCTGCTGCTGCACCTCCAGCGTCAGGCCGTTCTCGACCAGAAGCGCGTCGTGCACCTTGGGCACGGACTGCCGGGGGAACTCCACGTCCACCACCGCACCGATGATTTCCACAATGTTTCCGGAGCTCATGACTCGTTCCTCGGATGTTCCCGGATTCACGCCAGGGATGCGGTCACGGGCGCCCCGGCCCGCAACGCACGTGCATGGTTCCTCGCATTCAATCCTGACGCGTTTCCCCGGACTCTTTCAATGAAGGGCGATCGGCTCAAAGCGCCGCCGCGCCGCCGACGATCTCGGACAGCTCCTGGGTGATCGAAGCCTGGCGGGCCTTGTTGTAGGCGAGCAGGAGCTCGTCGATGAGCGAGCCCGCGTTGTCGGAGGCGGCCTTCATCGCGACCATGCGCGCCGCCTGCTCGGAGGCGACGTTTTCCACCACCGCCTGGTAGATCAGGGACTCGATATAGCGCGTCATCATGATGTCGAGCACCGCCTTGGAGTCGGGCTCGTAGATGTAGTCCCAGTAGTGTCCAACCTCCTCCTCCACCGATGCCTCGCGGGGCAGGAGCTGCTCGATCACCGGGCGCTGGGTCATCGAGTTGACAAACTGGTTGTACGCCATGAACACCCGGTCGACTCTGCTCTCGGTGTAGGCATCGAGGATGACCTTGATCACGCCGAAGAGGGTATCCACTCCGGGGGCATCGCCGACGTGCGCGGCCTGGCCGACGAGGTTGACGCCGAATCGCGCGAAGAAGCCGGCGCCCTTGTTGCCGATGATGCAGAAATCCTGCTCCATCCCCTGATCTCGCCACTCGTCCATCTGGCGGAGCAGGGTCCGGAACAGGTTGTTGTTGAGCCCGCCGCACAGCCCGCGATCCGAGGACACCACGATGACGCCGACCCTCTTCATCTCCCGCTCGATGAGGAAGGGATGCCGGTACTCGAGGCTCGCGGAGGACGCATGGGCAATCACGTTCCTCATCTTCTCCGCGTAGGGGCGAGCCGCCGCCATGCGCTCCTGCGCCTTGCGCATCTTGCTCGCCGCCACCATCTCCATCGCGCGGGTGATCTTCTGCGTGTTCTGCACGCTGCGGATCTTGTTCTTGATGTCTCTGGCGCCGGCCACGTCCGCCTCACCCGTCCGTGAACGGATCCCGCCCGCACGGGCGCAGGACGGAGTTTCGCATGTCCGCCGGGCGCGAGGCTCCGGGCCGGGCGGCGCCATGCGGTGCCATGCTGCGCCGGTAGCGCACTTCCCCTGACCACCTACCAGGCATGGTTCGCCTTGAAGTCGTCCAGGGCTTCCTTGAGTCGCGCATCCACTTCTTCACCGTACTCCGGCTTCGACTCGATTTCGTTCATGAATTCGGCGTGCCGCGAGGCCATGAAGTCCTGGAGCGCCGCCTCGAAGGCGGCCACCCGATCGAGCTCGACGTCGTCCAGGTAGCCCCGGTCGACCGCGTACAGCGATACCGCCTGCTGGGCGACGGAGAGCGGCGCGTACTGCTTCTGCTTGAGGATCTCCATCACCCGCTGGCCGCGCTCGAGCTGCCGGCGGGTGGCCTCGTCCAAGTCGGATGCGAACTGGGCGAACGCGGCGAGCTCCCGGTACTGCGCGAGGGCGAGGCGCACTCCGCCCCCGAGCTTCCGGATGATGCCCGTCTGCGCGGCTCCGCCGACCCGGGATACCGACAGGCCCGCGTTGATGGCGGGCCGCACGTTGGCGTTGAAGAGATCGCTCTCCAGGAAAATCTGCCCGTCCGTTATCGAGATCACGTTGGTGGGCACGAAGGCGGACACGTCCCCGGCCTGGGTCTCGATGATCGGCAGCGCGGTCAGCGATCCGGTCCGGCCCTTGACCTGGCCCTCGGTAATCTCTTCCACGTGATCGGCATTGATCCGCGCCGCGCGCTCCAGCAACCGAGAGTGGAGATAGAACACGTCGCCGGGATAGGCCTCGCGACCGGGCGGACGGCGCAGCAGGAGCGAGACCTGGCGGTAGGCCCAGGCCTGCTTGGTCAGGTCGTCGTAGACGATGAGCGCATCCTCGCCGTTGTCGCGGAAGTACTCGCCCATGCTGCAGCCGGAGTACGGCGCGATGTACTGGAGCGCCGCCGACTCCGACGCGCTCGCGGCCACCACGATAGTGTGGCCCATCGCATCGTGTTCCTCGAGCTTGCGCACCACGCCCGCGATCGAGGACGCCTTCTGGCCGATAGCGACGTAGATGCAAATCAGATCGGCGTCACGGCTGTTGATGATGGTGTCGATCGCCACCGCGGTCTTGCCGGTCTGCCGGTCGCCGATGATGAGCTCGCGCTGGCCGCGGCCGATGGGCACCATGGAGTCGAGCGCCTTGAGTCCCGTCTGCACCGGCTGGCCCACGGACTGGCGGGTGATGACGCCGGGGGCGACCTTCTCGATCGGCGAATGGGCCTCCGCCTCGATCGGTCCCTTGCCGTCGATGGGCTCCCCGAGCGAGTTGACCACCCGCCCGAGCAGGCCCCGCCCCACCGGCACCTCCAGAATGCGACCGGTGCACTTCACCGTGTCGCCCTCGGAGATGTGCGCGTAGTCGCCCATGATCACCGCACCGACGGAGTCGCGTTCGAGGTTGAGGGCGAGGCCGAAGGTGTTGCCGGGGAACTCGATCATCTCGCCCTGCATCACCTCGCTCAGCCCGTGGATGCGGGCGATGCCGTCGGTGAGCGTCACGATGGTGCCCTCGGTGCGGGCCTCCACCCCGACGTCAAAGTTCTGGATCCGTTGTCTTATCAGATCGCTGACTTCGGTTGCGCTAATGCTCATTGACTACCCTCTTGCAAAGCAAATGCGGCCCGCATGCGACTACGACAGGGCCTGGCGCAACTGGCCGAGGCGCCCGCGCAGCGACGCGTCGATGACGAGGTCGCCGGCACGAAGCACCACGCCGCCGATGAGGTCGGGATCGACACCGACACTGAGTGAGACGCTCACCCCGAGACGCTTCGACATCGCATCGCCGATTCGGCTCTCCTCCTCCGGCGTGAGCGGGTAGGCGGAACGCACCTCGACGTGTCCGCGCCCCTCAAGGGCCTCGCGTTCCTGCTCGAAAACCCCGCGGATGTCCGCGACGAGCCCGAGGCGTCCGTTCTGCCCGAGGAGGCGAAGGAAATTGCGCCCGTGATCGGTGAGGCGATCCCCCGCAACGTCCAGGATGAGGGAGGCGACCGCCTCGTTGTCGACCTTGGGATTTGCGATGAGGCCCTTCACGGTGGGGTCGGCGGCAATCACCGCGAGGGTCTCGAGCATCCCGGCCCACTCCGTGACCTGCCCGTCGTGGCGCGCCTGCTCGAAGGCGGCGAGCGCATAGGGCCTCGCGATGGTGCCGCTCTCTTCCATGCCTCTTGATTCAGATCTGCGCCGCGAGCTTTTCCAGCGTCTCGCTGTGGACCTTCGCGTCGACCTCGCGCATCAGAACCTGCTCCGCCCCCGCCAGCGCGATTGCGACCACCTCGGCGCGCAGCTCCTCGCGGGCCTGGTTTCGCTCCTGGTCGATCTCGGAGTGGGCGGCGCTCAGCAGCTTCTCGCCTTCCGCGCGCGCCTCGTCCTTGGAACCGTCCACGATCTCGTCCGCGCGGTGCTGGGCCTGGGCCAGGATCTCCTTCGCTTGTTCCTTCGCCTCGTCGATGACCGTCTTCGCCCGCTCCTCGGCGGTCGCGAGCTCCTGCTGGCCCCGTTCCGCCGCGGCGAGGCCCTCGGCGATGCGGGCGCGTCGATCCTCCAGCGCCTGCATGATATGCGGCCAGATGAAGCGGCGGCAGAACCACACGAACACGATGAACGCGATGGTCTGTCCGATCAGCGTGGCGTTGATGTTCATATCGGGACTCGAGTCACTTCTTCAGGTCTGCCGGCGAGACCGGGTCAGGCCACCGCGAACAGCACGTACAGGCCGATGGCGATCGCGATGATGGGCAGCGCGTCGACCAGGCCCATGATGATGAAGAACTGGGTACGCAGCATGCCGAGCATCTCGGGCTGGCGTGCGATGCCCTCGATGAAGCGCGCACCGAGGACGCCGATGCCTACCGCCGCGCCCGCGGCGCCGACCCCGAGCATCAGAGCGCCCGCGATGTACAACAGTGCCGTTTCCATGAGCTACTCCTGTTTCCGAAAGATGAGGAAGTGCCGGCCGGCGCTCAGTGGTGCTGATGCGCCATGTCGAGATAGACGACGGTCAGAATCATGAAGATGAACGCCTGCAGCAGCACGATGAGGACGTGGAACACCGCCCAGCCCCACTGGAGCACACCGCCGAGACCGCCGAGCACCCAGCCCGCGCTGTAGAGCAGCGCGATCAGGATGAAAATCATCTCTCCCGCGTAGAGGTTGCCGAAGAGGCGCAGCGACAGCGAGACCGGCTTCGATATCAGGCTCACGCCTTCCAGCAGCAGGTTGATCGGGAACATCCACTTCGGGAAAGGCTGGAACGCGAGCTCGCCGAAGAAACCACCGATGCCCTTGATCTTGACGCTGTAATAGAGCATCAGGGCGAACACCGAGAGCGCCATGCCGAAGGTCGCGTTCGGATCGGTGGTCGGCACCACTTTCATGTAGGGAATGCCGATGAGCTTGGCGAGCTCCGGAATCCAGTCCACCGGCACCAGGTCCATCGTGTTCTGCAGCAGCACCCACACGAAGAGGGTGAGCGCGATCGGGGCCACGAGATCGTTCTTCGAGGAGAAGGTGCCGCGCACGTTGGTGTCGATGAACTCCACCGTCCACTCGACGAAGTTCTGCCATCCTCCGGGGACACCGCTCGTCGCGCGCGCCGCAACCTTGTGAAAGAAGTACAGGAACAGGGCGCCGAGCCCCACCGACCAGAACAGGGTGTCGAGGTGGAGCGCCAGAAAGCCCATCTCCCGCGCTTCCTGGGGACCATGCGCAATCACCAGCCCCTTCTCGGGATGAATCCCGAGGGTGAGGTTCTGAAGATGGTGCTTGATGTAAGCGGAAGAGGTGAGCGCTTCGCCGCCGGAGGCCATGGTCTTGGATTACCCGTGCGTTGAAGGGTCGAGAATCAGGGCCGCGAGACTGGCGCCGACATGCACCGCGAGGAACCCCGCGAGCAGCGCCGGCACGTTCACGTCACGGGCCACCGCGAACACCGCGGCGAAAAGCGTCCCGGCCACGAGCAGCCTGGCAAACTCGGCCCGGTAGAGGCGGGCGAGCAGGCCCGTGCCGTCCCCCCCCTCGAACGCGAACACCCGGCGCGCGAAGCAGTGGTTGGCGGCGAACCCGACGCCCGCTCCGAGCAGAACCGCGGAGGCGACGTCAGGACCGAAGGGCAGGGCGAGCGCCACCGCGACTGTCATGATGCCGAGCTTGAAGAATGTGAGCTGCCTCGTCATGGGCGGCCTCGAACGTAGCAGGGCTCCCGGATGGGAGCGGCCGACGGGGGTGTCCGCGCCGAGCCCTCTGGTCACAACTGGACCCTGGCTCCCCCGAACCGGCGCGCAAGTATAGGGTGGCCGCTCCGCCCCGATCAACATGGACTGCGGCGGGGACCAGGGGCATTTCTCGCTGGCTGATCCTGTGCTTCCAACGCGAACTGCACGGACTGGCGTGCATTCCCGCTCATCAAGGGAATGACGGGAAGTGGATTACGTCATTCCCTTGATGAGCGGGAATCCACGCAAAAACTAATGCGTCAGGGCCAGTTCCCTGGAAATGTGAAATGCCCTTGCGGCGCGGGCCGGAGCCTTGGCATGGGCGCTCAGCGGATGCGCTCGAGAATGCCGTCGAGCTCGTCGAGGCTGGCATAGCGGATCACCAGCCGCCCCGCGCCGCGGGCGCCGTGACGGATGGCGACGGCCGCTCCGAGGCGCTCCGAAAGGTCGTTCTCGAGACGACGCACATCCGGATCGGCCGGCGCCGGCTCCCTGGGCGGCGCGTTCAAACGGCGCACCAGCGCCTCGGTCTCGCGCGCGCTCAATCCACGCGCCGCCACTTCCGCGGCAGCCCGGCTCTGGGCCTCTCCCTCGAGCGAGAGCAACGCGCGCGCATGGCCCATCTCGAGCTCGCCGGCCTCGAGCCGGCGGCGCACGTCGTCCCGCAGATCGAGCAGGCGCAGAAGGTTGCTCACCGCCGCCCGGGAACGCCCGACCGCATCGCCCGCTTCCTGGTGGGTGAGGTCGAAATCGTCGATGAGGCGTTTGATCGCGAGCGCTTCCTCGATCGGGTTGAGATCCTGGCGCTGAATGTTTTCGATCAACGCGACGCCGAGCGCGGCCTCGTCGGACAGCTCCTTGACCACCGCAGGAATGACATCGAGCTCCGCCATCTGCGCCGCGCGCCATCGGCGCTCGCCCGCGACGAGCTCGAAGTGCTGCCCGTCACCGTCCGGCCGGACCACTACCGGCTGCACCACTCCTCGCGACCGAATCGACCTGGCGAGCTCTTCCAGGGCTTGCGGATCCATCAGACGGCGAGGCTGAAAGCGGTTTCGGCGTATCAGGTCGAGCGGCAGCTCGCGAAGCTCCCGGGCGCCCTCGGCGGAGTGCACCGCGGCCGCACCGCTCAACAGAGCATCCAGCCCGCGTCCGAGCCCTCTCCTCCTCGTCATGTCAGCCCCTCTCCCCGGCGCGGCCCGGAAGTGCCGCCTTGAGGTGGACTCCGTCGCGACGCAGGATTTCGCCGGCGAAGGCGAGATAGGCGAGTGCGCCGGATGATCTCTTGTCGTAGAGGAGCGCCGGCAGGCCGTGGCTCGGCGCCTCGGCCAGGCGCACGTTGCGCGGCACCACGGTGCTGTAGACCTTGGCGCCGAAATGTCGCACCAACTGCTGGGATACCTGGCTCGACAGGTTGTTTCGCGGATCGTACATGGTCCGAAGGAGTCCGTGGATGTGCAGCCGGGGATTGAGGATCGATCGAATCTTCTCCACGGTGTCGAGGAGTGCGGAGAGTCCTTCGAGCGCATAGTACTCGCACTGCATCGGAATCATCACCGCATCGGCGGCGACCAGCGCATTGACGGTCAGCATGTTGAGCGCAGGCGGGCAGTCGATGAGCACGTAGTCGTACTCGTCGCGCACCGCCTGCAGCGCATGACGCAGCCGAAGCTCGCGGCCGAGCTCGTCGAGAAGCCCCGCCTCCGCTCCGATGAGATCGGTGTTGCTCGGGAGCAGGGCGTAGTTGGCGCCTTCGACGAAGAGGGCCGCTTCCTCGAGCGTCGCCTGTCCCATCAGCACGTCGTAGGTCGACAGGCGGAGCGCGCTCTTGTCGACGCCGCTGCCCATGGTGGTGTTGCCCTGGGGATCGACGTCGAGCAGCAGGGTGCGGCGTTTCGCGGCCGCGAGCGATGCGCCGAGGTTCATGGTGGTGGTGGTCTTGCCCACCCCGCCCTTGTGATTCGCGACCGCGATGACCTTGGACATGGAATCGTGGGGCACGCCCTCACTCGGCCGGAGCGATCATAGCCGGGCCGGCCGTTGGGCGCTCGTGGACCCGTGCTCCATCACCACCACGTGACGCGGAGCCGGGAGGCCGGGAACGCGGCAGGGAACCACGCAACACTTCGCACCTCTTTCGCTCAGGGCGGAGAGCTCCGCCTCCCCGGGCGCGCTCACTCTCATCCCCAATGCTCGCCCATCGGGCTCGAGCAGGCGTTCACCGGCGCGCCACAAGTCGGCGAGCGCGAGGGTGGCTCGGCTCACGATGGTGGAGAAGCTCCGTTCGTCGCGCCAGCCTTCGATGCGGGCGCGCACCGGTTCGGCGTTCTCGAGCCCGAGCACGGCTACGCACTGCACCAGGAACCGGATCCGCTTCGCGGCGCTGTCGAGCAGCACGCAGCGCAGATCGGTACGCACGATCGCCAGCACCACGCCCGGAAGCCCCGCCCCGCTTCCGACATCGAGGAGCGTGCCGCCCCGCAAAAATGGCAGCAAGGTGAGGCTGTCGTGGACGTGCCGGCGAACCATTTCCCCTGGGCTGCGCACCGCGCTCAGGTTGTACACGCGATTCCAGCGGTGGAGCAGCCGCAGGTACGCGACGAGACGCGCGCGCCGTTCGGCGTCGAGCGCGAGCCCCATGTCGCTCAACCCCGAATCGAGAACGCCCGAAACGGAAATCTCGTCGAAACTCTCAGGACCGGACACCGGCCCTCAGGCGCTCTTGCGATCCACCCCCGGCGCCGCGCCACGTCCCGCGACGCGCTTGAGATGCACCAGCAGCAGCGACAGCGCGGCGGGGGTCACGCCGGAGATTCGGCCCGCCTGTCCGATGGTCTCGGGGCGGTGCCGCGCGAGCTTTTCCCTCACCTCGGCCGACAACCCCCTCACCCGGGAGTAGTCGAGGGTCCTGGGAATGGGGGTGGCGTCCTGAGAGCGCTGCCTCGCGATCTGAGCACGCTGGCGTTCGACGTAGCCGTGGTACTTCGCCTGTATCTCCACCTGCTCCGCGACGTATCGGTCGGGGTGTGGCGGAGCGGCGGCGGCGAGGCGGGTAAGCGCACGGTAGCTCACCTCGGGCCGGCGCAGGAGCTCGAGCGCGGTGTGGTCCTGTCGCAGAGGAGGACCGAGCGCACCGCGTTCCGACGAGCGCTCCACGTCCCGAGACCGGATGCGGATGGAGCCGAGGCGGGCCTGTTCACGAGCGATCGCGTCGCGCTTCTCTTCAAAGGCTCTGAAGCGATCCTCACCAACCAGACCCAGCCGCCGGCCGTGCCCGGTCAGGCGCAGGTCCGCGTTGTCCTCGCGCAGCAGGAGACGGTACTCGGCCCGGCTCGTGAACATGCGGTAGGGCTCCGAGGTGCCGAGGGTCACGAGGTCGTCGATGAGCACGCCGATGTATGCCTCGTCTCGCCGTGGACTCCACTGCTCCCTCCCGAGAACGCGGGCGGCGGCGTTCCGTCCCGCGACGAGGCCCTGGGCGGCGGCCTCTTCGTAGCCGGTCGTGCCGTTGATCTGCCCCGCGAAGAAGAGCCCCTCCACCGCCTTCGTCTCCAGGGTCGAGCGCAGATCCCGCGGGTCGAAGAAGTCGTACTCGATGGCGTATCCGGGCCGGGTGATGTGGGCCTTCTCGAAGCCCCGGATGGAGCGCACCAGCTCGAGCTGAACGTCGAAGGGCAGGCTGGTCGAGATCCCGTTCGGATAAAGCTCCGACGTCGTGAGACCTTCCGGCTCGACGAAGATCTGATGGGCGTCCCGATCCGCGAAGCGCACCACCTTGTCCTCGGTGGAAGGACAGTAGCGCGGGCCCGCGCCCTCAATCACCCCCGTATAGAGCGGAGAGCGGTCGAGCGCATCACGGATCAGCGCGTGGGTGCGCGCATTGGTGTGGGTGATGTGGCAGGAGACCTGCCGCGGGGGCCGCTCGGGGCCGCCCATGAAGGAGAAGCGCGGCGGAGGATGATCGCCCGGCTGCTCCTCGAAGGCGCTGAAATCGACGCTGCGGCCATCGAGACGGGGCGGAGTCCCGGTCTTGAGGCGCGCGACCGCGAGGCCGAGGCCGCGCAGATGTCGAGCGAGCCCCACCGAGGCGGGATCTCCCGCCCGTCCCCCTTCGTGGCTCTGCATGCCCACGTGGATGCGCCCTCCGAGAAAGGTCCCGACGGTGAGCACCACACTCGGGGCGCGAAACTCGAGGTCCATGCGGGTGCGCACCCCGCACACCGCACCGCCCTCGAAGACCAGGTCCTCCACCGACTGCTGGAACAGCACCAGGTTCGGACACTTCTCGAGCGCGTTGCGGACGAAGGAGCGATACAGGGCGCGATCGATCTGGGCCCGGGTCGCGCGCACCGCGGGCCCCTTTCTCGCGTTGAGCCGGCGGAAGTGGATACCGCAGTGGTCCGCGGCGGTGCCCATGAGTCCGCCCAGCGCGTCGATCTCCCTGACCAGGTGGCCCTTGCCGATACCGCCGATGGCGGGATTGCAGCTCATCTGTCCGAGCGTCTCGATGCTCTGCGTGAGAAGCAGGGTGCGCGCGCCGAGCCGTGCGCTCGCGAGCGCGGCTTCGGTGCCGGCGTGTCCGCCGCCGACCACGATGGTGTCGAAGGATTCGGGATGGCGCACGGTGCGACCCCGTGAATGTGACCGATCCGGGGATTTTATCAGCCGGACTCGCCGAGAAAGCCCTCCGGGGTGGAGAGCCGCCCGGGCATCGGGCAAGAGTCCCCGGAGGTGGTTTTCCGCTCCCCGCCTTCGCAAGGGCTGAAGGCTTGCCGGGAATGACGCAAACCACTTCTCGTCATTCCCTTGATTTGCGGGAATCCATGCACGGAGCGACCGCGCCCGAAATCGGTGACCCTGCGTTCCGCCATCGAGGCGAGCGGGGCGACACAGATCGCGGTCGCTCCCCTGATCCCGCTGCGCCCGCTCGAGACGGGGTGAAGCGAGCCCGCCCGACGGCAAGCCCCGGCGTTCAACACTACGCGGGCTATACTCCCCCGCCCTTACGCTCCCCGCCTCCACCGACAACCCGAACGTGATCCGAGCCGGAACGCCGAGCGCCGACGTGTCGACCTTCCAGGGCCTGCTCTTTGCGCTCGGGGAGTTCTGGTCGCGACGGGGCTGCGCACTTCTGCAGCCCTACGACATGGAAGTGGGTGCGGGCACTTTCCATCCCGGCACCTTTCTGCGCGCCATCGGTCCGGAACCGTGGGCGGCCGCGCATCCTCAGGTCTCCCGGAGACCCTCGGACGGGCGCTACGGCGAGAACCCGAACCGGCTGCAACGCTTCTACCAGTACCAGGTGGTGATGAAGCCCTCTCCGCTCGACATCCAGGACATCTATCTCGCCTCCCTCGTCCACGTCGGGGTCGACCTGCTCGAGCACGACATCCGCTTCGTGGAGGACAACTGGGAGAGCCCGACGCTCGGCGCATGGGGACTCGGCTGGGAAGTGTGGCTGAACGGCATGGAGATCACGCAGTTCACCTACTTCCAGCAGGTGGGGGGACTCGAATGCCGCCCGGTCACCGCGGAGATCGCCTACGGGATCGAGCGCATCGCCATGTACCTGCAGGAGGTGGACAGCATCTACGACCTCGTGTGGACCCGGGGACCGGCAGGCATCCTGCGCTACGGCGACATCTACCTGCAGAACGAGCGCGAGATGTCGGCCTACAACTTCGAGCATGCCGATACCAAGGCGCTCTTTTCGCATTTCGACAACTGCGAAGGGGAGTGCCGGAGCCTCTGCGGGGCCAACCTCGTAATCCCTGCCTACGACATGGTCCTCAAGGCTTCCCATACCTTCAACCTGCTCGATGCCCGCCACGCGATTTCGGTGAGCGAACGACAGCGCTACCTCCTGCGGGTGCGCGCGCTGGCGCGAAGGGTGGCGGAGTGCTACTACCGCGGCCGCGAAGCGCTGGGCTTTCCTCTCGGCGGCGGCGGAGAGATCGGAAGTGAGTGACGCGGCCGGCACCGCGTCGCTGCTCGTCGAGATCGGCACCGAGGAACTGCCGCCGCGGGCGCTCCGAAGGCTCTCCGAGGAGTTCGCGAACGCGCTCTCCGCCGGCCTCGAAGCTGCGCGTCTGGACTCCGGCGAGGCGACTCCCTACGCCACCCCGAGACGCCTCGCGGTCCACGTGGGGGCGGTAGCGCGCACCCAGCCGAGCCGCGAGGTCGAGCGTCGCGGACCCCGACTCGACATCGCGTTCGACGCCGCGGGCAATCCGACCCCGGCTGCGCTCGGCTTCGCTCGCAGTTGCGGGGTGAGCGTCGCCGATCTCGAGCCTCTCGAGACCGCCAAGGGCGCCTGGCTCGCCTGGCGCAGCACCCGGACTGGCGAGCGAGCCGCCGCCCTCATTCCCGGCATCGTCGCCACCGCCCTCGCCCGGCTCCCGCTCCCACGCCGCATGCGCTGGTCGGACCGCGAGTTCGAGTTCGTCCGTCCCGTGCACTGGGTGGTGCTGCTCCTCGGAGAGGAAGCGATCGAAGCCGAGATTCTCGGCGTTCGGACGGGGTCCGCTACGAGAGGCCACCGTTTCCACCACCCGGAAGCGATTGCCCTGCGGCACCCGGCCGACTACACCGGTGTGCTCCGCGACCCCGGTCACGTCATCGCGGACTTCGATGCGCGCATCGAGAGCATTCGCGCCCAGGCTTGCGAGGCGGCCGCGGCGGCGGGGGGCCAACCGGAGACCGACGAGGCGCTGCTACAGGAAGTGGCGGCGCTCGTGGAGTGGCCGGTGGCGCTGCTCGGGAGCTTCGATCCCGAGTTTCTGGACCTGCCGGACCCCGTGCTTCGCGCGACGATGAAAGGGCACCAGCGCTACTTCCCGGTTACGAACCCCCGGGGGCGGCTGCTCCCCCATTTCGTGGCGGTCGCGAACATCGAGAGCCGCCGCCCGGACACGGTGCGCGAGGGCAACGAACGGGTGATCCGGCCGCGTCTGCGAGACGCCGAGTTCTTTTTCCGCGAGGACTTGAAAACGCCGCTCGCGGAGCGCCGGGACGAACTCCGGGGAATCGTGTTCCAGGAAGGGCTCGGCACCCTGCACGACAAGTCGGAGCGCGTCTCGGCGCTGGCCGGCGAGATCGCCGCGGCGATGGGGGAATCCGAGGAAGCGATTGCATGGGCCCGCCGCGCGGGGCTCCTCTGCAAGTGCGACCTCGTAACCGAAGTCGTGGGCGAGTTTCCGGAGCTCCAGGGTGTCATGGGCGCGGAGTACGCGCGGCGCAGCGGCGAGCCCGAGCCGGTCTCGGTGGCGCTCGGAGAGATCTACCTGCCCGGCTTCGCGGGCGACGCGCTGCCCGCCACCCCGACAGGCCGGGCGCTCGCCATCGCGGACCGCCTCGACTCTCTGGTCGGGCTGTTCGCCATCGGACAGGCGCCGAGTGGAGACCGCGACCCCTTCGGACTGCGCCGCGCGGCGCTCGGGGTGGTGCGCATCCTCATTGAAGGCGAGCTGGACCTCGACCTGGAACGCCTCCTCGCGGCCGCCGCCGGGAGCTACTCCGTCGCGCCCGCTCCCGAGCCCACCACGCCGCTTCAGGAGGATGACCCGGCCAGACCTGCCGCCGAGCCCACCACACCGTTTCAAGAGGCCGACCACCCAGGCCTCGCAAACCGGGGTGCCCCGGCCCAAGTCCTCGAGTTCCTGGTGGAGCGCCTGCGTACGTACTTCACCGCCCAGGGAGTCCCGGCCACGGTGTTCGCGGCGGTGCATGCCCGTCGGCCGGCGCGACCTCTGGACTTCGACCGGCGCATTCAGGCTGTCGACGCCTTCCGCCGGCTGCCCGAAGCGGAGAGCCTCGCCGCCGCCAACAAGCGCATCGGCAACATACTGCGCCAGGCCGGCGATCCGGCGCTGGCCCACGTGGACGAATCGATGCTCGCGGACGGGGCGGAACGTGACCTGCACACCCGCCTCCGCACCCTTGGTCCAGAGGTGGAAGGGCGACTCGAAGCGGGCGACTACGGCGCCGCCATGCATCTCCTCGCCACCCTGCGCGACAGTGTCGATGCCTTCTTCGACGCCGTGCTCGTCATGGCCGAGGACGAAGCGGTGCGCGCCAATCGCCTCGCCCTCCTCGGCCGGGTCCACGCCCTCTTCCTCGAGGTCGCCGACATCTCCGTCCTCCAGGACTGATCATAGGGCCTTCGGAGCCGGCTTCGGATGTGGAACCCGTGGGCGATGGGTGCATAATGGTAGTGCTTCATTTCGACAGGAGCGCGTCGCCATGAAGCCTTCCAGTTCGCTCACCCGCCGGCGTCTGCTATCCGGCGCCGCCGCGACGCTTGCAGCGGCCGCTTCCGTCCCTGCCGGCGCCGCTCTCGTGCCCACTCCTCGCCAGAGTCGGGGGCCCTACTATCCAGCGGAGTACCCCTTCGATCAGGACAACGACCTGGTCCAGGTGCAGGGCAGAAGTGCTCTCGCCCGGGGAGAGGTCGTCGTGGTGCGTGGGAAGGTGCAGGATGAACATGGGCGTCCGCCCGAGGACGCAAGCGTGGAGATCTGGCAGTGCGACGCGAACGGTCGCTACCACCATCCGCGAGACCGGCGCAACGCGCCGCTCGACGAGAACTTCCAGGGGTGGGGTCGATTCCACACCGCCGGCGACGGCCGCTACTTCTTCCGCACCATCCACCCCGTACCCTACCCGGGGCGCGCTCCGCACATCCACTTCGTCGTCTCCGGACCGGGTTTCGAGCCGCTGGTCACCCAGATGTACGTCGAGGGCGCCCCCGAGAACGAGCGTGACTGGCTGCTCGGCGCAATCCGGGACCCCCGCCAGCAGGCGAGCGTGCTCGTCCGCTTCGCTCCCGATCCCGCCTTCGACGGAGTCCCGACGGGCACTTTCGACATCGTGCTGCGCAACGGTTGAACGGGTACCGGATCCGCGTCGGCGACGGGCGGTCCGCTCGGAACGCGGCCGCCGATGGCGATGCCGGCGAAGTCTTCGAGTTGGATCGATCCGTGGCCAGAGCAACAACTCACGAATGGCCGGCGTCCCGGCTGCGCTCAGACTCCGACGCCGATCACCGCGAGAAAGTTCTCCTCTACGCGCATCATCTCGTCGCGCGAGAGAGTGGCGAGGGGACCATCTCCGAGGCGCTCACGATCGAGGGTGCGCGGCTGATCCACGAGAATCTGGGAATCCTCCCGCAGGCCGCCCCGAGCGGGCACGACGATGCGCAACGGCTCGGTCTCGGGGCGGACCGCAGTGGAGAGCGGGAGCACGATCACCGTACGTGATTGGGCCTCGCTCAACCAGTCCGCCTGTATCACCAGGACGGGACGCACTTTGCCGATCTCCCGGCCCCGGTTGGGGTTCAGGTTGGCCACCCAAACCTGCCCTCGTCTCATGTTCCCCGCCGCTTCCGGCGCACCGTTCCGCGCCGTTCATCGCTCCCGTGCCCGCCCTCGGTCATGGCCAGGACTTCGTTGTCCAGGGGAAGGGCTTCGGCCGCGAGGGCCGCCGTTTCCTCTCCGTCTATCGCGGCCGCGGCCCGGGCGAGCTCGGCCACGAAGCGATCGTGCCGGCGCCGCTTCAGGAATTCCTCCAACGCCATACGGGCGAGCAACGACTTGGGCTCCCTGGCGATGAGCGATTCCTCGCACAGGCGCGAGTCGAGTTCCTTGGAGAGTCGGATGCTGAGCGTGGACATCGCACTATGATCTGTCTGACCAAGTGAACTACGAAATGTAGCACGACCATCCGACACGCATGAGCGGAATCCTTCCTCGACTCCAGCTCGAATCCAGTGGTCGAGCTTGGGGTCTCGAGTTGACCGGCACGGGTGATGCTGCTGGAATTCACACCCCATGAGAAGGCTCGGACGACCCCTCGACGGGCACGAGGTGAAGCACGAGCACCATTCCACCGTTCACCCCTGCGCCCCGTGCCGGCCGACCACCCCTTGCCGTAGAACTCGTGAGTAGGGCCGAGGGTTCGGCGGCGAGGCGCAAACGCGACGGCGCCCGACACGCCTCCTTGGTGTTTCGTTCGACTCTGTTCGCGGCAGGCCAGGTCCTGCTGACGCTCCTCTTCTCGCCGATCGCCCTGGCCGCCCTCGTCCTTCCCTATCGCATCCGGTACCGGGTGGTCATGCAATGGCCCTTCCTCAACATCTGGTGGCTCGGAGTGACTTGCGGACTGCGCCACCGGGTGGAGGGGATCGAAAACATCCCGAAGCGGGTGACCATCGTGCTCTGCAAGCACCAGTCCGCCTGGGAGACTCTGGTCCTGCCACGCTACTTCTCTCCCCAGACCTGGGTATTGAAGCGTGAGCTGCTGCGCATCCCCTTCTTCGGCTGGGGGCTCGCCACGCTCCGTCCCATCGCGATCGACCGCGCCGCGGGACGCAGCGCGCTCGAGCAGGTCATCGAGCAGGGAAGGCGGCGCCTGGCCGAGGGCATATGGGTGGTGGTGTTTCCCGAGGGCACGCGGGTCGCCCCCGGCGCGCAGCGCCGCTATCGCCTCGGCGGCGCGGTGCTGGCGGAGAAGACGGGGAACGTCGTGGTGCCGGTCGCCCACAACGCCGGCGACTACTGGCCGCGTCGCGGCTTTCTCAAGCACCCCGGAACCATCCGCCTCGTGATCGGAGAGCCGATCGTGAGCGAGGGCCGGAGTGCCGCGGAGATAAACGCCCGCGCCGCGGAGTGGATCGAATCCACCGTGCAAGCACTCCGGGAGGACGCTCGCCGCTCTCCGGGACGATCCATGGACGGTGCAGGCATGCGCGCTGCCCGCGCCAGCGATGAGAAGCCGCGGAGAGGCAATACCAGAATCGGGGCGGACCGACCGTGAACGCGCCGGAAAGAGTCGTTCTGACGTTCGGCCACTCCAAACATATCCTTCGCCGTCTTACTCCGACTCCTCCAACCGCACGAGGTCACCGCGGCCGCCGACGTACGCTCGACCCGTTACCGTCGTTTCAACCCGTACTTCCGCCGTGAACCGCTAGGGTCGGCGTTCAATCGGTTGCACGTTAGAGCGACCCACCCCTACCATTCCGCCACCGACCATCCGGGAAGCGGGAAAAACGACATGTCAGCAGGCAGAGTTGCGGCCACCGTACTGGCCATTGCGGCGGGAATTCTGGGCACGGCTCCGATCCGTGCCGCTGATGAAAGCGGCAGCTTCAGCGTGATCCGGAGCTACATTCGGGACTATGCCACTCTGGAACATGCCGTAGGCACGGTAACCGCCGGCACTCTCGCGGGCACCGTCACCACTCTCGCGAGCAGCGGCGAACCCTTCACCGAAGGCGAGCACAACGTCATCACGTGCATGGTGTACGCCAAGAGCACGGCCGAGGGCATGAACCTCGAAGCGCCTTGCACCATGATCGATGCATCGGGCGACGAGTGGTACACCCTGTCGCACCGAAGTATGGGAGATGTCTCGGAAGGCGGCGGTGGCGAAGGCCGCTGGGAGCTGATGGGGGGCACCGGAAAGTACGCCGGCGTGACCGGTAGCTGTACCTACGAAGTCTCGTACCTGGCGGAGAACCAGGCGGTGACGGAGGGGAAGTGCCACTGGCAGAGGTAGCAGGTTGAGCGCCGGCTGACGACGGCAGAGCGCCGAAAGCGGCTCGCATGCACGGCAGGATTGTCGAAGCCGGCGAATCGAAGCTCGTTCTGCCAAGAAGCGCAGGCGTGCGCTCCGGCCGCCGGCGCTGGTCCCCAGGTTCTGATCTATCGCGGTACGGAGCTCACTTCCCCATGACCGCCCTCGCCCACGGCGACATGACGAAGGCGCCGCCGAAGTTGATGCCCCGCGCCTCGTCACGGGCCACCACGTTGGGACAGGCAAAGAGAGAGGGGTAGACGCTGTTTGGGCTGACACGCACGGAATGTTTCCCGGCCAGTGCGCCGATCACTTCCTCGCCCAGATCCTCGTCGACATCGAGCACCGGCTCCCCGCTCGCATCGAGGCGCGGCTGGTGCACTGCTTCCTCGACACTCAGGCGGAAGTCCAGCATGAAGGACAGGAGCTGAAACACCGCCGGGAGGATCCGGCGCCCGCCCGAGGCCCCTGCCGCGACACGAAAGCCGTCCTTGCGCTCGGCGACGACCGGACACATGTTCGACAGGGGGCGCCGGCCGGGAGCAATCGAGTTCGGCCGTCCCGGACGAGGGTCGAACCACATGATGCCGTTGTTCATCAGGACGCCGGTGCACGGAAAGGTCACTTTCGAGCCGAAGAGCGAAAGCAGGGTCTGGGTGAGGGCCACCATGTTGCCTTGCCCGTCCACCACGCTGAGATGAGTGGTGCAGCCACGCCCGGGATCCGCGCCTTCGCCCAGGCTCTCGAGGCGATGGCGATACGCTTCGCTGAGGACATCGGCGTAGGCGAGGTAGGCGCGGGCATCGAGACGCTCGACCTCTTCGAGGCGAGGCGCGAGGAGCGAAAGCGCGTGGCGCAGGGTGGGGCCGGCGGAAAGACCGGTGGATGCGTGCACCGTCGAGCCCCGGTAACTCAGGGTGTCGGCAGGCCGCAGGCGCGCCCGGAAGGCGCGGAGATCGTCTTCGTTCAGCCTCACCCCGAGCGCTCGGGCATCCGCGATCAGAGCGCACGCAATCTCTCCCTCATAGAAGTCGCGCGGGCCCGCTTCCGCCAAGCGCGTGAGGGTCGAAGCGAGCTCGCCCAACTGGAGTGAGGGCAGGGAGCCGCCCCACACCGCGGCCGGTGGCTGCCCGTTCGAGAGGAAGACCCGGGCGCTCTCCGCGTCACGTGCGAGCGCCGGGGCCTCGCTCGCGATCTTGAGGGTCGCGTACCAGTCCACGTCCATGCCGCGGCGCGCGAGACGGATCGCGGGACCGAGCGCCTCCGCCCAGGAGCGGGTGCCGAAACGCTCCAGCGCCAGCGCGTGACCGGCCACGAATCCCGGCACCGCGACCGACAGCGGCCCGGACACGTTGCGATCGCCCTCCACCACGGGCCAGGCGAAGAGGTCGGAATCCGTGCCGCTGCCGGACCGGAGAGGGTAGTCGTCGGGATCGATATCGGTGGAAGCGCGCATGCCGAACTCGATGCACCACGCCCGGCGCGCCGCCGCCTCGTAGACCACCATGAAGCCGCCACCGCCGAGCCCGCTCATCCACGGCTCGACCGTGCCGATCGCCAGCCCCGCGCTCACCGCGGCGTCGACCGCATTCCCGCCCTCGGCGAGGACTCGCGCTCCCACCTCCGAGGCGGCATAGTGCTGGCTCGCCACGATACCGGCCGCCGACTCGAGCGCCGGCTTGCGCACGCTCCAGGTCTCCCGGCCCGGAGCTCTTTCGATTCTTCCGCTCACCCGGAGATTATGCCGCAGGCGACCGCGCGTAGCGGAAGGGAGGCGGGTTCCCCAACGGTGCATCTTCAGGCTGGCCCCGGCTCTGATCGGGGACGGAGGTCCTCGGTCGGGATGGATTCCCGTTCGCGCTTCCGACGGCACCGCGTTCTTGCTCCGGACCGGCATCGCGAGCCTCAGTGCCGGCCCCTGGTAACCGGGAATCCACGAAGTGTTTCCGGATACCCCGATACGCCCACCTGTCGCGTGGCCCGCACCGCGAATCGAGCCTGGTCTCCGGGTCCCGAATGGTGCACCCGTGATCGGCACCGCACGACGCGCTATCGTGCGCGCGGCCCCGCCTTTTCCGATCCCTGCTCATGAACCATCCGGACGTCCAGCTCATCGAGTGCAGCGCCGCGTTCGACGGGTACTTCCGCATCGACCGCTACCGCCTTCGCCACCGCCTCCACGATGGAGGGATGAGCCGGGAGCTGGTCCGAGAGGTATTCGAGCGCGGGCACGTCGCGGGCGTCCTCCCCGTGGACCCGGACCGGGGCCGGGTGGTGCTCATCGAGCAGTTCCGCATCGGTCCCTACGCGGTGGGATGGGATCCCTGGCTCTTGGAGGGAGTAGCCGGAATCATCGACGAGGGGGAGAGCCCGGAGCAGGTGTGCCGGCGCGAGGCGGAGGAGGAAGCCGGCTGCACCATCACCGCCTTGATCCCGATCGCCCGGTACCTGTCGAGCCCGGGCGCGCTCAGCGAGGTCGTGAACCTGTACTGCGGCCGGACCGACTCCCGCGGCCTCGGCGGCGTGCACGGGCTCGCGGAAGAAGGCGAGGACATCAAGGTGCACGTCATGCGGGTCGATGAAGCGCTTTCCATGCTGAACGCGGGCCGAATCGTCAACGGCAAGACGATCATCGCGCTGCAGTGGCTGGCGCTCCACTACGAGCGCGTCAGGAAGGAGTGGCTCGAGTCGTCGCCAGACTGAGGCTTCCGGCCGTGGCACGAGCGAAGGGAACGATCGCGGTGTCCCTCGCGACCGATCGCGCGCCCGCGCGCCCCGGGTCGGCCGACGACCATTGCGCGCCCGGGAAGCGCCGACTCCGCTATCATCCCTCCGACCCGCGCCTGGAGAATCTGCATGGACCCTCTCGACCTCGTGGTACGCAACGGCACCGTGGTGAGCGCGAGCGACACCATGGTCTGCGACGTCGGGGTTCGGGAGGGGCGGGTCGTGGCGCTCGCGCGCAACCTGCCGCGGGCGACCCGCGAGATCGACGCGAAGGATCGCCTCGTGCTGCCGGGCGGCATAGACAGTCACTGCCACATCGAGCAGCAGTCCTCCTTCGGGGTGATGTGCGCCGACGACTTCCATTCCGGCACCGTCTCCGCCGCCTTCGGCGGCACCACCACCATCATCCCCTTCGCTGCCCAGCACCGCGGACAGTCGCTGCGCGAAGTGGTCGAGGACTACCACGCGCGCGCCGGCCCCAAGGCGGTGGTGGACTACGCCTTCCACCTCATCATCTCCGACCCGACGGAGCAGGTGCTCGGCCAGGAGCTTCCCGCGCTCATCCGTGACGGCTACACCTCGTTCAAGGTGTACATGACCTACGAGGCCCTGCGCCTCGACGACTACCAGATGCTCGACGTGCTGGAGGTCGCACGGCGCGAGCAGGCGATGGTCATGGTGCACGCGGAGAACCACGACGTCATTCGCTGGTTCAGCCGGCGCCTGCTCGAGCGCGGGCACCGGCTGCCCCGATACCACGCAGTGAGCCACCCCCGCATCGCCGAGGGCGAAGCGACGAGCCGCGCCATCGACCTGGCGGCGCTGATCGACGTGCCCCTGCTCATCGTGCACGTCTCGGCCCGCGAGGCGATCGAGGCCATCCGCGACGCGCGCCGCCGGGGCCTGCGGATCTTCGGCGAGACCTGTCCCCAGTACCTCTTCCTCACCGTGAAGGACCTCGACCGGGAGGGCCTGGAGGGGGCGATGTACTGCTGCAGCCCGCCTCCCCGGGACGAGGCGGCGCAGGCAGCGGTGTGGAGCGGCCTGGAGGACGGGACCTTCGAGGTCTTCTCCTCCGACCATGCGCCCTACCGCTTCGACGCGAGCGGCAAGCTCGCGAAGGGTCCGAACGCGGCCTTCAAGGACATCGCGAACGGGGTGCCGGGCATCGAAGCGCGCCTGCCCCTGCTCTTCTCGGAAGGGGTCGGCAAGGGGCGCATCGACCTCAACCGCTTCGTCGCCCTGACCGCGACCAACGCGGCCCGGCTCTACGGGCTCTACCCGCGCAAGGGCAGCATCACGGTCGGGGCGGACGCGGACATCGCGATCTGGAATCCGGAGAAGGAAGTCACCATCGGCACGAAAATGCTGCACGACAACGTCGGCTACACCCCCTACGAAGGGCGAGTCGTGCGCGGCTGGCCGGAGACCGTGCTGAGCCGCGGGCGGATCGTGGTCGCCGACGGCGCCCTCCAGGTCGAGCGCGGCAGCGGCGAGTTCCTGCGATGCGCGCCGCCGGAGCGGGCGCGACCCCTCGGGCGGATCGTCCCCGAGCTGGACCCGGCGCGAAACTGGAATGCCGACCTGCTCGGCTGAGGAACCCGAGGAGCAAGAACGAAATGACCCGCTATCTGCGCACCGCCGCCGCCCAGCTCGGCCCCGTTCACCTGTCCGACGATCGCGAATCGGTGGTCAAGCGTCTGCTGGAGATGCTGAGGGAGGCGCATGGCGCGGGCTGCCGGCTGGTGGTGTTCCCCGAGCTCGCGCTCACCACCTTCTTTCCGCGCTACTGGTGGGACGATGCGGCGGAGGCGGACCGCTTCTTCGAACGCGAAATGCCGGGGCCGCAGACCCAGCCCCTGTTCGACGAAGCGAAGCGGCTCGGAGTGGCCTTCTACCTGGGCTACGCGGAGCTCTGCGAGGAAGAGGGCCGGCTCCACCACTACAACACCGCCATCCTGGTCGGCCCCGACGGCGACATCGTGGGCAAGTACCGCAAGGTGCACCTGCCCGGCCACGCCGACCACCGCCCCGCGCTGGACTTCCAGCACCTGGAGAAGCGTTACTTCGAGGTCGGCAACCTCGGCTTCCCGGTGTGGCGCCTGTTCGGACGGGTGATGGGGATGTGCATCTGCAACGACCGCCGCTGGCCCGAGACCTACCGGGTCATGAGCCTCAAAGGCGTGGAGTTGATGATGGTCGGCTACAACACCCCCGACACCAACCAGTATCACCCGGAGCCGAAGCACCTCAAGTCCTTCCACAACCACCTCACCATGCAGGCGGGCGCCTACCAGAACGGGACCTGGGTGGTGGCGGCGGCGAAGGCGGGCGCGGAGGACGGCTTCGGGATGATCGGCGGGTCGTGCATCATCGCCCCCACCGGCGAGCGGGTGGCGCAGGCCCTCACGGAAGAGGACGAGGTGGTCTCCTTCGACTGCGACCTCGACCTCGGCGACTACATCAAGAAGACGGTGTTCAACTTCGAGGCCCACCGCCGTATCGAGCACTACGGCCTGATCACGGAACGCACCGGACCCCTTCCCCCTCCGCCGGGCTGAGCGGGGGAGACACGGCCGCATTCGTGTTCGGATGAGGCGGGACATGGCGAGATTGCACGGAATCGCCGGTCCGTTCCTCCCGCGCTACCACCATCGCCGCCGGTGGATGCGCCGCCACCGCGGCGTCGGGCGCGAGCCGAGCGCCGCGCTCAGGCTTCCAGGACCGCCCCCAGGGCCAGGGTCACCGCGGCCTGGACCGGTTCCACCACCGGCAACCCGAGCGCCTCCTCCAGCCGGCGACGGTACTGCGCCATACCCGCGCAGCCGAGCAGCACCACGTCGGCGCGATGCTCGTCGCGGAGTGCCCGCCCGATCTCGCGCAAGCGTCCGAAGGTGCGTTGCTCGTCGGAGAGATCCGTCACCCCGAGCCCCACGGGCAGATCCGCCGCGAGCCGCGAGCCGATTCCGATACGTTCGATGTGGCGCCGGTGGCGCGCCACCGCCTCCGGCAGGATGGAGACTACCCCGAATCGCTCCCCCCGGCTGAGCGCGGTCAGGTATCCGCTCTCCGCCATCCCGAAGACCGGCCGGTCGACGGCGCTGCGCGCTGCATCGATGCCGGGGTCGCTGAAACACGCAATGACGAAGGCGCTCGTCTTCTCCTGCCGCGCCCGGAAGAAATCGCAGATCGGTTCGACCACCGCCGCCACGTCGGAATCCGTCTCGATGCCCGCGGGGGTGCCGGCGAGGGTGGCGCACTCGATCGCCGGTCCGCCGGGCAGGCGCATCGGGTCGAGCGCGGTGGAAAGTGCATCGGTCACCGCCTGCGTCGAGTTGGGGTTGAGGACCACCAGGGGGGCGGGACGGGTCACTCGGCAGCCACTCTCTTGGTGAGGGTCACGACGTTGCGTCCGTCCCGTCGCCGGTACTCCACGCCATCCATCATCTGGTGCACCAGGAAGAGGCCGAGCCCGCCGATTTCCCGCTCGCTGAGCGGCGCATCCACTTCGGGTTGCGTCTCCACCGTGACGTCGAAGGCCGTGCTGTCGTCCTCGATGACGACGACCAGCGCCGCATCCTCCATGCGTACGACGAGTTCGATTCGATGGGGCTCGTCGTCGTCGTACCCGTAGCTGATGGTATTCGTCAGGATCTCGTCGACCGACAGGTTGACGGCGTAGGCGACTTGCGGCTCGAGGTCGCGGGCTTCGCAGTAGCGGTCGATCTCCGACGCGACCCCGGCGAGTTCGCGCAAGTCATTGTCGAGCGAAATCTCGAGCTGTTCCTGGTTCAACTCCGTTCGGTCCTCCGCCTTGGCCCGCTTCGTTCATCCCCCTCCCGGGGAGTGGAGCAGACAACCCGCGTACGCGGTGGAGGTGCATTCTCCCCTGAGCCGCAGCTTTCCGCCAAGACCCCGAACGTCAATCGGAATCCGGATGGCCTGCTCGAGGACGGTTCCTGGTCGCGTCCGGCAGCGCATGCGCGCCGCAGAACAGGCATCCGGGTCGCGCGGTCCGGCGTTGCATCGTAGTGGGCAGGCCCTCCACCAGCCCGGTTCCCACTTCCGCGCCCTCCGGCGCCGCGCAAGGCGCCACGCGGTTGCCATTCTCCCGGTGCTGCCCGTAGGCTCTCCCGGTCGCGGGCATCGATTCATTCGCCCGCCGAGACGGGCCCTGAGGCCGACCGGACCATTGCAGGATCGCAGATCCCGCCCCGCCCAGAAGCGTTCGCACACTCACCGCCCGCGGGTACCCCAATCGCCTGAATCGCCCCAGGATCGGCATTGCAAGATGGTATCCCTGAGCACCTGCGGGCACCGCCGTTGAATTCCGGCGTCGCCACGCCAAAGCGGTGGCTGGGGCGAACCCGGGATCGGGTGCGTACCCTCGTCCCGCGGCGACCGGCGATGGAGCGCGGCCTTCGACTGGGGAGCGGGCTGGTGGTTGCGGCGTACGTGACCCTGCATCTTGCCAACCATGCCCTCGGCCTGGTCTCGATCGCGGCGATGGAGCGTGCCCGCGAAGGGATGCAGGCGGTCTGGGGCATGCCGGCGATGCTGGCCCTGCTCTATGGATCGTTTGCAGTCCATTTCGCGCTGGCGCTCGTCGCGCTCTACCGGCGCAGCACGCTGCGCATGCCGGCGTGGGAAGCGGCGCAACTCGTCCTGGGCCTTCTCGTCGTTCCGCTCATCGCAGCGCACGCAACCGGTACCCGCGGCGCTCGGGAACTGCTTGGCGTCGAGGTCGACTATCCCCTCGTCCTGGGCGCCATCTGGACCGACGACTTCAATCTGGCGCGGCAGACGCTGCTCCTGCTCGTCGTGTGGCTGCATGTGGTCGTCGGATTGCACTTCTGGCTGCGCCTCCAGGCCTGGTATCCCCGAGCGCTTCCGTACCTCTACGCCGCAGCGCTGCTGCTGCCCGTCGGGTCCCTGCTCGGTTTCGTGGAATCCGGCCTTGAGGTTCGACGCCTGCTGCTCGAAGAGAACGCGGGCGCGGTCATCTACGCCGCCCTGGAAGGCGTCGAGCCGGCCGCGCGAGAGCGGGTCGCGAGCCTGGAATCCACGGTCCTCGTCGCTTTCGTCACCGTATTGGTCGCGGTCCTGCTCGTGAGGCAGCGTCGGCTGCGCAGGATGGCCCGCGGGCGGCGCTATCGTCTGCACCATGCGAACGGCAGTACGCTGGAGGCGCCGGTAGGGCGTTCGATTCTCGAAGCGGTGCGCGCCGCCGATGTCCCTCACGCGTCGATTTGCGGCGGCCGCGGTCGCTGCACGACCTGCCGCGTACGCGTCGGTCGAGGACTCGACGCTCTGCCGAAACCCAATGGATTGGAGAAGCAGGCGCTCGCCCGAATCGAAGCGGAGCCCAACGTGCGGCTGGCATGTCAGACCAGGCCGGAGAGCGACCTGTCGGTGAGCCCGTTGATTTCGGCCAAGGCGACTCCGGCGCTGGTCCATCAGCCGGGCGGGGTCTCGGGCCGCGAGCAGGCGATCGTCGTCATGTTCATCGACCTGCGCGACTCGACCCGCTTCGGAGAAGGGCGGCTCCCCTACGACGTGGTGTTCATCCTCAACCAGTTCTTTTCCGAGATGTGGGCTGCACTCGAAGAGACCGGCGGCCACTACGCCCAGTTCTCCGGTGACGGGCTCATGGCGCTGTACGGACTGGAATCGGGTCTCGAGAATGGAGCCCGGGAGGCGCTTCGGGGCGCGGCCGAAATGGCCCGTCGATTGTCGAGTCTGAACGCGAGGCTGGAAGGTGAGCTTGCGCAGCCGCTGCGCATCGGGATCGGCATCCACTGCGGTGACGCCATCGTGGGGACCATGGGCCCCCCGAGCTCGCCCAATCTCTCCGCCGTCGGGGACAACGTGAACGTCGCGGCAAGGCTCGAATCGGAGTCCAAGTCGCTCGGCTGCACGCTGGTCGTTTCCACGGCCCTCGCCGCAGCCGCGGGCATCGATCTCTCTGCCCATCCCCTCCACGAAGCAGAACTCAGGGGGCGCGGCGAAAGCGTGTCCGTCTACGCAATTGACGACCCACGACAGATCCTGCATTTCGCGGCGGCCTGAGCCGGGCGCCTCCGAGTCGGGGGCGGCCGGGACCCTTGCGCAGCGGATGGCGACATAATCCCCACTGCCGGGGTCGCCGGAGGCGCCCCTCGCCACACCAATCCCCTTTGGAGACACGAGGAGACCGAACAATGGACCATGCCCTCTACGATGCGGGTCTCGCCGCCCGCAAGGAAGTGCTCGGCGAGCGCTACGTGGACAACGCCATCAACAACGCGGACGACTTCAACCGCGACTTCCAGGCGCTCGTTACCGAGTACTGCTGGGGAGTGTGCTGGGGAAACGACGTGCTCAGCCGCAAGCAGCGCAGCCTGCTGAACCTGGGCATGCTCGCGGCACTGGGGCGCAGCCATGAATTCGAGCTGCACTTCAAGGGGGCCCTTCGCAACGGCTGCACCCGCGAGGAGCTGCGCGAGACCCTCACCCAGATCACCATCTACTGCGGCGTTCCCGCCGGAGTGGAGTCCTTTCGCATCGCGCGGCGGGTGCTCGCGGAATGGCCGGAGTCGGGGCAGGACTGAGCTCCGGTCGAACTTCCGGAGGCGGATCCGATTTCCGGAAGCGGGTCCGCGGAATCCGTACGGCGCGGGCGCTGCTTGCGTCGTCGAAAGACCGCGGCTCCGGCCGGCACCTCGAGAGTCCACGACTCTCGGGTCGATGTCCCATCCTTCACTCCTCGCCCCTCGGGCCCCGGCCCGCGCAGGCCCTCGAGACGGGCTCGTGGCCACCGGAGTCCGCGCTAGTCGGGGATCACCGCGGTCACTTCGATTTCCATCAGCCATTCCGGGCGGGCGAGGCCGTCCACGATGATGCCGGTCGACACCGGGTACACCCCCTTCAGCCAACGGCCGATGACGCGGTACACGTCGTCGCGATAGGCCCGGTCGGTGAGATAGATGACGGTGCGGCAGACGTGAGCGAGCTCGCTGCCCGCCTCGCGCAGCAGTTGGTCGACGTTGCTCATCGCCTGTTCGGCCTGAGCGCCCGCGTCCCCTACCCCGATTGCATTGCCGTCGAAATCGCTTCCGACCTGCCCCCGGACGAAGACCATGTTGCCGGCACGCACCACCTGGCAGAGGTCGTTGTCCAGGCTCTGATCGGGATAGGTGTCTTTCGTATTGAACTTGCGAAGCCTCTCGTGCGCCATCGGGTTCCCCCCCTCTCTCGCCCTGGTCCGGGGCACGCGGGGCCCGCAGCGCCGCCCGTGCCGGATGTCCCGCGCGCGGGCGCCGGCGACCCGCGCACTCCAGGTGATTGTGCAACATCCGCGACGCCGGCGCGCCGGCCAGCGAGGCACGAGCATCACGGGAGCAGACGTTGAGCGGGAGCAACCGCTTTCGTGGTGACGTGAGGTCTCCCGGGACCCGGAACGTAATCCAGTTGACGCCGTTTCAGAGATCGAGCCCGAAGAAGGCTTCAGCGGCTCGGGTGGAGCTCTCGGCGAGCTGATCCGGAGTCTCGCCGCGATAGTGTGCGATGCGCTCGACGATGTGGGGAAGGCAGGCGGGCTCGTTGCGCCGGCCCTTCGGTCGTGGCCGGAGGTCGCGCGGCAGCAGGTAGGGGGCGTCGGTCTCCACCATCAGCCGCTCGGAGGGGATCTTCTTCACCAGGCGATGGAGGTGCAGGCCGCGACGCTCGTCGCAGATCCAGCCGGTGATGCCGATGTGGAGATCGAGGTCGAGGTACGCGTCGAGCGCCCGCTCATCGCCGGTGAAGCAGTGGACGACGGCCGGTCCGAGGCGGTGGCGATGGCGCGCGAGGATGGCGACGAAGCGCTCGCACGCGTCGCGCTCATGCATGAAGAGCGGCATCGCGAGCTCGGTCGCGAGCTCGATCTGCGCCTCGAAGGCGCGTTCCTGGCACGCGCGCGGCGAGAAGTCGCGGTAGAAGTCGAGCCCCGCCTCTCCCACCGCGACCACCTCGGGTCGAGCGAGCAGCGCGCGCAGGGCGCCGGCGCTCGCGTCGCTCCATTCGCGGGCGAGATGGGGATGCACGCCCGCGGTGGCGCGGAGCCACCTCGGGAAGCGGGCGGCGAGGCGCTGAGCGACCACGCTCTCCGTCTCCGAGGCTCCGGTGACCACGATCCGCTCGACCCCTGCCCGCCGGGCCCGCTCCAGAACCTCTTCGAGGTCGCCACGGAAGCTCTCGTGGCCGAGGTTGGCGCCGATGTCCACGAGACGCATGGAGCGTCCCATCAGAGCGGGCGAAGGAGCGCGACGAGCTCCGTCGTCCCCTCCCAGATCATGGCGCCGGCGACGTAGACGATGACCAGCAACCCGATGTAGCCGATCCACGGGCGCGTGGCGAGCACCCGGGCCACGAGGGTCGCCGCCACTCCCATCAGCACCACCGAGAGCAGCAGGCCGAAGACCAGCACCCAGACGTGCTCCCGGGCCACGCCCGCCACCGCGAGCACGTTGTCGAGCGACATGGAAAGGTCGGCGATCACGATCTGCCAGATCGCCTGGCGCATCGTCTTTCCGCGCGATTCCGGGTGCAGGCGATGCACGGCGCGCTCCGCCTCGGCCCGGGCGTGGTTCACGTGCGCGCGCAGCTCCTGCCACAGGTTCCAGCACACCCACGCGAGGAGCAGTCCGCCGAGCAGGAGCACCCCGGTGATCTGCAGAAGCTGCACCGTGACGAGCGCAAATGCGATCCGCATCACCACCGCGAGAGAGATGCCGATCGCGATGACCCGGGCGCGCTGCCTTTCCGGCAATCCCGCCGAAGCCATGCCGACCACGATCGCGTTGTCCCCCGCGAGGACGAGGTCGATGAGAATCACCTGCAGCAGCGCGCTCGTCGCGCCGAGCGAGAAGAGATCCTCCATTGACGCCTACCCGAACGGACGCATCATGCGCCCGAATCCCGATATTGCGCAGGCGGCGGAGCGCCGCAGCATGCGGCCCTCATCTACCCTCGCCCGTCGTCAGGGAGTGGATGCCGGCAACGGGGAAAAGGCGCAGCGCCGTGGGAGCCCCGCGTGCGGAAATGGCTGCCTCTCGTGCCGCCACCGCCCCGCCGGCGGGTGCGCACAGCGCGGAGGACGCTCCCGCTCTTTCCCTGCGTTCTCTGTTCCGATCCTCTCCCATCCGCGCCCCCGGGGCCCGCACTGCTGCCGGAGCATTATAAGGGGGAGGTCTAGTGCCTTGGGATTTCTTTGGCGGCTGGCCATAGCGAACCCGTGGGCGAGACGGGCTGTGAGACGTGACGGGCTTGACCCCGTGCGGAGAAGCAAACAGATTCGGAAGTCCTCGTCCGACCCCATCCGCCGGTGAGTTCCGTGGACACGATGGTTTCGTCAGTGGCCGGCCCGATCTATCCGGAAGCGCCCCGCGGGCGGCCCGGGCAGGTACGTGCTTTCGTGGATGCGGCCGGCGGGGGCGCGCTCCGGAGCCCTCAGTGACGGATGCCGCTCGGACCGTGCGGCTCGGCGGTCGCCATCGCGAGCAGGCCACGCAGCAGCTCCGCCCGCGCCATCCCGGCCTCGCATTCGAGCAGCGCCTGCTTGTCCTCTCCCGAGAGGGGAAGGTTGATGGAGAGGAAGTCGACGAGGACCGCGGGCGGCAGCTTCCGAATCGCCTCCCACTTCACTTCGAGATGACGAGCCCTGAAGTAGCCCAGCGCGATCTTCTCGAAGTGTTCGAGGTCGAGCTCGATCTCCGGTGCGGGGGCGAGGTCCGATGCGAAGCGAGTCCACCCCGGAGTCACTCGCCGGTAGCCTCGCCGGGATTCGAGCTCCTCCACCACCTCGAAACGGCATACCCCGGTCAGGCTGATGACGAAGCGCCCGTCCCGAGTCTCGTTGAACGCCGTGACGCGTCCCGCACAGCCGACGCGGCAAAGCGGCGGCGTCTCCTGCTCCTCCGAGCCGGGGAGCGGCTGAATCATGCCGAAGTTGCGCCCTTCGCCGAGGGCGTCGGACACCATGTTGAGGTAACGGGGCTCGAAGATGTTGAGGGGCAGGTTCTGCCGCGGCAGCACCAGAGCCCCGGGCAGGGGAAAGACCGGCAACACCGCCGGCAACTCCTCGAAGCTCGGGGTGAAGGCGCTCTCGCTCATCGCCCCACGATGGTATCGCATCTCCGCCCCGCGGGCGGCTGGCCACCGGCGTCCCGCCGAATGCTCGCACCATCGACATGAAAATCATCCGACTGCCCGTTCGTCCCCGTACCTCCTTCGACTGGCCGGCGGTCCTGTCCTACTTCGAAGCGAGAGCCACGCCCGGGGTCGAACGCGTCGAAGGTGAATGCTACCGGCGTCGCTTCGAGTTCGCCGGCGAAGAGCTGACGATCGAAGTCCGCGCAGACGGAACCCGACACCTGCGGGTGGAGGTCGACCGCGTGGCGGCCTTCCCGGAGCTCGAGGCGCGCCTGCGCCGCATGTTCGATCTGGACGCGGACCTGCCGGCCATCGCGGCGCACCTGCGACGCGACCCGCGCCTGGCGAGCCTGCTCGCGAGCCGGCCGGCGGCGCGGATCGCGGGCGCCTTCGATGCATTCGAACTCGCGGTGCGGGCCATTCTCGGCCAGCAGGTGAGCGTGGCCGCGGCGACCCGTCTGGCGGGCCGCCTCGCGACCCGCTGCGCTCGTTCCGCCGATCCCTGGCGCAGCGATGGATTGACATACCTGTTCCCCGGGCCACGGGAGATTCTGTCCGCAGATCTCTCGAACATGGGCATGCCCGGGGCGAGAGTGCGTAGCATTCAGCGCCTGAGCGAGGCGGTGGAGGCAGACCCGAATCTGCTCGCCTCGAGCGGCGACCACGAACGAGACATCGAGCGCCTGAGGGCGCTGCCCGGAATCGGCGACTGGACGGCCCAGTACATTGCACTCCGCGCGCTAGGCCACCGCGACGCATTTCCCGCGAGCGACATCGGCCTGCTGCGGGCGATGAGCGTGGACGGGGTGAGGCCGACTCCAGCCGAGCTCACCGAATTGACGGAAGCGTGGCGCCCCTGGCGCGGCTATGCCGCCATGCTCCTCTGGAGCGGACCCGACAGCGCCGCCTCGCCCGCTTCCCGCCGCCGGAAGATCTGAGCCCCCCGACCGCAACGGCCTCGCCCGCATCCCGAATGCACCCCGGTTCGAAGTGTCGTGATAGCCTCGACCATGCGGGCGTGGGCAGCATCGAGGAGCGTGGTCGGAGCATTCCCGATGCATCACGAAATGCAACAGCATCCCCTCACGACAAAGGACCGGTCCCAACGACCATGAAAGAAGCAGCGACCCACATCCAGGGAGAGACGCGTGAGGACCCCTACGCGTGGCTCAAGGACGAGAACTGGGCGCAGGTGATGCGCGATCCTTCGAGCCTTCGCGCCCCGATCCGCTCCTGGCTGGAAGCGCAGAACGAGGCCACCGCGGCGGCAATGGCGAGCACGGAGGCGTTGCAGGAGCGACTCTTCTCGGAGTTTCGGGGACGCATCAAGGAAGACGATGCGTCGGTACCGCTTCCGGATGGCCCGCACGACTACTACCACCGCTTCCGGCAGGGCGGACAGCACCCGATCTACTGCCGCCGGCCCCGCGGCGGGGGAGACGAAGGGGTGCTGCTCGACGGTGACGCGGAGGCCGAGGGTCTCGCCTACTTCAAGATCAGCGCCTTCGCGCACAGCCCCGACCACCGCTACGCCGCCTACAGCCTCGACACCAACGGCTCCGAGATCTACTCGTTGCGGATACGGGACCTCGAGACCGGGGCGGACCTGCCGGACACCCTCCCCGACGCGGCCGGCCCGGTGGTCTGGACGCACGACGGCGCCCACCTCTTCTACACCGTGCTCGACTCGCAGCACCGGCCGGTGAAGGTCCTCCGGCACCGCCTCGGCACGGAGGCCGCCGAAGACGCGGTGGTCTACGAGGAGTCGGACCCGGGCTTCTTCGTCGGCGTCGGCTCGACCTCGAGCCGACGCTTCGTGGTGATCGACTCGCACGACCACACCACCTCCGAGGTCAGGCTGATCGAAACCGAGCGCCCCGGCGAGCCGCCGCTTCTCGTGGCGGAGCGCGAGCGCGACATCGAGTACCACGTCGACCATCACCACGATCGCCTCCTGATTCTCACCAACGCGGACGATGCCGAGGACTTCAAGATCGTCGAGGCGCCACTGGCCCGTCCCGGGCGTCGCCACTGGAAGGATCTGATCCCCCATCGGCCGGGGCGCCTGATTCTCGACCTCGCCGTGTACCGCGACCACGCGGTGCGCATGGAGCGTGAAGACGCGCTGCCTCGCATCGTGATTGCCGAGCTGAGCGGCGGCGAGGAGCATGCGATCGAGATCGAGGAAGATGCCTACCACCTCGGATTGCTGCACGGCTACGAGTTCGATACCCGCGCCATCCACTACTCCTCCAGCACCCCCGCCGCCCCCGCGCGCACCTGGCGCTACGAGATGCGCTCCCGGGAACGCACTCTCGTCAAGGAACAGGAGGTGCCGAGCGGACACGACCCCGCCGCCTACGTCACCCGGCGGCTTTTCGCCGACTCCCACGATGGTGCGCGGGTGCCGATAACGGTGCTCCACCGGCGCGACACCCCGCTCGACGGCTCGGCCCCCCTGCTGCTCTACGGCTACGGCTCCTACGGCATCAGCATCCCGGCGAGCTTCCAGGTGACGCCGCTTTCCCTCGTCGAACGCGGCTTCGTCTACGCCGTGGCCCACGTGCGCGGGGGCAAGGAATGCGGGTACCGGTGGTACCTCGACGGCAAGCTCGAGCGCAAGAAGAACACCTTCCTGGACTTCGTCGCGGCGGGCGAGCACCTAGTGGTACAGGGCTACACCCGACGCGGGCGGATCGCCTGCCACGGCGCCAGCGCGGGCGGACTGCTGGTGGGAGCGGCGCTGAACCTGCGACCGGACCTCTTCAGGGCGGCGGTGGCGGAGGTGCCTTTCGTGGACGTCCTGAACACGATGTGCGACGAGGCCCTCCCCCTCACCCCGCCCGAGTGGCCGGAATGGGGCAATCCCCTTGCGGACCCGGACGCCTATGCGCACATCGAGTCGTACTCGCCCTACGACAACATCGAAGCCAAGGACTACCCGCACATCCTCGCGACCGCAGGACTCACCGATCCCCGGGTGGGCTACTGGGAACCGGCGAAGTGGGTGGCGAGGCTCTCGGCCACCAAGACCGACGATCATCTCCTGCTTCTCAAGACCAACATGGACGCCGGACACGGCGGTGCGGCGGGCCGTTTCGAACGCCTGAAGGAGAATGCTTTCGCCTACGCCTTCGTGCTCCTCGCCTTCGGGCTCGCCGGCCCCGACATCACACGGACCGACCCGACACCATGAACTTCTATCCCGCGCTCTTCACCCCGCTCACCATCAAGCACCTCGAGATCCGCAACCGGCTGCTCAGCACCAGCCACTCTCCGGGTTATGCGGTGGGGGGCCGCATCACGGAGCGCTACCTGCGCTACCAGGAGGAGAAGGCGCGCGGCGGCATCGGCCTCACTCAGTTCGGCGGCGCCACCGCGGTGTCGATCGAGAACTCCTTCCACTACGGGCAGATCGACGGCGCCCGCGATGCGGTGATCCCGGAGTACCGGGCGATGGCCGGGCGCATCCACGCGCACGGGGCCGCGTGCACCGTGCAGCTCACCCACGGCGGGCGCCGCGAGCGCTGGGACAGCGCCAACTGGCTGCCCGCCTACTCCGCTTCCTGCCGGCGAGAGCTCGTCCACCGTTCCTTCCCGGTGGAGATGGAGCACCACGACATCGCCCGCGCCTACCGCGACTACGCGCAGGCGGTGCGCCGCGCGAGAGAGGGCCTCCTCGACGGCGTCGAGATCTCCTGCCAGGCCGGTACCCTGATCGAGCAGTTCTGGTCCCCCGCCATCAATCACCGGGAGGACGAGTACGGAGGCTCCCTGGAAAACCGCATGCGCTTCGGACTCGAGCTGGTGGAAGCGGTGCGCCGGGAGGTGGGCGACGACTTCATCGTGGGCATCCGGATGTCGGGGGACGAGATGATGGAAGGCGGTCTGAGCCACGAGGACTGCATCGAGATCGCCAAGGCCTACGCTGCTGGACACGGCGGGATCGACTTCATCAGCGTGGTGGGAGCCCAGGCCACGGACTACAAGGCGAGCGCGACGATCTGGCCGACGATGTGGATGCCTTCCGCGCCCTTCCTGCACCTGGCGAGCGCCATCCGGGCCGCGGTGAACGTGCCGGTGTTCCACGCCACCCGGGTCACCGACGCGGCCACCGCCGCACACGCGGTGGCGGAAGGGCACGTCGACATGATCGGCATGACCCGCACCTTCATCGCGGACCCGCACTTCGCGAACAAGCTCGCCCGCGGCGACGAGATCGAGATTCGGCCCTGCGTCGGCGCCGGCTACTGCGTGGATCGGGTGCTCGCCGGACAGGATGCGCTGTGCGTCCAGAACCCGGCGACCGGACGCGAGGAGAAGCTGCCCCAGATCATCGCGCCCTCTTCCGGACCACGGCGTCGAGTGCTCGTCGTGGGCGGCGGCCCCGGGGGCCTGGAGGCGGCGCGGGTAAGCGCGGAGCGCGGTCACCAAGTCGCCCTCTTCGAGGCGGCGGGAGAGCTCGGCGGCCAGATCCTGCTCGCGGCGCGCGCGACATGGCGCCGTGAGCTCGCCGGGATTGCCCACTGGCTCGCGGGCCGCCTCGAGCGCCTCGGCGTGGACCTCCGCCTGAACACGCTCGCGGAAGCGGCCGACGTGAGGGCGGAGGACCCCGACGTGGTGATCGTCGCCACCGGAGGCCTGCCGAACGTCGGCCACTTCGAGGGCAGGGAGCACGCGGCCACGTTGTGGGACGTCCTCGGCGGGCAGGTCGAGGCGGGCGAAGAGGTGCTCGTGTTCGACGAGAACGGCTCCCACCAGGGGCCCTCGTGTGCCGAGCACCTGGCGAGCCGCGGCTCCCGGGTGGAGATCGTCACCCCGGACCGCGCCCTGTGCACCGAGATGGCCGACACCAACCAGGGCGCGCACCTGAACGAGCTCTATCGGCACGGAGTCGTCATCCGTCCGGATACCCGCCTCACTGCCCTGCGGCGCGACGGAAACCGCCTCGTCGCCACCCTCGCGAACATGTTCACCGGGGAGTGCGAGGAGCGCACTTTCGACCAGGTCGTCGGCGACTACGGCACGCTGCCCAACGACGCGCTCTACTTCGAGCTCAAGCCCGGCTCCTCGAACCTGGGCGAAGTCGACCTCCAGGCGATGGCCGACGCCCGGCCGCAATCGCTCTGCACCAATCCCGAGGGCCGCTATCTGCTCTTCCGGGTGGGCGACGCATGGACGAGCCGGAACATCCACGCCGCAATGCTCGACTCCCTGCGCCTGTGCAAGGATCTCTGAGCGGCGCGGGCTGCCGGACACCATGCCGCATCACGCGGAACCCGACGGAGACGAATTCACCCGAGACTCGGGAGAAGGGGGCATCCGCCAGGCCGGCGCTATCCCGGCAGGTACTCGGCAAACTGTTTCTCGATCCCCTTGGGATCCGCGGCGAGGCCCTGGCTGACACCGCCGGCGACGACGCCCGGATAGATGTCTTCCTCCCCGGCTTCGACCGCATCGAGCGCCGCGTTGGCAACGTCGATCGGCTCCTCCAGCGGCGGCGGATTCATGTTGCCCATGCGGGTGTTGATCGCGGCCGGCATGACCGCGACCACCAGCGTGCCCTGGGCCGCCAGCTCGGCCCGCACGCCCTGGCTCAGCGACAGGGTGGCGGCCTTGGAGGCGCAGTAGGTCCCGATCATCGGCAGATTCACCCGGCTCAGGATCGAGAGCATGTTGACGATGGCGCCGCCGCCGTTGCCGCCCAGCACCGGGCCGAAGCGCCGGCACATCTCCATGGTGCCGAAGAAGTTGACCTCCATCTCGTCGCGGGCGTTGCGCTGGGCGTTGCCGGCGGAGATCGGCTGGTTGTGGTTCACGCCGGCATTGTTGACGAGCAGGGTGACGTCGCCGCACTCCGCCGCCGCCCGCGCAATCCGATCGTGATCGGTCACGTCGATTTCCATGGGCTGCACACGGCCGTCCGGCGCCTCGTAGCCCTCGGTGCTGCGCATCGCGGCGTAGACCTTCGCCGCGCCCCGGTCCAGGAGGGCGCCGACAAAGGCGGCGCCGACCCCGCGATTGGCGCCCGTGACCAGCGCCACACTGTCTTTCACGTTCATGGTCACTTTCTCTCCGAGTTCGTTGTCCGCGGTCCGGGCGACCCAGTCCGGGTCGACCTCGGGCAGCGGGATCGCATTCAAGAGCCGGCGGGTGTAGGGGTGTCGGGGCGCCGCGAAGATCGCCGCGCAACCGCCCTGCTCCACCGCACGACCGTTCAGCATCACCATG
Organism: uncultured Ectothiorhodospiraceae bacterium; assembly: GCA_964420925.1. Taxonomy (GTDB): domain Bacteria; phylum Pseudomonadota; class Gammaproteobacteria; order HK1; family HK1; genus JAJEAD01. Next base: position 7,798 of record CAYQVB010000115.1, on the reverse strand, counting down.
ACCCGGTCGCACACGGCGCGCACGACGGAAAGGTCATGGCTGATGAAGAGCAGGGCGAGGCCCAGATCCAGCCGCAACTCGCGCAGCAGTGCAAGGATCTGCGCCTGGTTCGAGACATCGAGCCCGGAGACGATCTCGTCGGCCACTACCAGTCGCGGCCGCAGGGCGATGGCCCGGGCGATGCCGACGCGCTGGCGCTCGCCGCCCGACAGCTCGTGGGGAAAGCGCGCGCCATGGGCCGGCCGCAGGGCCACCCGTTCGAGCAGGGCAGCCACCTGCCTGCGCGCCTCGGCTCTCGTCTCCGCCCGGCGGTGGAGGCGCAGGGGCTGGGCGACGATCTCGGCCACCCGGTGCCGCGGATTGAGCGAGGACTGCGAGTCCTGGAAGATCATCTGGAGCTGGGCCCGCAGCGGGCGCAGTCGGTCTTCCGGCAGGTGGGTGATGTCCTGGCCGTCGAAGCGGAGGCGGCCGGCGGTGGGGGTGTGGAGGCGCACCAGAGTCCGCCCCAGGCTGGACTTGCCGGAACCGCTCTCGCCGACGATGCCGAGCGTATCGCCGGGCGCCAGCTCGAGATCGATGCCGTGCAGGATATCGACCACGGGCGCGGCGCCGAAGGGTGGCTTGCGGCTGAAGTCGGGCAGGGACAGGCCCAGCCCGGCCGCCTCCAGGAGCGCGGCCTCAGCCATTGCTCCGCTGCGCGGCATCGAAGGCCCGCGCCTCCTCGTTCAGCCGAGCCGTCAGCGCGTCGGGCACCGGCTGCAGCAAGTCGCCGGGCCGGTCGTGGCGCGGCGTCGCCGCGATGAGCGCCCGGGTGTACGCGTGGCGCGGCGCTTCGACGATCCGGCGGGTGTCGCCGGTCTCCAGGACCCGTCCGCCGTGCAGCACCGTCACGCGGTCGCAGATCTTGGCGACCACGCCCAGATCGTGGGTCACGAACAGGATCGACGCGCCTTCGTGCGCCTGCATCCCCTTGATCAGCGCGAGGACCTGGCGTTGCACCGTCACGTCCAGCGCCGTCGTCGGCTCGTCCGCGATGATGAGCTTCGGGCGGCAGGCGAAGGCGATGGCGATCAGCACCCGCTGGCGCATGCCGCCGGACAGCTCGTGCGGATACTGGCGCAGCACCCGGTCCGGAGCGCGGATACGGACCTCGTCGAGCAGCTCCCGCGCTCGCGCGCTCGCGGCGGCGCGGTCCATCCCCAGGTGCAGGCGCAGCACGTCGGCGATCTGCCCGCCGATGCGGTAAGCGGGGTTCAGCGAGGTCATCGGGTCCTGGGGGATCAGGCCGAGACCCCGGCCCATCAGACGGCGCCGCTCCCTCTCGTCCAGGTGGGTGATGTCCCGGCCCTCGAACACCACCGAGCCCCGGACGATCCGTGCCCGCGACGGCTGGATCCCCAGGATGACCTTGCCGATCATGGTCTTGCCCGCGCCGGACTCGCCGACCAGCCCGTGCACTTCGCCGGGCGCGATGGAAAGCGACACCCCACGCAGGATCGGCGTGGTCTGCCGCCCACCGACGATAGCGAGCTGGAGATCCCGTACCGAGAGGAGGGCCGCTGCGGCCGCGGTGACGGTGACTCCCGGCCGCGGCCTCCGGTCGTGGCGGCCTGCGTTCGCCTGTTTCGGTGCACGCGATTCGGAGGTCATGGCGAAGCGGGGGGAGGTTGGTATCAGAGCGTACGGTCGTCCAGCTTCATGCCGGTCTTTCGATCTCGAGTTTCGGGGTTCGAAATGCCCGGCGTCCAGCGGTCGATTCTCGCTTCCGCAGGAATGAGGTCACCAGCACCCCCAGCGAATCCTGTCGGAGTCGGACGGACGCGAAGATACCCCTGTTCAACTATGCAAATCTTTAACGTGGAGTTACATTTGCATGGATGTTGGAGAGATCAATCAAAGCGACACTGAACAGGCTGCTGGACAGAAATCCGGCGGTGGTCCTGATTGGGCCGCGTCAGGTCGGCAAGACGACGCTCGCCCGGGAGGTCGCTCGCGAACGTGATGCCGTCTACGTGGACATGGAGCGGCCGAGCGACCTCGCCAAGATCAGTGATATCGAGCAGTACTGCGACGAAAACGCCGGCCACCTGATCATTTTCGACGAGATTCACCGGATACCCGGACTGTTCGCCCCATTGCGCAGCATCATCGATGAACGCCGGCAAACCAGAAAGCGTACGGGACTGTTCTTGTTGCTGGGCTCGGCATCCATCGACCTGCTGAAACAATCGAGCGAGACGCTTGCGGGACGTGTCGCTCACTGCGAGCTGCATCCTTTCAATTCGATGGAAGTTCCCGGCGCGGAGCTTCGACGGCTCTGGTGTCGCGGCGGCTTTCCGGAAAGCTACCTCGGACGCAGCGACGAAGAGAGCTTCGAATGGCGCCTCGCGTTCATCCGCACCTATCTCGAGCGAGACATCCCTCAGCTCGGGCCACGCATTCCAGCCGAGACGCTGCGGCGCTTCTGGACCATGCTCGCCCACAATCAGGGGCAGACCCACAACGCGGCGGCGCTCGCACGCGGGCTCGATGTCAACGGCGTCACGATTGCAAGGTATCTGGACTTGATGGCCGACCTCCTGCTGATTCGCCGACTGGTGCCATGGACCACCAATCTGGGACGGCGTCTCGTCAAGGCGCCGAAGGTCTACATCAGAGACAGCGGTGTTTGCCATGCGCTGCTGGGGATCGAGACCATGGACGATCTCTTCGGTCATCCCGTCATCGGCGGCAGTTGGGAAGGCTTCGTCATCGAGAACATCGCCAGCGCCCTGCCGGCACGCGCGTCATGTGGCTATTACCGTACATCAGGCGGGGCGGAAATCGACCTGGTGGTCAACCTCGGCGCGGGTGAGCTCTGGGCGATCGAGATCAAGCGCAGCTCAGCGCCCAAAGTCTCCAGAGGATTTCATAGCGCCTGCCAGGATCTCCAGCCCGCACGCAAGTTCGTCGTGCACGCCGGCAACGAGAGCTACCCGCTCGCGAAGGACATAGGGGCCGTGACACTGCCCGCGATCACCAATCTGCTGGCGCAGTCCAGGTGACCGCGAGCACCTGTCCTGGCGGCGGACGGACGCTACGATCGCAGGCGGACGGGCTAGGACGGCATCTATCCGTCCGAGGTGATCAGCGGTTTCCGGCTCCGGGAGTTCTGGCTGTGGCAACAGCCATTGCCGAAAGCACTCTCGGCGCTGAGAGAGCCTGGAGTGGTGTAGGGCCGGCCGGTTTCAGATCCGTGTCGACCACGATCCATTGAGCATCGAGAAGCCGCGATACCATCCGGCTCAGCGGCGAAGCAGCGGCTCCGGGAGCTGTCGCCATGCGGTTCCGGGGGCTGCGGGGTTGAGCGACATGGCGATGGGCCGGCATGCAACGCGACCGACATGTTCCGGCCTCCGATGTCGTCTGCCAGAGGATCCCTGAAATCGCCCGCAGACAGACCGGCGATGCTGCCGACACGATTCCAGCCTCGCTCGCCCCGCCACACCTGTGCTCCTGGACACGCACCAACGCACCGAATTGGTCCACCGAGAAAGCCGGGCCAAGTTGACCGCTCAATCTGCATCCGTTCGAAACAGCTCAAGCTACGATCGCGGATCACGCTGTCTTGCCGAAGCGATGCCCAATATGCATCACCGCCTCATTGACGGGCAACGCCCGGGTGCCATTACCGACGCGCACATAGAAACGCGCCTCTTTCTGGTGTTCGACGTAGATTGGATGGTCGCTCGGTTCCACGGTCACCTGACAGATGTCCTGGCCGTCAATCTCGTGGAAGTTAACCGTCAGGTATGACGAGGTCGCCGCCTCACCGAGGTCGCGGATGAGGATCTCTTGCAGGTGCAGTTCGAACCCGTCCCGGTCCCGCTTCCTGAGGGTTGCGTAGTCCGCTGCAAGCCCGACGACTGACTCGTCGTCGTCAATGCCGATGAGAAGCGTGCCGCCTGACGCATTCAGAAATCCGGCGAGCGTCTTGACGGCCATCTGTTCGAGGACCTTGTTGACCCGCTCCTCGCGGCGGTCCCAGCGCAGGCTCGACTTGAACTCCAGTGTCTCGTTCTCACCCGTTGCGATTAGCGCACGCACGTTCTGCTCGGAGTCGTCCTGCGCGTCCGGAAGCCACTCGGCGATGAACTCGTTCATTGCCGCCGCCAGCAGACGCCGGCGGGTCGCCAGGAAATCGAGGAAGCGTTCCGGTTGCCAGAGGGCGCGGTCCATCGGCACCGACTGCGCCTGCAGAGCGCCGGGTTGATTCTGCTCGATGTCCGGCAGATAGTCGGCGGGCGAGGCGCTGCGATACTCTTTCGGCGCTGGCTGTCCGAGCACCACGCGGTTGGCCATCGCATTGATCCGCCTCAGGTCGTCGAATCCTGCGTGTTCGAGCACACGCCTCGAAAAGATGTGGTGGCGTTCGTCACTGAGGCTCTTTCCCGTCAGCGGATCATGAATGCGGACACCGGTGAACCAGTCGCGGGCCTCGCGATGTCTCGCGACCACGCGGCTCAGGCGGGCAACCGCCGAATCGATGCGGGCGCGGTCGAGGTCTCCTTCCTGCAGCGTAACACGGCCGCGCTCGCGGACAATGGCGGCTTCCAGTTCATGCGTCGGATCGAGGTCGCGCCCGGTCACCAGCGCAACGTCCTGCTGCAGCTTGGTCTCGCTGGCACCCGAATAGCGGGCCCACAGGCCGGCTAGGAGTATCCAGCGGATGAAGCGTCGTCTGATCGCGTCGGTCGGGAACTGTCCCCCCTGACGGGCCAGGTAGATCGTGGCAGGCACCAGCACGTAATTGGTCGGCAGATCCTCCAGACCGATGATGAGTGCTTCATGACGCAGGACGGCCACCAAATGTTCGAATGCCGCCTGCATTTGTTCCCAAGCGCTCTGCAACGTCTCCGCCGGCGTCTTGAGAAACAAGCCTTCCAACATTACCGAACCGGTCGCCACGCCCGCGAGACAGCGTACGAGGAAATTGAAATCCACCGGAAAGCCGCGACCCTCCATGTTGGCGCTGAAAGTGCGTAGCGCCGTACGGGCCTCTGGCCACAGGCTGCAAATGTGCGCGAGCGCAAGATCCGCTCGGGTGAGGGGCGTCCCCTTGCTGTTGACCCGGTTGAAGATGTCGACGACCTCCTCGACGCTGTAGTCGTCTCCGGAGACTTGGTCGACGGTGTAGGTGTAGTCGCGGACTCTGTCGAGGCGCCCGAGCCGAGCCAGGTTCTGCTGAATGACGATACGCTGTTCCTCATCGATCTGCTCCAGGCGTTCGAGCAGGTTGGTCAGTCCTTCCCCCAGAAAACTGTGAACACCGATCCACGCGGGGTTGTTTGCCATGCGCAACTTTTGCCAGAACCGGAATTCCTCGGTCTGCATGTTGAAGTGCAGGTCGAAGAACAGCGACTCGCCCTCGTAGAAACGCGGCGCTTTGCCCCGGAACAGCACAAAGAGCGTCGTCAGGCGCTACTGACCGTCGAGCAGCAGCAGCGAATGGCCGTCAATAGGCGCATTGCCCCCGCGTACCGGCGACGGCTTGTAGGTGCGCCAGATCAACAGGTGTCCCGTCGGATGCCCGCGGTAGAGCGACTGCATCAGGCCCCGCACCTGATCACGGTTCCAGACATAGCCGCGTTGGAACTCGGGCAGCAAAATCTCGTCGCGGCCAATCTGGTTGAGTAAGTCCTGAATTGACTTCACTTCATGCATCAGGCGTCTCCTTCACTTGCTCTGGAGGATAGTGGATCATCGCCCGCCGCCCGCCATCAGGACCTGATTCGCTCGGGTAGCAGCGTTCAGATCCTTATGCTTGAAGGCGCTGGACATCCGCTCGGCTTCATCCGGGGTGAGGCCGTAGCGAGCGACGGCACCGCGCCACCGCCGGATCGCCGTGCCTGCCTCTGTCGCTATCGCACGGGCGCTTTCTTCAGTAACGCCGAACATCGGAACGATCCGGAGGGCGGTCTCGAGCGACGCCGCGCCGTCGCTCTCGCCGATCGCGAGTGCATGGATGCGCGGCTTCACGTCCGCCGGCATGGGATTCAGATCGTAGGCCGGCGCGAGCCGCCAGCCATTCGGCTCACGAAGGAAGCCATGATTGCGAAGATGATCGTCGGTATTGGGATCCATCATGTTGAATACGATCCGGCGCCAGAGATGAGCCAGGTCCTCGTTCACCTTCGACCCCCCGGTGCCGCGTGTCCGTGTCCAGAGCTTGCCCGAGGGAACGGTCTCGCGGTCCAGCTCCATGAAGACGAGCAGCTCACGTTCCACGGTCGGCGTCCGGGTGCTTCGGGCGCGTCGAGCGGATGCGGCGGGGCAGGCGCTCTTTTTCCAGGCTCAGTCCGACCGGATCCTTGGCTGCGTCGGCCAGCTCTCCCAACCGGCCCGCCATTCCCAGGACGAAGAGGACAGAGGCATAGATGCCCATAGACACACCAGCGTCACCCTTTTCGACGCGTGCGAGAGTATTGCGGCTGATGAAGGCCCGCTCGGACATGAGTGCCGTGGACAGTCGTCGCCGACGGCGGGCAGCGGAGATGTCCTGACCCAGCTTCACCAGCGCGCGGCGTGCACCCAGGGGAAGGGCCTTTCGGGATCTCGACGATTTCATGCATCAAAAAATGATCACTATCACAAATAATGAGCAATATATGGGGCATATCCCATTCCGTAAAGGCGAGCAATTCACTTTGTGCGCTTTGTTGATCGCCCGACTCGCCGCCCTGAGATGGGTGCGGCCCGATGCCGCCGCCGCGCTCATCTGCGCATCACCGGGTCCAGCGCATCCTTGAGCCCGTCGCCCAGGACGTTCAGCGCCAGCACCACTGCGATGACGCAGAAGATGGGCAGGATCATCAGCCAGGGGGCCTGGTTCACGTACGTCCGGCCGTCGGCGATCATGCTGCCCCAGGTCGGGAAATCGGAGGCGAGGGAGAGGTTCACGTAGCTCAGAATCGCCTCCACGATCACCGCGATGCCCATTTCCAGGGTGAACAGCACGACCAGCAGCGGCACCACGTTCGGCAGGATCTCCCCCCACAGAATGGGCAGGCGGCCGAGCCCGATGGTCACCGCCGAGGCGACGTAGTCCTGTTGCTTCTGCATCATGGTCTCGGCCCGCACCACCCGGCAGAAGCGCGTCCAGTCGATCACCGCAATGGCGATGATGACGGAATGCAGGCCCGTCCCCATCACCGCGACCAGCACGATCGACAGGAGGACCGCCGGAAAGGCCATCCAGATATCGACCAGCCGGGAGATGAGGGTATCCACCCAGCCGCCGAGGTAACCGGCGAGCAGGCCGAGGACGGTGCCGAGCAGGCCGGCCGCCGCAGCCGCGGTGACCGCGACGAAGAGAGCGACCTGCGCGCCGTAGATCAGCCGGGACAGGATGTCCCGGCCCAGGTTGTCGGTGCCGAGCAGGTAGCCGGGTTCCGCCTTCTCGTCCCAGAAGGGCGGCACGTACTGCAGCATGAGATCCTGGTCGACCGGGTCGTGCGGCGCGAAAAGCGGCGCAAAGGCCGCGGCGAGCGCGAACAGCAACAGCACGCCGCCGCCCAGCACGACCCGCCGATTCGCCAGCAGGCGGCCGATGGCGTCGCTGCGCGGCCCCGGGGAGGGCGTGCCGGAGTTCGCCGTCGCCTCAGCCATGGCGCATCCGGGGATTGAGCAGCGTGTAGCTCATGTCGACGAGCAGGTTGACGACGATGAAGAGCACCGCGAAGGTCAGGACCAGACCCTGGATCAGCGGCAGGTCGCGGTTGATGACCGCGTCGATCGCCATGTTGCCGATGCCGGGATA
>CAYQVB010000114.1:0-36168 GCA_964420925.1 uncultured Ectothiorhodospiraceae bacterium | reverse complement strand
CGCGGTCGACGCCGCGGTGCTGTACCGGGAGCACGCCGCCCCCATCGGCATCGACATCAACGTGGTGCGCGAGCCGAACGACGGCTACTGGTCGAACGTGTGGATGAACAAGCCCTGGGGCATGTGCTACTGGGGCGGGCGACCGACCGAGGACTGGATGTTCTCCACCGCCTACGCGGCCGGTGCGGCGTGGAACGACTCCTTCTGGGAGCACGAGCGCTTCAACAAGCTGCTCCTGCTCGCCCGTGCGGAGCTCGACCAGGCGCTGCGGCGGGAGATGTACGTCGAGATGCAGACTATCGTCAGCAACGAGGGCGGCGTGGTGGTGCCGCTCTTCAACAACTACGTGTTCGCGACGAGCGACAAGATCGAACACGGCGAGCTCGCCGGCAACTGGGACCTCGACGGCTCCAAGCTCACCGAGCGTTGGTGGTTCGTGTAAGGCGCAAGTTCTCCTATCCGGCACGTCGTGGCGCCGGTCCGGACCCCGTTGCCGAGGGGTCCGGACCCTTCTCCGGAGTCCGACACCTCCCCGCTGCGACCGCGCTCGCCGTCCTCGCCTTTGCGGGCGCGCCGGCCGCGTACGGGCATGCCGGCGAACGCGGCTTCGTCATGCTGCTGCCGACCGGGCTCTTCCAGGCCGGAGGAACAGCAGCGGTAGCGGTGTCCTTCCTGGTGGTGGCGTGGTTCCGGGGCGCCGCGCTGCGCCGGGCGATGGAGTCCCTCCGGTGGCGAGCCATTCCTGCGCCCCGCGCTCTGCGAGGCACGAACGCGGCCGCCGCGACGCTGCTCGTGGTGCTCGTAGTGGCAGGTCTGGCCGGAAGTCGCGACCCCCTCGCAAACCCCCTTCCCCTGACGGTGTGGACGCTGCTCTGGGTCGGTCTCACCTTCGTTCACGCGGTGTTCGGTTACGTGTGGCCGCACCTCGATCCCTGGCGGCCTCTCGCGTCGCTGGTCCGCCGCATCCTCCTGCTCTCTGACGACACCTCTCCCCCGCTCCCCTGGCCCCGAGCGTTCGACCGGTGGCCGGCGGTGCTCCTGCTGCTGCTCTTCGCGTGGTTCGAGCTGGTGTTCCCGGCCCCGCGGGACCCTGCGGTCCTCGCCGTGGCCGTCACCGGCTACTCCCTCTTTACCATCGCGGGCATGACGCTCTTCGGTTACCAGACCTGGACAGAGAAGGCCGAGATCTTCTCGTGCTTCTTCCGCATGGTGAGTGCGTTGGCCCCGCTGCGCATCACCGGCGAGAACGCAAGGAGACGCCTCACCCTCACGCTCCCCGGTTCCCGGCTTCCGGGCATCGGAGAGCTTCCCGCGGCGGGACTCGTCTTCGTGGTATGCGCACTGGCCACGGTCTCTTTCGACGGGCTGTCGCGCACCTTCTGGTGGCTCGATCTCGGCGGCTTCAATCCCCTCGAGCATCCCGGGCGCACCGCGCTCGTCGCCTGGAACACCTGCGGCCTCCTCGCCGCGGCCGCCGGCCTGCTTGCCGCCTCCGCGCTCTGTACCCTGGCGGGGGCACGGTGGTCGGGAAGCCCGGCACCGGCGGCGCTGCGCCGCTTCGTGGTTTCGATCATTCCGATCGCGTTCGGCTACCACTTCGCCCACTACCTGCCCTCCTTTCTCGTCGACGTGCAGTACGCCTACCGGGCGCTCTCCGATCCGATGGCGCAGGGGTGGAACCTGCTCGGGGCCGGAGACTTTCACGTCACCGCCTCCTTCCTGACCCACCACGCCTCGGTGGAAGCGATCTGGTATGTGCAGGTGAGCGCGATCGTGGTCGCCCACGTGGTCGCGGTCGTCGTCCTGCACGCCCTCGCCGGCGAAATCGCGGGAGGGAGCAAGGCGCAGGTCCTGAGTCAGCTCCCGCTTACCATACTGATGATCGCGTACACGCTTTTCGGTCTCTGGCTGCTCTCCACGCCGGTCGCGGCCTGAGTCCGCCTGAACCCTCAGAGTCATTTCCCGCTTCCAGGAGGCTTGCCCCGACTCGTTGCCTTGTGTGGATTCCCGCGAATCAAGGGAATGACGGAAGGTTGCGTCCGATGTGGTCCCGTCGTTCCCTTGACAAGCCTGCCAAGGCCAGGGGACCTGTCCCCGCTGTCGCGCAAGGAACATCGAGGCAGTACGCGCGTTCGAGTCGCCTTTTTCGTCATTCCCTTGGTGAGCGGGAATCCACGAGAAACAACGAGTGGAGGGATTTTCCATACGAGCGGGAATCCACCCGAGACCGAGTAGCTCGCGTTGGAAGCACACGTTCGGCCAGCGTGAAACTGCCCTGCTGCACCACCCGGAGCCGTGGACCGTTTCGCCTAAAGCGTGCTATAGACCGGGAGACGGCGGGGAGGCGCCGAGTGCTCCGGCCGCTCCTCGCGTGGACGAGAGTATTCACCAGGAGGAGAGGCCATGAGCGAAAAGATCGAAAGCACTACGTGCGGCCCCGACGAACGACCCCGGATGACACGGCGCCGGCTGCTCGAGGCCGGCGCGCTCGGCGCGGGAGCGGCGGCGATGGGGGGCGCGGCGACGCTTGCCACCGCGCCCGTCGCCCGCAGCGCCTGGGCCGCGGGCAGCGATGAACCCCTGCGCATCGGCTTCCAGGTGCACCGCACCGGCATCGGCGCCACCTACGGGCGCTGGTACGAGCGTACCGCGAACGCCGCTGCGGCCTGGCTCAACGAGAACGGCGGCATCGCGGGCCGCCCGGTGGAGCTGGTGGCGGAAGACGACGGCACCGATCCCAAGCGGGGGGCGGAGGTAGTGGAGAAGCTCGCCACCGCGCACGGGGTGGACTTCGTCTACGGCCCTCTCTTCTCCCACGTCGTGATCGGTTCGGCGCCACGCGCGGGCGAGCTGAAAATCCCCTACTTCGTGGTGAGCGAGGGCTACCACGTCGCTTCCGGCTCGCTCAACCGCTACGTGTTCCAGCCCGGCATCACCGACGTGCGCGCGCAGGTGCAGGCGATGGCGCCCTGGGTGATGGGCAACCTGGGTCAGCGCGTGGCAATGATGTTTCCCGACTACGCCTTCGGCTACGACCACCGCGACTACTTCAGCGCCGCGGTCGAGGCCCACGGAGGCAGCGTCGCGGCGAAGATCGCCATCCCGCCCACCGAATCCTCCTTCACGAAGTACTTTCCGCAGGTACCGGCCGATACCGAGGTGCTCTACCACGTCATGGTCGGACCGGGGGTGCTGACCTTCGTCAAGGAGATGGGGGAGCACTTCGGCTCGAATCGCCCGCAGATCTTCGGCTTCATCGACTCGCTCGAAGGCGTGGACATCGCGAGCCCCGGTCTCTCCTTCCTCGAAGGGACCTGGCTGTGGGAGGCGATGCCGCGCTACGCGGACGGACTCGACACCGCGGCCAACCGCCACTACCGGGAACGGGTCGGGATCAACGCCGATGGCGCGAGCGTCGACGATCCCAAGGACGTCTCCACCAACTCGCACATGTTCGGCTGCTGGGAGACGCTCTACGTGATCAAGCAGGCGGTCGAGCAGAGCGGGTACCGCAGTCGCACCCCGGACGATGTCGCGGCGCTCATCGAGACGCTGGAGGGCTTCCGCGCCTTCAACGAGGGAAGCGGCCATCCGCAGGGCCACAAGGAGTTCAATGGCGCGCTCCACCAGTGCTACGGGCGCCAGTTCATCTCCGAGGTCCGTGACGGCAAGCTCGCGGTGGTGCATACCACGTCCATCGAGGACGGCAAGTACGAAGCGGAGGCGGACTACACCTCCCAGCCCCTGTGAGCTTCGGCCCGCACCTGCTGCTGGCGCTGCTCGAAGGCACCGTGACCGCCTGTGTGCTGGCGGTCACGGCGCTGGGGCTGTCGCTGGTCTTCGGGGTGATGCGCATCGTCAACGTCGCGCACGGGGAGTTCTACATGCTGGGCGCGGTGCTCGCGTGGTTCTGCGCCTCGCTCGCCGGGGGCTCCCCGCTCGGCGGGTTCCTGCTCGCGCTGTTGTGCGCGCCGCTGGTGGTGGCGGGCCTCGCGGTCGCGACGGACTGGCTGGTGCTCCGCCGGGTGAACTACCACCCGGAGAGCACCATCGTCGCGACCATCGGCCTGCTCTACCTGCTCCAGCAGGCGGTGCTGAGCGGCTACGGGCCCGATGCGCGACCGGTGGAAGCCCCCATCTATTTCCGAGTCGCCTTCCCCTGGTTCGGCTACTCCGGCTACAAGCTGGTGGTCATCGGCGCCTCCGCCCTGCTGCTGTTGGCGACCTGGGCGGTGCTCGCGAAGAGCCAGGTCGGGCTCTACATGCGCGCAACGCAACAGGATGCGGAGATGGCGCTCGCCCACGGGGTGCCGGTGCGCCGGGTCTACACCGGCGTATTCGCGGCCGGCGCCGCGCTCGCCGCGGTGGCGGGGGTGTTGATAGTCCCGATCCAGCAGGCCCACTACCTGATGGGGCTGGACCCGCTGCTGCTCTCCTTCATCGTGGTGATCATCGGCGGGCTGGGCAGCCTGCGCGGCACCGTCGTCGCCGCCTTCGTGATCGGCATCAGCGACGGAGTCATCTCGATGTTCTTCTCGCCCACGCTCGCCAAGATCCTCGCCACCCTCCTGGTGGCGCTGGTGCTCGTGGTGCGCCCGGGCGGCCTCTTCGGGGAGCGTCCTTGACTCACGCTTCGCGCGCACGGGTGCTGGCGCTGCACCTCGGGATTCTCCTCGCGCTCTTCGGCGCGCAGTTCGTGCTCGGCGCCTATCACCACACCAACCTCGCACGCATCATGGTGCTCGCGACCTACGCGGTCGGCTACAACCTGCTGCTGGGCTACACCGGCCTGATGAGCCTGGGGCATGCGATGTTCTTCGCGGCGGGGATGTACGGCGCGGGCTTGAGCATCTACTACCTCGGCTTCGGTGCGCTCTCGGGGTTCGCCCTGGGGGTCGCGTGCGCGCTCGGGCTTGCGCTCGTGTTCGGCGCGTTTGCGCTGCGCACCAGCGGGGTGTCCTTCCTCATCGTGACCATGATGTTCGGGCAGGCCTGCTATCTCACCATCCTCTACTTCAACCGGATCACCCTCGGGGATCAGGGCTTCATTCTCTCCGAGCACCTTCCGCCCGCGCTCGTGGATCCGGACGTGAAGTACAACGCCGCCCTGCTCGTGTTCTCGGCGTGCTTTCTCGCGTCGGTGTTCCTGGTGCGCTCGCCCTTCGGACGGATCCTCGTCGCGATCCGCGAGAACGAAGAGCGCACCCGCCTCCTCGGATACAACACCTACGCCTGCAAGCTGCTCGCGCTCACCCTCTCGGGCGGCATGGCGGGCGCGGCGGGCGCGGCTTACGCGTTGCTCTTCTCTTACGTCGGCGCCTCCTTCGCGGCGATTCTGAACTCGATCTACCCGCTGCTCTGGACCCTCCTCGGCGGCGCCGGGACCACCCTCGGTCCCCTGCTCGGCACCGGACTGATGTTCTACCTCGTGGACTTCACGAGCGGATGGACCAGCGCCTATCTCTTCGTGGTGGGGGGCGCCCTGCTCGCGCTGGTGCTCTTCTTCCCCCTCGGCATCATGGGCGCGGTGCGCGCGAAGCTCGCGCCGTGGCTCCCGTGAGCGCGGCGCGGCCGGAGACCGGGGGGGCAATCGAGCGCCGCCTCGGGCCCGGCCCCGGGAAGGACGCGACGGCAGACATGGCCCTGCTGGCGACCGAGGGGTTGGGCCGGCGTTTCGGGGGCCTCGCCGCGGTGGACGGCGTCTCCATCGAGGTGAGAGCCGGTCGGATCCACGCGGTGATCGGGCCGAACGGCGCCGGCAAGACCACCCTGGTCGGCATGATCTGCGGGCGCATCCGGCCGAGCACCGGCCGAATCCTCTTCGAAGGCCGCGACATCACCCGGCTCTCCGCATGGAGCCGGGCGCTGGCCGGCATCGTCTACACCTTCCAGGTCACGAGCATCTACCGGGGCCTTTCGGTGCGGGAGAACGTCGCCCTCGCCGCCCGGCGCCCCCTGATGCGCACTCCCACCGCCTGGCTGCATCTCGACTCCGACCTGCTCGAGGCGCGCGTGGAGCGAGCGCTTCGCACCCTCGACCTGGACGCGCAGGGCGACCGAGCGGCCGGCGAGCTGCCCTACGGACACCAACGCCTGCTGGAGGTGGCGATGGGGCTCGCGCTCGAGCCGCGCCTGCTCATCCTCGACGAGCCCGCCCAGGGCCTGGCGGAGCACGAGATCGAGACCTTCTGCGAACGGATCCGCGAGATATCGACCCGTGCGACGGTGATTCTCATCGAGCACAACATCGACGTGGTGCTGCGCCTTTCGTCCCACATCACGGTAATGGACCAGGGACGGGTAATCGCGGACGGCGACCCGGCGAGCGTCGAAGCGGACCCCGAGGTTCAGCGCGCCTATCTCGGCCGGCGATGAAGCTCGAGCTCGAAAACCTGAGGGCAGGCTACGGCCGGGTCGAGGTCCTCCACGGCATCGACCTCACGGTGGATTCCGGCACCGTCCTCGGGCTGCTCGGGCGCAACGGCGCCGGCAAGACCACCGTGCTGCGGGCAATCATGGGCCTCGCCGCTTCCTCGAGCGGAAGTATCCGCTGCGGCGGCACGGAGCTGCGGGGACTGGCGGCCCACCGCATCCCGAGCTGCGGCATCGCCTATGTGCCCCAGGGGCGCCGCCTCTTCGCCGCAATGAGCGTGGAGGAGAACCTGCGCATGGGCCTTCTCGCCGGCGGCGCTGACGAGAGCGCGACGCGACTGGCGTTCGCGCTCGATCGCTTTCCCGCGCTGAAGGAGCGGCTGCGCACGCTGGCCGGGCGTTTGAGCGGCGGACAGCAGCAGATGGTAGCCATGGCGCGCGCGCTCGCCACCGGGGCGAGAGTGCTGCTGCTCGACGAACCGAGCGAGGGTCTGCAGCCGAGCCTCGTCGACCGCATCCTGGAGACCATTGCCGAGCTGCGCGCGGAAGGGGTGACGATACTGCTCGTGGAGCAGAAGGTGGAAGCCGCACTGCGCGTGGCCGAGCGCGTCGCGTTCATCGAGCAGGGCAGGATCCGCGAGCACGCGACGCCGCAGCGCCTCGCCCGGGATCCGGCGCCGCTGGTGCGCTACGTCGGGGTGCGCCGGCAATGAGGGTCGAAGTTGCCGTCCTGCTCGACGCGCCGCCGCGACGGGTCTGAGCGGAGGGAACGGGGCCGCCCTTCCCCGCGTGCGCGTCAGTGGGCGAAGCCGGCGAGACGTGGCAGTGCGGTCGCGAGACCCGGCACGTACGTGATGAGCAGCAGAACGCTGATTTCCAGGAGCAGAAAGGGCCAGATGGTGGCCACGAGGCGTTCCACCGAGATCTTGGCGATATCGGCAGCGACGAACAGGCACACCCCCAGGGGCGGTGTCGCGAGCCCGATGATCAGGTTGACGCACATGATGATCCCGAAGCTCAGCGGATCGATTCCGATACTCGCCGCCACCGGCAGCAGGACCGGCACCAGGATGATGATCGCCGCCGAGGTATCCATGACCGCGCCCACCAGCAACAAGAACACATTGACGAGCAGGAGGATCACCCAGGGTTCTTCGCTCACCGACAGCAGAACCCGAGCCAGTTGCTCCGGGATCTGCTCGGATCCCAGCATGTCGGCAAAGATGCGCGCCGCACCCACGATGAACATGATCGAGGCGGTGGTCATGCCCGATCGCAACAGGGCTGCCCCGAGGTCCCGAAGCGTCAGCTCGCGCAACACGAAGACACCGATCACGACCGCGTAGAGCACCGCGATCGCGGCCGATTCGGTCGGTGTCATCACCCCGCCGAAAATGCCGCCGAGGATGATCACCGGCATCATGAGCGCAATCAGCGCATCACGGGTGATCCGCCAGACCACATCGCGCGTCACCGGCACTTCCCTCACCGGAAAGGCGCGCCGCCGGGCCATCACGTAGGCCATCGTCATGAGTCCGACGCCAATGAGCACGCCGGGCACCACTCCCGCGAGGAAGAGGCCGCCTATCGAAACGCCGGCGGTTACTCCGAAGAGCACCATGGTGATGCTCGGGGGGATGATGGGCCCGATGATCGAGGACGATGCGGTGACCGCAGCGGCGTAGGCACGGTCGTAGCCTTCGCGTTCCATCGCGGGAATGAGAATACGCCCGATCGCCGCGGTGTCGGCCAGCGCAGACCCCGTGATCCCGGCAAACAGCATGCTCGCCATCACGTTGGCCTGCGCGAGGCCACCGCGAATGCCGCCGACGAGGAGATTGGCGAAGTTCACCAGACGCACCGTGATTCCGCCCCGATTCATCAGATCTCCGGCGAGCACGAAGAAGGGCACGGCCATCAGAGGAAAGGAATCCATGCCGTTCATCATGCTGTTGGGAACGATGATCCACGGCGCCGACGGACCCACCATCAGGATCGCCACCGCCGAGGCGAGCCCGATGCAAAAGGCGATGGGAACGCCGCATGCCAGCAGAACCAACATCACGATCAGCATGGCAATCCCGATCATGTCTCATCCTCTCCCGACGATTCGAAGGGAATCGGCGGTGGAGCGCCGCCGGCATCCTCGCGTCGAAACACCACCATGCCCAGGTGATAGAGCATGAGGGCAGCGCCGACCGGCATGGCCAGATTGGGAACCGACATCGACCACTCGAGCGCCGCCGAACGCTGGCGACCGGCCCGCTCCGTCATGTCGACGCCGAACCACAGCAGCAGAGCGAGAAAGAGGACCACGACGGCACGTCCGAACCAGTCGACGACCCGTTTCGACCGCCCTTCCAGGCGGTCGACAACAAAGGTCACCGCGATGTGTCCGCCGTAGCGGACGACGAGACCGGCACCCAGCATGGTGAGCCACACCATGGCGAAGCGGGCGACCTCTTCCGGCCACGGAAGGGCGGAGTTCAGAACATAGCGGAAAAACACCCCCGACAGGATTGCCCCCACCATCGTCAGCATGAGCCCCACTACCGAGGCTGCGGTGAGCCAGATGATTGCCCGATCGATTCGGGCCGCCACGTATCCATGTCGAGCCATGGTGCGCACAGCCTCCGTCGCCGTACCCGCGGTATCGGTGTGCAGAGCGTTCCGGAGACGACTCGGCGCCGCCGGAGGGCGCAAAACGAGGGAGACTACATCGCCGTCAGCGCATTCTCCGCTTCGGTGACCGCCCTGAGGATGTCATCGACCCACTCGTCTCCAATCTGCTCTCGCACGTAGGCTTCCGCGGGCGGGCGCCCCCTGTCGCGAAACTGGGCATACTCTTCAGGGGTGGGCACGTAGACCTCGATGCCCTGCTCGCGCAACCTTTCGATGGCGCGGCGTTCCCCCAGCACCGCGGTCGCCCGGCCGATCGTCAGTGCCACGCGATCCGCGTGCACGATCAGGTCCTGGTAAGCCTTCGGCAAGGAACGGAAGAAGTCCTCGTTGATGACGGTCGAGTGGAAGCTGTAGAGGTGCCGGTCAACGGTCAGATACTTCTGCTGTTCATAGAACTTCATCAGATAGAAGAGGCCCGGCGGGTTTTCCATTCCGTCGACGACCTTCTGTTGCAGCGAGGTATAGACCTCGGTCCAGGGGATCGGAGTCGGGTTCGCCCCCAGACCCTTCATCATGGCGATGTGGGCGGGGTTCTCCATCGTCCTGATCTTGAGGCCCTCGAGATCGGCCGGCACTCTGACCACTCGCTCGCTGTTGAAGAGGCTCCGGAATCCGCTCTCGGAATGGCTGAGGAAGCGCATACCCGTCGCCTCGAGAAAGGCTGCGTTGTACTTGTCGCCGAACCAGCCGTCCATCACTTCCCAGACCACGGCGGAAGAGCCGAACAGGAAGGGCATGCCGAGCACCAGTCCCGGCTTGAAGAACGCGGGGTGCAAGCCCTCGCTGACGTTCGCCATCTGATTGATGCCGTTCTGCACCTTCTCGAGCTGCTGGCGCTCGTTGCCCGCCGTGTTGGCACCGAGAACGCGAACCTCGATTGTGCCCTTGGACCCCGCTTCGACGATCTCCTTGAAGACCATGGCGTAGGCTTGTTGATCGGATTCCATCGTCTCCGGCATCCCGTGAGAGAAGCGGATGACGTAGTCGGCGGCCGATACGCCCGTTGCCGTGGAAGCCAATGCGGCGATGAGCGCGACGGACGCCATCATCGGGCAAGGTTGTCTTTTCATGCGGCTCTCCCCTTTCGTTTCGTGCCGAACACCCACTCAAGCACCGGCGAGCGAGTGTAGCGACCTTCGTTCAGTGCAACCAGCGCCGGCGCCGACACCCCCGGGGCCACGCCATTCACGCTTTCCGGGCCGGGTGCCCACGGAGCACGAACTTCGGTGCTCGTCTTCAACGACGGCATCCAGGCCGGAAACGTCCGGGGTTCGGAAGTGAATTGAACGTTAGCGGCTGATGCACACTTGTCCTAGAATATGACCATGTTGAAG
This sequence comes from uncultured Ectothiorhodospiraceae bacterium, assembly GCA_964420925.1. Classification (GTDB taxonomy): domain Bacteria; phylum Pseudomonadota; class Gammaproteobacteria; order HK1; family HK1; genus JAJEAD01. The sequence goes on along the minus strand of CAYQVB010000114.1, from coordinate 25,780 downwards.
GTCAACATCTCCGACGCGAAGGCACGTTTGTCCCAGTACGTCGATTGCGTGGAAAAGGGGGAGACGATAGTGCTCTGCCGCCGTAATGTGCCGGTCGCCGAGATTCGTCCTCTGCCTCGGGCGCCGGCCGGACTGCGTCCGGTCGGAATCGACCGGGGATTGACGCTCCCGCCGAGCTTCTTCGACCCCCTTCCCGAAGACGTGCTCCGGGCCTTCGAAGGAGACGGCGCTTCCGAGTGAAGCTTCTGCTCGATACCTGCACGTTCCTTTGGCTGGCCGCCGACGACCCTCTGCTGTCCCCGAACGCGAAGACCCATTGCCGATCTCCCGGGAACGAGGTGTACCTGAGCGCGCTTTCGGCCTGGGAGATTGCGATCAAGTACCGCCTCGAGCGTCTGCCCCTGCCGGAAGAGCCGGGTCGATATGTGGCGAGCCGCCGCCGGTGGCTGCGACTCGAGGCGCTCCCCTTCGACGAGGCGAGCGCGGCGCACGACACCCTACTGCCACCTCATCACCGGGATCCCTTCGACCGCGGACTCGTCTCGCAGGCTATTCTCGGGGGGATGACGATCGTGACTCCCGATCCCGCAATCGCTCGCTACCCGGCGCCCGTTCTCTGGTAGAGCCCGGGTTGCCTCTTTCCAGCCCTGCCCCTCCCGGTCAATGTGAGATTGGCGGCGGGCAGCCTGAACGGCATCACCAGACCCCGAGCGGCGACTCTTCGCAGAGACCGGCCCTCGACCACCATGAATAAACTTTCTATCCTCGGTGCACTCTGAGGACCGGTTCGAGTGGAGTGGGGGGGAACCTGCTCGGACGGCAAGCAACGGAATCCATCGGGACATCGAAGCATGACGCAACAGAACGACTTGAAGGGCAAGGTGGCGGTGGTCACCGGGGCCGGAGGAGGCATGGGACTGGCGATCGCCCGCCGGCTGGCCTCGGGCGGGGCGAAGATCCTCGCCAACGATCTCTCCCTGGAAGCGGCGAAGCGCACCGTCGCCGACCTCGAGCGGCAGGGCCACGAGGCGGTCGCGAATGCCGGAGACGTGAGCGCCATCGACGACGTTCGGCGGATGGTGGATCACGCGCAGGAATGTTTCGGGACCATACACGTACTCGTGAACAATGCCGGCGTGCTCCGCCCCACGCGGGTCGTGGACATGGAAGAAGAGGAGTGGGACCTCATCATCCGGGTCAACCTCAAGGGCACCTACCTCTGTTCCCGGGCCGTCCTGCCCGTGATGCAGCAGCAGGGTTGGGGCAGGATCGTCAACATGTCGTCCACCGCGGGACGAAGCACCAGCACGGTCGGAGGCGCCCACTACACCGCATCCAAGGCGGGCGTGCTCGGCTTCACGCGTCACCTCGCGCGCGAGACGGCACGCGACGGCATCACGGTCAACGCGGTGTGCCCCGGACTCATCGACACCGACATGGTGCGCTCCACAATCAATCAGGAGCAGATGGACGCCTACGCCGAGCGCTTTCCCGCAGGCCGAATCGGGGAGCCCCGTGAGGTGGCGGAGGTCGTGGCGTTCCTCGCTTCGGAGCGGACCGCCTACATCACGGGCGCATCCCTGGACATCAACGGCGGCGCCCTGATGATGTAGCGCGCCTGTGCTGCGTCGGCGCGGCGGGCCGATGCCCCGACGCGAAGCCCGCCAGAGTGCTCAATTCCGCTGCGGAGACCGTCTCCATGAAGAGGATCCTGGTAACCGGCGCCGCCGGTCAGATCGGCTCAGACCTCGTGCCGGCGCTGCGGGCCAAGTACGGTTGCGACAACGTCATCGCGGCGAGCCACGTCTCGCCCCTTCCGGAAGGGGTCCGGGAATCCGGCCCCCACACCTCGGTCGACGTGCGGGACTACGCTCAGGTGAGCCGCGTCCTCGACGAGCACCGCATCGACACGCTCTATCACCTGGGCTCCATCCTCTCCGCCCTCGCCGAGCGGGAGCGGGCGCTCTCCTGGCGGGTCAACTTCGAGGGGCTGTACAACGTGCTGGAAGCATCGGTGGAGCATCGGCTGGAACGAGTCATCGTCCCCAGCTCGATCGCGGCGTTCGGACCGGAAACCCCGAGGGACGACACCCCCAACGACACCATTCAGAAACCCACCACCAGCTACGGTATATCCAAGGTCCTCGGAGAGCTGATGGGGAACTACTACTACCGCAAGCTCGGGCTCGATGTGCGGGGAATGCGCCTTCCCGGTATCGTGAGCTGGATGACCGAGCCCACCGCGGGGACGACAGACTACTCCGTGGCCATCTTCTACGGCGCGATCCGGGAAGAGCGCTACACCTGCTACCTGGAGCCCGATGCACGGCTTCCCATGATGTACATGCCCGATGCCATCCTCTCCCTGATGCGCTTGGCGGAAGCGGACAGCGACGCGCTGCGCCACCGCGCCGATTTCAACGTCGGCGCCATGAGCTTCACGCCGGCGGAGCTCGCGGACGCGATCAGGAAGCGGATCCCCGGCTTCCGGATCGACTACGAGGTCGACCCGATCCGCCAGGCGATCGCCGACTCGTGGCCGAACTCGCTCGACGATTCCGCGGCGCGAGAAGAGTGGGGCTGGCGGCCGGAATACGACCTGGACGCCATGGTCGACGACATGCTCGACAACCTGAGGCGGAAGCTCCGCCCGGCTTGAGCGGGCAGCCCACGCCCCCCATCGCGCCAACGCCTGCCACCGTGTCGCAGAATTCGAGTATCGGGCTCCGAATGCCTGAAAAGGGGCGATGGATTCCCGCTTTCGCGGGAGTGACGGAAGGGGCGTCAGCCCCTCACGGTCGGGACACGTAGCCGATGGTCCTGCGCCGCCTTTCCTCCCGCCTCGGTGAGCAGCGCGTGGCGTGGCTACTCGTCCTCCCCACCCTCATCATCCTCGCCCTGCTCGCCGTCTACCCGTTGATCTGGTCGGGCATGATGGCCTTCCGGGTCGAGAACCTCTTCAACCCGAAGATCGGCAAGTGGGTCGGCTTTCGAAACTTCAACTACCTGCTCACCGGCGACGACGTCTTCTGGAAGACGATTCGGCTGACCACCGTCTGGTGCCTCGTGACGGTCTCGGTGCAGCTCGTGCTCGGCTTCCTGCTGGCCCTGCTGCTCGATACCAGGGCGCGGGTGGTGGGGCTGTTGCGCACCTTGATCGTGATCCCGGTGTTCATTACGCCGGTAGCGATGGGACTGACCTGGCGCTTCATGTTCGAGCCGGTCACGGGCGTTCTCAACTACCTGCTCGAGGGGATGGGCTTCAGCGCCTATGCCTGGCACACGAGCACCGACACTGCCCTCATCGCGGTGATGATCGCGGACATCTGGCAGTGGACCCCCTTTGTCACCCTCATCCTGCTGGCGGGCATGCAGGGGATCTCGCCCGAAGTGATGGAGGCGGCCCGCCTGGATCGGGTCCGGGGCTGGAACTACCTGCGCCGCATCGTGATTCCCCTGATCTGGCCGGTGATCACCGTCGTTCTGCTCATACGCCTCGTCGACGCGATCCGCATCTTCGACATCGTCTACGTCATCACCCGCGGGGGTCCCGGCACCTCGACCCTGCTCGCGAGCGTCAACGCGTACACCGTCTTCCAGGCCGGCCGCCTCGGGGTCATGGCGGCCTACGGATTCCTCATCGTCATCGCGATCAACATAGTGGTGATCTTCTTCCTGCGCATCCTGCACCGGCAGGAGAAGGCTGCGCGCGAGAAATCGGAGGCCTGAGATGCACTCGCCCCTTCGCAAGATGCTCGACGTGGTCGCGGTTTTCGTGGTCGCGATCTACCTCGCCCCGCTCTACTGGATCGCGCTCACGTCGATCAAGCCGACCGTGCACATCAACTCCAAGGAACCGGTGTGGATCTTCGAGCCGACGATGGAGCACTACGTCGAGGCATTCGATCGCTTCGAGTTCGGCAAGGCACTCGTGAACAGCTCGGTCATCGTCATCAGCGCGACGTTCATCACCATGGTGCTGGCGATGATGGCCGCATACGCCCTCGCCCGCATGAGAATGAGAGGCGCGGACACGACCTCGCTCGTGATCCTGTCGCTGCGTTTCATGCCCGCGGTGGTGATCGCCATGCCCTTCTACCTGATGTACCAGCGTCTCGGGCTCATCGACAGCCACCTCGGGATGATCGTCATCTACGTCGGCTTCGGACTGCCTTTCGCGGTGTGGCTGCTGCGCGGCTTCCTCCTCGATTTGCCGCGGGACATCGAGGAGGCGGCGCGCCTTGACGGACTCGGATGGATGCAGATCCTGGGCCGCATCATCCTGCCCCTCTCCGGTCCGGGCATTGCGGTGACCGCGATATTCACCTTCGTGTTCAACTGGAACGAGTTCCTGTTCGCGCTCTACATCACCCAGAGCACGGCGGTCACCCTTCCCATTCAGATCTCGAAGATGATCGACCTCTACAGCGTGCTGTGGGGGACCATCAGCGGCGCGGTCATCATGCAATTGGTTCCGATGGTGATCGTCGTGTTTCTCCTCCAGCGCCACATGATCCGAGGGCTCGCGCTGGGGGCGGTCAAGTAGCCGCCGGTCGCGACCGGCAGAGACGGGGGCGGAAGTGGTCCCGGGAGACGCCGCAACGCGGCGCCCGGCGGTGCCCCCGCGGCCCGATCGCGGCTTTCGGTCCCGCTCCTCCGGTGCTGCCGTCCCAAGCGGAGATCCGCGGCGCTCCGGCGCTTCAGCGCCGTCGGCCCGGCTGCCAGTAGACCTCCCCGTCACCGCCCACCGCCAGCACCCGCGCGAGCACGAAGAGCAGATCCGAGAGCCGGTTCAGATAACCGCGGCTGTGCGGGTTGATCTCCTCCTCGCGCGCGAGCGCGACGAAGCGGCGCTCCGCCCGGCGGCACACCGCCCGCGCCACGTGAGCAGCGACCGCCGCTTCTCCTCCCCCGGGCAGAATGAACTCCTTGAGCGGCGCGAGACCGGAATTGAACTCGTCGAGCCGGACCTCCAGGCCCGCCACATAGCGCGCATCGACGCGGGAAGCGCCCGGAATCGCAAGCTCGCCACCGATGTCGAAAAGGGCATGCTGCACGTCGACCAGGCACTCCCGGACCGAGGGGTCGACCTCGTGAACGAGGAGCGCGCCGATTGCGCAGTTGAGCTCGTCGACGTCGCCCATTGCCTGGATTCGGGCGCAGTCCTTGTCGACCCGGCTGCCGTCGGCGAGGCCGGTCGTGCCCTGGTCGCCGGTGCGGGTGTAGATCTTGGAAAGTCGATGTCCCATAGCGTCCCCTCCGGGATTGATGTAGTGTACCCGGCGCGGATGTGGGGGGGCGCGAAAAGGGGAGCTGGTGGGGCGAATGCGTGATCGCTTCGCACCTGCCGCGTTCACCGATGCCCGCCATGGGCCGCGACTTCACATCAGAGGCGCAACCGAGCGATCGCGGGAGGGCTACGAAGTGATCCAGAACGATTCCAGGGGTTCGAATTCCCGTTCCTGCGTGCGGTGCCGGTCCACCGCCGGAATGGGCGCTGTTGCCGCCATTCTGCTTCTCTTCCTCGCCCCCACCCAGGCGCACGCCGCCCTCGACGCGGAATCGCAGTTCGTCCTGAACAGCTTCTCGTTCCTGGTCTGGGGCGCCCTGGTGATGTGGATGTGCGCCGGATTCACCATGCTCGAGTCGGGTTCGGTGCGCACGAAGAACGCATCGGTCATCTGCCTCAAGAACATCGGCCTCTATTCCATCGCGGGCCTCGCCTTCTACTTCCTCGGCTACAACATCATGTACGTCGGCGTCGACGAAGGCGGCTGGTTCGGCACGCTGACCTTCCTCTACGGCACCACCGGCGACGAAATCGCGCTCCTCGGCGGCGACGAGGCCGCCGGCGCCGCGGTGATCGAGAACGGCTACTCCACGATGTCGGACTGGTTCTTCCAGATGGTCTTCGTGGCGACCACCGCGTCCATCGTGTCCGGCACCCTCGCCGAGCGGGTGAAGCTCTGGTCCTTCTTCGTGTTCATCGCGGTGCTCACCGCCATCATCTACCCGATTATCGGCTCCTGGACCTGGGGCGGCGGCTGGCTCTCCGCCATGGGATTCCAGGATTTCGCAGGCTCGACCATCGTCCACTCTACCGGCGGATGGGCGGCGCTCGCCGGCGCGATCGTGGTCGGTGCGCGGCGGGGCAAGTTCCGCAAGGATGGCAGCGTCAGGTCGACGCCGCCTTCGAACGTCCCCGCGGTCACGCTCGGCGTGTTCATCCTGTGGCTCGGCTGGTTCGGCTTCAACGGCGGCTCCCAGCTCGCGCTGGGCGGCGCCGCCGACGCGGTGGCGATCAGCAACATCCTGGCAAACACCAATCTCGCCGCCGCCGCGGGCGTGATGGCCGCGATCAGCCTGTCGCGCCCCGTTCTGGGAAGAGTCGATCTGCTCGCCGGCCTGAACGGAGCCATCGGCGGTCTGGTCGCCATTACCGCCGGACCCGACATCGTCGACCACTACTGGGCCGTCATCATCGGGGCCGTCGGCGGTGCGGTGGTCGTGCTCGGCATCAAGGCCATGGAGCGCATGAAGGTAGACGACGTGGTGGGCGCAGTCCCCGCCCACCTCTTTGCGGGGATCTGGGGCACGCTCGCGGTGTGCATCGCCGCGGGGGGGGACTTCCTCGTGCAGCTCACCGGCGTGGTGGCCATCGGCATTTTCGTGTTCGGCGCCTCCTTTCTCGTCTGGCTCGCAATCGACAAGACCATCGGGGCCCGCATCTCGCCAAACATCGAGTTCCTGGGCCAGGATACGGCGGAGCTCGGCATCGAGGCGTACCCCGAGTTCGTGCTCATGCCGGAGGAACCCGAGGACGACTGAGCACGGAGCCGGACCGAAGCGGTTGCGCCTCTTCCTCCGCGGCCCGGCGACGGGCCGCGGAGGGTGGACGGCGATGGAAAAAGCGGGTAAAACGAGTCGCCGAGCGAACCAATACAATTCACGATTCAACGGCGATGCCGCCTGGAGAAATGTCATCGATGGATGTGGTAACCGAACGACGAGAAGGCATTTTGTCCGCCCGGGTGGACGGACGCGTCGACGGCTCCAACGCCAGTGAGTTCGAGGAAGCGATCAGAACCGCGATCGACAAGAGTGACCGGGGCGTGATGATCGATTTCGAGAAGCTCGTCTACATCAGCAGCGCGGGGCTTCGTGCCGTCCTGCTGGTCGCCAAGACCCTTCGCAGCAGGGATGCCAAGTTTGCGCTCTGCTCGCTCTCCGAGCAGATCCGCGAGGTCTTCGAGATCAGCGGATTCGACAAGATCATCTCGATCTACCCGTCCCGGGCGGAGGCCCTCGCTTTCCTCGAGAGCTGACCCGGGTATCGAAGGCCGGTCCCGGGCCGGTGACGGGTTTGGCCGGCCTCGTCGCTGCCGTACACGGTGCGGCTCGACGGACTTCGATGTCGGACAGAGAGGGCAGCGGCGCCCGGACCCTGGATGGCATGGCGAGATCCCATCGAGGGCTGACGTGAACGCTCCCGTGAGCGAGGTGCTCCTGGAAGTCTCCCCCTCCCGGGGCGTGCCCGTCCTGCCGGTGGCGGAAGGCACGGATTTCGAGGACTGGAACATCACGGATCCGCGCGTTCGGCGCTGGCTCGAAGCGAGCGGATTTCGGGCCGAGAGGGGACGAACCTGCCTGGTGCCGGGCAACGACGGCGATCTCGCCTGCGTCGTCGCCGCCGCTTCCCCGAGCGCCGGTCCCTTTTCCATCGCCCACCTGCCCGCCCACCTGCCGCCGGGCACCTATCACCTGCAGGCGCCGTGGACCCGAGAGCAGCTCGAGGACGCGAGCCTGGGCTTTGCGCTCGCCTGCTATCGCTTCGACCGCTACAAGCAACGCGAAGATCCCGGAGTCCGGCTCGCCGTCGATTCCTCGTGCCGCATGGGACGCCTGCGGAACCTCGCCGATTCGATTCACCTGGTGCGCGACCTCATCAACACCCCGGCTCAGGACATGATGCCGGGCGATCTCTCCCGCGAGGTCCGCACGCTCGCCGACGAGTCCGGCGCCCGATTCACCGAAGTCGCAGGCGAAGACCTGTTGCACCAGGGCTTTCCCGCCGTGCACGCGGTCGGGCGCGCCAGTGCCCATCCTCCTCGGGTCGTCGAGCTCGACTGGGGCGACCCTGAGCATCCGGAGCTCGTTCTCGCCGGCAAGGGGGTATGCTTCGACAGCGGCGGGCTGGACCTCAAGTCTGCACCGCACATGCGGCTGATGAAGAAGGACATGGGCGGCGCGGCGCACGCGATGGGGCTGGCCCGACTGATCGTGCGCGAGGGGCTACCGGTGCGGCTGCGGCTCATGATCGCCGCGGTGGAGAACGCGGTCTCCGCGAACGCATACCGCCCGGGCGACATCCTCACCGCCCGTAACGGCATGTCCATCGAGATCGACAACACCGATGCCGAGGGTCGCGTGATTCTGAGCGATGTGCTCGCAGCCGCGAGTGAAGAGCGCCCCGCGCTCATCCTCGACTTCGCCACGCTCACCGGGGCGGCCCGGGTGGCGCTCGGCACCGATGTCCCCGCGATGTTCAGCAACGACGACGAGGTGGCGGAGCAGCTCGCCCGCGCCTCCCGCGAGACCGCGGATCCCCTGTGGCGACTGCCCCTGCACCCGGGTTACGAGGAGCTGATCGACAGCCCCATCGCCGACGTCGTCAACTCCGGCGCCACTCCCTTCGGCGGCGCGATCACCGCGGCGCTCTTCCTGCAGCGCTTCGTCGCCCATGGCGTCCCGTGGGCCCACTTCGATCTCATGGCCTGGAATGCGCGCAAGCGACCGGGACGCCCAGAGGGCGGCGAGGCGATGGGCCTGCGGGCGGTCCACCGATACCTCGAGACGCGCTGGCCTGCGAGGGCCTGAGCAGAAAGCATCGATGGCCGGGGGAGGTCTCGCGGCGCACCACGTCACCCATCTGATCGAGGGGGACGCGAGGCGATCATGCGCGAGGCCACGTCCGCGAACCCGTCGTCGTCGTTCGAAGCCACCACGGTGTGAACGGCCTTGAGATCTCCGGGCGCGTTATCGACGACGTAGGCGTTCCCCGCCCAGTCCAGCAGGTCCGTGTCGTTGTAGTCGTTTCCGACCGCGCTCACCCGGGCGAGATCCACTCCGTGGCTCCGCCGGATGCGCTCGGCGGCCTGGGACTTCGAGACTTCGGGAGGAAAGATCTCGATCCAGCGTGAACGATGGTCGAGCGGAGAGGTGGTGCGCACCACGCTCAAGCCGCGGAGTTCCCGTTTCAGAAGCGCATGGGCGGAAGGATGCTCCTCTGCTTCGATGACGATGATCTGGCTGGACTTCAGTCCATCGAAATGGCGAGGCTCCCAGGGGCGGGCGAAATCCCGATAACGCTCGCGGCGGCGCACGAAGTCGGGGTTCTCGGCTCCGCTCGCGCGGTAGAAGAAGTGATGGTTGAAGGGTGGCGCACGGTGGACGGCGTAGTCGAGATCCGCCGCCTCGAGCATGTCGATGGTCCGGCGCAGCTCGCCATCGCGGAAGTGAAAATCCCACAGCGCTTGCCGCTCCGGCCACCGCAGGGTGCCGACCCCGGTGGAGAACACCAGGTAGTCGATGGGGAAGTCTGCCGACAGGACCTGGTCCGCGGAGTAGAGACTCCGGCCGGTGGCCACCACCCGCACCACCCCGGCCGCGCCGAGGGCCTCGAGAGCAGTCCGATTGCGCGGGCTGAGGCGCGAAGCACTGTCGAGCAGGGTACCGTCGAGATCGGTGACCAGCATGATCGAAACTGCGCCTCCTTCGCGCCCCGGCGATAGATGGGGAAGCGGAGCCGGAAGACGGCTCGCCACCGTCGAAGCGAAGGGTCGCTTCGACGGGAAATCATAACCGCTCATGAACCCGCCACGCAGTCGACGCGCGCGGACAGCATCGCAAGAGCCAGGCTTGCAGTTCTCTTTGAAATGGAGTGATCTGCGCTCCGGCCGGCCCTGGCACGGCCGGCGTATCCGAAATCAGACATCCACCAGGAGGATTCGACATGGGTGCAAACAAGTGGAAAGCGGGAACGCGAGTCGGCGGCCTCATCGTCGGCGCCGTCATTGCGCTGGGCGTGGGATTTGCGCCCAGCGCCAGCAGTCAGACGAACATCACCGTCGCGGTGCCGAACCCCTCGGCGATCACCTGGGCACCCATGTGGGCGGCGATCGGAGAGGGATACTTCGAGCAGGAAGGGCTGTCGCTCACCGTGGAGGCCGTCGACGGGTCGTCACAGGTGCTGCAGGCGATGTCGGCAGGGCAGGCCCAGATCGGAGCGCCGGGCCCGGGTCCGGTGCTGGCCGCAAGGAAGCGCGGGCTCGACGTGGTCTTCTTCTACAACCTCTACCCGAAGAGCGTGTTCGGACTGCTGGTCAAGGCGGATTCCGGCAGGGACAGCGTCGAATCCCTCCGGGGGCAGGTGATCGGCGTCGGCACCGCCGACGGAGCAGAGGTGTCCTTCGCACAGGCGATCCTGACCGACGCAGGAATGACGCAGGGAGAGGACTACACCTTCCTGCCCGTGGGCGACGGCGGCACGGCCGCGGTGGCCTTCCTGAGGGGCGAGGTCGAAGCCTATGCCGGCGCCGTGTCGGACGCGGCGATCCTCGCTTCGCGAGGCCTGGAGCTCAACGAAATCACACCCGACGAGTACCTCGGCTTCTTCGGGAACGGATACGCCGTGCTGCAGAGCTACATGGACGAGAATCCCGAGGTCGTCGAGGGATTCGGCCGCGCGCTGGTGCGAGGCACGCGCTTCATGTCCGACCCCGCCAACCAGGACCAGGCGCTCGCACACATGGCGGCCGGCAACCCGCAGGAGGGTGAGGACCGCGAGTTTGCCGCGGCGCTCCTCGACGCGGTGATCGAGCGGATGACGCCGACGGATGCCTACATGGATCGGGGCTTCGGCTACCAGCCGCCTGAGCATTGGGAGGCCTGGCAGCAGAGCCTGATCGATGGCGGCGCGCTGGACGGCCCCTTCGACGACCTGAGCGCGGGCTACACCAACGTCCACATCGATGCGTGGAACGCGCCCTGATCTCGCATCCCGGCAGACCGGCGCAATCGCGGCACCGGCCGACACCCATCGGCCGGTGTACGCGATCGAGCGGCTGTCCAAGGTCTATCCGCGCAATGAGCTGCGCGCGCTCGACGATGTAAACCTCGTCCTCGGCAGGGGCGAGTTCGCCTCGGTCATCGGCCCCTCCGGATGCGGCAAATCCACGCTGCTGAAGGTCATGGCGGGGCTCATACCGCCCACCTCCGGGCGGGTTGTGCTCGAGCAGCGGCCGGTAATGGGGCCGCGGGCCGATATCGGGATGATGTTCCAGCAGGCGACGCTTCTGCCGTGGAAGACCACGATCGAGAACGTCGTGCTGCCGATCGAGGTCCGCCGCGGACGTGCCGCGGCGCGCGATGCGGCGGCGCGGGCGCGGGAGCTCCTCGAGCTGGTCGGACTGGGAAAGGCGACGGACGTCTATCCGGGCGAGCTCTCGGGCGGGATGGCGCAGCGCGCGGCAATCTGCCGGATGCTGATCACCGACCCCGCCGTGCTCCTGCTCGACGAACCCTTTTCGGCGCTCGACGAGCTGACCCGTGACTTCATGAACATGGAGTTTCAGCGCATCTGCATGGAGCGTCGCGCCACCGCGTTCCTGGTCACCCACTCGATTCCGGAAGCGGTGATCCTCTCCGACAGGATCTACGTGATGCAGGCCAACCCGGGGCACATTGCGGATGTCGTCGACATCGACCTGCCGCGACCGCGAACGCTCGACATGATCAACACCGCACGATTCGGCGAAATCGTGAGTCACATACGTGCGAAGCTCGACAGGGAGGGGTTCCTCTGATGTCCACTGCCGAAACTCTCCGGGCAAGTTCGGGGGCCGGAGACACGGTCTGGGTCGAACGCGACCCGTTGATCGACCGGATACCGAGACCGATAGCCATTTCGATTCTCGTCTTCGGAGTCATCGGGCTGTGGTGGCTGATCACCCGGCTCGCGATCGTCTCGCCCATCATCCTGCCGAGCCCCGCGGAGACCGGCGCCGACCTCGTCTTCGTGGGAAACAACCTGAGGTCCGGCGGATACGTCCTCGATGCCTTCATTACCACCACTCTGACCGTGATCTATGCGTTCCTGATCGCGGTGGGGCTCGGTTTCTCTCTCGGCACGCTGGTCGGTGAAACCAAGTTCGGGGAGCGCGCGGTCATGCCGCTTCTCGTCGCCATCGACACGATGCCGAAGGTCGCGTTCGCGCCGCTCTTCATCGCCTGGCTCGGCTTCGGGATCTCATCGAAGGTGGCGCTTGCGGCCTTCATCGCCACGTTTCCGATCGTGGTGTCGACGGCGGCCGGCCTGTATGCCGCCACCGAGAACGAACGGTTTCTGTTCAAGTCGATGGGTGCGTCCCGCCTCCAGACCCTGGTTCGGCTGAAGCTGCCTACCGGACTGCCGTACTTCTTCACCGGCCTCAAGATCGCCGCCGTCGGTGTGATGGCGGGAGCAATCACCGGCGAGTTCCTCGGGGGCGGCAAGGGGGTCGGTGCGCTGATCCGCGTCTCGGCCTCGCAGCTCGACACACCACGAGTGTTCTCGCTGATCATCTATCTCAGCTTTCTGGGACTGGCGATGTTCATGTCCGTCGTCTGGGTACAACGAACCTTCGTGTTCTGGAACAAGCCCGACAAGGTCGGCGGAGTGGGTTGACGGGTGCCTGACAGTTCGGTCGCCTGTGGAGAGAAAGACGCGGTCAGGCCCGAAGGCCGAATCAAGTTGGGATCGCTGCTTGGCGCCGCCGGACGCCGTGCAGCTCTGACAGACGAAGAATTCGTCGCGTTCGCGTGCCGAGACGCGACACCGGGACGACCGGTCTCTTTCGAAAACAAGTAAGATGAAATTGTCCATCTACCAGATCAACTCATTCGCATCCGGACCATTTTCAGGAAACCCGGCCGCTGTATGTCCACTTCCAAACTGGATCGAAGACGACCTGCTTCAAAGAATCGCAAGAGAAGCGCAACTGACCACGGCATTTTTCGTCGGGGAAGATGGGGAGTACGAACTTCGGTGGTTTACGCCCCATACGGAAATCTCAGGTATCTGCGGCCACGGTACGCTTGCTGCGGCTTTCGTAGCTGCTACGGAACTTGACGACAATGCCGACTCAATCGGATTTAGCATCAAGGATGGACGTCTGGAGGTCTCCAGGCGTCGGAACGGTACGTACGTGCTTGACCTCCCGGCTCTTGTGCCAGAGCCTATCTGCGACGCCGACACGATAAAGGCGGCTTTCGCGGGAAAGGCGAAGTCTGTGCTCGCTGGTCTGGATCTCCTTGTGGTCTTTCCGTGTGCAGATGACGTGATTGGCTTCGTTCCAGACTATCACGCGTTGCTCTCGCTACCATGTCGTGCGACGGTGATAACCGCTCGCGGAGACGGCGCCATCGACTTCGTTTCACGTTGGTTCTGTCCAAAGCAAGGAGAAGAGGAAGATACTGGTTTCACAGGATCCGCTCATTGTTCTCTCGTTCCCTATTGGGCACAGCAACTCGGGCGGCGTTCGCTGCGAGCACGTCAACCTTCTCCTCGCGGGGCAACAGTCGACTGCGAGGCGCGGGCCGATCGCGTATTGCTTTACTGCACTGCCGTAAAATACATGGAAGGGAAAATCTACCTGTAAAGCCAGGTAAGAAGGGGTTCGACTTCGCGCGCTACCCACTCTGCCAACATCGTTGAAACACCGCGTGTCGGTTTCATCGTCACCAACCTCAACCGCCAAGCCCGCAACGTCGTGCGCTTCTACAACGCTCGGGGAACGGCGGAGCAGTGGATCAAGGAGGGCAAGTACGCGCTGTAGTGGACGCGGCTCTCGTGCCGGCGCTTCCTCGACAACGCGGTTCGGCTACAGCTCTTCGCGCTGGCCTACAACCTTGCCAACTTCCTCCGCCGACAGGTGCTACCGCGTCGAATCAAACACTGGTCGTTGACGACGCTTCGCGAGAAGCTCATCAAGGCCGGGGCCCGGATTGTCCGGCATGCCCGGTACGTCACCTTTCAGATGGCGGAGGTGGCGATGCCGAGGGCGCTGTTCGAGCAGATCCTCGCACGCATTGCCCGTCTCACGCCCGGGTGCGACACCGGGTAGTGCTCAACGAGCGTAACTTCGTGTCCCTTTGGTCTCCAAACCCGGATGCCCTGCGCGCCTCGCTCATCATACACGGCGCCCTGAGGGCTCGAACAAGGCTCGAATCGTCCCGGAAGCCCGATTCGGATTCAGTATCGCGGCGCGCCACGACAATGACGCCGCCGGGGCGTAGATTTTTGGGCTACAGATGGGCACCAAGGCGCCTATCTGGGAGATGTCGGTTTTGGGAAAGTACACGTGCGGGCCTTGTGACCTGGTGGGACCTGAAACGCAACGGGAACGACACGTGGCTCGAGTCGGAGGTTGAGCAAGAATGAGCGAGTATGCGAACTTGGCGAAGCGCATCGACGAGCGGGAGGTGATCCTGCTCGACGGTGCGATCGGCACGCAGCTCCAGCGTATGGGAGTTCCGTTGAGTGATCAGGCCTGGGCCGGGATCGCGTTGAAGGACTACCCCTACACGGTTCGCCGCATGCATGAGAACTACATCAAGGCGGGGGTGGACATCATCACCACCAACACCTATCCGAGCGCGCGACACAACCTGGACCCGCTCGGCCTGGCGGATATGACCCATGAGCTCAACCTGCGCGGGGTGATGCTGGCCGAGGAGGCGAGAGAGCGTTGCGCGGTGGACCGGCCGGTCTACATCGCAGGGGCGGTGTCGAACTATGGCCTGATCGCAGGCGCCGAGCCGGGCTGGCGCGACATCTACTTCACAGGCCGGGCCGAGCTGTCGGACCGTCAGGCGCGGGGCAACCTGCGCGAGCAGGCCGAGATCCTCGCCGAAGGCGGGGTTGACTTCATGATCGCGGAAGCGACCGGCAGCTCGCAGCAACGCCGCTGGGTGATCGAGGCCTGCGTGTCGACCGGGCTGCCGGTCTGGATGGGCTTCAAGTGCCGGCTAGAGGAAGGCAGCGACGAGCCGCTAGTCGGTTACCTCACCGACGAGCCGCTCATGAAGCAGTTTGCAGACATCGCGGCCCTTGGCGGATCGGTGGTGAGCGTTTTCCACTCCTCGGTGGGCGCCATCAACGCGGCGCTCCCCTTGGTGCAGGAGAAATGGTCCGGCCCCATCAGCATCTATCCGGAAGCCGAGCGCGATGACGACTACATAACGACGCATCGAGACACCAACGCCGTAGCCAAGCTCAGCCCCGAGGATTTCGTCGTGCAGGCCAAGCACTGGGTCGATCAGGGCGTGCAGATCGTCGGTGGCTGCTGTGGGGTCGAGCTCGAATACATCGAGCCGTTGCGCGACGCCCTGCCGACGCATCTGCCGGGCTGATCCATTGACCGCCCCGTCAGGTCACGACATCAAGAGATGAGGAGGACTCGAAAACGAAAAGCTGGATTCGAACCCTCGCTGCCGCCATCGGCGTACTTGCCGCGGCGTCGAGCGGCCAAGTGCTCGCCGCCGGGAAATGCGTGACCATCGCGCACGACACCGCGCCGCCGAAGCGCGACGTCGCCAAGGCGAGGCGGCTACTCGCCGAGGCGGGCTACCCGGACGGGCTCAAGGTGGAACTCTACGCCTCGCCGGCCGCGGTGGGCTTCATGAACGTCGCCCAGGCCTTCGTGCAGATGGCGGCCGAGGCCGGCATCGACGTCGAGCTCAACCAGGTGCCGGCCGGGACCTATTGGAGCGAGGCCTGGCTGAAGGTACCCTTCATGGTCTCCGGCTGGGGACCGCGACCGCCGTCGGTCGCGCTGTCGGTAGCCTACCGCAAGGAAGCCAACTGGAACGAGACCCACTGGTTCCGCGACGACTACGACGCGTTGCTGGACCGCGCCGGCGCCATCCTGGACGACGCGGATAGTGCACCGGCTCGAACACGTCCAGTTGACGAAGTAAGGGAAGTTCCTTACGGTTTCGGGACAACAAGACAGGAGTGTCGGAGATGCCAATCATCCATGAAGTCGCCACGATGACCGCGAAAGGCCAGATTACAGTCCCCAAGCCGATCCGCCAAGCACTCGGCGCCGACACCGGAACCAGGGTAACGTTCGAACTTCACGAAGACGGACAAGTCATGGTGACCCGCGCTGACGCCGAGCACGAAGATCCCGCCATCAGGTCGTTTCTCGACCTCATCGAGCAAGAGATTGAAGCCGGACGAGGGGTCGAGGAAGTTCCCGACGACGTGGCACAGAGGATGCTGGAACATGCCGAGCTCGACATCGATCTCGATGAGCCCATCGAGGGAGATGTGGACCTGTAATGGAACGACACGGATGGCGGCTGCTGTTTTACACAGCACTCAGCAAGCAGCTCGCCAACCTCGAGAATGCAGCCGAGCGCGCCCGACGAAAGGACCCGGAAGGGTTCAGATCGAATGCGAATGTCAAGCTGTTGCAGGCCGTCGATCGGGCAATGTCGGAAATCATCCCACAAGACCCATCCCGGGCCGAGTATCGGCAACGGAATGCGCTCGGAAGAGGCTACCGACACTGGAGACGCGCCAAAATCGGCAGGCGATTCCGACTCTTCTTCCGCTACGACGCAAAGGCAAAGGTCATCGTCTATGCATGGATGAATGACCAACGTACGTTACGGTCCGCAAGAAGCGGGACCGATCCGTACGCGGTGTTCACCAGGATGCTCACGCAAGGGAACCCGCCCGACGATTGGGCGTCGTTGGTCGAAAGATCAGCGCAGAATCCCGAATCGGACCGGTAACGGCACGCCGGTACCTGCGGCGCAGGAGGAGTACGGCCACCGCCGCGACCCCAGGACAGGACCCCGAAAGCGACCCGGACACAGGACGAGGGCCGTCGCAGCGATTTTGGACCACGTCGTACTCATATCGAGGTCTGACAACAGTCGTTGACCTTGTTTCAGGGCGTGGAGATAATTCCTGACTAATTTAGTCAGGAATAGCCGACCGGGCGGCGCGGGGCGCGGCGCGGTGGCGACGGGAGCGAGATGGCGGCCACGACACACGACGTAGAGGCGCTGATCGAGCGCGGCTACGAGCACGGGTTCTTTACCGACATCGAGTCGGACACCGTCGCCCCCGGCCTCGACGAGGACGTGATCCGGCTCATCTCGAAGAAGAAGAACGAGCCGGCCTTCATGCTCGACTGGCGTCTGCGCGCCTACCGGCACTGGCTGACGATGAGCGAGCCCACCTGGGCCAGCGTCGAGCATCCCCCCATCAACTACCAGTCCATTTCGTACTACTCGTCCCCGAAGTCGAAGACGGACGCTCCCAAGAGCCTCGACGAAGTGGACCCCAAGCTGCTCGAGACCTACGAGAAGCTCGGTATTCCCCTCCACGAGCGCGCGGCGCTCGCCGGGGTCGCGGTCGACGCGGTGTTCGACAGCGTCTCGGTCGCCACCACCTTCAAGGACCGGCTCGCCGAGGACGGCATCGTGTTCTGCTCGTTCTCCGAAGCGGTCCGGGACTACCCGGCGCTGGTGGAGCGCTACCTCGGGAGCGTGGTGCCCTACACCGACAACTTCTTCGCCACCCTCAACTCCGCGGTGTTCAGCGACGGCTCCTTCGTGTACGTGCCCAAGGGAGTCCGCTGTCCGATGGAGCTCTCCACGTACTTTCGCATCAACGCCGCGAACACCGGTCAGTTCGAGCGTACGCTCATCGTGGCCGACGAAGGCAGCTACGTGAGCTACCTGGAGGGCTGCACCGCACCGATGCGCGACGAGAACCAGCTCCACGCCGCGGTGGTGGAGCTCATCGCCCACGCGGGAGCAGAGATCAAGTACTCGACGGTGCAGAACTGGTACCCCGGCGACGAGGAGGGCCGGGGCGGCATCTACAACTTCGTCACCAAGCGCGGCGAATGCCGGGGAGACGACTCGAAGATCTCCTGGACCCAGGTCGAGACCGGCTCCGCGATCACCTGGAAGTACCCGAGCTGCGTGCTGCGGGGCAGGAACTCGATCGGCGAGTTCTACTCGGTGGCGCTCGCGAACCTCCGCCAGCAGGCGGACACCGGCACCAAGATGGTGCACATCGGCGAGAACACGCGCAGCACCATCGTGTCGAAGGGCATTTCCGCCGGCCGCGGACAGAACGCCTACCGCGGCTTGGTGCGCATCGAGAAGGGCGCGAAGGGCGCCCGCAACTACACCCAGTGCGACTCCCTCCTGATGGGCGACCGCTGCGGGGCCCATACCTTTCCGTACATGGAGGTGAAGAACCCCACCGCCACGGTGGAGCACGAGGCCACTACCTCGAAGATCAGCGAGGACCAGCTCTTCTACTGCCTGAGCCGGGGGATGTCGGCGGAAGACTCGGTGTCGCTCATCGTCAACGGATTCTGCAAGGAAGTGTTCAAGGAGCTGCCGATGGAGTTCGCGGTCGAGGCCCAGAAGCTGCTCGAGGTGAGCCTCGAAGGTGCGGTGGGATGAAGCGCCCCGCCCCGCAGCCGAGATCGCCCGCGTGAGCCCCGTCCCGATGCTCGAGATCGTGGACCTGCACGTCCGCGTGGAAGGCCGGGAGATCCTGAAGGGGCTCGACCTCGAGGTCGCCGCGGGCGAGGTCCACGCGATCATGGGGCCGAACGGTTCGGGCAAGAGCACCCTCGCCCACGTGCTCGCGGGCCGGGAAGGCTACGAGGTGACCCGGGGCGAGGTGCGATACGAGGGACGGGACCTGCTCGAGCTCTCGGCGGAGGAACGCGCCTGCGAAGGGATGTTCCTCGCCTTCCAGTACCCGGTGGAGATACCGGGCGTCAACAACACCTATTTCCTGCGGGCGGCGCTGAATGCGATCCGCAAGCACCGGGGAGAGGAAGAGATCTCCGCGATGGACTTCATGAAGCTGGTACGGGAACGCCTCCGCGTGCTCCACATGGACCAGTCGCTGCTCAAGCGTCCGGTGAACGTCGGGTTCTCCGGCGGAGAGAAGAAGCGCAACGAGATATTCCAGATGGCGGTGCTCGAGCCCCGCCTGGCGATCCTCGACGAGACGGACTCGGGCCTCGACATCGATGCGTTGCGCGACGTCGCGAGGGGGGTCAACGCGTTGCGCTCGCCGGAACGCGCCATGGTCCTCGTCACCCACTACCAGCGCCTGCTCAACCACGTCGCGCCGGACTTCGTCCATGTGCTGAACGACGGGCGCATCGTGAGGTCCGGCGACCGCGACCTGGCGCTGCATCTAGAAGAGTACGGATACGCGGGCATGGTCGAGGAAGCGACGGCGACATGAACCTCTCCCCCGCCGTCGCGCACTACCTCGACACCTTCCGGACCGGCCGCGACACTCTGCCGGGCCGCGACCGGCGCTGGCTCGAGCAGGTCCGCGACGCCGCCATCGCGCGCTTCGGAGACCTCGGCTTTCCCGGCCCCCGGGATGAGGACTGGAAGTACACCCGGCTCGCCCCGCTCGAAAAAGCGCTCTTTCGTCCCCTCTCGCCCGCCGCGGACGAGGTGCGAATCGAGACGGTGGATGAGTTCGCGGGACCGGCCGCGACCGAATGCTGCCGGCTCGTCTTCGTCGACGGCCGGCTTTCGCAGGCGCAGTCCACCCTGAAGGACATGGGGGAGGGAGTCCTCGTGATGGGCCTGCGCGAGGCGATCGAGAATCCCCCCGAGGCCTTCGAGAATCACTTCGGGCGCTACGCGGACCGCGGAGACTTCGCGTTCGCGGCGCTCAACACCGCGTTCGTCGAGGACGGCGCCTTCATTCACCTTCGGCGCCGCGCCTCGGCCCGGCACCCCATTCACCTCGTCTTCGCCTCTTCCGGCCGCGAGCCCGATGTCGTTTCCCACCCCCGAGTGCTGCTCGTCGCGGAGGTCGCGAGCCGCGCGAGCGTGGTGGAGCACTACGTCGGCGCGGGAACCGGCACGCGATGCTTCAACAACGCGGTGAGCGAATTCGTGCTGAAGGCCGGCGCCTGCGTCGAACACTACAAAGCGCAGTTGGAGGGCGACCAGGCATTCCACATCGCCGACATCGAAGTGCACCAGGCCCACGAGAGCCATTTCACTTCCCACGTCACCTCACTCGGAGGGCGCCTCGTCCGGCACGACATCAACGTGCGCATGGACGCGCCCCGGGCGCGCTGCGACCTTCACGGGCTCTACCTCGCGACCGGGCGCCAGCACATGGACTTCCACACCCGGGTCGACCACCTTCACCCCGAGTGCACCAGCAACGAGGTCTACAAGGGGGTGCTGGACGGCAGGGCGAGAGGAGTCTTCAACGGCCGGGTCTTCGTTCATCCGGGCGCCCAGAAGTCCGACGCCCACCAGTCCAACGCCAATCTCCTGCTCTCCCCGCACGTGGAGATCGATACCAAGCCGCAGCTCGAAATCCACGCCGACGACGTGAAGTGCTCCCACGGCGCCACGGTGGGACAGCTCGACGAGCGGATGACCTTCTATCTCCGATCCCGGGGCATCGAGGAAGCGAGCGCTCGCGCGCTCCTCACCTTCGGGTTTCTCGAAGAGATGCTGGAGCCCGTGACGATTCCCTGGCTTCGCGAGTCGCTCGTTCGCGACCTCGCGGCCCGCATGCCGGGAGCGGCACATCTGACCGAGCTCGCCGGCGCGGGAGACCTTGCGTCATGAGCAGCGCCTCGTCCGTCGACCGAGCGGGCCGCAACCTGTACGACGTTCACGCGCGGCGCCGGGACTTCCCCATCCTCCACCAGGAGGTGCACGGCCACCCTCTCGTCTACCTCGACAACGGCGCCACCAGCCAGAAGCCCCGGGCGGTGATCGAGGCGCTGCGCCACTACTACGAGCACGACAACTCCAACGTGCATCGGGGGATCCATGCGCTGAGCGAGCGGGCGACGCGGGATTACGAAGCCGCTCGGGACGAGGTGGCGCGCTTCGTGAACGCTCCCGACCGGCGCGGCGTGGTGTTCACGAGGGGGACCACCGAGGCCATCAACCTGGTGGCGGGGAGCTACCTCCGGCCGAAGCTCCGGGAGGGCGACGAGATCCTCGTCTCGCACATGGAGCATCACTCCAACATCGTGCCCTGGCAGATCCTGTGCGAGCAGAGCGGGGCGCGGCTCCGAGTGGTCCCCATCAGCGACGAAGGGGAGCTCGACCTCGATGCCTTTCATGCCCTGCTCGGCGAACGGACCCGCTTCGTGTCGATGGTGCACCTGTCCAACGCCCTCGGCACCATCAATCCCATCAAGGGGATCTGCCGGGCGGCGCACGCGGCGGGCGCCCGGGTGATGGTGGACGGCGCCCAGGCCGCGCCGCACCTCGCGGTGGACGTCCAGGACCTCGACTGCGACTTCTATGCGTTCTCCGGCCACAAGGTCTACGGCCCGACCGGGATCGGTGCGCTGATCGGCAAGCCGGAGCTCCTCGACGCAATGCCCCCCTACCAGGGCGGCGGCGAGATGATCCGCCGGGTCAGCTTCGAAGAAGGCACCACCTACAACGACCTGCCCCACAAGTTCGAGGCGGGCACTCCCGACATCGCCGGCGCCATCGGGCTCCGAGCGGCGCTCCAGTATCTCTCGGCTCTGGATCTCGAGGCGGTCGCGGCCCATGAGGATGCGCTGCTCGACTACGCCACCGATGCGCTCGGCGACATCGCGGGGGTGCGCATCATCGGCACCGCCGCCAACAAGAGCGGGGTGCTCTCCTTCGTTCTCGATGGGGTGCACGCGCACGATGTCGGCACCATCGTCGATCGACAGGGAGTGGCGATTCGGGCCGGTCACCACTGCGCGATGCCGCTGATGGAACGCCTCGGGGTGCCGGCGACCGCACGCGCCACCTTCGCCCTCTACAACACGCGCGAGGACGCCGACGCGCTGATACGGGCGGTCAGGAAGGTGCAGGAAATGTTCGGGCCGAATCCGCGCCTTGGTGCATAATGGATGCCGAGTCGACCCGCGCGGAGCGCACGCCACCCATGTCCAGCGACCCGGAATCGATCACCAGGCTCACCGACTGGCTCAACGCGCCGCCGGAAGTGCCCCCCGATGAAGACGAAGCGCTCAGGGGACGCATCGTCGACGCGCTCCGCGAGATCTACGATCCGGAGATTCCCGTCAACATCTACGATCTCAACCTCATCTACGGCATCTCCATCGACGAGACCAACGCGGTCGACATCCAGATGACCCTGACCGCGCCCGGATGCCCGGTCGCGGACATGTTTCCCGGTTGGGTGGAATCGCGCGTAGGCGAGGTGGAAGGGGTGAGCGAGGCACGGGTCGAGCTCGTCTGGGATCCTCCGTGGACTCCCGACATGCTGAGCGACGAGATCAAGCTCGAGCTCGGCCTGCTCTGATCGCGGGAAGAAGCCCGTGTCCGAGTGGGTCGACGTCTCGGACCTCGCATCCTTTCCCCCCGGCGAGCACCGGCTCGTGGATGTCGACGACGTGCCGGTGGCGGTGTTCAACCTCGAGGGCGAGTACTTCGCGATCGAGGACGTGTGCACCCACGATTACGGGCAGCTCACCGGCGGCTGCATCGAGGGCGACGAGATCGTCTGCCCCCGGCACGCGGCCCGTTTCAACATCCGCACCGGAGAGGCCCTCACCCCGCCCGCCTACGAGCCCGTCCCCACGCTCCCGGTGCGGGTGCACGAAGGGCGCGTCCAGGTCCGCGACGATCGCTGGGACTGACGAGATCCCGGGGCGCCGGCCGGCTATCCGGGCACTTCGTCGAAATGGAGGGCGGCGGAGTTGATGCAGTAGCGCTGGCCGGTGGGGGGAGGTCCGTCGGGAAAGACGTGACCGAGATGAGCGTCGCATCGCCCGCAGGTCACCTCGGTGCGCACCATCCAGAACGAGCGGTCCTCTTCCTCTTCGAGGTCCGCGCCGGACGCGGGCTCCCGGAAGCTCGGCCAGCCCGTGCCCGAATCGAACTTCGCATCCGAGGAAAACAGCGGGGCATCGCAACAGATGCAGCGATAGGTGCCGGCCCGCTTGCAGTCGTGGAACGCACCGCTGAAGGGGCGCTCGGTTCCCTTGAGACGGGTGACCCGGTACTGCTCGGGCTCGAGCAGGCGGGCCCATTCTTCGTCTGATTTCCTGACTTTGTCGGTCATTGTCTCGATCTCCCCCTGTGAACGCTCCGGGATCCGATCCCGGCTCCCGGTCCCTGCACTTCCTCATGGGAACGCAATGGCGGGATTCGCGGCGCGCTTCTCCCGCCGCGTGGCCGTCCCTGGTGTCTACTCCGTGTTGTGGACCTCGATGATCTCCTCCGAGACCGGGGCGTGCTTCGCCCGGGCGAGGTCGGTGCGCCGTCCTGCGAGCACCTCGAGGTAGCTCTCGGTGACCGCCCCGGTGACGTACTCCCCCGTGAATATGGAAGTCTCGAAGCGGCCGATGCGAGGATTGCCCTTGCGCACCGCCGAGACCAGGTCCGGGAGGTCCTGGTAGATGAGGCGGTCCGCCCCGATCCGGTCGGCGACCTCCGGCACGCTGCGCCCGTGCGCAATCAGCTCGCTCGTGACCGGCATGTCGATCCCGTACACGTTCTGGTGGCGCACCGGCGGCGCCGCCGAGGCAAAGTACACCTTCCTCGCGCCCGCGTCGCGCGCCATCTGGATGATCTGGGCGGAGGTGGTCCCGCGAACGATCGAATCGTCCACCAGCAACACGTTCTTGCCATCGAACTCGAGGCCGATTGGATTGAGCTTCTGGCGCACCGAACGCTCGCGCTGCTCCTGTCCCGGCATGATGAAGGTTCGTCCGATGTAGCGGTTCTTGATGAACCCTTCACGGTGCTTGATGCCGAGCTTGTACTGGACCGGCAGGCAGGCAGTGCGGCTGGTATCCGGGATGGGGATGACGACGTCGATGTCGTGATGCGGCCACTCCCTGAGAATCTTGTCGGCGAGGTGCTCTCCGAGGCGAAGCCTCGCCTTGTAGACCGATACGTCGTCGAGGATCGAATCGGGTCTCGCGAGGTAAACGTACTCGAAGATGCACGGCGAGTGGACCGGCTGCTGCGCGCACTGCCGGCTGAAAACATTGCCCAGCGCATCGATGTAGACGGCCTCTCCCGGATCGAGATCCCGCAGCAGGTGAAAGCCGAGCATGTCGAGGCCGGCGCTCTCCGAGGCCACCATGTACTCCATGCCTCTGGCGGTCTCCCGCCCCCCGAAGCACACGGGTCGAATGGCGTAGGGGTCGCGAAATGCAAAAACTCCGTAGCCGTTTATCATGCCCACGACCGCGTAACCTCCGACGCAGCGCGCGTGCACTCCGCTCACCGCCGCGAACACGTCGTTCTCGTCGACGCGCAGCCGGCCTCGCCGCTGAAGCTCGTGGGCGAACACGTTGAGCAGGATCTCGGAGTCGGAATCCGTGTTCACGTGCCGGAGGTCGTCGCGGTAGATCTGCAGCTTGAGGGCATCCGCGTTCACGAGGTTGCCATTGTGGGCCAGCGTGATTCCGTAGGGAGAATTGACGTAGAAGGGCTGCGCTTCGGCCGACGAGTCCCGGCCGGCGGTGGGATAGCGCACGTGTCCGATGCCCATGGTGCCGTGGAGCGAGAGCATGTGGCGGGTGTGGAACACGTCGCGAACGAGGCCCCGGCTCTTGCGCTGATGCAGGCGCTCGCCGTCCCAGGTGACGATTCCGGCGGCGTCCTGCCCCCGGTGCTGCAGCGCGGTCAGCGCGTCGTAGAGGTCCTGATTGACCGGGGAGCGGGAGACGATGCCGACGATGGCGCACATGTGCGGACGGATCAACCTTCGCTTGGAAGCGGGCCTGACCTCCTCAACCCGGCCCGACGAATCTCCGTGTATCGAACGCCATCGTGAGTCCTGGTCACGCTCTCCCTGAGCGTCGGCAACGGCGGGGCAAAGGCGCGCCCGGCGAGAGCGAGTATACGGCGGCGCGCCACGCGCTTCAGCCCTCGGGTTCCGGTGACAAGAGCCCCGCGATCTCGGGGGGAAGAAAGCGCTCGAGCTCGGACGCCGCCCGCTCGAAGGGCGCGATGAACACCGACTCGTCCCACCACGGATCCTCGGGCAGAGGAGTGAGGCGCGCAAGCAGCACGAGGACCGTAACGATGACCGCGCCTCGCGCGATGCCGAACACCATCCCCAGCGTCCGATCCGTGCCGCTCAGACCGGTCTTTTCCACTACCGCGGCGAAGAAATGCGCGATCAGGGCGGCAACGAGAAGCGCGGAAAAGAAGAGGACGAGACCCGCAATCGCGTAGCGCAGGGAGGGGATGGCAACGTGTCCCTCCAGGAGGCCGGCGGCGCCGGGTCCGAAGGTGAGTGCGAGCCATCCTCCCGAGATCCAGCCGCCC
Organism: uncultured Ectothiorhodospiraceae bacterium; assembly: GCA_964420925.1. Classification (GTDB taxonomy): domain Bacteria; phylum Pseudomonadota; class Gammaproteobacteria; order HK1; family HK1; genus JAJEAD01. The sequence continues at coordinate 397 of CAYQVB010000114.1, read as the reverse complement.
AGCGCAAACGCCTCGCGCACGAAGCCTCGAAGAATGCTGAGGAATGCCGATGCGCCGATGATGACGACAGTCAGGTAGTCCGCCCAGGTCAATGCCGCCATCCGAGCTCGAGCCTCAGTCCCGAGGGTGTCGGACCACGAATCCGTCGAGTCCCGTATCCCGGGTCAGGGCCTCGATGGTGGCGACCGTGCGAGCCCGGGTCGGCTCGGGGCCGACCAGCACTCGGGTCACTTCACCTTGCTCGCCCGCAACGGATTCCGTGAACGCCGGGTAGCCTTTCGCGCGCAACCGGTTCCTGAGAACGAGCGCGTTGCGGCGATCCGCGAAGCTGCCGAGCTGCGCCGCCCACGCCGCAGGTGAAGTCTGCTCCTCCCCCTCCCCCGTCGCCGTACCGCCC
>CAYQVB010000113.1:0-46936 GCA_964420925.1 uncultured Ectothiorhodospiraceae bacterium | reverse complement strand
CGGCGCGGCGGGGCTGAACTGCGTGCGCATCGCAAGAAGGCTGGGCTGCCGGCGGGTGGTGATTCCCGGGGTCGGGGCGGCGCTCAGCGCGGCCGGGGCGCTCATGTCGGACCTGAGCGCGGAGTTCAGCCGTACCGCATTCACCACCAGCCACCGCTTCGACTTCGAGCGGGTGAACGCGACGCTCGCCGAGCTGGAGGCGAAGTGCCGCCGCTTCATGAGCGGTCGCGGCACCGGCACCCTGGACCAGCGCATCGACTTCTCGGTCGAGGGCCGCTACCCGCACCAGGTGTGGGAGATCGAAGTCCCGCTCGCCAAGTCCCGCTTCGAGAACGACGCCGACGTCGCGCGCCTCGTGGAGGACCTGCACGATCTCCACGAGGCGATGTTCGCGATCGCGGACCGGCGCTCTCACATCGAGGCGCTCACCTGGCGGGCCCGCGCCACCGGCCGGCTTCCCCGCGGCCCGTCCGCCCGCTTGGTGGAAGCGCCGCCGGAGCGCCCGGGAAGCGGGCAGCGTCCCGCCTGCTTCGGCGGCCGGGGAGCGGTCCGCACGCCGGTGCGGCGCTTCGAAGGGATGCGCACCGGGGAGCGCATCGCCGGCCCCGCCATCGTCGAGTCCGGCTTCACGACCATCGTGGTGGATCCGGGCGCGGTGGGGATGCGCTCCGGCGCGGGCAGCCTGGTCATCGACGTGCGGGCGGCGGACGCGGGAGCAGCGCCATCGCCTTCGCGGGCGGAGCCGGGAAGGGACGCAGTCGCAACGGCGGTCTCAGGAGGACGTTCATGAACAGCGAAGACGGAGCGGCGGTGGAGCGCGGCTACGACGGCGTGCGCCTCGCGGTGCTCGGCAAGCGATTCGAAAGCGTTGCGTCCAGGATGGCGAACACCCTCCTGCGCACCGGGCGCTCCGGCGTGCTGAATATGGCGCGGGACTTCTCGTGCTGCATCGTGACCGTGGACTGCGAGCTCATCTCCGCCGCGGAGTGCTACCCGATCCACGTCCTGCGCGGCGCGGATCTCATGGCGCGGGCGATGAAGGAGTTCCACCCCGAGCTGAAGCGCGGAGATGCCTTCCTGCACAACTCGCCCTACCACGGCAACTCGCATGCCGCCGACCACGTGATCCTGGTGCCGGTCATCGACGACGACGGCGTGCACCGCTTCACCGTCCTCGCGAAAGCCCACCAGGCGGACTGCGGCAACTCGCTGCCCACGACCTACATGGGTGCGGCCCGGGACGTCTACCAGGAAGGGGCGCTCATCTTCCCCGCGGTGCAGGTGCAGCGCGACTACCGGGACATCGAGGACATCATCCGGATGTGCCGGATGCGGATCCGGGTGCCCGATCAGTGGCACGGCGATTATCTCGCGATGCTCGGCTCGGCCCGCATCGGCGAGCGGGCCATGCTGGAGATGGGCCGGGAGGTCGGCTGGGATTCGCTCGCCGAGTACACCGCCGAGATGTTCGACTACTCCGAGCACCTGATGATCCAGGCGCTGCGCCGGATGCCGAGCGGGCGGGGCGTGGCGACCGCGACCCATGATCCGGTCCCCGGCACCCCACCGGAGGGCATCACCGTCAAGGCCGAGGTGGAGGTCGACAGCGAGGCCGCCCGCATCAGGGTGGACCTGCGCGACAACCCGCCCGCTTACCCTTGCGGACTCAACCTGTCGCAGGCCTGCGCGCTCTCCGCCTGCATGGTCGGGGTGTTCAACACCGTCGGTCACCGGGTGCCGCCCAATGCCGGGAGCTATCGCCGCATCGAGGTGCTCCTCGGCGAGGGCACGGTGTGCGGCATTCCCCGCCACCCGACCAGCACCTCGGTGGCCACTACCAACCTCGGCGACCGCGTCACCTGCGCGGTGCAGCGGGCGCTCGCGCAGATCGGCGACGGCATCGGCATGGCGGACGGGGGGGCCGCGATTCCGGCGACCGGGGCGGTGCTCTCGGGCGCCGACCCCCGCCACGACGGCGAACCCTTCTGCAACGAGGTCATCCTCCTCGGCGGCAGCGGCCCCGGCACGCCGCACGCCGACGGCTGGCTCACGATGCTGACCATGGGCAACGCCGGCATGCCGCTCGTGGACTGCATCGAGGTCGACGAGATCCACCACCCGATCCTGGTCCACGAGCGCCGCCTGGTACCGGACAGCGAGGGCGCCGGCCGCTACCGGGGCGGGCCGGGGTTCCGGGTCGAGTACGGCCCGGTCGACTGCGACATCGAGCTCGGCTACGTCTGCGACGGCAGCATCAATCCCGCCCAGGGCGCGCGCGGCGGCGGCACCGCCTGTCCCTCGCGTCACTTCCGGCGCACCGCATCGGGGGAGCTCGTCGAGGTGCGGGACGTGAGCGCCCAGTACGTGCTGAAGGAGGGGGAGAGCATCATCTCCTACACCCCGGGAGGCGGCGGCTACGGCCCGCCCCGGGAACGGGATCCGGCCCTCGTCGCGAAGGACGTGCGGGAAGGCTGGGTCAGCGTCGAGCGGGCCCGGGATCTGTACCGCGTGGCGCTCGATGCCGCCGGCGATGTCGACGACGCGGCCACCCGCGCGCTGCGGGAGGGGAGTGGCGAGGGTGCGGCCGGGCCGCATGCGGGCCGGGCCGACGCGGCGTGAGGGCGACGGTCTCGCCGGAGCCCGGCGCGCCACGCCCAGGTTGCGCGGCGCGCGCGGGCGTGCCCATACTCCGCCCGCCGCCGGGCTCCGTGCTCCGGGAGCTCGGGCCGGCGCCACGCTCCCCGGCCGCTCGCGCACCTCGTGCGGCGCTCGAGGCGCGCGGGGACGGGACGGGAGCTCATTTATTGGTCCGGGCCGCGCCGGCCCGGCCGGTTGACGGGAGGAATGTCAATGCACGCGAAGAGATGGACGGGACCGGCGCTCGCCGGCGTTCTCCTGGCCGCATTCGGCTGGTCGGGCGGGTCGCTCGCAGCGGAGTGCGAGCCGGACAAGGTGGCGGAGAAGTATCCGAGCATCGCCGGGAAGACGATACGGATCGGGGCGGATCCCCAGACCCAGCCCTACGTCTTCCGCGACGGGGAGGACTTCGACAGGATCATCGGCTTCGACGTCGATCTCGCGCAGTTCGTCTTCGACTGTGCCGGCGTCGAGATCGAGTACCAGCTCGGCGGCTGGTCCGGGCTACTCCCCGCGGTGGTGGCGGGACAGATCGACGTGATGTGGGACTCGCTCTACTACACCGCGGAGCGCGCCGAGCAGGTCGACTACGTCATCTACATGCAGGCGGCGACGGGCGCCCTCACCCAGACCGGCAACCCGAAGAACATCATGAGCCTCGATGAGCTGTGCGGGAACGGCACCGCGGTGGGCCTCGGCACGGTGGAAGAGGCCGCCATGCGCAGCAAGAGCCAGGAGTGCGTCGATGCGGGCAAGGAGGCGATCGACATCAAGACCTACCCCGACATGGCGGCGGGCTTCCGCCTCGTCGCCAACCAGCGCACCGACATCGTGCTCTCGGATCTCAGCCTGGTGATGAGGATGGTGGAGAACGAGCCCGACGTCTACGGCCTTGCGTTCAAGATCCTCACCGGCTTCAAGATCGGCGCCGCGGTCAAGAACGACAACGACGATCTCCTCCAGGCGATCGCGGACGGCATCGCGATCGCGCAGGCGACCGGCGAGCAGGCGAAGATCTTCGAGAGGTACATCATGGATCCCGACCTCGAGCTGCCGGCGGAGGTGCTCCGGGAGTAAGCGGGTCCGATGAGCGGGCGCGGCGCCCGGGCGGCGCCGCGCCGCATCCGTGATCGGTCAGCCGGTGGATTCCCGCTCATCAAGGGAATGACGGGACCCACCCCAAGTGTCCTCTGCCGTCATTCCCGTGCAAGCGGGCATCTTCCGGCGGCAATCGAGGCAATGAAGGACGAATGAACCGGCACTGCGCGCAGTTTCGCTGTTTCCCGGCTTGTCCGAACACCAATGTGCCGCGTCGCCGTTGACGCCATGAAGCGCGCCGGCACGCGCTGGGGCAGGACGCTGCTGCTCGCCTTCGGGTTCGTGCTCCTGCTCTCGCTCGTGGAGGGAGACTTCGGCAGCGCGTGGGGCATCTCGCTGGAGGAGCTCGCGGCCGGCGGCAAGCGCGAGGAAGCGGACACCGGGACCTTTCTCGTCTGGTTCGACGAGTTCCTCTCCTACACCACGTCGAAGTTCCTGCTCGAGGGCGCGCTGGTCGCCATCGAGATCACCGTGGTGTCGATGGTGCTCGGGCTCTTCCTGGGCCTCGTCCTGGCGCTCATGCGCCTCTCCAACATCTGGCCCCTGAGCGCGCTCGCCTGGTTCTACATCTGGTTCATGCGCGGGACCCCGCAGCTCCTGCAGCTCGTGTTCATCTACGACGCCCTCCCGCTGGTGGGCCTGAGATTCGACACCTTCACCACCGCGGTAATCGGCTTCGCACTCAACGAAGCGGCGTTCAGTGGCGAGATCATCCGCGGCGGCATCATCTCGGTGGATCGCAGCCAGCGCACCGCCGCCGCCTCGCTCGGCATGGGGCCGGTGCTGACGCTGCGCCGCATCATCATGCCGCAGGCATTGCGCGCCATCCTGCCCGCGATCACCAACGACACCATCAGCATGCTGAAGCTGACTTCGATCGCCTCGGTGATCTTCGTCAACGAGCTGACCTTTCGCGCCCAGCAGATCGTCGGGCAGAACTTCAAGTTCTTTACCGTGTTTGCCGCCGCGGCCGTGATCTACCTGGTGATGACGAGCGCGATCTCCATCGTCCAGGCCCTGCTCGAGCGCCACTTCAGCCTGGAGAAGGAGCCGCCGGGGCAGGGCGAGGGGGCGCTCGGGCGCATGTTCGGATTCCGCATGGGAGCGCCGTCCCCGCCCGCCGCCGCTCCCGCGCCACGGGCGCAGACCCCGGTCGCCGCCTCGGAGGCGGTGCCGGCGGCCGAGGGCGCCGCGGCGGGACCGGCGTCGTGGGTGGACATCCTCGAGCTCCTCCACGTCGAGACCGGGGGCGGCGGCGGGGAGCCCTTCGTCGTGTGCACCGACGTCCACAAGGCGTACGGACGCAACGAGGTGCTGCGAGGGGTGGACATTTCGGTCGGACGCGGCGAGGTGGTGGCGATCATGGGTCCGAGCGGATCGGGCAAGAGCACCCTGCTGCGCCTCGTCAACCACCTCGAAGGGGTCGATGCGGGCGAGATCACCATCGACGGCGGCTACGTCGGCTACGAGAAGGTCAAGGGCCGGCTCAAGCCGACCCGGAACCTCTCCCGGGCGCGGGCCGAGGCCCGCATCGGCATGGTGTTCCAGCACTTCAATCTCTTTCATCACTTCACCGCTCTCAAGAACGTCAGCGAGGCGCCGGTGCGGGTCTACGGCCAGTCCGCGCGGGATGCCGAGGCGACGGCGATGCAGCTTCTGACCGGCGTCGGCCTCGGGAAGCACCGCGATCACCTGCCGCACCGGCTCTCCGGAGGACAGCAGCAGCGGGTGGCGATCGCCCGGGCCCTCGCGATCTCGCCGCGCCTCATGCTCTTCGACGAGCCCACCTCCGCCCTCGACCCGGAGCTCGTCTCCGAGGTGCTCGCGGTGATCCGGCGCCTCGCCGAAGCCGGCATGACCATGATCGTGGTCACCCACGAGATCCGCTTCGCGAAAGAGGTCGCGGACCGGGTCATCTTCATGGACGAGGGACGTATCGTCGAGGAAGGACCGCCGCTTCAGGTGCTCGAGGCGCCCCGCGAGGAGCGCACCCGCCGCTTCCTCCGTCTGGTGGAGCGCGACGCCGGCACCTTTTGAGGGCCGGGGGCATTTCACGCTGGCCGAAGCGATGCTTCCAACGGGACCTGCACGGTCTCGGGCGGACTCCCGCCCCGCTTTCGCTGGGGGCAGGCTCTGCGCGGGAACGACGATTTGTGGCGCCCGGTCTGGCTCCCGTCATTCCCCTGGTGAGCGGAAATCCACGCAAAATACCGAGTCGAGGCAAGTGCCGTGGAAGCGTGAAATGCTCCCGTTTCGAGGGCCGGGAATGAGGGTCCTCCCGCTGCGATGCGCATTCCGCATCCGGGCCTTGCGATGTACCCGAGGAGAAGGCGAATGACTGAATCCCAATCTCCGTATCCCCGCGACATGGTGGGCTATGGCCGCAATCCCCCGGATCCGAAGTGGCCGGGGGGCGCGAACCTCTGCCTCACCATCGCGCTCAACTACGAGGCGGGGGGCGAGAACAGCGTGCTCCACGGCGACCCCCATTCCGAGAACATGCTCACCGACACCGGCTTTCCCGCCTACGAGGGAGCGCGCAACATGGTCGTGGAGAGCGCCTTCGAGTACGGCAGCCGGCGCGGAATCTGGCGCATCCTGCGCATCCTCGCCGAGCGGGAGATAGGGACCAGCGCGTGGTGCGTGGTGATGGGGCTGGAACGCAACCCGGAGGCGGCGCAGGCGATGGTCGAGGCGGGCCACGAGATCGTCAGCCACGGCTGGCGCTGGATCGACTACCAGGACGTCCCCGAGGACGTGGAGCGCGAGCACATCCGGCGCGCGGTGGAGGGGATCCGAAACGTCACCGGAGCGCGTCCCGTGGGCTGGATGACGGGGCGGCCGAGCCCGAACACGCGCCGCCTGCTGGTGGAGGAGGGCGGCTTTCTCTACGACCGGGACTCGATCGGCGACGAGCTCCCCTACTGGACTCGGGTCGGCGGCAAGGCGCACCTCGTGATCCCGATCTCCTTCGAGACCAACGACAACCGCTACAACGAGCACCTCGGCTTCACCACCGCCGACGACTTCTTCACCTACATGAAGGACGCCTTCGACACCCTGTACCGCGAGGGCGAAGAGGGTGAGCCCAAGATGATGATGCTCGGGATCCACGACCGCATCATCGGCCGTCCCGGACGCGCGCCGGGCCTCGAACGCTTTCTCGACTACGTGCTCGACCACGACAAGGTGTGGATCGCCCGCGGCGTCGACATCGCCCGGCACTGGATGGAGCATCACCCCTGCGCGGAGGAGGTCTGAGCGCATGCGCCGAAGCACGGCCGCGCACGCCACGGAGGGCGGGTTGCTCGCAGGAAACACGGCATTCGTGAGCGGCGCGGCCCAGGGCATCGGGCTCGCCGTCACCCGGGCCTTCCTGTCGCAGGGCGCGTCGGTGGCGATGGCCGACGTGCAGGCGGACGCGGTGCGCCGGGCCGCCGCCGGCCTCGCCGAAGAGTTCGGCGAACGCACCTTGACCCTTGTCCTCGACGTCACCGACGAGCCCGCGACCGAGCGTGCCGCCGATGCCATGGTGGAGCGTTTCGGAAAGGTGGACATCGTGGTGCCGAACGCCGGCGTTTTGCTGCTTCGTCACGCGCTCGACATCGGGCTCGACGAGTGGCGGCGCGTCATCGACGTCAACCTGACCGGCGCCTTCATCTCCGCAACGGTGCTCGCGCGCCGCATGGTGGCGCAGGGCGGCGGGGGCCGGATCATCTTCACCTCGTCGCTCTTCGGCCTGCGCGGCGGGCGCGAGAACGCCGCATACTCCGCGTCGAAGTTCGGCGTGGTGGGGCTCGCGCAGTCGATGGCGGCGGAGCTCGCGCCCGAGGGGATTCTGGTCAACTGCGTGTGTCCGGGCCAGATGGACACCGCCATGATCCGGCAGCTCTTCCGGGAGCGGGCCGCGCTTACGGGGATCTCCGAAGAGGAGGTGCGCGCGGCGCTCGAGCGCCGTATCCCCGCGGGCCGTCTCGGCCCCCTCTCGCAGCTCGCCGGCACCTACCTGTACCTCGCGTCGCCGCTCAGCGACTACGTCACCGGACAGTCGATCACCGTCGACGGAGGCTGGCAGGTCGGTTGATCGCCGGCGTCGATCAGTACGTCAATCTCGTGGCCGGTGGCGTCGCGCCTGTGGTACAGGGGTGCATCGTGGCGCACCGCGGTGATGTGCTTGACGAGCTCGGCGACCACGAACGACTCAGAATCGTGTCAAATTGGTGATGCCATCATCAATTTGACATCTCTTCGCTGGTTTCGTCGGGCATCGACAAGGCCATCGATCGGCAGGAGCCTGTCTTCCGATAGCCTTTGGACGACTGACTTGGCCAGGTTCGGCCTGCCGGTCCCCCTCTTTGCGCAACGTCTCGCTCGCGCAGTCGACACTCTCCACGATCGACCCGATCGCCGCCCACCGCGAATCGTGGTCACCCTGGCGCACCCAGGACCACGCACACGGCGCGCCCCGGACCTCCGGAGGGCACTCGTTCGAAGCACTCATCGTTCTCTCCTCCCGAGTCTTAGACTCTGCGGTAAACCGGGACGGTTCATGCCGCGACTTCCCGCGTACGACACGAGTTGCCAACCTGGAGAGACACGATGGAGAACACCGAAGCCGGCACCGAATGGGGGCCGCCTTTTCCCCGCGCCGAGTATCGACAACGCACCGCCCGGACGCGGGAGGCGATGAGCGAGCGGGGAATCGATCTGCTCTTCGTCAGCTCGCCCCCCAATCTGACCTGGCTGACCGGTTACGACTCGATCTGGTACCGCCGCACCACCCCGACCGGCCTGGTCATTCGGGCCTGTGGGCAAGAGACGCTGTTCTTCGATTCCGCGTCGCACAGCGATCTCGTGAAGAGCGGTACGGGATGCTTCGATGAGGTGGAGTTCTTCGACCGGCGGAAGGCGGGCCCGGCGCTCGAGACGATCCTCGAAAGCCTGAAGGCGCGCGGCTGGCTGAAGGGGCACCTGGCGCTGGAGCGGTGGAGCCTGGCGCCCGGCGGGATGGTGCTCGCGGAATTGGCCCAGGGTTTCGAGCAGGCGGGTTGTCGGGTATCGGACGGCTCGTGGCTGGTCGATCGGATCAAGATGGTCAAGTCACCGGCGGAAATCGCCATGATGCGGGAGTCGGCCCGGATCGCCGACGTGGCCATGCAGGCGCTCATCGACGAGATGGCGCCGGGCATGATGGAGATGGAGATCCAGGGTCTCGCGCAGTACGTGATGAGCCGCAACGGCGGCGAGGAGCCGGCAATCCGCACCGCGGTGCGTTCCGGCCCCCGCGGAGCCGCTCATCACGTGCCGCCCTCGCGACGCCGGATCCAGAAGGGCGATATCGTCTGGGTGGACTTCTCGGCTTCCTACAACCGGTATCACGCCGATCTCGCCCGCATCTTCTCCATCGGCGAGCCCGATCGCCGATGGTCGGATCTCTACGAGAAAGCGGCCAAGAGCGTGGAAGTGGTCCTGCAGGCGATGAGACCGGGGGATCCGATGTTGAAGCTCCACGACGTGGCGAACGACTACATCAGGAAAGTGGGTCTCGAGCCCTACGCATGGCTGGTGGGGGGCTACGACATGGGGATCGCGATTCCGCCCGACTGGGTGGGCCACACCTTCCATAGCGGGACCGGTTTCGAGGCGCTCGACTTCGAGGTCGGGATGACGACGAACTACGAGAACGTCTTCGACATCGTGATCGAGGACTGGCCGGGCGGAAAGGGCGGCAGCTACATCGAGATGCTGCTCATGACCGAGCACGGTCTGGAGATCCTGTCCCAGCTCGACCGGCGCTTGATCGTCGTCTGATGGGGGGTGGCTTCGACTAGCCAATCGAAAATCGAAAATCGAAACACCGGTTGCCAGAGCCCGGTCTCGCTCGCGAGCTGTGAACTGTCTCGCTTGATTCATTCGGCCTCGAGCCACGCGGCACCGTAGTCGTTGTCAAGCTCACGATACATGCTGTGCGCGTGATCTACGGTGTCTTCGCCGTTTTGAACCGCGTACTCGATCACCATGGACGGGCTGGTCACGCGAAAGTACGCGGCGCCCAAGACACCCTGCCGCCCCCACCATCCAAAGTATGTGTCCTCGATCTCGGCTACCACGGTTTTCACTTTCTCAGCATGGTCGTCATTGTTCATGAAACCCAGACGGGCCTCGATCACATCCAGGAGCAGCGTTCTCTGCATAGCCGTAAGTTCGCTTCCCTTGATGCCTTCCGGCGCAGGCTCAGCCCCGTGTTTTCCCGGACCCAGCACGAGATCGATGGGCCGTTCCGCACGAACGGCTCGTCCTTTCTGTTCGTCCGTAAGGCTATCCATGAACGCCTGCGCTACTGCAGTTTCCCGCTCCACAATGAAGATGTCGTCACCGTCAAGGTGCAGGCGCAGCGGCTGGCCACCGGTCAGCATCGGTGAGAAGGAAACGTGCGGCCCGAATACAGTGGCGTTTATTGCGAGGTGGTGCCCGCCGAACTGGAACATCCAGGGCTCCGTAGGTGACGGTTCACCGAGAAATGCAGCGTAGAAGTACTCACTTCCGTACTTCATGGTGCCGAACAGGCCTTCCGGGACCAGCAAGTCTTCCGCAGCCAATTGATAAGTGACGTGTTTCACACCGTACTCACTCAGGAGTTCCCCGAGGAGCTTGTCCAGATTTTCCCGCTGTGATTCAGAGAGGACGCCGAGCTTTACACCACCGCGCGGAACCATGCCTTCAGGGAAGTTCGACCAGTTCGAGCGCTGTGCGTTATCGGAGAACCGGTATGTCGCCGCCTGTCTCTGATTGTTGTTCAGTGAATCCAGAAAGAGCCTTGCAGCCGCCACGATGGCCACGGTCTTCTCGTCTGCGGAAGGCACGTCGTAAGTGTGCTTGAGACTGATCGCTACTGGTGAGGGATCGATTCCAAAAAAGATCCGAGCCCCAATGTCGGGACGAAAAAACAGGTAGACGAAAACTGCGACAACGACAATCGCTGCACCGAGAAGGTAGATCACCACACGTTTCATGGATCCGCCTTGTATGTTATGTCCGTTCTCTTTCGGAGGATGCTGTTCGTGCCTTCAGTCGCGATACGGACGTTTGGTTGCATAGTTTGCAACGAATCGCTTCCGTCATTCGCGGGACGTTGGCGCGTGGAGGTGCGAGTGGGCAGAGCCCTCTCACACGGCATATGCTCGTCCACATATGTTGCTGGAGTTTTTCGCCAGTGTGAAGTAGTGTCAGGCTCGGCAAGTCTTCCGCGACCCTGTCGACATGCCCGCCGACATGACGACCAGCAAGCACGAAGTGCAGGTCCGATTCCAGCGCCGCGCAAACTTGCCAATCATCGCTACCTCCGGCTTACTCAAAGAGCCGCTGGTAGTGCCTTGGTGGAGTGGAATGTCTTTGCGAATGGAGGTCTGACTACCCTTCGAGCTCCCGGAGTGTCAGGTACGCTCTTCTGCGTGGAGATTCAGGCGATCTCGGTCGCGAGTTCATCGAGTACCGGCCTGAATACCTGCTTGAAACTCGGGAGCCACTCGAGCATCCAGGATCTGATCTCGTCACGAGCAGGTTCTTCGTCGTCGATGCTTCCCCTGCGGACGAGCGCGATGCGGCTGTTGACACCGTCGTCCAACCGACTCCATTCGAGCGTTGCCTTGAGGTCTGTCTCGATGGACTCCTTTCGCTCCTCGAGGCGGTCGAACAGGAGCTTGTTCCACTCCTTGCTTCTGCTGTTGATATAGACCTCGACACGAGCCAGCCCTTCGTGACCGAACGCTGCGCCATAGACGACTCCCGCCGGACGGTCTGCAGCGACGTTGAAGAAGCTCTGCGGCAGTGCCCGTCGAGCATAGGTGAAGCCGCGCTCGTGAAGTTTGTCGATGAGCGGCTGGAAGAACGCCTGGTAGCGCAGCCTCCGCTCCGAGGGGCCCGTTGTGAGTTCATCCTGGCGCTTCCTTCGACGCCACTCGTTCGGAGCGGCCACGAGGGTGAAGTGCGGAGCGGGCCGCGAGTCGTCGATCTTCCACACTTCAACCTTCACCCCGAAGAACGATGTCTCCTCGCTCGTGCGCTGGTTGAGCCAGTCGAGCGCCTGCCTGTGCTCCTCCCTGAACTGCTTCGCCACCCAGACGACAACGTTCGCATCGTGCCCACCCGCATAGGTTAGGAGCTTCCCGAGATGGTCGTGGTTGGTCTGCTCGAGCTGGTTCTCGATAATGACCGGACGACCGGTTCCAGTGTCGCGTGCGAGCAAGTCGAGTGAGAAGTCCCCGACCGGGGCCTCACGGGATTCGACCTCGAGGTCCAGTCCCAGTACCTCCCCGAGCTCTCCAATGTGCTCTTGGAGCCACGGAGTGAATGCTTCAGCCTCGTTGGGCCACGCTTCGCGTAGGTCGAGTCTCTGGATCTGGCCGAGTTCGCTCATGCTTTACCCTTTCCGTTCGCACGGGGTCAGATTCTTCCCCAAATTAAGAACCGTATCAGGCTTTGGTAAAGGGCAAAAGGCAAATCGGCAGACTCACTGCAGTAAAGCAGACGTGTAGCGGGCAATGGCCCGATCTCACCCCCCGGTGATGACGGCCAAGGTGATGTACGAGAGGTGGGCTTCGTCGTGGAGGATGGTCTGCGTGGCGGGTTGCAGATCTTCCGGAGTCGGCGTCGCCCACCTTGGTATGGAAGTCGCCCTCCGAGGCGTAGCGTCAGCGCATCTCCTGTATCACCACCGCGACGCCTTCTTGCTACGAGAACGTCTTCGACATCGTGATCGAGGACTGGCCGGGTGGAAAAGGCGGGAGCTACATCGAGATGCTCCTAGTGACCGAGCACGGTCTGGAGATCCTGTCCAAACTCGACCGGCGGCTGATCTTCGTCTGATGAGGGTCGGCTTCAAGCTGCAGGAAAATGCATGCAGGGTGGGCGCCGCGCTGGCCGGGCACCTGGTCGAGTTCCAGCAGAGGTACCCGGTGATCGGCGACGTGCGCGGACGCGGAATGATACTGGCAGTCGAGTGTGTCAAGGACCGTGCCACCAGGGAACCGGATACCGAGACGACCGCGTGTGTGTTCGAGAGGACACGGGAAGAGGGGCTTGTCGCCAACAAGTCGGGCCCCCACCGCAGCCTGCTGCGCATGATGCCCCTCTTTGCCCGTCGATGGATGACGTGCCGATCGTGGCGGAACGCCTGGATCGCAGCTTCGCCGCCGTTCCGGGTGAAGAGTCGTCCAGGCCGCGGGAGCCCTGATGCCAGCGTCCGTGTCCGGCATATCGAGCGACTCGAGCCGGGAGATCCGAGGCAGCACCCGCACACCGAAGCCCGTGAGTTTGGAGTCGCAAGCGCCTTGACGCGCGCTTCGCTCAGGGGTGATTCTCGGCATGTTTGGTTCTCCAGCACGGAGTTGCAGCCGGGGAACCCGGGTCCCGGACGGACCGTTGTTCACACGGTAGTACGGATAGAACTGATATGACGAAGTCGGGAACGAGACCGAAGCTGTCGCTACGGGAGTATACGAAGGCCATCGAACAAGGATGGGCGGAAGAAGATCTGGGAAGAGCCATCATCCACGACCTGCCAAGGCGCTTTCATGCGTTGACCGAAGAAGAGCAGCGAGAGGTGATGGAGAACGCGCCACCGCTGACGGGAACGCGTTGGGATGCGCTGCTGGCAGCGACTGCCGAGCACATCTGCGAGCTGCACGGACACCCGGTACAGAGCTGGATGGATGAGAAGGAGCGGTTCCTGAACGAGACTTGGGTGCTGGCGTGGACCCCGAGCATCTGGTCCAACGCGCTGGCCTTTGCACCACCCGCATTCGTCCGACACGGGGCCGTGCCGGATCCACGCGAGTTCGACAACAGGGCAGGTGAGAGACGTGAATGGGTCCCTGAATAAGGACGAGCTGATCGAGCTGCTGGCCGAGCTGTCGGAACGACTGAAACGGAGGAAAGTCCGCGCCAGCGTCTACATAGTGGGAGGGGCGGCGATGGCGCTGGCTTTCGACCGCGGCCGCACGACGCACGACATCGACGCTCGGATCGACGGGGGACACGGGGCGCTCATCGACGCGGTTCACGAGATCGCGCACCGCAGAGGGCTGCCCACTAGCTGGCTGAACGATCAGGCAACACCGAAGATGCCACTTGCACGAGACACGAGAGCTCGCACCGTGTACGCGACGGAGTACCTCACCGTCACTGGAGCATCGGGAGAACATATTCTCGGCATGAAGTTGGAATCGGGAAGAGCATTCGACCAGAAAGACGTGATTACGCTGGTGAAACACTTGAACATTCAAACAGTAGAAGAAGGAACGGGAATCCACGGGCGACTGTTTCCGCACTCTCGCAAGGAGGTTAGAGCACGGGAGATGATGGAAGTCGCATTGAAGGAGATCGATCCTGTAGAGAAAGATGCCTCCTCGTGAGGATCGCTTACGAGCCGGAGCCGAATGAACAAGTCTCGAGCGCCCAGGGTACAAGGAGAAGCACCATGACCGACCTCGTCACCTGCCTGTGGTTCGACCACGGCGAAGCCAGCAAGGCGGCCGAGTTCTACGCCGCCACCTTTCCTCACAGCCATGTCGACCGGGTGAACGCGTCTCCGTCCGATTATCCTGGCGGCAAGGAAGGCAATGAGTTGACCGTGGAATTCACCGTGCTTGGGCGACCTTTCCTGGGTCTCAACGGTGGCCCTGCCTTTTCGCCGAACGAGGCCGTCAGCTTGATGGTGCTGACCGAGAACCAGGAAGAGACCGACCGCTACTGGAACGCCATTGTCGGCAATGGCGGGAAGGAGAGCGACTGCGGCTGGTGCAAGGATCGTTGGGGGGTCTCATGGCAAATCACGCCGAAGCGGCTGATGGAACTGACCACCTGTGCCGACCGCAACAAGGCCAAACGCGCGTTTGCGGCGATGATGACAATGCAGAAGATCGACATCGCCAGGATCGAGGCGGCGGCGGACGTGGGCGCGAGCATGACGGCGGCGGGCTGAGCGCCTTGGGCGGGGCCGCGCGCAGGTCGCTCTACTCATCGCGGCCGACTGTGCGCGCACCGTCAGTTGTGGACGTATCGAGGGCCCCGAGGCGTTCAAGCGCCTGATCGTCGAGCAGGCGGTCGTAGGCGTCTTTCGTTGGTAACTCGATAGCGCGTTTCAGGAGCCTGCGCGCCCTCTCGCGATACTTGTTTTCGTCGAGCGCGAGCAGTCCGAGCGCGCATTCCAGGGAAGCCGCCTTGGAGTCGGGCGCGAGCTCCAGGGCCCGTTCGAACGAGGCCACGGCATCGCGTGCCCGAGCTCCGTAAGTCACGTACGCCAGGAAGGAACCGACGGCACCGATGATTTCCGCGTGCCACAAGCCCAGGCTGAGATGGGCCGCCGCCATTTCGGGATCCAGTTGGAGCGCAGCCTCCGTCGCCTCGCGAATTCCCGCTGCGTATCCCCGATTGGCTGCCTCGAGGGAGCCGACGGTCTGCGCGTGCCGACCGATGGCGTGTGCCAGTTGCAGATGGGCGTCCGCATTGCCGGGATCGGCGCGGACTGCCTGCCGTGCCAGCCCGGCGGCGCGTTGGAACAGCGCTTCCTTCTCGTCTTTCGAGGCGATGAAGTGGGCATGAATGGTCAGCGACTCCGCCGCCAGCGCGAGCCCCTGCGAGGTTCCGAGGGTCTCGCCAATCCGGGCCGCGTCCGCAAAGCGCCCCTCCGCGTACGCCGCCCGCGCTTCGTGGATGGGTTCCGCGCCGGCGACACCAGCCGACGCGACGGCATGCGTCAAGGCCAGACAGCCGAGAAGAAGACGAAGGATTGCGCAAGCCGACCACTGCGCGCCCCGACCGACCACCATGCCAGTTCCCCCCTCCGACCTACCGCAAGTACCGATACCGGAGAGTCCCCGCAGGTGCCCCGGGACGCTTCGTGAATGCGCCGCACTCGGGCGCGTACGGTGAGCGGGTCTTCGCCATCGTGAACACCTCTTGTGAACAGTGTCAGGGTGTTCACAAATTGGGATCAACTCTAGTCGGGGGATTGCGCAAGGTTGCGGGTGAGATCAGCGGTGCAAGGCAAGACCCTGATGGATGCCGTACGCGCCTGCCTGCCTCCTCAGGCGGCGGTCGCCAGGACCTCGTCAAATCGCCATCGAAACCAGTCTCGCGACGCGCCGCCCGACCTTGTGCGCGCCGGCGACCGTCGCCCATTCGTCGGTGCTGCAGGCTTCACCGGCGAACCACACCCGGTCGCCGACCGGCCGGCGGAGCACGGAACGGAGCCGGTACGCGCCCGGCTTGGCCGAGGCGTAGGAGCCACGCGTGAGCGTGTTGTGCCCCCAACGGGTGAAATGGGCTTTGACGAGGTGCTTGTCGATGGCGGCGCCGAACATCCTGCGCAACTCCGACTTCGCAAAATCGATCGCCACCTCTGCACCCGCCTTCTCGAGCTCCATGGCGAAGTCCCCGCCGACATCGGCAAGGGTCAGGCCCGTGCCGGAGACGTTGGTCAGCAACCCCATCAATTCCGGCGAATGCGCGCCGTGCGATTGCGCGTTGTACAGGAGGTACTCGTCGGGTCCGGTGCCCAGCACGTTCTCGTCGAAGAGCAGCGCAATGTGGTCGTAGGTCCCCATGCTGATGCCGTGAAAGGACTCCACCAGCTCCTCGGGCAATGCGGGGACGAAACGGATGTCCCCGTTCGCGAGCACCCCGGTGGAAACGGTGACGATGCACGCTTTCGCCCGGAGACGACCCTGGTCGGTCTCGACGGCGACGCCGCTTCCGCTCCAGTCGAGGCTCGTCACCCGTGTCGACAGGCGCACGTCGAGGTCCCGGCCGCCATGGGCGACCACGGCGCCGTAGCCTTCCTTGCAGAACCAGTCCGTTCCGTTCTCGGAGTTCCACCAATCGACACAGGAGAAGTCGTCGAAGTCCTTGGCCATCTCCCACGGCCCGATGGCGAAGTGCACCAGGTCGTGCCAGCGCCCCGCGTCGGGAACCACCGAGGCCGGACTCACATCCCGACCCCGGCGGCCGGCACTGGATATCGCACTGATGGCGTTCCGGTAGGCGGCGCCGTAGGCGGAGTGCTCTTCATCGCTCGCCTTGCGGTCTCCGACGTAGAGGGTTTCGGTGTCGGGGGCCGGATACGCGGTGAACCCGTTGTCCTTCGCGTGCTCCACGAAGGGGTTCTTTCGCGCGCGGTGCATCCAGTGCGCCCCGATGTCGTAGGGCACCCCGAAGAGGGCGAGGTCGGTGTGCGCGCGCCCCCCGATCCTCGAGCTCGCCTCCAGGGTGGCTACCGACACTCCCCTGCCGAGCAGATCCCGGGCGGCGGCGAGTCCGGCCGCACCCGCCCCGACTACGACCACGTCGACCTCCGCCGCAGCGCTGGTGCGCGAAAGAAGGGGAAGCGCTGCGAGAGTGGTTCCGCCGGCGATGAACCGGCGTCTGGACAGTCCGTGGGTTGGCATCATCGAATTGAACCTCACTGGCGCGGGATCACGGGCAAGGTAATGTGCGAGGGGTGGCTCGCGTCGTGGAGAATGGTCTGGGTCGCGGGTTGCAGATCTTCCGGGCTGCGCGCGGGCGCGCCGGTGTTCGGATTGCGGTCGAAGCGCGGGTAGTTGCTGCTCGAGATCTCCACGCGGATCCGGTGGCCAGGCAGGAACACGTTGCTGGTCGCCCAGAGGTCGATCCGGTACTCGTAGACCTTTCCCGGTGAGATGGGCTCAGGCCTCGCGGTGGAGTTGCGGTATCGGGCACGGATGATGCCGTCGGTGAGGTTGACGGCGCGCCCGCAGGGGCCGACATCGACGAGCTTGGCGGTGAAGTCGGTGTCGGGGGTGGAGGATGCGGCGTAGAGGGTCACCGTGACCGGCCCGGTGACCTCGACCGGCTCGTTCAGGACGGCGCTCGTGTAGACGAGGACGTCGGAGCGGCGCTCCACCTCGCGCTGGTCGAAAGCGCAGTAGGGCACCTGGGGAGCGTGGCAGCAGAGCCCGCCGCCGCAGGTCGGCACCGGGTCGTTGGGCCGGTAGAGGAAGACGTCCGGCGGCTCGGAGCCGGGGGCAGTGGTGTCGAGGGTGCCGTCGCCGTCCAGGGTCTGCGCCCGCGCGCCGCTGTGCAGGTAGTGGCGCTCGAAGCGGGTGCGGGCGAGGGGCCACTCCCACTCCTTGCGCCACTCGTTCGTGCCCATCACGAAGATGTCGATCGGCGCTTCTTCCGAGTGCCCTTCGTCGACTCCCTTCAGCCACTGCTGGAAGAAGCGGAGCGTGCGCCCGTCGACGTCGAAGCTGTCCCCCGCCGCCCCGACGCCGAAGTCGACGTCGCCCACCTTGGGGTCCGGCCCGTCGTGGATCCAGGGGCCGATCAGCAGCCGCTGCCCAGCGCGCGCCGCCTCGCTCGCCGCGTTTGCGCGCATGCCGGCGAAGTTCCGCAGCGTCCCGCCGAGGAAGATGTCGTACCAGCCGCCGCGGTGCAGGGCCGCGATGTCGAGAGTGTGATGACGGCTTTCGATGTTCCATCGCCGCCAGTAGTCATCGTCATCGGTATGGGCGATCCAGTCGCGGTAGTAGGGCGTGAGCTCGCCGCGCGCGAACGCCGGATTCTCCTCCAGCGGCAGGTGGCCCGCCGCTTCCTCCAGGTTATCGATGGCGTGGGTGAGGCGCGCGATGTCCGCTTCCAGGTTTCCGAAGCGCCGTTCGAGGTGATCGGCGTTGAAGAGGGTGAGGCCGAGCGCCCAGCTCAGCGCGAAGTTGAGCTGGAAGGCGCCGCCCTGGTAGGTCCAGCCCTCGTAGTAGTCGTGGCTGGTGATGTTGGGCGCGATCGCGGTGAGGTGCGGAGGCTTCGCGATGGCGGCGAGCCACTGGGTGGCGCCGACATAGGAGCCGCCGTACATGCCGACGCGGCCCGAGGACCAGTCCTGGGCGGCTGCCCACTCCACCGTGTCGTAGCCGTCCGCGGACTCGTTGATGAACGTATAGAAGTCGCCCTCGGAGGTGTAGCGCCCGCGTACGTCCTGGATCACCACCGCGAAGCCTTCCTGTGCGGCGCGCACCGCGTCGAGCGCCCGCCCCCGGGTGTCCGCGCTCGCCTTGTCGTAGGGGGTGCGCTGGAGCAGCACGGGATACCTGCCATCGGCAGCCGGCCGGTAGACGTCGGCGAAGAGGCGGGTGCCGTCGCGCATCGCGACGGGTACGTCGAACTCGACCTGAATCATGGGACGCATCTCCTCGGGTAGAGAGCCCGGCGGGGCGGGATGGGGCGGCGAAGCTCGGCGGCTTGGCGCACCGCGCACAGTCGCGTCGGATTCTACTCGCGCGGTCTTTGCTGGCGGGACGGGTGGGTCCCCGGCGGCCTCGATTTCTAAAGCCTTGCTCGCGGGCGTCCCGTCGTAACGTCCCGGGGGCAGAGTCACGAGAAGCGCCGGTCGTGACCGCGGTCTCACGGGTGCGGACGCCGACGGCGCGCAGGCACTCGGCTCAGGCGGCGTGCACGCAGAGGCGCTCGAGCCGGCGCCCGAGGATCGGGATCACGGGCCGACCACCACGGTGTGTTCCGGCCGCCAGAAAACGTTGACCGCTTCGCCCTGCGCGATGGATCGGTCCTCCCGGTTCTGCTCCAGCACGGTCACCGTCACGTCTTCGCACGCCACCCTGTACGTGATGGTGCTGCCCGCGTAGAGCACGCTCTCGACCCTTCCCGCCAGAGCGTTGACGCCATCGGGCTCGGGCTCCCCGATCCGGGCGATGCGCAGCTTCTCCGGCCGCACCGCCAGGGTGAGCGCGCCGCCGGTAGCGTCCAGCGCCTCCGCGGTCAGGAGCTCGCGCCCCCACGAAGCCAGCACCCGGTTAGCGCCGCGGGCCGTCCCGGTGAAGAAGTTGGCGTCGCCGAGAAAGTCGGCCGCGAACACCGTCCTCGGACGCTCGTAGACCGCCTGCGGCGGTCCGGACTGCACCAGCCGGCCCGAATTCAGGAGCGCGATGCGGTCGGACAGGGTGAGCGCCTCCTCCTGATCGTGGGTGACGAACACCGTCGTGATCTCGACCTCGCGCTGGATCTGCCGGAGCTCGACCTGCATCTGGCGGCGCAGCCGCTTGTCGAGCGCGCCAAGGGGCTCGTCGAGGAGCAGGACCCGCGGCCGGGTGACGAGGGCGCGCGCGAGCGCCACCCGTTGCTGCTGACCGCCGGAGAGCTGCGCGGGCCGCCGGCCCTCGAACCCTTCGAGCTGCACCAGCGCCAGCATGGCGCGCACGCGCTCGGCCACCACGGACCGGGACAGACGCCGTACCGTGAGCCCGAAGGCCACGTTGTCGAAGACCGACATGTGCGGGAAGAGGGCGTAGTGCTGAAAGACCATGCCGATGTCGCGGCGGTGCACTGGGAGGTGGTGCATCGGATCGCCGTCGATGCGAATCGTGCCGGTGTCGGGCTCGACGAAGCCGGCAATCGCGCGCAGCAGGGTGGTCTTTCCGCTCCCGCTCGGGCCGAGCAGCGCGAAGAGCTCCCCCTCCTCGATGCGCAGATCGACATCGTCGAGCGCCAGCGTCTCGCCGAAGCGCCTGGTCACCCCCTGGATCTCGACGACGCTCACCGGGTGAATCCCCTCATCCGCGCACCGCGATCACTGGCCCCCGCCGACCCGCGGTTCGCCCCCGAAGCGGTAGAGACGGGCGAAGAGGAGCACCACCCCCATCGAGACGACGATGATGATCGAGGACACCGCGTTCACCTCCGGGGTGAAGCCCTTGCGGATGGCGGAGTAGATCTCCACGGGAAGGGTGGACACTCCGGGTGCCGCGAGGAAGTACGAGATGACGAACTGGTCGAAGGAGACCGCGAACGCGAACAGGGCGGCGGCCACGATGCCGGGGGCGAGCACCGGCAGCGTCACCCGCCGGAAGGTCTGCCAGGGACCCGCACCGAGGGTGGCGGCCGCCTCTTCCAGATCGCCGCTGAAGCTCGCCAGTCGGGCGCCGACCACGACCACGACATAGGGCAGGGACAGGGCGACGTGTCCGAGCAGCATGGCGTGCAGCCCCCGGCCGATCCCGATCCAGAAGAACATCACCAGCATCGCGGTGCCGATGATCAGCCACGGGATGGTGATCGGAGGAAAGAGCAGAAGGCGCAGCAGCGTCCGGCCGCGGAAGCGGTAGCGGGCGAACGCGAGTGCGGCCATGGTGCCGAGGACGGTGGCGATTACGGTGTTGGCCAGGGCGAGTCCGATGCTGTTGGCGCTCGCCCGCAGCAGCCGCTCGTTGTCTGCGAGCCGCTCGAACCAGATGGTGCTGGGTTTCAGGGGAAGCTCGTAGAGCACCGACTCGTTGAAGGCCATCGCCACCATGACCGCGATGGGCAGGTAGAGGAATCCCAGGATGAGCGCGAGATAGACGCCTGCGAAAACGGCGCCGGCATCGCGCTTTCGGCGGGGGCCGCCGGCGCCGGGGACGCTTCCCGAGGGGTCGCGCATCCGTCCGGTCATCCGTCCGGCAGTTGCCGGCGCAGTCCCGGCCAGGCCACAGCCAGGATGAGGAGGACGATGGCCAGCAGGATGAAGGACAGTGCGGCGCCACGCGGCCAGTTGAACACGACCGTGAACTGGTCCTCGATGACCGTGCCGAGCAGGGTGCCGGCGCGTCCGCCGAGAATCCGCGGCTCCATGAAGGAGCCGATGACCGGTACGAAGGTCAGGATCACCCCTGCGAACAGGCCCGGCACGCTGAGCGGCAGGATGATGCGCCGGAAGATGACCCACCCCGAGGCGCCCAGGGTGCGGGCGGCCTCGATGAGCGCGCCGTCGATGGCCTGCAGGGAGACGTAGCAGGTCAGGATCATGTAAGGCAGGAAGGAGTGGACGAGGCCGATGACGATGGCCTCGTAGGTGAACAGGAGATCGAGAGGCTCCGCCCCGGGGATCACCACCCGAATCGCGGAGTCCAGGAGGCCGCCCTCGCGCAGCACCATCGTCCACGAGAACACCCGAACGAGCGCATTGCTCCAGAACGGCAGCACCACCATCAGGAGCAGTGCCTCGCGCCAGCGTCCGGGCACGTGGCGGGCCAGAGCCAGCGCCGCGGGATAGCCGATGACGATGCACCAGAAGGTGACGTGCAGCCCGAGCTTCAGGGAGCGCCAGGTCAGGACCTGGTAGAAGTCGCGGTCCAGGAACGCGAGGTAGTGCTCCAATGAAAACGCCGCCTCGCGCCCGCCGAAGGGGGCGACGGTGAGGAAGCTGAAGTACAGCATGGCCGACAGCGGCAGGAACACGGCGAGCGTCAGCCACAGGTAGGCGGGCGCGGTCAGGCCGAGCACCGCCCAGTTGCGGCGCCTCGCGCTCACCATGACGCAGGCGGGTGAGGTCGTGCAGACTGCGTGCCGCCGCGGTCAGCCACCGCGGCGACGACGGGGACGGGGCCGGCCGTGCGTGAGCGCCGCACGGACTCGTCCCCGTCTCGGGCCCTCCGTCACTGTGCGAGCTGGGTCTTGACCTCTTCCCAGATCTCGAGGAAGTGCTGGCGCTTCTCGTCGTCGAGCGGTGCCATGAAATGCAGGCGCTTCACCGTCTCCGGATCACCGAGCACCGTGCGGTTGAAGGCATCCGCGGGGAGCTGGGCGTTGGCGGCCGCGTTGGCGGAGGCCGGGGCGCCCACCTCGGTGTCCCATCGCACGTAGAACTCGGGACTCACCATGAAGTCGATGAACGCATGCGCCGCGTCGGCGTTCGGGGCGTCGGTGGCGACGGAGAGTCCGTCCAGCCAGCCGATCGCGCCCTCCTTCGGGATCACGAACTCTACCGGCAGCCCGAACGCGGTCTTGCTGCGCGACGCCGACCCGCTCCAGTACGTGGCGATGTCGAACTGGTCCCCGGCCAGGTGCTTGTTCCACTCGTCCTCCGAAGACCAGAAGGTCCGAATCTGGGTGTTCAGGGCGAGGAGCTTCTCGCGCACCGCATCGAGGTCGGAGGGATCGTTCGGGTCCTGCCCGAGCGCGATGGCCGCGAACGACACCGCTTCCACGGAGTCGTCACGCCAACCCACCCGGCCGGCCACCGCGGGATCCCACAGGATCTCGATGGAATCGGGCCGCTGCGCGAGCTTCTCCGTGTTGTACGCGAAAGACGTGACGCCCCACACCCAGGCCACCCCGTGAACCTCGCCGTCGCAGTTGAGCATCGGGGAGTCGCGCATGTTCGTGGAAAGATTGCCGAAGTTGCTGATCTTTCTCGAATCGATGGGCTGGATGAGACCTTCCCGAGCCGCATCGCAGGTGTATGCGCTGTTGATCAGCACCACGTCGTAGGCGCCGGGGCTGGTGCGCAGCTTGGTGAGCATCTCCTGCTCGGAGTTGAAGTTGTCGTGCACGACCTTCACCCCCGTGTGCTCCTCGAAGATGGCCACCGCCCATTCCTCGTCCGTGCCGTAGCCCTGCCAGTTGAGCACCCGCAGCTCGCCCGCCGCGTGCACGACACCGGCCGCGACCGCGAGCACCGCCGCGCCCAGCACCGAAAGCCAGCGCGGGCCATTCTCCGTTCTCTTCATGGTTTCGTCCTCTGGATGTTGCATATGGGGTTGGTGGAACCCGTGCGCACCCGTGTATCCGAAGCACTTATGCTACGTCAAGGCTTTCATAAAGCGGGGACGTGAGGCGAGTCGACACGCCATGGAGAGCGCGCGCCGTTGGCGGTGTGATTCGAACGAAATGGTCTCAGGGAGGCTCGGCCCCGTTCACCTCCGCCTTGCGCCTCGAGTGCCTGGTCTTGCGTGCAGGCACCCGAAATCGCCAGGCCGCCTCGACCAGCACCCCACGTACCCGGAGTGCTATGCCAAGTTGGAGGCCTCCCGGACCGGCGCCATGTATGTTCTGACCGACTGGTTCTGCAAGCCCCTGAAACAGGACAGCCGGGTTCCGCATGCCGCCCGGAGCGACCTCAGCAAACGCCTCGACGAGCTCAGGCGTCGGTGCAACGCGCACTGCCACGGTGCCTGGTGAGCGCCGAATTCAATCACAGCGTCGTCGGCCCCAATACCGGACGAAAGCAGACCGACGTTCCCGACCGGAAGACCAGGGAGACCGCTGGATCCGCCTCAAGGTTCGATCGGATGGGAACAACTGTAACCGTAAGCATGTAGGAAGCGGTCCTGGTTCAATGCGAGCGCAGTCGTGGGTAGCCGTGTCGTGCGAGGTGACGCGCCAACGGTGAAGCTGAGACAAATCTCGTCCGGGGGCTCGCATCTCTACGTATGCACTGCGCACGTTTGTACACTTCGCAGTCGTTGACTGCTTCGCGAATGCACGTATCGGACGCAAACGTCGCGAATCGTTCCAATCGGACGGTCTATACTTTTACGAAGTCGTCTGACGTCTCTTCAGAAAGGCCATCCGCATCTGTGTAACTCGATTTTGGAGTTTCTTCTTGTCTACATCACTAATCTCCGGGTCCTCCTGCCATTTTTTGTTCTGCCTCTCCGCCCACCTGAGGTGAAACCATTCGCTCAAGACCGGAGCGGACCAATTCCATGCGGCCGTGCCTAGTACGGTCAGAGTTGGGCCACAATACGCGGCGATATCTTGCCAGACAGGATCGCTTAAACCACCTGCCGCTACAACAATGCCCGTGGAGCCCAGAGCACTCGGAATTGCGCCCTTCCCGTTTGCGACGCTAGTCTTCGGACTATTGTCGTTTGGCGGCTGAGGACCTGC
Organism: uncultured Ectothiorhodospiraceae bacterium; assembly: GCA_964420925.1. Lineage (GTDB taxonomy): Bacteria > Pseudomonadota > Gammaproteobacteria > HK1 > HK1 > JAJEAD01. The sequence continues at coordinate 22,525 of CAYQVB010000113.1, read as the reverse complement.
ATTCTGAGCCATCGCGCCACCAAATTTGCTGCAAACCACGCAGGTTTATGCGCCATTCTCTCTTGCATCGTGTTCTGAAATTAGCTTTTCCGTGGCCTTCATGAACTGTTCAATGTTTTCTGCGTCGGGATCAGCTGGAACATATAGGAAAGAAATCAGTTTGAAAAAGAGGCCGGCTGCAACAGCAGCCACCACCATCGTTAGCCCACCACCAACCAACCAAAGCAACGCATCGAACCAACGAGTACTAGCCAGTTCAAGTTGCGACAGTTTGCTTGACACATCAGTCCAATCTGCGATCCGTGCCAGAAACCAGTATGCAAGGTAACCTATTGCTACAAGATGCAGAATGGTGAGCATCGTAAACACGTTGGCTCTGGCGTCACGCAATCGCATCACGAGGAACAAAACTACAGAAAGGAGGGATTCCATCGCTAAAGGTGAGTACTTTCCGCGGAACATATCACTGCTCCCGTTGTCGATTCGAGGGAATTTCGAAATGCACGAGTGATGGAGTACGTACCTTCTGATGCCATTTGACCTTGCCGCTTTCCACAAGTACAGGGGAATTGCCGTACGTGGTACGATATCTATACAAGTAGGAAAGCGAACGGAAACTCTGATTGTGCACCGCGAACATAGTCGCTAAACTAATGTGAGCTGCACGACACGCCGGCACTGCCGAGCAAATCCAGCAATGAACGAAACGTCGGCGGTGTGCATTGACATGAACGCAAAGTGCGGGTGGGCCGAGTCGGGGCCAACGTGCCACATCGTATCGACTACGATTTACACTCATATGAGGCGCGCAAGAGAACAGGCCAGATGCTACGGAAAATATCGTACTTGGCGGCAGGCTCGCAGCCTTGAGTTCTGTCTCATCAGTGGGAACGGAGGCAATATTCCAGCGGGGGCTGGCAGTGTGACAAGTCGACGTATCATTGCGGTGCAAGTTTAGGCGCGCATAAGGCTTCTCGTACGTAACGGAGAATTCGCGAGCGATATTGTTGAGTCGCTCGACCGCGTGACGCCGAAAAGGGGCGTGGAGTTCAATTGCACGCTCTGTGTATAGGCGAACCGACGGCGCTTTGTCCGTTGTTGGCTTAGGCTGATTGGGGCTCGATGTTCCGCGAGCGTGCGGTACTGGTTCGACGCGACGAAGATGACGACAGTACCGCGCACGCGGGGGGCGGCATTCGAAGGCGACGCAAATTCCCGTTACATCGGTCTTGGGTTCAGCATAGTGAGTACGCACTGCTGGTTTAGCTAGTCCCCGAAACAGTGAGGGCCTGTTGTATATGCGCCTATCCTGTGGATCGTGATGTCGCTCGTCGTATACTTGACTGCGGACTACAGGGTGCCTAGAGGAGTGAGTGCGTTGCAGCACCTCGTCCACTGCGGTCGATGTGCGTGGGTTTCGGGATTGGTTACCGAGAGCGTGGCTAAAGTTCTGATATCGGTGAGAACTACGGTCAGATTCGTCGTGCGGCGTTTGGACGCGCCGTTGCCGCAAGAGACCGTGAATCCCATCACCCATTAGGAAGGTCTGCTTCATCCGGTTCCACCGACACCGTGCAAGAATTGCAGACGCCCTACCGAACCCGGACCGTATACTAGCGCGGATTGATATGGCGATCGAGAGTCCTTGGTGGCGAAGGCACGAAATTGGCCCCCAATCGTTCGCAATTGCGCGGGCGCTACAATATGCGGCGCGAACTTGATTCTCGGGGGCGTTGCTAGTGTCGACCACTAAGTCCACTATCGTCCGTAGAGGCGATTTTGGAAGATTCTTATAATTCGATAGGTTAAGGTAGAAGGTTCGGCGAAGTCGTAACGTGAGGGTGGCACCGAGAAGATGGACGTCTGAGGAAAGCGATTCGGTCACTTGGTGATGGTGGAATTGATGGCACTGAACGATGGTGGGCACGGCCCGGCAGAATGCATATTTGTTACCGACTTCTTCATGGTCCTCACCGCTTGACCGAACGCACTCCGTCGGGGTGAGAGGTAGTCTACGGCGGTTGGGCCGGCCGGTGCATGGCGCCCCGCACATCGTCGTTGACATGCAGGCGCGGTGCTCCAGGTATTCTGGAGGCGGCAGCCGTAGGCAGGGGGAAAGCGGATTCGCAATTGGAACTGCGCAGCCGCACGCAGACAGGGCATTCGTCCGAACGTGCGGTCGATCACAGAGTTCTTGACGACTCATTTCTGCCCGGTTCATCTCAAGAGCTCGCGATTCTCGGCTTCGGCGGTGCATATGGTCGTCCGCTCTCCGGTTGCGTGGTGTCACCTTCGTCAGCGCCGTTGGGGGGACCTGGCCTGTGTGCGGTGGCGGCTGGCTCCATGGAGTCGGACACCGTGGCGATCTGCTTCAGCAAGGTGCCGGAACCCATGACCCGGGTACCGAGCGCCTGCAGCCGAGTGCGCAGCTTCGCGTCGGAGGTGTAAACCAGCGATACCGCCCGATGTGGGTGTTCGTGCGCCAGTTCCACGATTCGGTCGTCCGCGCCATCCCTGCGGCCAGGTCCGGTGTGAACCACGGTGAGGCACTCGGGCGACAACGGCATACGTAGCGGCTCCCTCCCATCGAACACAATCGTCCATTCGCCACCGTGGCCGCGTGCCAGCGGAATGATCTCGGTGACGAGCCTTCGAGCGGCCTCGGCCCGGCCGCGCCACCAGCCGTCCGGCCGCGAGCCCATGACGTTGTTGCCGTCCACGAAGACTCTGGTTCGCGCCGCTTGGATCATGGCGTCTTTGGCCCTCAGTCATGTCGCAGGGCCTGCGCGACGACCGAGTGCCGCCCGCTACCCCGCCAAGGCACGATGATACGTGATCGATGCGGACGGCACATGGTGGTGGTGATGCGAATCTCGGACAGTGGCCGTGCGGATGGAGCCCACCGCGACACCGCGGGCATTCGTCGGACTCGGCGAGCGGGAATCCACGGTAGCGAGGTCGGCCGGTGCATGGCGCCGGAGACTTGGTCCTCGACGTACCAACGCGGTGTTCCGCCACTGGAACGACGGTTGCCACCGCCACCGTAAGCGCCTAGGGAACGGGTCCGCTTCGACTGGAGCGTATTGGCGCGCCCCGCTGTCGCAGGAGAAAATTCGCTTCCGGCGATTCTTTGGTGCCTGCGCGCGAGGGGATTCAAGGTCCGCGCGTGGCTGCGCGTGTGTTCGCTCAGGTGACGAATCGCTGAAGTCCCCACTGCACCTCCCTGCCCCAAACGTGCTGGAGTCCTGCGAGCGGGAATCGACTCCGGCTCGCTCGGCTACGACGGCGCTGGCGGGACAAAGGGCGGACACCGGGCCGGTCCCCCTGCTCTTCGTTGACCGCGTTGCGAGTTGCTTTCGTGGGCTTGAACGACGGCACCCTCGAGGCCGCGATGGCGACGGGCTCCACGGTTTGGGGATTGCGCCCGGCAAGCGGCGCGGTTACGGATACCGTTGCTGCCTCTCTGTTATTCACCTTGGCCGAGATATCCCGATTTAAGGGCTCGTCAGCCGAGCCTCGCCGCAGATTCTCCCACTCCGGCTTGCCACTGTCATTCTGCGTCGTAGTAACCGGGCAAGAAAGGGACGCAGGGTATTCTGAGCGGCTTGAAGAGAGGAGAGACGTCCTCTCGAGTTCCCGCTGGTGCGACGTTCACCGAACGGGCCACCCTCACTCGAAGGGCAGCTCGCAGACCGCCTGCGCCATGCGCGAGACATCGCTCACGTAGTCCTCATCCGATCCCGACAGGGTCTCGACCACGCTGAAATAGGCCACTGACACCCGGGTGTCGAGGTTCGCGAGCAGAAACTGACCGGCAAAGCCGCCGTGGCCGACCGAGCGGTCGATGACGATCAGCTGACCTCGATAGCGCTGCCAATCCCGAGGCGGGCCGCGATGCTTCGACGGGCTCTCGATCGCGTCGCGCAGGAACTCGCGACTGCCCACTACCTGGCCTTCCACTCCGACCCCGTTTCGGGCGAAGAGTCCCCCGTAACGAGCGAGATCCCGCGCCGTCAATGAGCAGCCGCCGTTCAGGATGGGGGTGCCGCCCCGGTCGGTGGACACGTACAACGAGTCTTCCAGCCCGGCCGCCTCGGCGATCTCGACCAGGTAGTTGTAAATCCGCCGACCGCTCACCCGCTCCGCGATCCACCCGAGAACGTCGGTGTTCGCCGACTTGTAGTCGATCGCGCTGCTACGGTTCTCTATATCGTCGCTCTCGATACCGCACAGAAAGGTCTGGTTCGAGATCTCGGGCTCACCCGGCCCGGGTACCCGCCAGCCCATGGAGAGCTCCTGCTCCAGCGCGCTGGTACGCGGATCGGAGTAGTCCTCGCTGTAGTTGTTGGCGACGTTCATGTCGAGCACGTCTCGCACGCTGGCTTTGGCGTAGCCCGACCCGATCTCCGGAAGATAGGTCTCGACCGCGGCGTTCAGGTCGACCAGACCGGCATCCACGAGCTGACCGTAGATCAGGTGCATCATGGTCTTGCTGATGGACATGATCGCGTGCGGACACGTCGGTCCGAAGTCGGTGGCGTAGCGCTCGTAGAGGAGTCGCGCATCGCACGCCACCGCCATTGCCGAGAACATGGAGGTCCCAGTCAGACGCTGCACCTCCGGCATGGTCTCGATACGCATGTCGAAGTCTTTCGTGAGCGGCAGCACGTTGCGCGCCCGGAGGCGGATCCCGTGACGCGAGATTCGGTGCAGGTTGTGGAACCCGAAGCGACGGGTGTCGGGTGAGTTCCAGACGGCACGTTCGGCCGTTCGCACCGTGAGATCAGGGTTGGGGATGGTGGTGAACCCGGTCATGGCCTTCCTCCTCGATCCTTCGGCAAGGTCTCGACCTGTCAAAACCTTGACCGTGTCCCCGAATTGTAGGGCTACCTGGACCTGGACTGGATGGGCGCTGCGGGTCCTCGATCGACGGAGGGAGAGGCGATAGAGCGCACGAATTCGAGCGAGGAGCCGGTCCCCTTTGCGCGGCGCTGCGCAACGAAACACTTTCGCCGGCCGGCGGTGCCCCGCGCGTTGGCAACCCCTTCGTCCGCGTACACTAGCGCGCGTCGCGGAACGAGGGACCCCAGGGTGGAACGGGAATTCGACTACATCATCGTGGGCGCGGGATCCGCCGGCTGCGTGCTCGCGCACCGTCTGAGCGAAGATCCGGATACCCGTGTGCTGCTGCTGGAGGCGGGCGGGGAGGCGGCCAGCGTCCGGCTCGACATGCCCGCCGCCTTCGGGGAGGCGATGAGCCTTCGCCGCTTCAACTGGAACTACTGGAGCGTGCCGGAGCCGGGGCTGGGCGGCCGGCCCATGCAGACTCCTCGGGGCCGGGTGCTGGGGGGCTCGTCCTCGATCAACGGCATGATGTTCGTGCGCGGCAACCCGCTCGACTACGAGGGCTGGGAGGCGATGGGGGCGAAGGGCTGGGGCTACCGCGAAGTGCTCCCCTACTTCAAGCGCTCCGAGACCTTCGCGGGCGGTGCGGACCAGTACCGCGGCGGCGAGGGTCCGCTGCTCACCCGGCAGGGAGACAATCCCTGCCCGCTCTACCGGGTCTTCATCGAGGCGGGGGTACAGGCCGGCTATGCTCGCACCGCCGACTGCAACGGGTACCGGCAGGAAGGATTCGGCCGGATGAGCATGTCGGTCGGCGACGGGCGCCGCCAGAGCACCGCGCGCGCCTACCTCGAGCCGGTGCGCCACCGGCGCAACCTCGACGTGGAGACCGACGCGCTCGCCACCGGCCTCGTCATCGCCGGGGGCAACCGGGTGGAGGGGGTGGCCTACGAACGGGGCGGTCTCCCGACGAAGGCGGGTGCCCGGCGCGAAGTGATCGTGTGCTCCGGCTCTTTCAACTCGCCCAAGTTGCTGATGCTCTCCGGGCTGGGGCCGGCCGAGGAGCTCGAGGCGCACGGCATCCCGGTGCGCCGGAACCTGCCGGGAGTGGGGGCGAACCTGGTCGACCACCTCGGCGCCTACGTGCGCAACGAGTGCCCGGCGCCGGTCAGCCTGCAACCGTGGACCCACGGTGCGGGACGTCTGCGGGTGGGGCTGCGCTGGGTGCTCCTCAAGAGCGGGCTCGGCGCGACCAACGTGTTCGAGGCGAGCGGATTCATACGCTCACGGGCCGGGGTGCGCTACCCGGACCTGCAGCTCGACTTCACCCCGGCCGCGGTTCACGAGTACAGCAAGGTGGTGCCGGTGGCGCACGGCTTCCAGACCCACGTGGGGCCGATGCGGCCGGCGAGCCGGGGCCGGGTGCTGCTCGCCTCCGGAAATCCCCATGACGCGCCGCGCATCCAGTACAACTATCTCGCCGAGGAGGAGGATCGGCGCGTGATGCGCGACGGGATCCGTCGCGCCCGCGAGATTCACGAGCAGCCGGCCTTCGATTCCTACCGGGGAGCCGAGCTCGACCCGGGGCCGGAGTGCCGGAGCGACGACGAGATCGACGCTTACGCCCGGTCCGCCGCCGGCACCGTCTATCATCCCACCTCGACCTGCCGCATGGGCGGCGATGCGATGGCGGTGGTGGACCACGAGTGCCGCGTGCACGGCATCGAGGGGCTGCGCGTGGTCGACGCGTCGGTGATGCCGATGGTGACCACCGGCAACACCAATGCCCCCACCATAATGATCGCGGAAAAGGCGGCGGACATGATCCGCGGGATTCCGCCCCTGCCCCCTGCCGACGTGGACTTCTACGTGGACGAGGAGTGGGAGACCCGCTCGCGTCCGGGCGAGCCGGAGCGCCCCGCGTGAACGGCGCTCGCCGCGTGCGGAAGTGCCCGCGGAGTGCCAGGATCGGGCGGTCGAGCCATTCCGGGAGATGCGAGCGCGATGACTGACCTCCAATCGATGCCCCGCACCGCGAACCACTACGGCGCTTACCACGTTCGAGTGGAGGGAGGCCGAGTGCGCGAGCTGCTCCCGGTGGAGGGCGACGACGATCCTTCCCCGATCGGGAACGCCCTCGCCGAGAGCGTGGATTCGCCGGTGCGCATCAGGGAGCCGGCGGTGCGGCGCTCCTGGCTCGACCGCGGGCCGGGCGCGGCGACGGAGCGGCGCGGGGCCGAGCCTTTCGTCGCGGTGTCCTGGGACGAGGCTGAACGCATCGTCGCCGCAGAGATCGAACGGGTGCGACGCGCCCACGGCAACGCCTCGATCTTCGCCGGCTCCTACGGCTGGGGCAGCGCCGGGCAGTTCCACCACGCCCAGGGCCACCTGTATCGCCTGCTGAATCTCGCCGGCGGCTTCACCCGCTCCGTCAACACCTACAGCCTCGCCGCGGCCGAGAACATCATGCCGCACGTCATGGGCCCCTTCCCCTGGCTCCAGGGCCAGCACACGAGCTGGCCCTCGATCATCGAGCACACCGAGCTCATGGTCTGCTTCGGGGGGATGCCCCTCAAGAACAGCCAGATCAACTACCGCGGCGTGGCCCGCCACACCCAGCGCGGCTACATGCGCGAGGCGCGCGAGGCCGGAATCGCCTTCATCAACGTGGGTCCGCTCCGCGACGACGTGGCGGACTTCCTCGACGCGGAGTGGCTCCCGGCCCGGCCGAACTCCGACGTCGCCATCATGCTCGGCCTCGCGCATACCCTGCTCGAGGAAGGCCGGCACGACGAAGACTTTCTCTCGCGCTACTGCGTCGGGTTCGAGCGCTTCGCCGCCTACCTACGCGGCGAGTCCGACGGCCGGCCCAAGGACGTGGCGTGGGCAGCGGAGTTGAGCGGCCTCGACGCGGAGACCCTGCGCGGGCTCGCCCGGCGCATGGCCGTCTCCCGCACCATGATCAACATGAGCTGGTCGCTGAACCGGCAGGACCACGGCGAGCAGCCTTTCTGGACGGGCGCCGCGCTCGCGGCGATGCTGGGGCAGATCGGAGTGCCCGGCTGCGGCGTCGCCTTCGGCTACGCGGCCACCTCCAACATGGGGCTGCACTCCCACCGCATGCGCTGGGCGGGACTCAATCCGGGTCCCTTCCCCGTCGATGACCTCATCCCGGTCTCGCGCATCGCCGACATGCTGCTCAATCCCGGCGCCGCCTTCGACTTCAACGGCCGGCGGCTCCACTTCCCCGACGTGCGCCTGCTCTACTGGCTCGGGGGCAATCCCTTCCATCATCACCAGGATCTCAACCGGCTGCTGCGCGCGTGGCGTCGCCCGGAGACGGTGGTGGTGCACGAGCCGTGGTGGACCCCGCTCGCGCGCCACGCGGACATCGTGCTCCCGGCCACCACGCCGCTCGAGCGCAACGACTTCGTGACCTCGCCGAGCGACCCCCGGGTCCTCGCGGTGCAGCGCTGCATCGCGCCCTACGCGAACGCGCGCAACGACTTCGACATCCTCGCCGGCATCGCCAACCGCCTCGAATGCGCGAATGCCTTCACCGAGGGGCGCAGCGAAATGGATTGGCTCCGCCATCTGCACGACCAGAACCGCCAGCGCGCGGCGGAGCAGGGTTTCACCCTGCCCGACTTCGACACCTTCTGGCGTGACGGTGAGTGCGGACTGCCGGAGCGCCAGGACTACCAGGTCATGCACGCCAAGTTTCGGGCGGACCCCGATGGCAATGCCCTGCGCACCCCCTCCGGGCGCATCGAGATCTTCTCCGAGACCATCGAGTCCTTCGACTACGAGGACTGCCCTGGGCACCCGGCCTGGATGGAGCCTGCAGAATGGCTGGGCTCCCCGCTCGCGGAGCGCTTCCCCCTGCACCTCGTCTCCAACCAGCCCGTGACGCGCCTGCACAGCCAGTACGACGCGAGCGCGCTGAGCCGCGCCGCCAAGGTGAACGGACGCGAGGCCATTCGCCTGAACCCTGACGACGCCGGGGCGCGCGGCATCGCGGCGGGCGACGTGGTGCGCGTGTTCAACGAGCGCGGACAGTGCCTGGCCGGAGCCGTGCTGAGCGATGCGGTACGCCCCGGCGTGGTGCAGATGGCGACCGGTGCGTGGTACGACCCGGCGCAGCCGGGCGAGATCGGAAGCCTCTGCAAGCACGGCAACGTGAATGTGCTCACCCTCGACAAGGGCACCTCGCGCCTCGCCCAGGGCTCATCCGCCCACACCTGCCTGGTGGAGGTGGAGCGCTACGAGGACGAGCCCCCTCCGGTCACCGCCTTCGATCCGCCGACCATCGAGCGCCGGTAGCGGTTACCGCTCCCGGTGGGCAGCTTGTGCTGCACGCCAACACCGGATCGCGTGCGCTGGTCGTCGAAGGCGCATGATTGGTCGAGGACGAATGCGCCATCGCATGAGTGGTTCATGCGGGTACAGCGATCGGAGGTTGGCATCAGGATGAGGAGTGGTCAGTATTCGCCATGGAGGCTTTGGGGCGCTTCGGCGTTCCATTGCCTTTTCTCGTTCTATTACATGCCATCGTCGCGCTCCGCCCGTGTCCACAGGTCGGTGATGTGCGAAAAGCCCAAAATCTCGAACTCGGGGTTGCCGAGTCGGTCACGCGCGGTGCGGTAGCGCAGACGAGCGACCCGCTCGGCGAGCGGAGATAGCTCCGTCCGCGCGGGCTTGGTCAAGCGGGGCATGCGGAAGCCCCAGGAGATTACGTACGCGACGCGATCGACGATCTGCACTCCGGTTGTGAGGTCGCTGTGTACGAAGAAGGGCTCGGGGATTGTGCGACAGGCTCGATGCCGGCCTACGGCGGTATCCGCGAAGTAGCGGTGCACCTGATCGATCAGAAGATGGCTTTTCGACTTTTCGAGCTCGTCGAGAGTCAGGACTTCCGGGTGCGAAGGGCCGAAGTAAGGTTTACAATCCGAGGCGCAGGGTTGACAATCCAAGCCCATGCCTCCCGCGACACCCACCCGCCATGCCCCCGACACGGGACAAAGAATGACCCATCCGCGCACCACCGGAGACACCATAAGGCGCTTCATCCTTGAGCACGTCGAAACGTCCTCTCCCGACGTGGCGAAGGCCACGGCCCAGAAGTTCGGAATCAGCCGCCAGGCCGTCAACAAGCACCTTCGTCGCCTTCGCGAAGAGGGCGCCCTCAAGCGCTCGGGCAATACCCGCGCCCGCGTCTACTCGCTCGCCCCACTGGTCGAATGGCGCCGAGACTTCGAGATCGAGCCGAATCTTGCCGAAGACCTCGTATGGACTAGACAGATAAAGGACGTTCTCGGTGATCTGTCCGCAAACGTCCTCGACATCTGGCAATACGGATTTACCGAGATGTTCAACAATGCCGTTGAGCATTCCGGTGGCTCAACGATCAGCGTTCACATCGAAGCAACCGCCGCCACCACGGAGATGATCGTATCCGACGACGGATACGGCATCTTCAAGAAGATTCAGCACGCCCTGGATCTTCTCGATGAGAGGCACTCCATACTCGAACTGTCAAAGGGCAAGCTGACCACTGATCCCGAGCATCACACCGGTGAAGGAATATTCTTCTCGTCCAGAATGTTCGATCTTTTCGCCATACTTTCTGGCGATGTCTATTTCTCTCACTCTTTTGGGGATGCCGAGGACTGGATCCTGCAGCGAAACAACATCTCTGATGGGACAGCCGTCTTGATGAATCTCAGCAATCGCACCCAAAGAACCAGCAAGGAAATCTTCGATGAATTCACCTCCAGTGACGATTACGGATTCACCAAAACGGTCGTGCCAGTCCGCCTCGCTCAATACGGCAGCGATCAGCTCATCTCCCGCTCTCAGGCAAAGCGAGTGTTGGCACGGGTCGAACTGTTCAAGACGGTGTTGTTTGACTTCGCGGGAGTCGAGACCATAGGTCAGGCGTTTGCCGACGAAATCTTCCGCGTCTTCGCGCTACAACATCCAGATATAGAACTTGCGCCCATAAACGCCAATCCGGACGTGATGCGGATGATCGCCCGCGCACGGCACGCGATGTAGCGCGCTGGCGCCGGATTGGAGGCGTTCATAAGCCACCTCCCGCGACGGTGAACGAGTCGACGGACCGATTGACGACCGGGCGCGCGAAAGGGCCGGTCTGGGCCATCGCCTACAGGCTGTTCCGGCCGGCGTCCTCCTCGTGCAGCGGATGGCAGCGACCGTGCAGTGCCAGCATGGCGCCCTTGGAAGACTGCATGCCCGGGCGGTTCGCGTAGCCGAAGACGAGGACGTAGCGGTCCACCGGCCCCCCCACGGGGCTGACGTGGTGGAGCGAGTGGCGACCGCAGAAGATCTGGAGCGTGCCGGGCTCCGCCTCGGTCGTGACCACGGCGTCGCGGCAGCCGTGCAACACGGCGCGGCTCAGTCGAACCCGAACACCCTGGCCGCGTGGCCATGGGTCATCCGGGCCACCTCGTCATCGGGCACGTCCTCGAGCAGCTCGCCCAGCACCTCGCGCGACCTCGGCCAGGTCCACTCCGGGTGGGGGAAGTCGGAGTCCCACATGATGTTGTCTACCCCCGGTGAAATGCCGGGTCATGATGCCGGCCACGTCTTCCTGGAAGGTGACGAACACGTTCTCGTGAAAGAAGTCACTGGGCATGCGTTCGTCCTTGAAGCGAATCTCCTTCACGTAACGATGCTCCTCGCGCTCCTGCCACGGGTTGTGCGTGGTCTGCGGCAAGGGTAGTGAACCCGGCTGGAATGAGTGATCCTGCCGCTTCGGTATCGCATCGTCGGGAAGGCGAATGGGCCTCGCCAGGCAGCTCCTGATCGTAGTGCTTCTGTGCGGCCTCGGCGTCGTGGCCTACCGGTACGGCTGGCCGCTGATCGACCCCGCAACCGGGAATGCGGCTGCGCCGGACCACCGTGACGGATCCGCAGCCGGAGGCGGCCGGAGCACGGACCGCTCCGTAACCGTCCTCGTCCAGGCGGTGGACACAAGGGTCGAGCGCGCCCGCGTGAGGGCGGTCGGCACCGCGCGGGCGCACCGCTCGGTGACGCTCTACCCCGCCGCCGGGGGCGAGGTCGCCGCGGTGCACTTTGCACCGGACCAAATCGTGCGCAAGGGTAGTGTGCTGCTGGAGCTCGACAGCCGCCGCGAGAGGCTTGCGGTCGACCTCGCCCGCGTGCGCGTGGAGAACGCTCGGGAGACCCTCTCGCGCTACGAACAATCGGCGGGCAGCGGCGCGCACGCGGAGTCGACCGTCAACGATGCCCGCAGTGCCTTCGAGGAGGCCGAGATCGCGTTGCGCCAGGCTCAGGTGGCGCTGAGCGACCGGCAGGTCGTCGCTCCCTTCGACGGGTTCACCGGGCTGACCGAGATCGACGTCGGCGAGCGCATCGACACCGACGACGGCATTACCACCCTCGACGATCGCGCGAGCCTGCTCGTCGGGTTCTCCGTGCCCGAGCTCTTCCTGGGGCGCGTCGGAAAGGGCCATCCCGTCGAAGTCGCGGCCTGGGCCGCCCGTGACCGGACGATTTCCGGCGAGATCGTCGACCTCGACAGCCGCATCGATCCCGTCAGCCGCAGCTTCGTCGCCCGCGCCCGGGTGGCGAATGCGGACGATGCGTTCCGCCCCGGCATGAGCTTCGCGGTTACCCTCGATGTGCACGGGAAGCGATATCCTCTGGTGCCGGAGATATCCGTCCGCTACGGCACGGACGGGGCCTTCGTCTGGGTCGTTCGCGAGGACGCCGCGGTGCGGGTGCCCGTGCGCATCGTCGAACGCCAGGAGGCGGCGGTGCTGGTCGACGCCGCGCTCGAAGCGGGCGAAGCGGTGGTGGTCGAGGGCATCCAGCGCCTGCGCTCGGGTCTCCCGGTGCGCGTGAGCGCGCCCGCGCAGACCTCGTGACGGCATCCGGCTCTCCGTCATGATGGGACAGGGTCTTCCCGCTCTCGCGATCCGGCGGCCGCTGCTGGTCCTGGTGCTCAACCTCCTGATAGCGCTCGCGGGGCTCGCCGCCCTCCTCGGGGTGGAGGTGCGCGAGCTGCCCGACATCGACCGCCCCGTCGTCACCGTGCGCGGCAACCTCCCGGGCGCAACCCCCGAGACCGTCGACGTCGAGGTGACCGCAATCGTCGAGGGCGCGGTGGCGCGCGTCGCGGGCGTGAAGGAGGTGCGATCGTCGAGCGAGGAGGACAACTTCCGCATCCGCGTGGTCTTCTCGCCCGACACCGAGCTCGACTCGGCGGCGAACGACGTGCGCGAGGCCGTCAGCCGGGTCGAGCGGCAGCTTCCCGAAGCGCTGGAGCAGCTCACCGTCATCAAGGCGGATGCCGACGCGTACCCCGTCATCCGCCTCGCCGCCTCGAGTCCGACCCTGACCGAGGAAGCGCTCACCCGGATCGTCGAGAAGGACATCGTCCCCGCGCTCATCTCCGTCGACGGCGTCGCCACCGTCAACCTGTTCGGCGACCGCGAGCGCATGCTGCGGGTGGTGGTCGATCCCCTGCGCCTGACCTCCTTCGCTCTGTCCGTGAGCGACGTCGCCGCGGTGCTGCGCGTCGCTCCCTTCGACCTGCCCGCCGGCAGCTTCCGTTCCGAGGACCAGGAGCTCCTCGTGCGCGCCGACGCGACCGTGGTCACCGCGGAGCAGGTGCGCAGCCTGAGCATCCGCGACAACGTGGAGATCGGCGACGTGGCCGAGGTGTACTTCGCGGCGGAGGATGCGCAGTCCTACGTGCGCGAGGGCGGACGCCGCGTCCTCGGCCTCGGCATCGTGCGGCAGGCGAAGTCGAACACGCTCGATATCTCCGACGGCGTGAGCCGCGCGGTGGAACGCCTCAACCGGCGCTTCGACGACGTGGAGATCTCCACCATCGCCGACGAGGCGACGTTCATCCGTGGATCCGTGCGCGAAGTGGCGATCACGCTGTCGATCGCGGTGGCGATCGTCGTGGCCACCATCTGGCTTTTCATCGGCTCGCTGCGCGCCACGCTGATTCCGAGCGTGGCGATTCCCCTCGCGCTGATCGGCACGGTGGCGGCGATCTGGCTCGCCGGCTTCTCGATCAATCTGCTGACTCTGCTCGCGCTCGTGCTCGCCACCGGCATGATCGTCGACGACTCCATCGTCGTGCTCGAGAACATCCAGCGCCGCCGGAGCATGGCGCTCGGGAGTCGTGCCGCCGCGGTGCTCGGCACGCGGCAGGTCTTCTTCGCCGTCGTCGCGACGACCCTCACCCTGGTCTCGGTCTTCGTCCCCATCTCCTTCCTGCCGAGCACTGCCGGGCGCCTGTTCCGGGAGTTCGGCTTCGTTCTCGCGATCGCGGTCGTCATCTCCTCCTTCGTCGCCCTGTCGCTGGTGCCGGCGCTCGCCGCGCGGTTGCCGGAGAGAGTTCCGGCGCGCCGGGGCGCGCTCACCGCCCTCGGCCGGTGGCTCGCGGGACTCTACGCGAGGACGCTGCGCCTGGCCTTGCACGCGCCGGTGGTGGCGGGGGCGCTCGCGCTCGGGTTCGGCGCCTTCGCCTGGGCGCTCTTCGGCGCCCTCGACGAGGAGCTGGTCCCCCCCGAGGATCGCGGCGCCCTCCACGTGTTCGCCACCGGACCCGACGGCGTGAGCCTCGCCTACTCGGATCGCCAAGCCGACCGCATCGAGGAGATCCTGCAACCCTACGTCGACAGCGGCGAGGTCGAGCGTGTGCTCACCACCGTCGGGCGCTGGGACCTGAACCGCGTCTACGCCCTGGCGCGCCTTGCGCCGTGGGACGAGCGCACGCGCAGTCAGCAGGAGATCGTGAAGGAGTTGCGCCGCGCGATGTCGAAGGTGCCCGGTGCCCGCGTCAGGGTCTGGAGTCCGAACTCGCTGGGATGGCGCGTGAGCAGCGCCACCGGCGTCGAGGTGGCCCTGCTCGGCACGGAGTACGGGCGCCTCTTCGACGTCGCGAGGGAGTTCGCGCGGGCCATCGAGGACGACCTCCCCCACCTGAGTGATCCGGACATTTCCTACCAGCCGACCCAGCCGCAGCTCTCCGTGCAACTGGACCGGCGCCGTGCCGCCGATCTGGGGCTGCCGCTCGACGGCATCGCCGCGACGCTGCGCGCCATGATCGACGGCGACGAGATTGCCGACCTCAATATCGACGACGAGAAGATCGCCATCCGCCTGGAGGCCGAGGGCGGCGCCATCAACGATCCGAACGACCTCGTGAACCTGCACGTGCGCAGCGCCGCGGGGGTGCTGGTGCCCCTGTCGAGCGTCGCCACCATCACCGAGGAGGGCGTGGCCGCCGAGCTCGACCGCCACCGCCAGCACCGCGCCATCGAGATCGACGCGGACACCGCGGTCGGCTACCCGCTGCGCGATGCGGTCGAGGACCTGAAACGCCTGGCCGAGCGTCTCCTGCCTTCGGACGTCGAGATGATCCTGCTCGGCGAGGCCCAGGCGCTGGAGGAGACCTCACGCGAGGTGGCGCTCACCTACGTCATCGCGCTCGTCGTGGTCTTCCTCGTGCTGACCGCCCAGTTCGAGAGCTTCATGTCGGCCGCGGTAATCATGGTGACCGTGCCCTTCGGCCTCGCCGCCGCGGTGCTGGCGATGTTCCTGACTGGCACTTCGATCAACATCTACTCGCAGATCGGTCTCGTCATGCTCATCGGCATCATGGCGAAGAACGGGATCCTGCTGGTCGAGTTCGCCGAGCAGCTTCGCGACCGCGGTCTCGCCGTTGCCGAGGCCATAGAGACCGCCGCCAGCGTGCGGCTGCGTCCCATCGTCATGACCATGATCTCGACGGTGCTGAGCGGCCTGCCCCTGATACTCGGCGGCGGTCCCGGCGGCGAGGCCCGCGCCGCCATCGGGTGGGTGGTGTTCGGCGGCCTCGGCCTCGCGGCCTTCTTCACGCTCTACCTCACGCCTGTCGCCTACCTCGCCCTGGTCCGCTTCGCAAAGCCCCGGGCGGCCGAGGGCGCGCGGCTGGAACGCGAGCTGCGCGACGCCGAGTCCGTGCCCGATGGAGCGTAGGTGCGCGCGGCACCCACCTTCTGGCCGATGAAGAAGGCCAACGACGACATCGACACACTCGGGGCGACTCACGACGGCCCGCGGTCGCGCCAGCGGCGATCACGGCGGTGGCGGATGGCATTCATCGGGCGACATGCTCGTAGACAATGGGGGTTTCCGCTCGCGTTGGATGCGAAGATGCGGATCCTTGCTCTCCCCGCTCGATGCCCGTCCGGTGCATGCCGTACATGGAGGAGCACCCCTTCGGATGCGTCATTCGCCGTTCATTGACTGGTCAGTCAATCGAGGCGTCGGCCCGACGTGTGAGCGTGCTACGGTGCGCCTCGCATTGCGATAGCACGAGGAAGGGTCCGGATCATGATGTCCGCCGTCCCGTCATCCCGGCGCTCCTTCCTGTCCAGCCTGTCCGGTCTGGCCGCTACCGCCGCCCTGCCGGCCTGGGCCCGGTCGCTTCCCACCGAACCCGACGTCGTCGTCATCGGCGCGGGCTCCGCCGGGCTTGCCGCCGCGCACACCCTGATCGCCGAGGGCCGGTCCGTCGTGATCGTCGAGGCCGCGAACCGGATCGGCGGACGCGCCTACACCGAAGCGCAGACTTTCGGTGTCCCCTTCGACCACGGCTGCTCCTGGGTGATGGGCCCGGCCGACCTGCCCTACCTCGCCATGGCCCGCGACTGGGGCTTCACCCTTCACGATCACCGCGGCGCCGGCGAGGTGCTCTTCGTCGGCGACCGGCGGGCGACCGGCGCGGAGAGCCGTGCCTACGACGAAGCCTGGGGCCTGATCGACGGCGCCCTCAACCGGGCTGGGCGCTCCGGACACGATGTCGCGGCTTCATCGCTCGTTCCCGCGGACCTCGAGTTCGGCGGCGTCGTCCAGACCTGGATGGGGCCCATGGACTGGGGCGTCGACTTCACCGACCTCTCGACAAGGGACGTCTCCGAGTACGGCTCCATCGGCGCCTATTTCATGATCAAGGAAGGCTTCGGCGCCCTCGTCGCCCGCATGGGCGCCCCACTGCCCGTCCAGCTCGAGACGCCGGCAACCGGGATCGACTGGGGCGGCGACGGTGTTGCGGTCGAGACGCCGGCCGGCACGATCCGCGCGAAAGCCTGCATCGTGACGGTGTCGACCGGTGTGCTGCAGGCAGGCTCCATCCGTTTCACGCCGGCCTTGCCCGACTGGAAGCAGGAGGCCATTGCCCATCTGCCCATGGGGCTCTTGGCCAAGGTGGTGCTCCAGTTCGATGGCGAGCGCTTCGGCCTCGGCGCCAACCAGTGGCTCACCTACCGGGTGCCCAGTCAGATGCCGGCCGAGGCCTGCTACTTCCTCACCTTCCCCTTCGGGTTCGATCTCATGATCGGCTTCATCGGCGGCGCCTTCGGCTGGCGCCTGTCGGCCGAGGGCGCCCTCGCGGCCGTCGACTTCGCGCTCGAGGAGGTCGTCACGATGCTCGGCACCAGGGCTCGCGATCACTTCGTCCGAGGCCACCTCACCAACTGGGCCGCCAATCCCTGGACCCGCGGCGCCTACGCCGCCGCACGGCCCGGCCACCATGGCGCTCGCGCCGAACTGGCGAGGCCCCTCGCCGAGCACCTGTTTTTCGCAGGCGAGGCGGTCGCAACCCCTTACGTCACGCTCTGCCACGGCGCCTACCAGAACGGTCAGGACGTCGCCCGCAAGGTCGCCGCAACCATCGCCTGAACCCGACAAACCCGGATCTCCCCATGACACGATCCACGGGCCGGACTTTCGGGCAGCTCTCTCGGTCTGGCTGAGCATTGCTCACCCATCGTGATTCCGGGGAATCGGGACGAACCTCGGGAATGAAAGGTCGTCGATGAAAAACAAGTCCGCGGGACGGGCGTCATCGATACGGCGAGGCGGTTTCGCGTGATCGAAGAAAAACTGCAACACGCGGTGACTGTCCGCGCCGAATCTCGCCGAACAAAATGACGTACGAACAGGGTCCCATGTAGGCTTGCGGACCCATCCATGGTCCGATGGTCGCGTCCGCGTCACCAACGCATTGACATGAGGTCTCAGATGGTCCAAGCGATGGTAGTCAGTACACAACCTGATGCGGTCGAGGCGGGTGCGGTCGTGCTGCACAACGGCGGTAATGCGGTCGACGCAGCGGTGACTTGCGCCTTTGTGCAGAGCGTGGTCGACCCGCTCAATTGTGGCATCGCCGGATTCGGCTCCATGCACCTCTATCTGCCTTCGCACGGCGTGCACGAACTCATCGATTTTCATGCCAAGTCTCCAGCAGCGGTCACCGCCCACATGTGGGCTGATCGGCTCGAAGGTGAAGCACCGGACGGCGCCAGCTTCGTGCTCGCAGGCAGAGTGAACGAGTTGGGATATCAGTCGATCAGCACGCCCGGGACGCTCAAGGCGTTCGCCGAAGCGCATCGACGTTACGGCAGCCGGCCGTGGTCGGAGCTGTTGGCGCCGGCTATCGCTTTCGCCGCCGACGGCTACATCTTGAACGCAGGGGTGCACGCAGACTGGGCCATCACGTCCGAGCCGGGGCGACTGCCCTTCTTTGACCGCCTCGCCTATAGCAAGTCCGGGCGCCGGTTCTATTGTGATTCGAGCGGCGCGCCCAGGCCCGTCGGCAGCCTCATCCGCAACTCCGACATGGCGGCAACCCTTCGCCTGGTTGCCGAGCAAGGCAGCGAGGCATTCTACGAGGGGGAGATCGCGGATCGCATCGATGCGGACATGCGTGTGAACAATGGCCTGCTCAGTATCGACGACCTGAGGGGCTACCGCGTAGATGTAACCGAGCCGCTATGGGGCAGCTACCGCGGCCGGCGCGTGGCGACGAACCAGCTCCCGGGGGGCGGTCTCATGGTGTTGGAGATGTTGAACATTCTCGAGCACTTCGACCTCGCTGCCCTCGGCCACAACAGTCCCGAGTACATGCGGGTGGTGTCGGAGGCGATGAAGATCGCCACCATCGACAAAGATGCCTACCTCGGCGATCCGCGATTCGTCGACGTGCCGGTTTCGAGGTTGACCGACAAGGCGTACGCGGCAACGCATGCAGCCGCCATCGAGCGCGGCGAGAAGGCGCATGTGAAACGGTTGCCAAAGTTCGAGAGCAGGTGCACGACCCACTTGACCGTGGTCGATGGAGCGGGCGGCATCGTTTCACTCACGCATAGCCTCGGCTACATGTCCGGTGTCATCACCGACGGACTCGGGTTCATGTACAACGGCTGCATGGCCGCATTCGATCCGCGGCCAGGACGTGCCGGGTCCATCGCGCCGGGGAAGGCCCGCTTCAGCGGGATCTCTCCGACCATCGTGTTTGCCGGCGAGCGTCCGATACTGGCGTTGGGTGCGCCGGGGGGCACCCAGATCCCGATGGGCGTGCTGCAGGTGACGTTGAACCATCTCGACTTCGGCATGCCGATCCACGAAGCGGTGCTCGCCCCGAGATTCTCGGCCACCAACGATGCCATCATGGTCACCGCGCGCGTGCCGAGGTACGTTACCGCGGAACTCGAGCAGCAGGGCTATCGCATCGAGCGCAGCCCCTACAGTTTCGACATCGCCTCTGTGCAGGCGGTGTCCATTTCGGCCGACGGTGTATTGCGGGGCGGTGCCGACGTCAGCTACGGCGGCGGTCTCGCCTTGGGTGTTTGACACCCAAATCTGGCGAGCGGCACGCTGCCGTTCGGCTGTTCGCCGTCGCGGTACAGCACCCGATGCCCGTCCGGTGCATGCCGTACATGAAGCAGCATCCCCTCGGATACGTCATTCGCCGTTCTCGCGGGTGGTACGGGCTTGCCCGGCCCGTTGGCTTGGCTTCCCGCCTCTCTCCCGTCATTCCCGATGTAGGGTTCGACGGTGTTTGGTGAATCTTGTGAACGTCCAGCCCAATGTACGCGCTACACTCCGTCATGAGTTGCCCTCCTCGATGTGGCTCTGTGGCTGAGTGCCTGACCTCGAACATAACCCACGCACCTCGAGGTCAGGGCAGGTCAATCCATGATGTTTCGTGGACCGAATCCAGCTGGAAGACCGACTCGTGCGGCCCTCTCCTCCGTCGCATCGATCCCAAAGGAGCTGACACATGCCCAAGGCATTCGATGAGCGGGAGCACGTTGCCAGGATTTTGAATGTCAAGCACCGTATGCAGGAGATGGGCGCAGATCTCCTTCTGGTAGCCGATCCGGCGAATATCGACTACTTGACCGGCTATAACGTCCAATCCTATTCGAACCTTCAAGCGGTGCTGGTCGATCTCGAGGATGAGCAGCCACATTGGTTCGGCCGCCGTATGGATACTGGAGGCGCCTTGTTGCTTACCTATCTCGATCAAGAACATGTGCACCACTACATGGATGACTACGTCGACTCCTTCGAGAAGCACCCCTATGATGTGATTGTCGAATTCGTCCGTCGGCGCAAGCAGGAACGCAAGCACATTGCGCTGGAGAAATCGAGCTTTTTCTTTCAGCCGAGAGCGCTGGAGAGCCTCTATGCCGGCCTGCCCGATGCGACCTTCCACGATGCCCGGCTGCTCGTGAACTGGGTGCGAAGCATCAAGTCCAAGGCCGAGCTCAGCTACATGCACGAGGCAGCGGTGTTGACCGACCTTGGGATGCAAGCAGGCTTTAATGCCATCCAATCCGGACGGCGTGAGAACGAAGTAGCGGCAGAGATCCTTTATGCGATGACCGCAGGCACTCCGGAGATCGGTGGTTTCGCGTGCCCGCCGCCGATGATGCCGACCGGAATGGAGTTCTCCTCCACATACCACACGTCATGGTCGGATCGGCGCTATCGGGCCGGCACCTCCACGGGTTTCGAGCTGACGGGCTCGCGATTCCACTACTCGGCGCCCCTGTCCCGCACGGTGTTCCTGGGTCGTCCGACGCAGGCTTTCCTGGACAAAGCCGCGATCATGATCGAGGGGCTGGAGGGGCTGATCGAAGGGTTGCGCGCAGGGATGACCGGGGAAGAGGGCGAGAAAATCTGGCGGAATATTGCCATCAAGCAAGGTGTCGACAAGGAAGCACGTATCGGCTACTCGGTCGGTCTCGACTATCCTCCCGGCTGGGGTGAGCAGACGGTGAGCCTCAGACCCGGAGACACCACGGTGCTCGATGAGAACATGACCATTCACTGCATCCCTTCTTTGATGTCCGATGATTGGGGCATCGAGATTTCGGAGACTCTGGTGATCGGCGAAAGACGCAGTGAGCCGCTGTCGAAGCTGTCGCGCGACGTGATCGTGAAGCCCTGAGGGTCCGGTTCGTTCGAGTCGAAGAAGCGACCGGGGTCGCGCGTCGGGCTGAGGAAGGACGGGTAGAGGATCGCGGTCCACCGACCTCATCCGGGCTCGGTCGAGGGCCGGGCGGCCCTTCGAGATATCGCGGCGATCGAGCGCATGTCTCCAGATGCGGGTCCTGACCGTGACGTTCTTCGCGGAAACCATTGGCTCCCGAAACACCGCTGGGAGCGTCCCGCAACCTCCCTAATGTTGGGGACGCGCAAACGCGCCCGATTGGCCTATCTTTCGGGCTTGTGTCGCGCTGCGGAAAGCGGACCCGGCGGTAGCCGCTCTCCGATTGGCGAGCGGACGGTGAACCCATCGCCACCCCCTCGTCGGTGGCAATCGTCTGCGGCGGTTTCGGTCTTCGGCCTCATTCCTCGGGAGATGCACGGTGGACAGGTTGACCTCGACGGCCAAGGCAACCAACGCGTTCGCCTGGGGCGCGCCGATGCGCGGCACTCAGGGCGCGACCGGCGTGTTTCTGACTCCCGGCCTTGTGCTCATGCCGTGGCGCAAGCTCGGGTACCCGGCCCGCTACGGTGTCAATGGCAACCGTCGTTCCAATGTCGGGACTGCGCGGTCCCGAAGAGATCGGTGTCGTCCAACGTGATGACCATGTCGTACCGCTCGGCAGTTGTTGTCGCAGTCCTGTTGGCGGCGCTGGCTCCATCAAACGGCGAGGCAACGACCCGGATGAGCTTCTCGATCGCGAAGAGTTTTCATCACGAGTCGGACAGAGACTACAGCACGGTGCATCCGGGGCTCGGCGCGACCGGGCGGCTTCTGGGAGAGTGGCTGCGCTGGCGTGCGGGCTTGGTGCGGCACTCGCACTCGCGCGTGGGACCCTACACGGGAGTCTCCGCCACATGGCGGGTGGGTAGGAACTGGCGACTGGGACTCAGTGCGGGGATCGTCGGGAACTATCCCCGCGGGCGGTGGGTGCGCCGCGGAGTGGTGCCCATCGCGCAGTGGAACGACCGCGACCGCAACCTTGTCTGGGAGTTCGGATTCGCGCGAGCCGAGGGGGCGACGTTTATCGGATTGGGAGTGCAGATCCCATTCTCGAAGTTGGCTGCGCTACAACACCGCGCCCGTGCTCATCGAGTCCTTCGCCGAGGCCCCAACGGACCTGGTACGGCATGGAGGAACTCCACGTTCGCGACCCGGTCGGATACGTCATACGCATCGGCTCGCCGGACCAGCGCATGGAGGCTTGACCGTCTGCCGCCGGGCGCTCCAGCGAGCGCCGCCCCGATGGATGCCTTCAATGCATCCGGCGATGGAGAATCCCCGATCTGGTGGACAGGTAAGGGCCTTCGCCGGTAAGTGAAGAGCGGGCGATCTTTGCAGGGGGCAGGGGGC
>CAYQVB010000112.1:0-26417 GCA_964420925.1 uncultured Ectothiorhodospiraceae bacterium | reverse complement strand
GTGAGTGAGGCGGGCGCGAAGCGGAAGGTATGGGGGCCGTCTTCCGCTGCCGGGGTGCGGGCTGGCTCGCGCGCTTGCGGGTAGGGGACGGCGTCCCGCAGACACTCCGCTTCGTGCGCGACACACTCAGTGCAGCGGGATACGCCGCCCTGGTCACAGGCGACCACGCCAAGCTCTCCCACATCATCCGCACCGAGAAGCCTTGCCTGGTCCTGCTCGACCTCATGCTGCCCGGCACCGACGGCATCGCGCTGATGGACAGTGTCCCCGAGCTCGCAGACCTGCCGGTCGTCTTCATCTCCGGCTACGGCCGCGACGAGACCATCGCCGAGGCCCTGAAGGCGGGCGCTTCCGACTACATCGTCAAGCCCTTCTCGCCGACAGAGCTCGTGGCCAGGGTCGCGGTGGCGCTGCGCCGCCTCGCACGGCCCGAGCCCTTCGCGCTCGGCGCGCTCGCCATCCACTACGAAGCGCGCCGCGTCACGGTAGCCGGTGCTGAGGTGGCGCTCACCGCGACGGAGTACGAGTTGCTGCGCGTCCTTTCGCTCAATGCGGGACGGGTCGTGACCTACGATGCGCTGCGGCGCCAGGTCTGGAACGGGCGCGAGGCAGGAGACTTCGACCTGGTACGCAACTTCATCAAGAAATTGCGCGCAAAGCTCGGCGAGGATGCAGCGAACCCGGCCTGGATCTTCAACGTGCGCGGAGTCGGCTACCGCATGCCCAGGCCAGACTGAGGGATATCCCGGCCGCTCTCACCCTCGTGTACCGCAGGCTTGGGGAAGCACGCACCCCTGCACCGGACGAACCGCTTCCCACGGGTCGGCCGGTCGCCGCAGCCCCATCGGTCCCGTTCGGGAGTCTCCGGAGAGCGCCTGCGAACCACACCTGCCCCGCAGGAGGCTACAGGCGATCGACCATGCGACGGTAGATCACGGTGGTCTCGCGGGCGGGTTCCGCCGACCCTTCGGCTTCCAGGGTGGAGCGCAAGCGGTCGTAGATGTCGATCGCCTGAGTGATCCGGTCGGCCTCGTGGTAGCAGAGCATGAGCCGGCGGTACAAGCCTTCTGCCAGGTGATCGACTTCGATACCCCGTTCGTAGCAATCCGCCGCCCGTTCCCACTCCCCCCGGTCCTCCCAGTAGCGTGCGAGATTGCCCACGGAACGGAGGAATTGATTGCGAAGTCTCCCCCGGAGCAGGAGGTATCGCGGATCCTGCCCCTCGCTCCCCATGAACGGGCCACGATAGAGCGCGAAGAGTTCCTCCGTCCAAGCTTCCACCCGACTTTCGCGAGCGGAGGCGGAGCCATGGCGCCGTCCCCGGTCGATGGCCAGGGTCAGCGCTTCGAATGCGCGCAGGTCAATCCAGCACAGGTCTGGATCGATGCTCAGGTGACCGTGGCGCATCAAGATCAGGCGATCCTCTCCGACCAGCTTGCGCAGCCGATGCAGAGCAGTGGTGAGTGAACCGTATGCGTAGTCGGCGGCGATTCTCGGCCAAAGGGAGCCCGCGAGGCGCGACTCGGGAACATGCAGCGCGCCGAACCCGACGAGCGCCTTCAGCAATTCCAGGGGCTTTCTCTGGAGTCTCGTTCGTACTCCGAGGCACTTCCCGTCGCGCAACAGCTCGAAATCTCCGAACGCGTGGATGCGAAAATGCCAGGGCCAGCTTCGATTCTGCCGGGCCTCCCGGTCGGGAACGAGACGACGCTCACGCACCAGGCGACTCACGTAGTCGACCTCGATTCCCTCGTCGAGCGCCCGTGCGCAGAGTCGGGACATCATCGAAGGCCTCCACCAGAGAAAATGAGTGAAGCCGTTGTCCCGTCCGACTTCCAGTGCCCGACGAAGCCAGGCGAGACCTTGTTGGCTGCGCCCGTGGCGCAGCGCGACATGGGCGAACGCCGTGAGTTCGTGGAACTCGAGCCATCGGTTGTGGCTATGGTGGTGGCGGGAACGCGCTCTCGACAAGTGAGACATCGCCTCCTCACCGTCCCCGAGTTCGCTCAAGACCTGCGCAATCGCAACCCGACACAGAACTTCGTAGAAGGGGCAACCGCACTCCATCGCGAAACCGAGCGCGGTCTTCTGGCTCTGGAACGCGGTTGCCGGATCCCCGGCCAGGACGTGGAGCCACGCCGAGTAGTAGTGGAAGGACGCGAGCTCCAGAGGCTTGGCCGCATCCAGGTGTTCCCGCATCCGGGAGAGCAACTCCCGCCCCGAATCGAGATCGCCGACGCCGAGCGCTCCCGCTGCGCCGTTGGCGAGAAGATGAAGCGTCCAACGCCGAATGCCGGTGGAGCGTCCGATCGCGAGGCCGTCATGTACCGCTTCGAGGCATCCTTCCCGATCTGCGGTCATCATGCAGTACATCGACTCGACGTAGCGAAGCGCTCTTATCGCGAGGAGCGGAACCTGGGGAGAGCGACAGATGTTTCGCATGCCGGCCATGAGGCCGCGTGCGTGTTCGAATTGCCCCGTATAGTTGAGAGCGACGGCGAGCAACAGGTTTGCACTGACGAGGTCGCCGGGGTTCTCAATCGCGCGCAGCGCCCGTCGCGCACGCGCAGACCAGTCGTCCAGAGCAGGGTGGAAAGGCTGGCGGAAGACGAGTGACAGAAACAGCCTCACGGTCGCGCGGGCTTCCACCTCGGGGGAGCGTGGGACATCGCCATCGAGCAGAGCGGTGGCGGAGCCAATCCAGTAGTCGAGATGCTCGAGATCGTCGAGGTCGAAAACGATGGTATCGATGGCCCCGGAGCAGGTCAGAAGGAGCGCATCGTGGTCCTGCGGCTGGCTCTCTCGAAAGAGCCCGAAGGCCCGCTCGAAGAGCCTGCGACCTTCGCGCGGGGCGCTGTGCACACAGCAGGTGGCGCGCCAGTAGTGGAACCAGGCGTCGCCGGAGACGCGTTCCTCCGGCAGTGCATCGAGCCATTGTTTGAGCGTCTCGGCACGACCGAGCTGAATCATGTGCGAGGCTTGCGTGAGCACTACTCGGGTAAGGGCCGCCCAGTCCTCATCGCTGTGCAAAAGGGCCACCAGGTCGTCGTAGGCGCCCGCCGCTTCGAGCAGCGAACGCGCGCGCTTGCGCAGCTTCCTCCGTTCGTCTTCCTCGAGCTCTTCCTCGGCCCGAGCCCGCAGCAGGTCCGCGAGCAAGGGGTGATGCCGGTAGACCGGCTCGTTGTTACCCTGCCGCAATCCCACCAAGTGGTACTCGCGGTGCAGGCGGCCGAGGATTTCGCCCGCACGCGGTTCCGAAGCGAGCACAGCAGCCATCGAAGGGCTCATTTCGTTGAGAAAGGCGGTCTTCAGCAGCAGATCTCGCGTCGGCCCGTCAAAGCCCTGGAGGACCTCCCCGGCAAGATAGTCGAACACGAGCTGCCGGGAGGACAGGTCCGGCACCCGGGCGACGCGGCCCTCGGTCACGATCTGATCGAGCATGAGCACGAGCCCCGCCGCCCAGCCCTGGGTTTTCTCGTAGAGATGCTCACAGGCGAGCTCGCCGCAGGTTTCGTCCCACTTGTTGATGATCGCGTCGGACTCTTGGCGGGTGAGGCGCAGCTCTTCCCAGCCGACAACCTCGAGCCTTCGGTTCGCTCGGAGCCGCGCCATCGAAGGTGGAGGCTCGCTCCGGCTGATGACAATCACGCATACATCGGGGGGCGTCTCTGCGATCGCGCTCTCCACGACTCCATGCAAGGGTGACTGCAGCGAGACCTCGTGGTAGTCGTCGAGCACCAGCACGAACGAGGGGGACGACGCTTCGAACAGTACCTGGAAGAATCGCCGCGCAAAGCTTGGCAATTCATCATGGTATTCAGGGGTGAACAGCGGCAGTGCGGGCGAGTGCGTCTTCCCCGCTGCGCGACTCATGTAGTAGAAGAACGTAGCGACGTTGGAATCGCGAGAATCGAGGTGGTACCAGCACGAATCGAGCCCTCGCGCACTCAGGTAGCTCGCTACGAGAGTGGTCTTGCCGCAGCCCGCTCCGGCTTTAATCCATATACCGGAACTCCGTCGCCGCTGGTCGAGCAGATTGAAGAGCCGCTCGCGTGCAAGTACTCCGGAAAGCTTGGGATGGCTGGTCTTGGCTAGACCTGGGTTCAACGACACGGGCGAGTGCCCTTCCGTCGACGAGTCCCCATTCTAGCCATCAGCATGCGCTGTCGTGTGCAAGTCCCTGGCATGTAAGCAACATGTAAGGCATCTGTAAGTACACTGTTACATCGTTGGCGCGGGTTATCGATTGAAATTCCCGGTGAGTTCTTCTCGCTCTTCTCCATCCCCTCCGCCGGAGGCTTCCGAGCGCCTCGACAAGTGGTTGTGGGCAGCCCGCTTCTTCAAGACCCGCAGCCTCGCCGCCCAGGCCGTCTCGGGGGGCAAAGTGGAGGTCAACGGGTTGAGGGCGAAGCCGGCGCGGCGGATCCGCCCCGGAGAGCGGCTCACGATTCGGCGAGGCGTGACGCAGTGGGTGGTCGTGGTGCGGGCGCTGAACCGGGAGCGGCGCCCCGCCCGGGAGGCGGTGCTGCTCTACGAGGAGACACCGGAAAGCCGGGAGGCGCGAAGCAGCGAGGAGGAACGCCGCCGCCAGGCCCACACCCGGCGCCAGCGGGGGCTGGGGCGGCCCACCAAGCGCGATCGGCGCGAGTTCGAGCGCCTGAAGAGCGAGGGCTGAATCCTCTTCGCCCGCTGCGGCCTGCGGCACGCCCATTGCGCTTCGCGCGCCTCCCGAGCTATTCGCCCGGCGCCCAGAGCCACGCCGCGCCGCGCATCCATCGCCACCGCCTCCATCCCGGTGCCGCCGAGGTCTATCCCGATGCGCATCGTCGGGGGCGCTGCGCTATCATCGCTTCCTCTTCTCGGGCGCGGCCGCCGCCCACGCCATCACGCCGTTGCTCGCACTCATCCGCCCCTTCGTCTTTCTCTGCCTGCTCAGACTGCGCCCTCAGGATTTGCCGGCCTCGTCCCTGCTGCTGGCACTCGCGGCGCTCACCTACACCGCCTGCACCGCCATCGCGCATTCCGCCCTCCTCTCTCCCCTGGACGCGCTTCTCGGCGGAATCGTGGACGCGCTGCTCCTCTGCGGGCTGACCCTCTCGCTGCTCGTCGTACATCGCCGCTGGTCGCGCGCCGTGCAGACCCTGACCGCCCTGGCCGGCGCGGGAACGGTGACCACGCTCGTCGCCATCCCCTTTCTCTCCTGGAGGGTCAGCGTGATGCGAGCCGGTGACCCGGCGGGCATCGAGCTCGCATTCATCGCCATGATCGTAGTGTGGAGCCTTGCCGTCATCGCCCACATTCTGCGTCATGCGCTGTCGACCTCCTTTCTCGGAGCCATCGTGATCGCGATCGTCATGTACCTCGTCTCGTCCCAGGTCTTGAGCGCGATGCTCGAGGGCCGCATGACGATCTGAAGGCCGCGCCGGTTTGAATCTGCACCTTCTCGGGATCTGCGGCACCTTCATGGGAGGCTTGGCGGTCCTCGCGCGCGCGCTCGGCCATCGCGTGTGCGGCACCGACGAGAGGGCCTATCCGCCCATGAGCGAGGTGCTGCGCTCGGCCGGGATCGCGGTCGCCGAAGGTTATGACGCCGCGCACCTGCATCCTGCGCCGGAGTGCGTCGTCATCGGCAACGTGCTCACCCGCGGCAACCCGGCGGTCGAGCACGTGCTGAACCGTGGCCTCGCCTTTACCTCGGGTCCGCAGTGGCTGGCCGAGAATGTACTGAGGGATCGTCCGGTGCTCGCCGTCTCGGGCACCCACGGGAAAACGAGCACTGCGAGCATGCTGGCCCATGTTCTGGACCAGGCCGGACGCGAACCCGGCTTCCTCATTGGGGGGGTGCCTCTTGATTTCGGGGTCTCCGCACGTCTCGGCGCGCATGACGCACCCTTCGTGGTGGAGGCGGACGAGTACGACTCCGCGTTCTTCGACAAGCGGTCGAAGTTCGTTCACTACCGGCCGCGAACCCTCGTCATCAACAACATCGAGTTCGACCATGCGGACATCTTCGATGACCTCGCGGCGATTCGACGCCAATTCAACCATCTCGTGCGCACCGTCCCCGGCGAAGGACTGATTGTGCGCGCAACGCCCGAGGAAGAGATCGACCGGGTGCTGGCGCTCGAATGCTGGACGCCCGTCGAGAGCTTCGGGCTGGAGGCGGGGGACTGGAGTGCACGTAGGATGGCGCCGGACGGCAGCGCTTTCCACGTGTGCCGGGGAGGAAGCGTTCTGGGACGAGTAGAGTGGAACCTCGTCGGCCGCCACAACGTGATGAACGCGCTCGCCGCGCTCGCCGCCGCCCACGGGGTCGGGGTCGAACCCACGCACGCGATCCGGGCGCTCGCCCGCTTCCGCGGCGTGAAGCGGCGGCTCGAATTGCGCGGTTGCGTTGCCGGAGTCCAGGTCCATGAAGACTTCGCCCATCACCCCCGCGCGATTGCGACGACGCTCGAAGGACTGCGAGCACGGGTCGGTGCGGCCCGCATCCTCGCGGTGCTCGACCTCGCATCGAACACCATGCGTAGCGGTGTGCACCGCGACGCGATCACACCCGCGCTCTCGGCCGCCGATGTCGCCTGGATCTACCGGCGGCGGGGCGTGGACTGGGATCCCGGGCCCGCCGCCGGATGTACGCTCGAGGTCCGCACCCGGGACGCGACGCAGACCATGGTCGACGAGTGCGCCGCTGCGGCCGAGGCGGGAGATCACATCCTCATCATGAGCAACGGCCACTTCGAGGGGATGCCTGAACGCCTCCTCGAAGCGCTCGCCGACCGGCCGCACGGAGAGACCGGGACGAGGATCGAAGCCGAGTCCTGAGGAACTCGCCGTCTCAGCCGCGCACGATGTTGTGCTCGGGGCCGAAGGGAAATCCGGTAACGTCTTCCGCTCCTTGCGCGCCGACGATGAGGATGTCGTGCTCGCGGTAGCCGCCCGCCCCCTCTTCTCCCTCCGGGATCGTGATCATCGGCTCCATCGAGACCACCATGCCCGCTTCGAGCACGGTGTCCACGTCCTCGCGAAGCTCGAGGCCGGCCTCGCGCCCGTAGTAGTGGCACAGGGTTCCGAAGGAGTGTCCGTAGCCGAAGGTGCGGTAGTCGAGCAGCCCGTGGCGGGCGTAGATCTCGTTCAGCTCGACCGCGATGTCGCAGCAGCGCGCGCCAGGGCGAATCAGCTCGCAGCCCCGGCGGTGAACCTCCGCATTGATCTCCCATAGGCGCAACGCGCGCGGAGCCGGCTCACCGAGGAAGAGCGTGCGCTCCAGCGCCTGGTAGTAGCCCGAGATCATCGCGAAGCAGTTGAGGCTCAGGACATCTCCGGCCTCGATCGCGCGCGTGGTGACCGGATTGTGTGCGCCATCCGTATTGATGCCCGACTGAAACCAGGTCCAGGTGTCCATCAGCACGGTATGCGGGTAGCGCCGCGCGATCTCCCGCACCATCGCCTGCGTGGCGTGCAACGCGACCTCGTGCTCGCGAGCGCCCTCGCGGATCGCTTCCCGGCAGGCCCATCCGCCCACGTCGCAGACCGCGGCCCCACCGCGAATCAGCGCGTGCTCCTCTTCGCTCTTCACCATCCGCATGCGCATCGCGGCTTCGCCGATGTCGACGAAGACCGCCTCGGGCAGCGCCGCGGCGAGCTTTTCGCGATTCTGCAGGGTGACGTGGTCGAACTCGATGCCCACCCGGCCCCGCGCCGGAACGAGCTCGCGCGTCGCGACAAAGAAGTTGTCCTTGTGCCAGTCCGTGTACACGAGGTTGTCTCCGAAGCTCTGGCGCCAGGGCTGCCCGTAGTCGATGTTGGCGCTGATTGTGGTGTGTCGCTCCGGGGTGACGACGAGACCGTAGTTGCGGCCGAAGGAGCAGTAGACGAAGTCCGCGAAGTAGTTGATGTTGTGAATGGACGTGAAGAGCGCGGCATCGAGCGACTCCTCCGCCATGTGCCGGCGAAGCTTCGCGATGCGTGCCTCCATTTCCTCGGCCGAGAAAGTCGGGGTCGCTTTCTCGCCGTTTCGCAGAACCAGGGTTCTCGGTCTCTCCACGCGGGCCCTCCTCCTGCTCCGCCGCCGGGAGGCGAAGTGTATGCGCTGTCCCGGCCGCGTCCGGTGGCCAATTGCGCCCCGGTGTGCCGGGTCTCAAACTGGCTCGATCACATAATATCTATTTATCAATGACTTATATGCTAGACAACCATTCTGCAACCGCCCTCGTTTGCGCGCCGCTGCACTAGCCGCAATGTTTCACCGATTTACGTCGCGAGGGCGTCAATATGCCGTGATAGTGGGCCGCACGGACCGAGAGACGCTGAAGGCGTAGCGGACACTACGTCGAAGCGGCTCGAGGGAGTACGGCCCGCTAGCGCGAGCAGATTGACGTCCGCAGCAGGAAATCGGTGAAATATTGCGGCTAGTGGAGTACGTTTCGCGGGGCGTCACTGGAACGCTGGGAGGATTCACATGAACATTCACTCCAAACGCATTTTCCTGGCCGCCGGTGCGGCGGCGCTCCTCGGTTTCGGCACGAGCGTGTCGGTCCCGGCGGAAGAGATCACGGTGGTCTCCTGGGGCGGCTCGTACAGCGCCAGTCAGCGCAAGGCCTTCCACGAGCCCTTCATGGCGGAGACGGGCCATGTCGTGCTCGAGGACGAGTGGTCCGGCGACATCGCGAAGATTCGCGCATGGGTGGAGACCGGCGCCTACCTCGGCCACACCATCGACGCGGAGTCGGGACACCTGCTGGCGGGCTGCGATGAGGGGATCTGGGAGCCCATCGACTACGAGAAGCTCGGATTCACGCCCGAGGACTTCCTGGCCGGGGCGGCCCATGAATGCGGGGTCGGCAACATCTCCTGGTCCACCGTCTACGCCTATCGGACCGACGTCTTTGCGGACGAGGCTCCGGGGAACTGGGCGGACTTCTGGAACGTCGAGAAGTTTGCGGGCAAGCGCGGCCTCTACAAGTCGCCCAAGTTCAACCTCGAGTTTGCCCTCATCGCCGACGGAGTCCCCGCCGCCGAGGTCAACGCCACCCTCAACGCGGAAGGCGGCGTCGACCGCGCCTTCGCCAAGCTCGACGAGCTGAAGGCCCACATCATCTGGTGGGAGACGGGCGCGCAGGCGCCGCAGTTGCTCGCCGACAAGGAGGTGGCGATGACCACCGGCTGGAACGGTCGCTTCTACAACGCGATCGTCGACGATGGACAGCCCTTCGTGATCGTGTGGGACGGCCAGGGCATGGACTACGACTACTGGGTCATCCCCAACGGCCACCCGGAGGCGGACCTCGCCTACGAGTTCATCGCCTTCGCCTCCCGGCCCGAGCGCATGGGCGACCAGACGAACTACATATCCTACGGACCGCTGCGCAAGGGCGCGGACGCGCACGTCAACCCGGACATCCTGCCCCACCTGCCGACCGCTCCCCAGAACACGGTGAACTGGTTCAAGAGCGACACCCAGTTCTGGGCGGATCAGCGTGAGGGGCTGACGGATCGCTTCAACGTCTGGATAGCGCAGTAGTACTAGCGCGGTACCGCGGGCCGGCGGGGACCCGACCGGGTCCCCGCCGGGGCTTCCGGGCCGCCCTTTCCCTTTGCGAGCGCGCCGGTTACCCGGCGCGCGACGGCATGCGTCGCGCCCTCTCCGTCCCGCATCCGCGGCCCGGGCGACTCCGCCTGAGCGGGTCTCGCTCGAGACTTGGCCGCCATGTTTCACCGCCTCACGGCTGCGGACGCGAATCGGTGAAGTGTGGCGGCTAGTCTGCCGTGAGCGAGCCACGCACCGTCGTCATCGGGGCGGGCATCGTGGGGGTCTGCTGCGCGGCCTTCCTGCAACGCCAGGGCCGCCGGGTGGTCGTCGTGGATCGGCTGCCCCCGGGCGAGGCGACCTCGTTCGGCAACGCAGGATCACTCTCCTGGAGCTCCTGCGTCCCGATCGCGGTGCCCGGCCTGCTGCCCCAGGTACCCGGATGGCTGCTGCGCCGCGACGGGCCGCTCACGATCCGCTGGCGCCACCTGCCGCGCCTCGTGCCCTGGCTGTGGCGCTTCGTGCGCGCGGGCAATCTCCAACGACTCGAAATCTCTTCGATCGCGATGGCCGCCCTGCACGGCCCCGCTCTCGATCTCTATCGCATGCTCGCCGGAGACGCGGGCGTCGGGGATCTGGTCCGCTCTACCGGCTACCTCCACGTCTATTCACGCTCTCGACCGAACCGGGCCGACGAAATTCCCTGGCGCCTGATGACCCGCCACGGCGCGCAGATCGATGTCCTCGACGGGGCGACGCTCCGCGACATCGAACCCCATATTTCCGATCACTATGCGCAGGCGGTGATGGTTCACAATCAGGGATACGCCGCGAATCCGGGTCGTCTCGTCAAGGGCCTGGCGCGTCAGGTGGCGGCCGACGGCGGAGACATCGTGCAGAGCGAAGTACGCGGATTCGACGTTTCCGGAGACCGCGTGGTCGCGGTGCGTACCGAGGACAAGGCCATTGAATCCGGCGAGGTGGTGATCGCGGCGGGCGCATGGTCGAC
Organism: uncultured Ectothiorhodospiraceae bacterium; assembly: GCA_964420925.1. Taxonomy (GTDB): domain Bacteria; phylum Pseudomonadota; class Gammaproteobacteria; order HK1; family HK1; genus JAJEAD01. The sequence goes on along the minus strand of CAYQVB010000112.1, from coordinate 15,879 downwards.
CCGCCTCACCCGCATGCTCGGATTCGACCTCCCCCTCGAAGCCGAGCGCGGTTACCACGTGACGCTTGCCAACCCCGGGATCGAGGTCCGGCACACCATCATGGAGACGGATCGCAAGTTCGTGGCCACCCCGATGGAGATGGGGTTGCGCTTCGCGGGGACGGTGGAGCTCGCGGAGGTCGACGCACCTCCCGACTACCGGCGCGCGCAGGCAGTCCTCGAGGGGGCACGACGCATGTTCCCCAAGCTGAACGCCGAGCCGCACACCCGCTGGATGGGCCGGCGCCCGAGTCTGCCCGACGGCCTGCCGGTCATCGGCCGCTCGCCCCGGCAGTCCAATGTGTTCCTTGCTTTCGGACACGCCCACACCGGCATGATCGGAGCGCCGAATACCGGGCGCCTCGTCGCCGGCATGGTGGCCGGAGCTCCGCTCAACATCGACCCGGCCCCCTTCCGCCCCGAGCGCTTCTGAAGCCGTACTCGGACGCGGTGCGGAAGCAACGACCGCTCGAGCTGCCGGCAGGCGGTGCGGACGCGACGAGGAACCCGCCCGTCGGCGGCCGCCTCGGTGCTCAGGAGTCCCTCTCCTCGTGGTCGCGCACTCCCTCCTCCCTTCGGTGCCGGAGCTCCCGGGCGAGGGCCTGCTTGTCGATCTTGCCGATCGGCAGGCGCGGCAGCTCGCCCACCATCTCAAAGGACTTGGGCACCTTGTAGTTGGCGATGCGCTCCCGGCACCACGCATCGAGGTCGGGAGCCGCGACCTTCGCGCCAGGAGCAGTCTGCACGAAGGCATGACCCACCTCGTGCCAGCGGGGATCGGGCACGCCGATCACGGCGGCCATGGCGACCGCGGGATGCGCTTCGATGGCGACTTCGATCTCCCGCGGGTACACGTTGAAGCCACCGGACTTGAACATCTCCTTCAGCCGGCCGACCAGAGTCCAGTTACCATCCTCGCGCTCGACCGCGATATCCCCGGATCGAAACCAGCCGTCGTCGGTGAAGGCCTCCCGCGTGGCCTCCGGCTGGTTGAAATAGCCGTTCAGCACCCAGTCGCCGCGGGCCTGTATCTCGCCCTCACCGCCCCGAGGAGAAGCTCGGCCCCGAGTGTCGGCGATGCGCAGCTCGTAGCGAGGGTCGGGCCGCCCGATGCTCTGCGTCAGCACTTCGATCCCGGCGTCCGCATCGGTGAACGTGGCGTAGGTGCCGAGCTCGGTCATGCCGAAGGCGGTGCCGGTGCGCCCGCCCATCGCGTGCAGGCGCTCCACGAGGTCCGCCGGCGCCGGCGAGCCCGCCCACAGCCAGTACTCGACCGAGGACAGGTCCCGGGACGCGAAGTCCGGCTCGCTCATCAGCAGGTGGTAGATGGCCGGAGCGTGCATGAAGAAGGTGATGCGCTCCCTTTCGAGGGTGTCGAGCATGCGCCCCGGCTCGAAACGATCCACGAACACCACCGTGCCTCCGGTCACCAGCGCATGCGCGGTGCTCATGCCGAGCCCCGCGATGTGGTTCGGCGGCATGTTCTGGAGCAGGCGCATGTGCTCGGAAGGCCAGTGCCGCGCCTGCACCCGCCCTCCCCCGACCAGCGCGCGGTGCGAGATCATCGCTCCCTTGGGCGCGCCGGTGGTGCCCGAGGTGAAGATGATGACCGCAGTGTCTCCCGGCGAGACCGCGCTCCGGGCGCGTTCGAGCGCTCCATCGGAAATCGACGCCCCCGCGGCGACGAAGGCCGCGAAGCGCTGCCCGCCGGAGCAGGGCTCCCCCAGGACAACCGTGCGCTCCACGCAGGGATGGGCAGTGGCCAGATCCTCGAGCTCGGCGTGGTAGCGCCGTCCGTCGATCTCGTCGAAGGCCACGACGATCTTCGGCTCCGCCGCGGCGACCACGTGGTGCAGCTCCGGCAGGCGGTAGCGCGGGTGCATCCCGACCCAGATCGCTCCGATGTCGCCGGCCGCGAGCATCGCGACCAGGAACTCGGGATGGGGGGAGGTGAGCATCGCGACCCGGTCGCCGTGCTGCACTCCTGCCGCCAGCAAGGCCTTTGACATCGCGGCGACCCGGTCCGCGAGGCCCTCGTAAGTGAGGCGCTCGCCGTCCAGGACGCTCGCCTCGCGCCGGGGCCGCACCCAGTAGCGAACGTAGTCCCCCAGTTTCGGCAGTTCGGAAATCGCATCCATGAGACCAGGAATCGTACACACTGGTGCCCGCGAGTTCCCGTACCCGCGCAGGCGATGCGGTGAACGATCGCATGCGTCCCTCGAGGCGTCGGCCGCCCTGTTTCACCGATCGCGCCTTCAGTCCCCGCGAAGGCGGGGGAACGGCGCGAAGATGTCGGTAGGGGCAAGGCGAATGCGAGTCGAGGCGCGCAGGCGTACTTGGAAGCGCGTCGAGCACCCTGGCCGCGCTCACGAATCCACCGGGAGCGACTTCGGACGCCCTCGAGGCGCGCCCGAAGGGCGCGCGCCGGGGACGGCGCGCCGGAGCCGCAGACCATGCCGGCAGATTCGCGTCCACAGCCGTGAATCGGGGAGACATTGCGGCTAGACTCGCCGCTGCGTTGGCGTACGGACGAGACGCGAATGGACGACTCTCCCTCTCTGGTCGACGAGAGCATCATCGCCGCCTTCGAGCATGACGGCGCGGTGCTGATTCGCGGGCATCTCGAGCCCTGGGTGGAGAACCTTCGCCGGGGGATCGAGTACAACATCGCTCACCCCGGGCCCGACGTGCGAGACTACCGCGACGAAGGAGGCGGGCGATTCTTCGGCGACTACTGCAACTGGTCCCGGATTCCCGAGTACCGGGACTTCGTGTTCGAGTCGCCGGCCGCCGACATTGCCCGCGACCTGATGCGCTCCCGAACCGTGCGCCTGTTCCACGAGCACGTGCTGGTCAAGGAAGCACAGACCGAAATCCCCACCCCCTGGCACCAGGACCTGCCCTACTACTGCGTCGACACCGAGCGGAGCTGCAGTCTGTGGCTCGCGCTCGACCCGGTGCCGCTCGAGACTTGCGCGGAGTTCGTGGCCGGCTCCCATCGCTGGGGCAAGCTCTACCGGCCCGAGCGTTTCAACCGGACTCCCCTCAACGAGGGAGACCCCCTGGAGTCTGCGCCGGATGTCGACTCTCGTCGCGAGGACTACGACATCCTGCGCTGGTCGCTCGAACCCGGAGACGCCATCGCATTCACCTTCCGCACCCTGCACGGAGCGCCTCCGAATCGTTCGCGGGGAACGCGCCGGCGCGCCTTCTCGAGCCGCTGGGTGGGCGACGGCGCGACCTTCGCGGACCGGGGCGGGATCACCTCTCCGCCCTTCCGCGAGGTCCACCTGGCCCACGGAGCACCGCTCGAGGGACCGGAGTTTCCCCTCGTTCGCGGCTGAGGGCGCGCGTCCGCGAGCGCGCCTCAGTACAGGAGCCCGTCGGTATCGATCGCCGGCGTACGTCCGGCCACGAGGTCCGCGATCAGGCTTCCCGAGCCACAGGACATGGTCCAGCCGATGTGGCCGTGCCCGACGTTCAGGTAGAGGTTCTCGTACTTCGCCCGCCCCAGCACCGGGACCGTGGTCGGGGTCATCGGACGAAGCCCCGCCCAGTAGTCGGGTTGATCGTAGTCACCCCCGGATGGAAACAGATCCCGCGCGGCGCTGAACATCGCCCGGAAGTCGGACTCGCGGAATCCCCGTTCGTAACCCGCGAACTCCGCGGTGGAGGTGATCCTCAGGTGCTCGCCCATCGGACACAATGCGACCAGATTGTCCTCGTCCACCCCGCCCATGCGGGGGCTCGCATTGGAGTCTCGCACCGGGATGGTCACCGAGTAGCCCTTCACGGGGTAGATGGGCAGGCGGATGCCGATCGACTCGGCGAGAAAGGGACTGGCGCAGCCGAGCGCGAGCACGTAGAGGTCCGCACGGACGGGACCGTCGTCGCAGAGCACGCGCGCGATGCGGTCGGGCTTGGCCTCGATGCGCCGGATGCGGGTGCCGTAACGAAACTCGACCCCGAGGTGATCCGCGCACCACGCCGCGAGATGCTGCGAGAAGGCCCGGGCGTCGCCGCTCTGGTCGCCGGGCGAATGGATGCCTCCCGCAAGCTTGTGCTTGACCGGCTCGAGCGCCGGCTCGAGCACCGCGAGCTCATCGCGGTCCATGACTCGGAGCTCCAGGCCGTTCTCCCTCAGAATGGCGGTATGGGCCACTCCCGCATCAAAGGTCCGCTGGGTCCGATAGACATAGAAATTGCCCTGGTCCAGCCGGTCGAAGATCACCCCCGTCTCATCGACGACCCGGTCGAGACATTCCACGGAGTACAGGCACAGGCGGAGCTTGCGAATCGTGTTGACGCGCGCGCGCGCCGCCGTGCACTGCAGCAGGAAGAGCCACAGCCAGTTCCACTGGCGCCGGCTCAGGCGCGGCCGCAGGCGCAGGGCCTGATCCGCCCGAATGAGCGACTTGGCGAGGATGCCGGGCGCCCGGGGTGAGGCCCAGGCGAAGGCGTGCCCCGGGGCGATCAGGCCCGCGTTGGCGTAGCTCGTCTCCAGCGCGGCGTGGTCGTGCTGGTCGACGACGATCACCTCGTGGCCGTCCCGGGCCAGGTAGTAGGCCGTCGTAACCCCGATCACGCCGCTTCCCATGACGAGGATCTTCATCGCGCGGTCCTCCGGCCCAGGAAGGGATTTTATCCCGCCTCTCCCGCCGTGACTCCAGTCATCCGGTCCTTCCCGCATCCGACCCTCGCGCACGAAGATCGGCTCCGGGCAACGGCGTCCTCACAGGGGCGAGTTCAGGTGTCCGCCGTCGACGGTGATGACGCTGCCCGTCATGTACCCGGAGGCGGCATCGGAGGCAAGCAGGAGAAGTGCGCCGTCCAGGTCCTCGGGCGCGCCCAGCCGCCGTTGCGGAATACGCCTCACCATGGCGTCGCCGGCCGGAGATGCGAAGAACTCACGGTTCATTTCGGTGAGGATGTAGCCGGGTGCGATGGCATTCACGCGAATGCGCCGGGAGGCGAGCTCGAGGCCGAGCGCGCGGGTGAGCTGCACCAGCCCCGCCTTGGCCGCCGCATACCCGGAGAGCCCCCGGGTCACCCGAAAGGCGAGTATCGAAGAGATGTTGATGATCGATCCCTCCACTTCCGCCGCGGTCATGCGCCTCGCGGCCTCGCGCGCGACGAGCCACGTTCCGTGCAGATTGGTGGCGAGCGTCTCGCTCCACTGCGACTCCGCCTGATCCGGAAACGTCGCGACCGGGGCGATACCCGCGTTGTTCACCACGACGTGAAGCGCCCCGAGCGCCTCTTCGGCCCGGCCGAAGCCGCTGGCGACGCTCTCCTCGCGGCGCACGTCCATGGGGACCGGCACGGCGCGCACGCCCTCGCGACCCAATTCCGCGGCCAGCGCCTCGAGCGCCCCCCGCCGGCGCGCGGCGAGCGCCACGCTTGCGCCGGCGCCGGCCAGCACCCGGGCGAAGTGACGCCCGAGGCCCGACGACGCCCCGGTCACCAGCGCATTGCGGCCGCTGAGATCGAAGAGGTCCTGCATGCTTTCTCCCGACGTCCCCGAAGACCTGCCCGCTTCTCGGACCAACCGCAACGCTTCCCCATGACCACTGCGCCGCCTGAAACCGCTCTCGAATCACTTCGCACCCGGGTCCGGCCCACTCCCGTCCGCGCGGGCGGGTCGCTTCCCGCGCCGAAGCTCGGCGAGGGCAGATCCCCCGGCAGAGCTGAACCCCGGCCGCGGGGCGTCAATCCTCGTCTGCCGCAGGCTTGTAATCAGACTGGAGCTGCTGCTGGAGCTGGGGCGGAACCGGGTGGTAGTGGCTCAGCTCCATCGCGTAGGTGCCGGCACCGCCGGTGAGGGATTTGAGCTCCGACTGATAGTTGCCGAGCTCGCCGAGCGGAGCCTGTCCGCTGATGGACACCATGCCCGAGGAGAGCGTGGTAGTGCCGTTGACGCGCCCCCGCTTCGAGGAGAGTCCCCCCGCGATGTCGCCCATGTTGTTCTGAGGCACCGTGACCTCGATGTTCACGATGGGTTCGAGCACCACCGGGCTCGCCTTCGTGATCGCGTCGAGAAATGCCTTCTTGCCGGCCTGGACGAAGGCCACCTCCTTGGAATCGACGGAGTGGTGCTTGCCGTCGTACACCGTGACCCTCACGTCCTGCATCGGGTAGCCGGCCACTGCGCCACCGTTCAGAACCTGCCGCACGCCCTTTTCCACCGCGGGAATGAACTGCGAGGGGATGACGCCGCCGACCACCTTGTCGACGAACTCGAAGCCCAGCCCCCGCTCCAGCGGCTCGACCTTGAGGTACACCTCGCCGAACTGACCGGCGCCGCCGGTCTGTTTCTTGTGGCGGTGGTGCCCGTCGGCGCCCTTGCGCACCGTCTCCCGATACTCGATGCGCGGCGGCCGGGTGGAGACCTTGACGTTGTAGCGCGAGAGCAGCTTCTCGAGCATCACCCGGAGATGCAGCTCACCCAGACCGCGGATCACGGTCTCGTTCAGCACCACGTTGTGCTCGACTCGGAAGCAGGGATCCTCGGCTCCGAGCTTCGACAGACCGTCCGAGAGGCGCTGCTCGTCGCCCCGCGTGCTCGCCTCGATCGCGAGGCCGAACATCGGCTCGGGCATCCGGAATCCGGGAAGGCGGATGTCGGCGTCCGCCGCCGCCTCGTGCAGGATGCTGTCGTATCGGATGTCCTCGATCTTGGCCACCGCGCAGATGTCGCCGGGCACTCCGGCTTCGACTTCAATGTGGTCCTTGCCCCTCAGCCTGAACAGGTGCCCGATCTTCACGGGCTTGCGCGCATCGTCGACGTAGAGCTGGCTGTCCTTGGTGATCGTGCCCCGGTGAATCCGGAACACGCCGAGCCGGCCGACGAATGCATCGATGGAGAGCTTGAACACGTGGGCGACGACACCGGCGTCGGCATCCGGACGGAGCTCGCTCGCGGCCTCGCCCCGCCGGAAGGGGGCCGGATTCGCCTCCGAGGGGTTCGGCATGAGCCGGGCGATGACGTCGAGCAGCTCCGGGACCCCGGCGCCGGACTGGGCCGAGGTGAAACACACCGGGATGAGATGCCCCTCGCGCAGTGCCTGCTCGAATCCCGCATGCAACTGGTCCGCGGGGAGGTCGTCCCCATGCTCGAGGTATGCCTCCATGAGATCTTCATCGACCTCGACCACCTGTTCGATGATCTGGGTGTGCGCGTCCGCGACACTCGACAGGTCGACGGACTCGTCGGAGTGGGAGAAGAAGCAGTCGACCACCTTCGCGCCGCCGCCGGCGGGGAGATTGACGGGAAGGCACTCCGTTCCGAACGAATCGCGTATCTGCGACATCAGCGCCTCGAAGTCGACCTCCGCGCCGTCGATCTTGTTCACCACGATCATGCGGCTCAAGGCCCGTTCGCTCGCCGCTTCCATGATGCGCCGGGTGTTCGTCTCGATGCCGGATCGAGCGTCGATGACCACCGCCACCGACTCCACCGCGGTCAGGGCGGGGAGCGCTCGGCCGATGAAGTCCGGGTAGCCGGGCGTGTCCACGATGTGCACATGGGCCCCCGCGTGCTCGAGGCCGACGACCGCGGCGGAGAGCGAGTGGCCGTGCTCCTTCTCCTCGTTCTCGTAGTCGCAGACCGTGTTCCCCTTCGCGACATCGCCCAGCACATTGATCACGCCCGCCTTCAGGAGCAACGCCTCCACCAGGGTGGTCTTCCCGGCGCCCCCGTGGCCGGCAAAGGCGATGGTGCGGATTTGTTCGCTCTTGTATTCGGGCATCGTGATCCTCCGATCGACAGGTCTCGCGGGCGGCCTCGGCTCTACGGCGGGATACCCGCCCGGCCTTCGCCCCGCTCTCCGGTATGACGCGATGAACTATAGCAAAGCGTTCCGAGAGTCCGGGCGACGACGGGCTCACGCAACGTGGGCCCGCGACAGGTATTCGCGGGACTGCATTTCCTCCAATCGGCTGCGCGCGCGTGCGAAGCGCGCACCGAGCCGCTTCCCCGCGTACAGAGCGGCGGGTGCCGCCGCGGCGGAGACGATCAGATTGACGCATCGTTCGTAGAGGATATCCAGGAGATGGACGAAACGCAGGGCAGCGTCCTGGCGTTCATCGTTCAGCACCGGGACGTTGGCGAGCAGCACGGTGTGATAGCGTCGCGCGACCTCGATGTAGTCGGCACTGGAGCGCGGGGTCGCACACAATGTTTCGAAGTCGAACCAGGCGATGCCTTCGGCCACCCTGGTCGCGGCGATCTCGCGCCCGGCGATCTCGAGGACTTCGCCCTCCCTGGTCTCGACGGGATTCAACGCCGCGAAGCAACGCGTCAGGGCACGTTCCGCCTCGTCGCCGAGGGGCCAATGATAGGTGTCGGCGCGTTCCAGGGCCCGGAGCCGGTGGTCGATGGCGCCATCCAGGTGCAGCACCCGGGTGTGGGTCTTGATGAGCTCGATCGCGGGCAGGAAGCGACTGCGCTGCAAGCCTTCCCAGTAGAGACGGTCCGGTTCGACGTTGGAAGTGGCGACCAGGGTCACCCCCCGCTCGAAGAGCCCGCCGAGCAGGCGTCCCAGCAACATCGCATCGGTGATGTCGCTCACCTGGAACTCGTCGAAGCAGACGATTCGGGTGTCCTCCGACAGGCCGTCGGCCACCAGGCGGAGGGGATCCTGGTGCCTCCCGAGCGCCTCGAGCTCGCCGTGGACGTACTGCATGAACGCGTGGAAATGCACGCGCAGCTTGGACGGAAACGGCAACGCGTCAAAAAAGGCATTCATGATCAGGGTCTTGCCCCGACCCACGCCCCCCCACAGATAGATTCCCCGGACTGGTGCGGGACGCCGGGACCCGAGCAGGCCCATCAGGGCGCCGGCACGAGAACGGGCAAGCGAAGCGCGCAGCATGCACTCGTAGAGATCGTCGAACGCGTCCACCGCCAGCGTCTGGGCGGCGTCGTGACGCAGCTTCCCCTGCTCGATCTCCCGCGAGAAGCGCTGTCGGGGACTCGGCGAGTGTCGCACCGTGTCGCGGTCCCCGCCGGGAACGGCGGCCGGCCGGCGGCGGCTACCCCTCGTATTCACTTCTCGGTCTCCCGCCGGAGGCGGGATTGGCTGCCAGGTCCGACGGGGGCATGTGAGAGTGTCGTGCGATCCGCAGCGCGGGCGCTCCGCGGGCTGCGGGTGCAGACTTCACGGCTTTCCCCGATGTGCTGCGGCCATGCGCCGGGAGCATGGTCGCTATCGGCGTGGCATGAGCGAGGCGAAGCGGGAAACCGGGCGGGGGCCTTCAACCCACTTGCCACCGTGAAGACGGATGAGCCGGGGCCAGACCTCGGCCGCATCGGTATCGAAGACGTGTTCGGAGCGACCCGGCGCGACATGCCAGTCTCCTCGTTCGATCTCCGCCTCGAGCTGGCCCGGAGCCCACCCCGCATAGCCTGCATACACGATGAACTCCACGCTGTCCGCCCTTCCGGAAGCGATCAGGGCCCGGAGCGGGTCCAGCGTGGAGCTTCCGAAAGTGTCTTCGAGAATCTCTTCGGCGCCCTGAGGGTGCGCGTCCGCCCGCATCAGCATGAAGAGCCGGTTGCGTTCCACCGGGCCGCCGGAGCGGACAGGCTCGTCCGCGCCCTCGATCCCCTCGAGTCCGCGCACGATGCGGGTGAGCGGCACCCCGGTGGGACGATTGATGATCAGGCCAATTCCGCCTCGCCCCGCATCGTGGTCCAGCAGCAGCACCACCCGCCGGGCGAAGGTGGGCTCCACGAGCTCCCGGGATGCGATCAGGAACTTGCCCCGGGCCGGCGCCTCCTCCGGGTTTCCCGTGGCGATTACGGCCGGCGCCGGCCCCGGCGCCAAGGGCGCAGCCGTGGACGCCTGCGCCAGAAGCAGCGCGAGCACCGGGAGAACGGCGCCTCGGAAGAGCATCATCGGCAGGCCCCGCTTCTCGTGCTCGCCTTTCGAAGCACGGTGCCGCCCCGTCAACCGGCTTCGCCACGCCGCACGCGGAACCACCCCGCCCGACACCTTCCGGTAGAGGTCGATCCGACTCGATGACGGGAACGCCTTCCCTCGCCAGGCAAGCGACGCCGTGGCCCTGTCCCTCCTGCCGGAAAACTCAAAACCCCACCGCGCAACCATCCGCGCGCGGCTCGCTGCCCGCCACGTAGGCGCCCGACGCGCTGCGCAGGATGATCTGGCCCCGCCCGAAGCCGGAGGGCTCCGCTTCGGTCACGATCCGGTGCCCGCGCGCGCGCAGCCTCTCCAGCAGCTCCGGAGACGCCTGCGGCTCCGCCACTGCATCGAGCCCGTCCAGCACCCGCCACCGTGGCATGTCGAGCGCCGCCTGCGGATTGAGCCCCTGGTCCAGCATCGCGCCGAGCACCTGCACGTGGCCCTGCGGCTGCATCTCGCCGCCCATGACTCCGAAGGGCCCCACTGCTTCGCCCCCACGGGTGAGGAAGCCGGGAATGATGGTGTGTCGAGGCCGCTTGCCCGGGGCCGCGACGTTGGGATGATCCGGCTCCAGCACGAAGCAGGCCCCGCGATTCTGGAAGGCAATGCCGAGCTCGGGCAGCACCACGCCACTGCCGAAGCCCATGAAGTTGGACTGGATGTAGCTCACCATCAGCCCGTCACGGTCCACCGCGCAGAGGTACACCGTGCCGCCGCGGGAGGGCGAGCCCGCTTCCGCGGCCCGCGCGCCCTCCCCGATGAGGGCGCGACGCGCGGAGAGATAGCCCGCATCGAGCAGCCCGGACACTGGCACGTCGACCACGGCCGGATCGGCGACGAAACGGTAGGCGTCGGCAAAGGCGAGCTTCATCGCCTCCATCTGCCGGTGCCAGCGCTCCTCTTCCGATTCCGGGGCGGGCAAACCGTCCAGCATGCCGAGCGCTTCCAGGGCGGCGATGCCCTGTCCGTTCGGTGGGATCTCCCACACCTCGTGGCCGCGGTAGGTGATGGAGATCGGGGCCACCCACTCGCTGTGGTGAGAGGCCAGATCGTCGGCCCGGAAGAGGCCCCCGGTCGCCCCGCTGTACGCAAGAATGCGATCCGCGATCTCGCCCTCGTAGAAGTCTCGCAGGCCGCGCGCCGCGAGCATGCGAAGCCCGGCCGCGTGACCGGGGCTCGCCCAGATCTCGCCGGCGGCGGGAGCGGCCCCTCGGGGAGCGAACACCTCCTCCCATCCCGCGAGCTCGGGAAGCGGGATCGCCGGATACTGCGCGGCCGCTTCCGCCCAGGCCCGCGCGACCACCGGGGACACCGGGAAGCCCTTCTCCGCGTACGCGATGGCCGGAGCCATGATGCGTTCGAGCTCGAGCTTCGAGAAGCGCTCGTGCAGGACCCGCCACGCATCCGGCGCGCCGGGCACCGTGACCCCCGGCCATCCCCATTCCGGAAACGCGTCGTGGGAGGCGCTTAAGGCTTGTGCGTCGAGTCCCGACGCGGCGCGGCCGGAAGCGTTCAGGCCGTGGAGCCGCTCGCCATCCCACACCAGCGCGAAGGCGTCACTGCCGATCCCGTTCGACACCGGCTCGACCACCGTGAGGGCGACGGCGCAGGCGAGCGCGGCGTCGACCGCATTCCCGCCTTCCAGCAGCATGCGAAGGCCGGCCTGGGCGGCGAGCGGCTGACTCGTGGCCACGATGCCCTCGGAACACAGAAGCGCGCTGCGTCGAGAGGGAAACGGATAGCGGTGGAGAGAGTCGGTCTGGTTCATGGACGCCCTGTCTGCATGAGGTCTCGGGCTCACGACGGCCCGGCGGCCCCTACCCTAACACGGCATAGCCGGAACCAAGCTCGTGGAGTCCCGTCCGTATGGAGAATCCCCCCAACTCGTTGTTTCTCGTGGATTCTACCCCCCGCTTTCGCGGGGGCTGAAGGCTTCCACGGGAATGACGAGAAGTAGTTTCCGTCATTCCCGTGGTGTGCGGGAATCCACTCTTTGGGTTCCTTGCGCGGAGACAGGCTCTCCGACCCTGGCCAGCTCATCAAGGGAACTGCAGATAACACGTGGAACGCCATTTCTCGTCATTCCCTCGATGCGAGGAAATCCGCGAACCCCGAACAACCTATCGTCCTTCTGCGCGACACTTCATGGGCAGGGGCCAACACGGCCTCCGGAGCACCATGCTCCCTCAGGCGTCGGGCACCGCCGCAGCGATCGCCTCCCCGAGCTCCACCGTGGACGCATTGCCGCCCATGTCCGGAGTGAGCACGCTGCGCTCCTTCACCACCGATTCGATCGCGCGCTCGATCGCGCGGGCCGCGTCGGCTCGGCCGAGGTGTTCGAGCATCATCGCGCCGGACCATATCTGGCCGATGGGGTTCGCGATCCCGCGACCGGCGATATCCGGCGCCGAGCCGTGCACCGGCTCGAACATCGACGGGTGCTCGCGCTCCGGATTGATGTTGGCGGAGGGCGCGATCCCGATGGTGCCGGCCACCGCCGGACCGAGGTCCGACAGGATGTCGCCGAAGAGGTTGCTGCCCACCACCACGTCGAACCAGTCGGGGTGGAGGACGAAGTGGGCAGCGAGAATGTCGACGTGGAACTGGTTGGTGGCGACGTCGGGGTACTCGGCGCCGAGCGCCGCGAAGCGCTCGTCCCAGTAGGGCATGGTGTGGATGATGCCGTTCGACTTGGTCGCGGAGGTGAGACGCCGCGCCGGGCGAGTGCGGGCCAGCTCGAAGGCATAGCGCATCACGCGGTCCACGCCGCGCCGGGTGAAGATGCTCTCCTGCACCGCCATCTCGTGGGCGGTGCCGGCGAAGAGGCGGCCTCCGATCTCGGAGTACTCGCCCTCGTTGTTCTCGCGCACCACGTAGAAGTCGATCTCCTCTGGACGACGCCGCGCGAGCGGGGAGGCGACTCCGGGGAAGCAGCGCACCGGGCGCAGATTGATGTACTGCTCGAAGTGGCGGCGGATCGGAATCAGCAGCCCCCACAGGGAGACGTGATCCGGCACTCCCGGGAACCCCACCGCGCCGAGAAAGATCGCGTCGCTGCCGGAAAGCATCGCGATGCCGTCCTCCGGCATCATGCGCCCCTCGCGCGCGTAGTACTCGCAGCCCCACGGGTATTCCTCCCAGCGGAAGGCGATCCCGAAGCGGCGCCCGGCTGCCTCCAGCACCCGCTGTCCTTCCGGCACCACCTCCCGGCCGATGCCGTCCCCCGGGACCACCGCGATTCGATACTCCTGCATCGCTTTCTCCTTCCTGCTCAATCGAAACCGCCGAGAGAACCATCACCGCTCGCGCGGCGCGACGAGCGGGATGACCTGGCGTTCGAAACGTCGGTAGACACGGAAATCGCGCTGATCGATGGTGAACACTCGGCTGTTTCTCGCAATCTCGGACATCCGGACCAGACAGGCGTCGGCGAGCTGCATGTCCTGGTCGGCGTACTTGTCCAGCAGGCGCATGATCGCTCCGGCATGCTCTTCAACGCGAAATGCGGTTGCAACCACGCCCCGCTCGATCAGCTCCAACACGCGGGCAGGATTCAGTCCAGCGTGCCGTTGCAGCAGGTAAGTCGCCTCCGCCAGCACCGCTTCGCAGGTGAGCAGTGGCATTGGCGCGCGCCGCCACTGATCCATGGCCCATCGGTGGTAGCGATCGCTGCGGTCGAAGAACGCGACGAGCGGCCCCGTATCCAGCAGCCAGGGCATCAGCGACCGAACCCGGTGAGGTACTCCCGATTCGAGGAGAGATCTCCCAGACCGCTGTCAACACATCCAGCGAGGTCCCCGACCAGGTCGAGAGTGGATGCCGGCACCTTTGCGAGGTGCTGGTCGAGGACGTTCCGTACCAACTCGGATTGCGAGACCTGCGCGCGCCGGGCCTCGCGCCGCAACGCCTCGGCCAGCGCTTCGGGCAGTTTGACGGACAGGGTTTTCATTCAGAGAAGCGTATTACCATTCCGACAGATGCACAATACCTCGGGACTCCAGGCCATCTCCTCCGATGCCGTGTCCCGCCATGGTGGGAGGACTCTTCTTCCGGCAAATAGGAAGTTGACTTCCGATATGCCAACTCATTGGATAGAAAGAACTTTGAGCCGGTACCGATTACGTGCAGACCTGCAAGGAAGGTTGGACGCTGCGCGCGCCCGGTGCGCTGGACCTCGGTCTCGACCGGCAATGCGGGTTGACGCAGGAAGTGGAGGCTCAGTGAAAATCCCGTGACCGGGTCTCGAGCCGGCCGAGCAGGCGGCTGTGGTCTTCCAGCCGGCGCGCCATCAGGTGCACCACCTGGCCCTGGCGTTCGACCGCGCCGTGCACCGCGAGCAGGCGGGCTCCCTGCACTTCGCGGCGATGGCGCGCCGAGACCTTCTGGCGGACCACGACGTTGATGTGGCCGGTCTCGTCCTCCAGGGTCAGGAAAATGATCCCGCTCGCGGTGGAAGGACGCTGGCGACTGACGACGAGGCCGACGGCCTGAGCCGACTGGCCGTTCGGGGCGGCGCGCAGATCCGCCGCACGGCACAGCCCGAGCGAATCGAGGCGCCGGCGCAGGAGCGCCAGGGGGTGGCGCCCGAGGCTGAGGCCGAGGTGGCGGTAGTCGGCGACCAGGTCTTTGCCTTCGCTCGGGGCGCGCAGCAGCGGAACCGCCTCCGGGAAACGCGGATCGGGAAACAACGCCGAGGGCTCCTCCACCCCCGCCGCCTCCCAGTGCGCCCGGTGGCGGTGACCGGCGAGGGGGGCGAGCGCGCCGGCGCGGGCGAGGCGTCGCAAGTCCTCGCGCGACAGCCCGGCCCGCCGGGCGAGATCCGCAACGCACGAGAAGCCCGCCGCAGCGGCGTCCGGCGACGCACGGGCGGCGACGATGCGCGACGCGCTCGGCTCCGACAATCCCTTGACCATGCGAAAACCGAGGCGAAGCGCGGGCTCGGCCTTCCGGTCGGGCTCGAGCCGGCAGTCCCACTCGCTGTAGCGCACGTCGACGCCTCGCACCTCGACGCCGTGACGGCGGGCGTCCTGCACCAACTGGGCCGGCGCGTAGAAGCCCATCGGCTGGCTGTTGAGCAGCGCGCAGGTGAAGACGGCCGGCTCGTGGCGCTTGAGCCACGCCGACACGTAGGCGAGCAGCGCGAAGCTCGCCGAATGCGACTCCGGGAAGCCGTAATCCCCGAAGCCTTCGATCTGGCGAAAGATCGCTCTTGCGAACTCCTCCTCGTAGCCGCGCGCTCTCATGCCGTCGATCAGCTTGCGCTCGAAGGGCCCGAGGCCGCCACGCCGGTGCCAGGCGGCCATCGCGCGGCGCAGGCGGTCCGCCTCCCCGGGGCTGAAGCCCGCCGCCACCACCGCGAGCTGCATCACCTGCTCCTGGAAGATGGGCACCCCCAGGGTGCGCGCGAGCACCTCGCGTACCGCCGCGGACGGATAGTTCTCCGGCTCGAGCGCCTGCCGGCGGCGCAGGTAGGGATGCACCATGCCCCCCTGGATCGGTCCCGGACGCACGATTGCCACCTCGATCACCAGGTCGTAGAAGGTTTCCGGGCGCAACCTCGGCAGCATCGCCATCTGCGCCCGCGACTCGATCTGGAAGACCCCCACCGTGTCGGCCTGCCCGATCATCTCGTAGACCACCGGGTCCTCTTTCGGGATGTCGGCGAGCGTCAGGCGCCGGCCGCGGTAGCCGGCGATCAGGTCGAAG
The DNA here is from genome assembly GCA_964420925.1 of uncultured Ectothiorhodospiraceae bacterium. Taxonomy (GTDB): domain Bacteria; phylum Pseudomonadota; class Gammaproteobacteria; order HK1; family HK1; genus JAJEAD01. The sequence goes on along the minus strand of CAYQVB010000112.1, from coordinate 211 downwards.
CTCTTGCGAAGCGCGGTCAGCATCCCGAGCGCGAGCACATCGACCTTCAGCAGGCTGAGAGATTCGAGGTCGTCCTTGTTCCACTCGATGACCGTGCGGTCCTCCATGGCCGCGTTCTCGATGGGGACGATTTCGCAGAGCGGCCCGCGCGAGATCACGAAGCCGCCGGTGTGCTGGGACAGGTGGCGGGGGAAGCCGTACAGCTCGCGTG
>CAYQVB010000111.1:0-27038 GCA_964420925.1 uncultured Ectothiorhodospiraceae bacterium | reverse complement strand
CTTGTTCATCCACACGTTCGACCAGTAGCCGTCGTTCGGCTCGCGCACCACGTTGATGTCGATGCCGATGGGGGCGGCGTGCTCCCGGTACAGCACCGCGGCGTCGACCGCGCCCGCGAAGGCGGCGTCGGCGGCGCTCAGATCGACGCTCAAGGTCGAGAGCCCCGCCTTCTGGAGATGGAACTTCGCCTTGTCGGGATCGTAGGCCCGCTGGGGCAGGTCGCTCGCGTGGAAGTGATTCGCGGGGCTGATCGGGCGGTCGTTGCCCACTGCGCCGTGGCCGCGCAGTACGGTCTTGAGCAGGGCTTCGCGGTCGAGCGCGTACTTGAGCGCGAGGCGCACGTCGTTGTCGTCGAAGGGCGCGGTGTCGGTGCGCATCGGGATGCTGTAATGCCCGGTGCCGGTCGTCTCTTCCACCACGATGCCAGGAGTCTTGGCCAGCAGATGCACGGTCTTGAGATCGCAGCGGTCCATGGTGTCGATCTCGCCGGTCTTCAGCGCGTTGGTGCGCGCCGCCACGTCCACGATCGAGAGGAGCTCGACTTCGTCGAAGTGGGCGCGATGGGGTTGCTTCCAGTAGTTCTCGGAACGCACGAACTCGGAGCGCACCCCGGGCTCGAAGTGGACCAGCTTGTAGCCCCCGCAGCCGACCCCGGAGCGCCAGTTGATGCCGTCCCCCTCGGCCGGCAGGATCGCGATGTGGTAGTCGCTGACGAGATACGGGAAGTCCGCGTTCCCGCCGTCGAGCTCTATCACCACGGTATCCCCGCCTTCCACCTTGATTCTCTGCACGGGTTTCATCAGAGCCTTCGCGGCGGATTTCGAGTCCTCGTGCCGGTGGTGGTTGATCGAGGCCACCACGTCGTGCGCGTCGAGCGTCTTGCCGTTGTGGAACTCCACTCCCTTGCGAATCTTGAAGCGCCAGGTGGTGGCGTCCGCGGATGCCTCCCAGCTCTCGGCCAGCTCCGGCGAGAGCCCTTCCGTGGTGACCTCGGCGAGGTGGTTGTTCCAGGTCGTGTTGAGAACCGACATGTACCCGTTCTCGAAGGTCGCCGGGTCGAGGGAATCCGTCGTCGAGCCGTGCGCCATGCCGACCCGGAACCTCCCGCCCTTCTTCGGGGTGGCGGCGAGCGCGGCCTGCGAGAGCAGGCTCGAGGCCATCACCCCGCCGGCGCCCAGCGCGCCTGCTCGTATCATGAATTCGCGTCGGCTGAGCGAACCCGTCCGGGCCGCTGTCGCAAGGGATTCGAGTTGCGTATCTCGGTCGCTCATGGCTGAACCTCCGGTTTCTGTGGGTCTCGAAGCATATCGCGATGACACGGGGCACCGTGAGGGACGACGCTCAAGGTGCGCGACACCGTGCGCGACGTCTCCGAAAGGGGCAATGCCCGGGTGTGCGCTCCGTCCAGGTCATGGATGGGGTAGCGATCGAGGTCGATGAGGCTCGCGACCTCGGGCGGCGACACGGTCATTCGTGGGACCCTCGTGCGAGCGCTCCACCATGAACGTCTCCGCAAGCCGGTGTCGAAATGCTCAGTCGGACGCCATCTCGCAAATCGCGCGCCACGCGGCCTCCACGTGGCGGTGCTCGGTGCCGGTGGCGCCGATCGCCATGCGGAGCGTCAGCTTCCCGTCGAGACGGGTGTGGGTGAGGTAGAGGCGGCCGGAAGCGTTCAGGGCGTCCAGGAGGCGCTGGTTGACCTCGTCCCCGCCCCGGTGCCGGAAGCACACCAGGCTGAGCGGCGCGGGGGCCGCGAGCTCGAAGCGGGGGTCGCCTTCCACCCAGGACCTGAATGCCTGCGCGAGGGCGACGTGGTGGCGGATATGCGCCCGCAGGCCCTCCTCTCCGTAGTGGCGGATCACGAACCAGAGCTTCAGCGCGCGGAAGCGCCGGCCGAGCGGCACATGCCAGTCGCGGTAGTCGAACACCGCGCCGGACTCCGTCGCCCGATTGCGCAGGTACTCCGGCAGCACGCTGAGCGCGTTAATGAGCGCGGCGCGATCGGCCACGTACATGCAGTCGCAGTCGAAATTGGTGAGCATCCACTTGTGCGGGTTGAAGCAGTAGCTGTCCGCGAGCTCCAGTCCGTCGTTCACCCATCGCAGCTCGGGGGCGAGCGCGGCGGAGCCGGAGTGGGCACCGTCGACGTGCAGCCAGAGGCCTTCCCGGGCGCAGATCTCTCCGATCGCGCGCACCGGGTCGATCGCGGTGGAGGACGTCGTGCCCACCGTGGCGCAGGCGAAGAAGGGCAAGCACCCCGCGGCCCGGTCCGCGGCGATCGCTTCGGCGAGCGCGTCCGGGCGCATCGCGAAGGCGGTGTCGACCGCGACGAGACGCAGGTTCTCGCGCCCCAGCCCCGCGATCTTCACCGCCTTCTCGATCGAGGAGTGGGCCTGGTCTGAGGTGTAGGCGACGAGGCGGCGCCCGCCGACCCCGTGCTCGTTGCTCGCAAGGCCGGTCGCGCGCTCGCGCGCCGCGAGCAGAGCGCAGAGGCTCGCGCTCGATGCGGTGTCCTGGATCACCCCGCCGCCGTCGCCGGTCGAACGGAAGCGTTCCGGCAGCCCCAGCATCTCCACCAGCCAGTCGAGCACGTGGGTCTCGACCTCGGTGCAGGCGGGACTGGTGGCCCACAGCATGCCCTGCACCCCCAGCCCCGCCGCGAGCAGGTCGCCGAGGATCGCGGGGCCGGAGGCGTTGGCGGGGAAGAAGGCGAAGAAGTTCGGCGACTGCCAGTGGGTGATCCCCGGCATGACGATCTCGTCGATGTCCGCGAGCCACGCCTCGACCTCGTCTCCGCCCGCCGGGGGGCGCGGTGGCAGCTTCGCGCGCACCTCGCCGGGTTGGGCGGGCGAGAGCACCGGATAGCGCTCGACCTCCTCCATGTAGCGGGCGATCCAGTCGACGACGAGGCGGCCGGCGCGCCGGAACTCGTCCGGGGACATGTGGGTGGGGATATCGCTCACGAGGCTTCTCCCGGGTCGGCGGCGCGAACTTCATCGGGCTCAGAAGGACGGTCAGGGGTTGGAGCACGCTCCCCCGCGACGCATTCCGGGCAGTACGCCGGGCGTGCCGAGCGCGGGATGCGGGCGCCGCAAGCCTGACATATCAGAACGCGCGACCGGCGTTCGACGTGCCAATGGCCGTTGCCCTGGTGGCTGCGACTCGCCCGGAACGGCGTGCGGAGGCGCTCGTCACTCCAGTCGGGGCGCTTCATCATCGAGTCACGAGGTGTTCCACGTGCATGGGCTTCGCCCTGTGAGCGGGGGGCAAGGGCCGTCTTCCTTCGAAGATCGGGCGCCTCCTGCTCCGGGCCTGAATCTCCGGCGGACGCTAACCGCCCCGCGAGGCGCGCGCAACGCGTAGGATCCGACACCGGTTTGACGACGCCCCTGAGGAGGTACCCGATGACGCTGCTGATTCGTGACGCCACGATCGTCACCATGGACGAGGCCGGATCGATCCACGCGCCCGGCGCGGTGTTCGTCGAGGGGACGCGCATCGTCGCGGTGGGGCCGAGCGACGAGGTCGCCGCGCGGGTGCCGCAGGACTGCGAGATCATCGACGCGAAAGGGCGCATCGCGCTGCCCGGTTTCGTCAGCGCGCACAATCACCTCGGATACACGGTGTTCCGCGGCCGCGCCGAGGACATCGGCCACGCTCCGACCCACCGCGTCTACCTGCCGATGAGCATGGTGATGCGTCGCGACGAGCGCGAGGCGCTCGGGAGTCTCGCGGTCGCGGAGCTGATCCGCGGGGGCGTGACCACGGTGTTCCAGATGGAGGAGGACGCGGAAGCGCTCCTGCCCTTCATCGAGCGTTCGGGAATCCGCGCATCGGTCGGCCTCATGACCCATGATGTCGATCTCGAGCGGCTGATGGAGGGAGAGACGGTGTTCGATGCGGGAGTGAGACGCGAGCAGCTCGATCGGGCCGTCGGCCTCGCGCGCGAGTGCGACGGTGCCGCCGGCGGGCGGATCAGCGGCGTGATCACCACGAACGGCTTCGCCACCTCGTCGCCCGAGCTTCTGCGGGCCCTGCGCGCCGCCGCGGATCGGCACGCACTGCGGCTCTCGGCCCATCTCGGGACTGGGGAGATGGACATGGTGCGGCAGATGCACGGCATGGAACCCTTCGAGTACGCGCGGGCCAACGGCTTCCTCGGTGAGGACGTGCTGGCGGTGCACTGCTACACGATCACCGAGGCGGACATCGACACCCTGGCCACGACCGGGACGCGCCTCGCCCACTGCCCGCTGATGAACCAGTTTCGCGGCGCGATCGCTCCGGTCGGCACGATGCTCGATCGCGGCGTCACGGTCGGACTCGGCATCGACAACTACTTCTCGGACTTCTTCGACCTGATGCGCTCCTGCGTCGCGGTCGCTCGCATTCGGGCCGACAGTCCCGAGGTGATGCAGGCGCCGGAGGCGCTCGCGCTCGCCACCATCGGCTCGGCGCAGGCGATCGGGCTTCAGGACCGCATCGGATCGATCGAAGTCGGGAAGCAGGCGGACCTCCAGCTCGTCGACATGCGTCGCTACGGACTGACTCCGGTCACCGATCCCATCCGCACCCTGGTCTACCACGCGCACGCCAAGGACGTGGAGACGGTGCTCGTCGACGGCCGGGTGCTGGTGCGCGACGGCGCGCTCCTCGCCATCGACGAGGACGAGCTCGTCGAACGGGCGGCGGTGGCCGGAGCCGCCGCCTGGGACCGTTTCCACGAGCGCTTCGGCGCCTATACCGCCTGAGCAAACACCACCCGCCTGAGTGCCGCTCGCTCCCGATAACGTGCCGTACCATCCGGCGGGTCCGGCGACGTGAGTCGCAGACCCCCTCAGAACGGCTCGCTGGAGTCGAAGCGCCGGAGGACGTTCTCGGTGATGCGCGACACGTTGTTGTCGTAGTCGTTCCAGGAGAGCGAGCCGCACCAGGCGATGGAGCCGGTGGAGAACACCGCACCGCCCTTCGGGCCTTCGAAGAACACCATGTCCCCCCTCACCGGGGAGCCGCTCGGATCACCGTGACGTGAGTCGGGCACCAGCACCTCTTCGATTACCGGCTCGTAGTTGTCGGAAAAACCCGTGGTGGTCGCGAGCACCAGCGCGTGGGGAGGGGTTCCGAGCCCGATGTCGGCGCGGTCGGTCTCGTATCCGCCCGCTCCGCCCATCACCAGCCCGAAATCGCCGATCGGCTCGTCGTCGCTCACCCCTTCGAAGATGAAGGCGGCACGCGGGTTGGCGCTGTCCGGCTGCCGGAAGTAGGGTCGGCTCGCGTCGTCGCCGTAGGCGCTGAATCCGACCCCGAGCAGCCTCTGCGGCGCCCGGCCACGAAAGCGCCAGAGACTTCCGGGCTCTCCGGTAGTGCTGTGGTGCAGCTCCCCCGGCTCCGCTTCCCAGGTGCCGGTGCCGCGCCAGCGCCGGACCTCGATGACGTGAGGACGTCGCGAGTCGAACGAGGTGACCCAGTAGAAGCCGTTGCCGCCAAGGTACATGACCCGCCCGCCGTCCGCGAGGTAGGACTCGAGCGCGTCGAGCATCTGAACGGACCAGTACTCCGGGTGGCTGCCGGTGAGCATCACCCGGTAGGGGCGGAGGCTCTCCACGCCCTCGCCGTGCAGGTCCTCATCGGCCAGGACGTCGTAGCGAAAGCCGCGGGCCTCCAGCCAGTCCGTCAGGTGGAGGTCGGCGTTGAGCAGGTGCGGAGCGCCCTTACCCTCGTGCAGCCAGTGCTGGTTGTACTTCGGCCGCATGTTCACGATCGGTCGAAGTCGAGACGAGTAGCACACCCCGCTGCCGTCGCGGTGCACGTCGTAGAGGCTCAGCAGATCGTGATCCAGCACGTACTGGTCCTGCCACTGATTCGAGGGATAGGCCTTGCCCACGGTCTCGCGTTTGTTGGCGTAGGCGAGATAGGTGGCCGTGGGCACGAGCAGCACGATGGAAGCCGTCGGCCGGCCGGGGGGAGGGCGCACGAAGAAGGGCAGGTAGTCCTCGTCCTCGCCGGCCTTCAGGCGAGCCGCGTAGAAGCCGCTTCGCATGCTCTCGGGGACGCTCAGCTCGAAGTCCGCCTCCCATTCCGCTTCCTCCAGGTCGTCGTCGTGGAAGTGGATGGCGCCGTACTCGCCCGGGCAACGCCGGAAGTCGGTCTCGTTGCCGCTCCAGTTGTGGCCGGTCATCGCGCGCGCCGGCAGGTTCACGAGCCGGCCGTGCAGGCGGTTGGCCGAGGTGTCGGTCACCACGGCGGAAGCGAAGTCCCGGGCGAAGTCCCAGGCGGCGACGGGCGCCTCGACGAGCGCAGGGTCGACGCCGCGGGCGAGGGATCGGATCTTATCGGGACCGAGCGCCCGGCTGAACAGGCGCGGGCTGTCGATCTTGCCGTTGAAGTGTCCCTGCACTCTGGCCGTGCCCGACGTATCGACACCCCAGGTACCGGCCATGAGGAGCGGCAAATCGGACCGGCCGGTCCTCGAAACCTCCGTCGCCTGCTCCGTCTCCGCTCGCGACCCGTCCCGCGGCCAGCCTTCGACAGGGAGCTGGTGGAGAGTGACGCGTCGCTGCCCCGCGTCAAAGGCGGCGGCGACGAAGTACCAGCGCGACGCGTGCATCGGGGCACCGGTCGAGCACTTCTCGACCTTACCGTCTCCGTCCCCCAGCCACAGGCCGAGTCCGCCGTGCTCGTCGACGAGCAGGGCCCAGCCGGCGCGCCGGGACTCGGACCACTTGGTGATAATCCCCTGCACGCGTTTCCCAGGGGTGGTCGGGTAGATCCAGGCCTGAAGCGTGAAGTCGGCCGGGAGCCGGAGGGCGGGATCATCCGGCACAATGGCGTATGAGCCGGTGCGAATGGCCTGCTCGCGCCCCGGGTACTCGCCGTTGATCGGAGTCGGGACGACCTCCTCCTTGAAACCGGGACCCTCGGGGTTCGGATCGCCGTGAATCAGGCGCACGATGTCTGCCCGGAAGGCGGGGTGCTCGCAGCTCACCATGAAGCGGAGGGTCTCTCCCGGCCGCACGCTCAAGCGATCGCTGTATCCGACAATCTTCACCATCTCGAATCCTTCGGCCGCCCGGATGCCCCGCCAACGACGCGCCTTCACGGTTGCCACCGCCGCGCGCCGGCGAGAGGTGGTACGCATTGTCACGACCGCATCGCGTACCGCAACCTTCGAGGGTCGGAACCCGCCTGCGATGATCAACCGCGGCGGGCGGCTGGAGTGCGCCGCCTCGGGCTGACTACGCTAACATGCGCGCCGACACCACGGGGGATGCGATGGGGCAGCGGATCTTTCAGGTCGATGCGTTCACCGACCGGCCCTTCGGCGGCAATCCGGCAGGGGTATGCGTCCTGGAGACGCCCCGCGACGAGGAGTGGATGCAGCATGTCGCGCGTGAGATGAACGTCTCGGAGACTGCGTTCCTCAAGCGTCGGGCCGACGGATTCGATCTGCGCTGGTTTACCCCCAGGGTCGAGGTCGATCTCTGCGGCCACGCGACGCTCGCGAGCGCGCACGTGCTGTGGCAGGAAGGTCATCTCGCACCGGACGAGCAAGCCCGCTTCCATACCCGCAGCGGTCTGCTCGAAGCGCAGCGCGCGGACTACTTCATCGAGCTCGACTTTCCCGCCTACGCGCCGCGTCCGCTCGACCCGCCCCCGGCGCTCGTGCAGGCGCTCGGCGTCACCCCCGATGCGGTGGCCCGATTCGACATCAACTACCTGCTCGCCGCGGTGGACAGCGAGGAGACGGTGCGTGCGCTCGACCCGGACCTCGCCCTCCTCGCAACGCTCCCGGACCTGGCGGTGACGGTCACCAGCCGGGCCTCGACTCCAGGCTACGACTTCGTGTCTCGCGCGTTCGCGCCGAACGCGGGCATCGCCGAGGACCCGGTCACCGGTTCGACCCATTGCTGCCTGGGGCCCTTCTGGCGCGAGCGGTTCGGCAAGGACGCCTTCACCGCCTACCAGGCATCGGCCCGCGGCGGCGTGGTGCGCGTGCGGGTCGAGGGAGAGCGGGTGCGCCTGGGCGGTCAGGCGGTCACGGTGCTCGTGGGGACACTGGTTTGAAGTTCGATCAGGGTAATTCTGAAGCACGTACATGGCACAGGAGACCATCATGAGATTCAAAACGGCCGTTATGCACCCCTTTGTGCGCCTGCTCGTCGTGGCGCTGGTGTCCGTCCTCTTCGTCGCGTCCCGGGCCGGCGCCGAGTCGGGGGAGCCGAAGTACGGTGGCAGCCTGGTGTTCGCGCTGCCCCCGAACTCCATCTCGCTCGATCCGCCCTTCCAGCTCGGCGATCCCGACGTCTTCATCACCCAGGCGACCTACGACAACCTGCTCATGGTCCAGCCGGACCTCTCCGTGAAGCCGGAGCTCGCCACCTCCTGGGAGCACAACGAGGACCTCTCGTCCTACACCTTCCACCTGCGCCAGGGCGTGAAGTTCCACCACGGCAAGGAGTTCAAGGCGGTGGACGTGGTGTTCACCTTCGAGCGGCTGCTGGATCCCGAGCTCGACTCTCCGGCCCGGTCCATTTTCGAAGTGATCGAGGAGATCGTCGTCATCGACGACTATACGGTGCGCTTCGACCTCGTCGCCCCCAACGGGTTCTTTCCGGAGTCCCTGTCGATCTTCCAGGCGCGGATCGTGCCATCCGACGTGGACGTCGAGCGGCTGACGCTCGAAGAGTTCGGCACCGGACCCTTCATGCTCGCGGAGTACCTGCCGAACGAGCGCGCGACGCTGGTGCGCAATCCCGACTACTGGGAGGAGGGCAAGCCCTACCTCGACGAGCTCGTCATGCTGAACATCAGCGAGGTCGCATCCCGGGACGAGGCGCTGAAGAGTGGCGATGCGGACCTCGTGTACCAGTTGAGCCCCCAGAGCATCCCCGGCCTCGAAGCCCATCCCGAGACAACGGTGCTCAAGGCGACCAGCTTCTCCTACATCGGGCTGCCCATGCCCACCGAGGTGGCGCCCTTCGACAACAAGCTGGTCCGCAAGGCGATGCAGGCCGCGACCGATCGGCAGGCGATCAACCAGGCGGCGCTGCTGGGGCTCGGGGTCATCGGCCGCGACCACCCCATTCACCCCGACCACCCCGTTTTCGCGGATCAGCACTCGCCGCCCGACTACGACCCCGAGCTGGCGGCCTCGCTGCTGGAGCAGGCCGGCTACCCGGACGGCATCGACGTCACCCTGCACACCGCCGATATCGGGACGGGGACCATCGAGCTGGCGGTGGCGTACAAGGAGAGCGCCGCACCCGCAGGCATCCGCGTGAACATCAAGCGCCACCCCTCGGAGGGGTGGTTCGACAACGTGTGGAACAACGGGCTCTTCACCGTCGTCAACTGGTTCGGCCGCAGCCCGGACCAGGCGCTCAGCGTCCAGATTCACAGCGACTCCGCCTGGAACGCGACCCAGTACAAGAACCCGGTGGTCGATGAGCTGATCGAACGGGCGCGGGCGCAGGATCTGGAGGGCCAGCGGGAGAGCTACGGCGAGATCCAGCGCATCCTCATCGAGGACGTGCCGCGGATCTCGATCGCCTTCACGCCGTGGCTCTACGGTGCGCGCACCGACGTGCAAGGCGTAGCCCCGCACCCGCTCGGCTGGCCGCTCGTGCAGGACGCCTGGCTCGACGAATAGAGCGTCGATGAGGGCGCCGCCCCGAGTCGGTCGGGGCGGCGCCCTTTCCCTTTCCGCTCGCAGGCTGCCGATCCGATGTTGCGCTTCCTGACGGTGCGCTTCTGCCTGATTGCGCTCACCCTGGTGACGGTCTCCCTCGTCATCTTCGTCATCACGGAGATCCTGCCGGGCGATGCGGCGACGAGGCGCCTCGGGCAGTTCGCGACGGAACAGAACCTCGAGAACCTGCGCCGGGAGCTGGGCCTGGACCGCCCCGCCGCGGAGCGCTACCTGCGCTGGATCGGGGGTGCGGTGCAGGGCGATTTCGGGGACTCCCTGGTGCAGAAGCGCCCGGTCGCGGACATCGTGCTGCACCGTCTGTGGCCTTCGGTGTACCTCGCGGTGTTCGCGTTCCTGGTGGCGGTCCCTTCGGCGGTGCTCACCGGCATCTGGGCCGGCGTGCGCGCGGACAGCAGGGGAGACCGCGTCGTCAGCGCCGTTGCGATGGTGGGAATCTCGCTGCCGGAGTTCGTGACCGGGCTGCTGCTGATGCTCCTCTTCTCATCGACGCTCCATCTCCTGCCCTCCACCAGCTCCATCCCCCGGGGCGGGACCCCCCTGACCAACCCGCAGATCCTGGTGTTGCCGACGCTCACCCTCACCGCGCTGCTCTTCGCCTACGTCATGCGGATGACGCGGGCCTCCGTGATCGAGGTGATGGAAAGCCACTACGTGCGAACGGCGATTCTCAAGGGCCTTCCGATGCGAAGGGTGCTCTTTCGGCACGTCGTGCCCAACGCGATGCTGCCCACCATCAGCGTGGTCGCCGCGAACGCCGGGTGGCTGCTCGGCGGCCTCATCATCGTCGAGAACGTGTTCGCCTATCCGGGGCTCGGGCAACTGCTGCTCTCGTCGATTCTGACCCGGGATACGCCCCTGCTGCAGGCGGTGACCCTGATCGTGGCCGGGACCTACGCGGCGGGCAACCTCCTCGCGGACATCAGCTACGCGCTCCTGGATCCGCGGATCAGGTTGACGTGACGGTGTTCGCTTTCGGTGTCGATGGCTGACGCCGGTGCGATGCTGGCGGCCGCGGGCCGGGGGCTGCGCGGCTTCCTGCGGCTCGCGCTGGGCACCCCGGCGGGCCGCATCGGTCTGCCCATCGTCGCGATCCACCTGTTCATCGCGATCTTCGGACCGTCGCTCGCACCTTACCCCGCCAACGAGTTCCACCTGCAGAACGCGGGGGAGCATCAGCTCATCGGACCGTCGCCGCTGTACTGGCTGGGGACCGACCAGTACGGGCGCGATGTCTTCAGCCGCGTGCTGACCGGCGCCGGCTCGCTGATATCGATAGCGCTGGCCGGCGCGGTGCTGGGGATCCTGCTCGGCACCGTGGTGGGGATGGGCAGCGGCTACCGGGGAGGGAGGGTCGACGAGGTGGTGATGCGCGTCATGGACGGGCTGATGGCCTTCCCGTCGCTGCTGCTCGCCCTCCTGGTGCTGTCGACCCTGGGCGAGCGGCCCGCGCCCTGGGGGTGGCTCGGGCCGTACTGGGAGCCGGTGCTGATCGTGGTCACGGTCGGCGTCGTCTTCACTCCCAGCGTGGCGCGGGTGATGCGCAGCGTCACGCTCAAGGAGAAGAACCTGGAGTTCGTGATGAACGCCCGCCTGCGGGGAGAGTCCGGGACCTACATCGTCTTCTGCGAGATCCTGCCGAACGCGATGACCGTCCTGGCGGTGGAGCTCTCGGTGCGGCTGAGCTACTCCATCCTCATCGTCTCCTCCCTGGGCTTTCTCGGCCTCGGCGTGCAGCCGCCTTCCCCCGACTGGGGACTCATGATCAGCGAGAGCCGCCAGTTCATAGGCGCTGCGCCGTGGATGACCCTGGCGCCGGCCGGAGCGGTCGCCTCGCTCGTGGTGGGCGTCAACCTGCTGACCGACGGCATCCGGCAGGCAAGCGGGCTGCCCCGGGAGATCGGCCGGTGAACGGGCCGCGCAGCGACGGAAACCCGCTGCTGCAAGTGGAGCGGCTCGCGGTCACCTTCTTCACGCCGCGGGGCACGGTCCGCGCGGTGCGCGACGCTTCTCTCGAGGTGCATCGCGGCGAGCTCGTGGGTCTCGTGGGCGAGTCGGGCTGCGGCAAGTCGACCACCGCGTTCGCGGTGATGGGCTACCTGCCGGGCACCGCGCACCAGGAAGGCCGGATTCTCTTCGACGGTCGGGATCTCGCCAGCGTGGAAGGGTCGGAGCTGCGCCGCCTGCGGGGCAACCGCATCGCGATGGTGTACCAGGATCCGGCTCTGTCGCTGAACCCGACCATGCGGGTGGGGGCGCAGATCGAAGAAGTGCTGCGGGAGCACCTGGGCACCGGCGCCCGGCCGGCCCGCCGCCGGAGCGCCGAGCTGCTCGACAGCGTGCAACTGCCGGACCCCGGTTCGACGGCAATGCGCTACCCCCACCAGTTGAGCGGCGGCCAGCAGCAGCGGGTGGTCATTGCGATGGCCCTCGCATGCGAGCCGGACCTGCTGATCATGGACGAGCCGACCACCGGCCTCGACGTCACCACGGAAGCGACCATCCTGGAGCTCGTGCAGGATCTCAAGCGGCAGATCAACGCCGGCATCGTGTACGTGAGCCACAACCTGGGCGTGATCGCGGCGGTGGCCGATCGGGTCGTGGTGATGTACGCGGGCCAGACGGTGGAGGAGGCTCCGGTGCGGGAGCTGTTCAAGGCACCCCGGCACCCCTACACGGCCGGGCTGCTGCGTTGCATCCCCACGCCTCCGGTGGAGGCAGGGCCGACGCTTCGCCTCAGCAGCATTCCGGGAGCGGTGTTTCCCGCGAGCGAGCCCTCGCCGGACGCCTGCCTGTTCTCGTCGCGCTGCCCCATCGCCGAGAGGTCGTGCCGGAGCGAGGCGCCGTCAATGGCGGACACGAGCGTCGCGCAACGGTCGCGCTGCCGGCGCTGGGCGGAGGTCACTCCCACCCTCTGGGGCGCGCTGAACCCGGTCGTGGAGGAAGCGCGCGGCCCCAGGGATGCGCTGTTGACGGCAGCCCACATGCGCCACGCCTATGGCCATTGGCGGCGAAAGTACCTGCTCTTCGGTCCCCGGGTCCGGGCTCCGGTACGCGCGGTCACCGACGTGGGATTCGACGTGGAGCGGGGACGGACGCTCGGCGTGGTGGGCGAGAGCGGGTCGGGCAAGACCACGGTGGCCCGCTGCGTGGTCGGGCTCGTGCCCCGGGACCGGGGCGAACTGCGCCTGCAGGACGAGGACCTGGCGCCGGGGGTCGAGCGCCGTACCCGCGCCCAGCGGGCCGCGATGCGCATGGTGTTCCAGAACCCGACCGCTTCCCTCAACCCGAAGCGCGCCATCCGCCACGCCATCGTCCGCGCGTTGCGCAAGTTTTCCGGTCTGGGCCGGCGAGAGAGCCGGGCGCGTGCCGAAGAGCTGATGCAGGCGGTCGGGCTGAACCCGAGCTACCTGGACCGTCTTCCGGGCGAGCTGAGCGGGGGAGAGCTGCAGAGGGTGGCGCTCGCCGCGGCTTTCGCCGCCTCGCCCCACATCATCGTCGCCGACGAGGCAGTATCCGCTCTCGACGTGTCGGTACAGGCTCAGGTTCTGAACCTGCTGCGTTCTCGCCAGCAGGAGGCGGGCACCTCGTACGTGTCCATCACGCACGACCTTGGCGTGGTGCGCTATCTCTCCGACGACATCCTCGTGCTCTACGCCGGGCACGTGGCGGAGTCGGGGCCGGCCGAGATGGTGCTCAATCCACCCTTCCACCCCTACACCGAGGCGTTGATGTCGGCAGTGCCGGTCCCCGATCCGGACGCTGAGCCGGCCAAGATACGGCTGCCGGGCACCGTGCCCACCTTGCGCGCCGAGTTCCCGGGCTGCTTCTTCGCGGAGCGGTGTCCCCGAAAGCTGGGACCGGACTGCGACCGGGTTCCGCCGCCGGCGCGCCGGGCGCCCGACGCGGACCACGTGGTGCATTGCCATATCCCGCTGGACGAACTCGCGCGCCTGCAGGGTGAGGCCGCGGGATGAGCGGCCACGGACGTTCGGGCTACCGACTTGCCCCCGGTGACCCGTTGGCGGGCGGATTGAGGTGGAGAAGCGGTCACCGGGCAGGTGCGCTACGGCCCATGCGCGCGAGCACTCGGCGCGCGGACTCTCGGGCGCGTGCGTACACCGTCGACTCGTCCACCCGCACGCTGTGGCCACCTTCCACGATCACCTCGCCGTCGACGATCACCAGCTCCACGCTCTTCGAGCGAGCACCGTACACCGTGCTCTGAATCGGAGTCAGTCCGGGCTGGGCTTCGGGCAGGTCGGTGCTTCGAATTACCAGGTCCGCCCTCTTGCCGGTCTCGAGCGAGCCGATGCGATTCTCGAGGCCGGTCGCCCTGGCACCGTTTATCGTGCTCATCGCGAGCACGTCCTCCGCGAGCAGCGCATCACGAGTCCCGGCGCGCTCGCGCTGAGTGAGGAGCGCCACGAAGGCGACGGTACCGAGATCGAATCTCCCGCTCCAGTTTGCGGAGTCCGATCCGAGGCAGAGGTTCACGCCGGCACGGTGCAGCTCGAGATGACGCCCGTGCAGGGTGCCTCCGATCCCGAACAACATCGATGCGACCGGACACCAGGCGATGGACATGCCACTGTCGATCACCGGGACCATCTCGTCGTCGCGCAGGATGTTCATGTGGGCGAAGGTGCAGTTCGATCCGAGCGCACCGATATCGGCATAGTGGACGAGGGGATGGCGCCCGTGTCGACGATCGTCGTCGCGGGTATCGAGGGAGGCGTACGATTGGTGTTGATTGAGCACCACGCGGTTGGCGTCGGCGCACGCCTTGGCGGCGCGGGTCAGTTCGTCGGATGCCGAACCCATGCCCACGAGCGCGACATGGCCGCGCACCAGTGCATCGGGATCCCGGTTGCGGGAAAGTTGACCGCCGAGCAGACCGAGCGCCCGATCGGTATCCGCCGCGGCGCGGTGCACCACCGGCGCGTCGCTCGAAAATCCGCCCGTGTCCCACAGGATGGGGTCTCCGAGCAGCGCTCGCATGCCAATCGCCTGCGAAGCCTCCGCCGCGCAAGCCGGCTCGAGCACCGTGCCCGCCTCCATGAAACAGGTGGTGCCGTTGCGAACCATCTCGAGGCACGCGAGCAGGCTCGCCGCGTGCTCGTCCTCGTCGTCCACCGCGTTCCAGAAGTCGACGTAGAATTGGACTGCATCTTCCCAGGAGGTCGACTCCGGAAACGCGCCGCGACTGACGTGCAAAGACACGTGCAGGTGACACTCGACGAAGCCCGGATGCACCAGCGCACCGCTGGCGTCGATCACCCGGCTCGCCTCGAAACGTGACTCGATCTCTGCGCTCGCGCCAATCGCTTCGATACGGCCTTCCGAGATCGCGACGGCCCCGTCAGAGTAGCGACTCCTTGCTTCGTCCATGGTGACGAGATAACCGTTGCGAACCAGAATGTCGCAGTTCTGCATCGTGTATCAACTCCTCTCCGGGCCATCGGCGCGCCTGAAGGTCGGGTCGAGCGCATTCAGTCACGGTAGCGGGTGAGCATGAGCGCGATTGCGGTCGACGTCAGGGTGAGCGCGATCAGCAATGTGCCGATCGCGTTGATTTGTGGCCCGAGCGTGCGTCTCAACATTCCAAACACCAGGGTCGGAATGGTGTTGCCCCCGCCCAGCGTGAAGAACGTGATGATCACCTCGTCGAGAGAGATGGCAAGCGCAATCAGGGCGGCACCGATAATGGTCGGGCGGATTATGGGCAACGTCACGGTGAAGAAGGCCTCGGTCGGCGTTGCCCCCAGATCCCGCGCACTCTCCACCACCCGGTAATCGAATCGCAGCATGCGCGCGTAGACGATGAGAATCACGAAGGGCTGGGTGATCAACAAGTGACTCGCAATCACCGTGAGGAGGCTCAGCGGTGTTCCGATCGAAACGTAGAACACGAGCAACGCTATTCCTACGACCAGCGCCGGCAGCATGATGGGCAGGCAGAGGCACAGGATGGCCACTCCGGCCACCCTGACCGGCAGCCTTGCCAGCGCCATGCCGGCGAGGGTGCCGACCAGGGTCGAAACCGTGCACGCCGAGCCGGCAACGATCAGGCTGTTCCAGAACGCTCCCCAGAACTCCGAATCCCGGAAAATGGTCTCGTACCACACCGTCGAGAAGCCGCCCATCGGAAAGTTCGTGAGCTTGCTGCGACCGAACGAGAACAGGACCACGAGCACCAACGGAGTCACCATGAACACGACGACGAAGCCGCTGAACAGGCTTGCGAAGGTACGAGAGAGCGGGTTCATCGCCGGTCGAGGGTGCGCAGACCGAGGCGCACCAGGACCAGAAGCAGCAGGCAGGAAGCGACAATGGAGAACGACATCGCGGCGCCGAGCGGCCAGTCGAAGCGCAGGCCGAAGGCGCTCTGGATGAAGTTGCCGATCATCACGGTGTCCGGTCCCCCGATGTAGCGAGGCGTGATGTAGTCGCCGGCCGCGATGAGAAACGAGAACGTGAAAGCGGCGAACAGCCCCGGCTGTGCCTGAGGAAGCACGATGTCCAGCAGCACCCGCCAGAAGCTTGCGCCGAGGTCGCGGGCCGCCTCGAGGGCGATGTAGTCGATGCTCCTCAGCGACGCGTAGATCGGCAGCAGCGCGAGCGGGAAGAGGAAGTGAACCAGGGTGACGACCACTGCGCCCGGGCTGTACAGGATGGCGGTCAACGGTTGCTCGAGGATTCCAACGCCGACCAGCAATGTGTTCAGAATGCCCTCCACCCCGAGGATGGTCTTCCACGCGTAGATCTTCATCAGGTAGCCGCCGAATAGCGTGAACAGCGAGACGAGCAGCAAAGGCGTTTCCCAGCGTCCCGACCGGAAGCGGATGACATAGGCGAACGCGAACGCGAACACCGTTGTGACCAGCGCGATCGCGAGTGCTATCGAGAATGTGAAGATCCCTACTTCCAGGTACTTCTCGATCGTCCTCAGGTAGTTGTCGATGGTGAGGTCCGGAATGATCTTGCGCACCCGGACCCGCCAGAAACTGATGACGAAGAAGAAGGTCATCGGTGCCACGAACAGCACCACGAAGATCAAGGCCGAAGGCAGCAGCATCAAGTAGAAATTGCGTGAGCTGCGACGCACGGCTGTCCCTCGGCACCCGGGAATTCACCCACGGTCCCGCAGACGTGGAGTGCGGGCCAGATCCACCCGTACCGCGCCTGCCGGTGCCATCGCGCGCTGACGCCGCCGTGAACACGTCACGACGGCGCCAGTCCGTCCGCGCATAGTGATTAGGCCTTGAGGAAGCGTTCGTACTCCTCGAGCACCTCGTCGAAGGTCGCATAGCGATCGTTGGGCTCGAGCGGGGGACTCCTCCAGATCTCCACGTTGGAGAGGAAGTCCCCGAGGTCGCGGTAGTGGTGCAAGGTCATCAGATCCTCGTCGAGCTTCATCGCGGCATCCTGGTTGCAGATACCCGTACGCAGGGATTCTGCGAGGCTCAGTTGTGCCGATTCGCTGATGGCGTGATTGATGAGCCCGAGCGCAATGTCGGGGTGCGGCGACTGTCGGGGCAGGCAGAGCACCTCCAGGTACGCGCCCGCTCCCTCCTTGGGCACTATCGACTCGAGCACCTTGCCCTTCTCTGCTGCCATCGCAACGATCGGATCCCAGCCGTTGGCGGTGATCACCACCTCGCCGCGAGCGAACATGTCGGCCGCTTCCGTGTAGCTGTCGGCCAGCGAGCGAGCGTGCTTGGTCTTGATCTCGATCAGGAAATCGATGCACTTGGCGAGCTGCTCGTGGGTGAGCAGGGTGGCATGCTCGGCACCGCCCGCGACCGATCCGTACACGATGATGAGTCCGAGCGGATCGTTGATCATCACCACCTTGCCCTCGTACTCGGGCTTCATGATGTCAAACCACGAGGTCGGCACCTCCGACACCGCGGCGGGGTCGTAGACGAGCGGGAAATAGCCCCACGAGTAAGGTACCCCCCACTGCTCGTCCTTGAACCTCAGCGTGTCGTGGTCGCGAAACTCCGGAAACAGCCGCTCCGCATTCGTGATCCGGTTCATGTCGATGGGCTGGATCAATTCCGCCGCGTCGAACAGCTCGAGGTAGGCGGTATCGAGAGAGTGGAAGTCGATGGTGCCGAGGCCACCCGCCTGGAGCTTGGTCATCGTCTCCTCGTTGGAGCTGATGAAGGTCGGCTGAAGGGTGAGGTCGTTCTTCTCGAGGTATTGATCCGCGTCGTAGAGATCGGTGAAGCCGTCCCAACCGATCCAGTTGATCGTCGTGGCCGCTCGTGCGGTGTGAAGGGGTGCGAAGGTCATCGCCCCTGCCATTGCAGCGGTTCCGCGCAGGAATCCGCGTCGATCGATTCTGGCTGCTACGCGTGAACGCGCGAGCATGGGGGCTTCGAAGCGAGTCTCGAGATGTCTGGTCATCGTGCGCCTCCGTCGGTGTGGGTTGAGCCGCGAAGCGAGTATTCCACAAGAGACCGGGCCGGACACCCGCGTCCGGAGCAGCGGGCACGGACCGGACCCTGCGCGCAAGACGAGAATCTTCGGGAAAGCGGCGCGGTACGCGCCCGTTCGATGGGCGACCTGGTGGCGTCGGCCGCATCGCAGCAGGCACCGCCAAGCGTGCTACAGGGCATTGACGGTGGCATCCACAACATCCGCCACCGCCTGCGATCGATCGTGTCCGCGAACAGGCAGCGAAGCTGCGCATTGGCGGGCTCCATCGCCTCACGGACATCGAGACGCTTGGTTGAGCGCTCCGTGCCGTTTGCTTCAGTCGCCCAGGTTCTCCGTGTCGACGATGATCTGGTCGACCACCGCGCGCAGGGCTTCGGCCTCGCTCGCGCCGTCGAGCTTCGCCTCGCGGTAGCAGTCTTCCTGGCGCTCGGCGCTGCTTCCCTGCTCTCCAATCGTCACCACGTGTCCGAGCGCGTCCTCGCAGCCGAGCGCCCGGGCATGCGGTGACAGCCGCGAGACCAGGGCCGTCGCCACTTCCGCGACGCTCGGTGCTTCGTGCACACCGTGTGTGGGCAGAAAGGCGAAGGTGCCGTAGCGCTGCGCGAGCCACCGGCTCTCCTCGATGATCTCCCGCGGTGGCGATGCGGGGGCGTTTCCGGCCTGGATGGCTTGCGCTATCTCGCGAATGAGGCACGCGTAGAGCGCGGCGATCGCCACTGCATCGCCAATCCGCGGGCAAATGTCGCAGATCCGAAGCTCGATGGTGGGGTAGGCCGCCGAGGGACGGATGTCCCAGCGCAGCTCGCTCGCGTCCGCGATCGCTCCGATCTCGCGATAGGTCGCAATGACCCTCTCGAACTCCGCCTCGCTTCGCATCACCGGCGTCAGCCCGGTGCGCGGGAGCGCCGCGATCGCGGTCTGGCGGTAGGACTTGAGGCCCGTCAGGCGCCCTGCGTGGAAGGGCGAGGATGCCGACAGCGTGAGCATGAAGGGCAGGTAGGGGAGCAGCGCATCCATGACCTCGATGCGCAGGTCGGCGTCTCCGAACCCGGCGTGGATGTGCATGCCCCCGATGAAGAACTGGCGCCCCGCGTCCTGGAAAGCGGCCGCAGCGCTGAGATACCTCGGCTTCTCCGTGACCTGTTGCACCTCCCATCGCGCCCACGGATGCGTCGACGAGGCGATGATGCGTGCTCCATGGGTGCGGGCGGCCCCGATGACCGCCGCGCGCGTCTCGCGAAGGCTCTGCCTGATCTCCGCCACCGAACGGCAGACCTTCGAGTTGGTCTCGATCTGTGAACGCAGCAGCTCGTTCACGACCCGGTGCGGCGCCGCGCGCTCTCGTGCCTGCTCGAAGACGGAAGGATCGGGATCGGAGATGGCGTCGCGCGTCGTCGCATCGACGATCATCAGCTCCTCTTCGATTCCGAGCGTTATATCCATCGCTGGTCCCTCCGCTCAATCCGCCCCGAACCAGGCCTCGAGGTCGCGCAGCGATGAGACGACGCCGCTCTTGGTGTCGGCGTGCGCTCGGGTGCGGTCCACGAGCACGCCGATGAGACCGGCGGCGCGCGCGCCCTCGACGTCGGTGCGCGGATCGTTGCCGGCGTGCAGGGCCTCCTCCGGCCGTACGCCCAGACGGGAGAGGGTCAGGGCGAAGATCGCGCCTTCCGGCTTGGCGGCGCCGCTCGCGCTCGAGTAGGTCACCAGGTCGAAGTAGTGGTCGAGCTCGAGCGCGCGCAGGATGTTCATGAGGCGGGAGTCGAAGTTGGAGATCACCGCGGTGCGGCAGCCGCGTCCGCGCACCGCCCGCAACGCCTCCACTGCCTCGGGATAGGCACGCCACGCGCCGCCCCGCGCGTAGTGCTCGTAGAGGGCGTCGAAGAAGGGGCTGAAGCTTTCGACCCGGCCCGCCGCGGCGACGACGCGGCCCACGAGCTCGCGCCACCAGCCCCGTTCGAGGCCGGGGATCCGGTTCGGCGACGCGCCGGGGAAGGAAAGCGGCGGCATCTCCGCGAAGACGGTGCGAAGCGAGACCTCCACCGCCTCGGGGTCGAGACGGGCACCGAAGCTGCGCGCGATCTCGGCGTAGGTCTCCCCCACCGGCCGCGCCAGGGTGATCAGAGTGCCGGTGGCGTCGAGAGTGAGGGCGCGCAGAGTCGGGGAGGATGCGGGCAATTCGGAGGGTTCGGCCGGTGGCGGGGATGCCGTCAAATCAGCTTGATCAGGGTGACGAGGAGCGCGGTCTGCACCGCCATCGCACCGAACATCCACTTCAGGATTTCGCTCTTGAGGTCGGCCATATCGGCTCTCAACTCGGTCTTGAGCAGTGCGAGATCTGATTTGGTGGCGATTTCCGATGTGTCCACCGCACTGAAGCCCTCCACGATCGCTTCGGCGAGCCTTTCGTCCGCGCCCGCCTCCTTGAGCTTTCGCGCAAAAGCGAGCGTATCAATTCTGAGGGCCTGGGTCATGCCGGGGCGGTGTGTTGGGCGCTGCAGTATCGCGAGGAGGGCGCGCCGTCAAATCAACTTGATTAGGGTGACTAGAAGCGCGGTCTGCACCGCCATCGCACTGAACATCCACTTCAGGATTTCGCTCTTGAGATCCGCGCTCGAGGCTCGAATCTCGGCCACCAGTTCGATCTTGGCGACAGAAAGACAGGCACCTTTTCCCTCCCGGTGCCAGTCGGGTCCATGCAGTGCCACGCGGTGCCTAACTGACCGTAATATTTAGATTTTTTCTTCCTCCAGCCTTCCCACCCCCTTGATTTGGGGACACGCGGTCCCTAAGCTAACCTCTCGGGTTACTGCCGCGCGTTTGCGGTTTGATGACACGATCCGGACCCTGTCCAACCGGGTCCGCACGCGCCACCGGGGGCCGCCATGCCGAAGAGAAGCACCCTCCGCCTCACCACCCGCAGCGTCGCCGCCCTGCCGGCCACCGGCAGGGACGCCGTCCACTGGGACCGGGACCTCCCTGGCTTCGGCGTGCGCGTCCAGCGCAACGGCCGCAAGGTCTACGTCGTCCAGTCCCGCGGACCCGCCGGCCTGAAGCGCGCCACCCTCGGACCCGTCGCCGGGCAGGCGATCGACCAGCGGCGCCGCGAGGCGGCCGAAATCATCGACCGCATCAAGCGCGGCCTCGACCCGATCCCGCCGGAGCCCGAGCCCGACCCCACCGTCGCCGATCTCGCGGCGCGCTGCATGCGCGCCTATGTGAAGGTCCACTGCAAGCCCAAGACGGAGAAGCTCTACCGCACCGCCATCGACCGGCACATCGTCCCGGCGCTCGGGACGATGGCGGTGAAGGACGTCCGGTCCAGTCACGTCATCGAGCTCCATGACCGCCTGCGCGACACGCCGGCGATGGCCAACCACGTCGTCTCGATGCTCTCGAAGATGTTCTCGCTGGCGCAAACCTGGGAGCTTGTGCCCCGGCACCGCAATCCCTGCAAGGCGGTCAGGCACTACCGCGAGCAGTCCCGCGAGCGCTTCCTGACGCCGGAGGAGTATCGCAGCGTCGGCGCGGCGCTCCGGGAAGTCGAGGCGGACGGCTCGATGTGGCCGCCCGCCATCGCGGCGATCCGGCTGCTGATCCTGACCGGCTGCCGCAAGTCCGAAATCCTCACGCTGCGTTGGGACGACGTGGACCACACGGCGGGCGAGTTCAGGCTCCGCGACGGCAAGCGTGGCCCGCGCATGGTGCCGCTCACGACGCCGGCCCTGAAGGTGCTCGACGGCATCGAGCGCGTTGAGGGCATTCCCTGGGTCATCCGGAGCCAGAAGCACGGCATCCACCTGCCGGGCCTCAACTACTACTGGAACCGCATCCGGGACCGCGCCGGTCTGGAGGGCGTGCGCATCCATGACCTGCGGCACAGTCATGCCTCGCGGGCGCTCGCGCTCGGCGAGAGCCTGACCATGATCGGCCGGCTTCTCGGGCATTCGAAGGTCGGCACCACCGCCCGTTATGCGCACCTGGTGCACGACGCCGAGAAGGCCGCCGCCGCGCGCACCGGCGACAGCATCGGCGCCCACCTCGTGCCGCAGGACGCCGAGGCGGCGTAGGGAGGGCGCGGGCGATGGCGGTGCTGCAAACCAGGAAGCTCTCCAACCGCACGGTGGCGGCGCTCTCGGTCGAGCGCGACACGGTATTCTGGGACCGCGAGCTCACCGGCTTCGGGGTCCGGGTGTATCCGACCGGCGGCAAGGTCTTCGTCGCCCAGGCGCGCGGACCGGACGGGCCGGACAATCCGCACAAGGGACGGCGGATTACGGTGGGGCGCCACCCGGTGCTCAGCGCCGAGCAGGCGCGCCAGCGCGCAGCCCTCATCATCGCACGGGTCAAGGCCGGCGAGGAGCCGGTCCCGCTGCCGCTCCCGGCGAAGCACGCCGGCGGCCCGACGGTCGCCGACCTGGCCAGGCGCTATCTCGAGGAGCATGTCGCGGTTCGCTGCAAGCCGAAGACGCAGAGGACGGCCCGCAGCGTCGTCAACCGCCACATCGTGCCGGCCCTCGGCAGGCTGCCGATCGCCGCCGTCGAGCGCGGCCACGTCATGGCGCTGCACGAGAGCATGTGCGAGACGCCGGCGATGGCCAACATGGTGGTCGAGACCCTGACCTACATGTACAAGCTCGCGAAGGGCTGGAACATGGTGCCCGAGGACCATGACGATCCCTGCCGGTCGATTCCGATGAACCCGAAGCGCAAGCGCGAACGCTTCCTGACCGACGCCGAGTTCACCCGCCTCGGGCAGGTACTGGACGAGGTCTCGGGCAACCACAGCCAGGTATCGGGCGGGGCGATCACGACGATCCGCCTGCTGATGCTTACAGGCTGCCGCAAGACCGAAATCATGACCCTGCCCTGGAAGCATGTCGATCTCGACCGGGCGGAGATGCGCATCGTCAATGGGAAGACCGGCGACCGCACGGTCCACCTGTCGCCGTCGGCGGTGAACGTGCTGAAGGCCCTGGCGCGCGAGCCGGGCAATCCATGGGTCGTTCCGGGCGCGAAGCCGGGCACGCACATGGCCGACATCGACGGGGCGTGGCAGAGCATCCGCACGAAGGCCGGGCTTCACGACGTGCGCATCCACGACATCAGGCACAGCTTCGCCTCGCGGGCTCTCGCGCTCGGCGAGGGGCTGCCGATCATCGGCCGGCTGCTCGGTCACCGCAGGGTGGAGACGACCGCGCGCTATGCGCATCTCGCGCGCGATTCGGTCGGGGAATCCGCCGAGCGCATCGCTGTCAGCATCGCCGACGACATCCTGTAGACCGCTCCCTCCCTCATTCGCGCGCACCGCACGGCCGGTCGATGGCCCGGTGCCCCGGCGCCAGGTCTCATCCAGTCAGCGTTCGAGGATGCCGACATTCCAACGACCCCGGGATTGACAGTGGCGCATCTACGTGCGACATATTCGTCGTCGGGTGCCCTTGATGGGCTCGATATGGTTCGCCCAGCCTGACATCACTGACCCTCCGTGCGGAGGGTTTTTTGTTGGTATGACTCCCACGCCTTCGTCGCCAACGCGCACAGCGGCGAGCGATCCGGCCAGACCTTCAATCCGTCGAGCGCCGTTCCCTGCCGCCGCCGATAGAAGTTCCCCAGCACCCTCTCGAAATACGGATAGCCGAGGTCCTCGCCCTTGAAGGCGCGGTAAACGCTATAGGCCAGCAGGTCGGCGAGCTGGACGCCGTTCGACAGCTCGCTGCGCGTGAAGAATGGATACTCGACGATCGCCGGAAACGTCATGTTCCGGTTTCCCGCCCTCTGGAACGAGGCATGCTTCATCGCGACCGCGCGGTTGAGCTGCCGGCTCGTGTCGTCCATCACGATCAGCGCGCGATGCTTCGGGTGGTACTGCCTCATGTAGTGCTGAATGCGCTCCAGCAGGAACTCGTAGGCCGTCATGTGCAGCGTCTCATGGGTCGTGCCGTCGTGGAGGAACCGCTTGTCGACCACGCTCGCCATGATGACGGTGTGGCGCCTGGCGACCTGGTCGAAATAGGCGTCGGTGAGCCGCGTCAGATCGGCGGCGCTCAGTCCGTGAAGAAACCGGCTGCGCTTCTCGCGCTCGCGCGGAATGCGGACCCAGTTCGACTTGACCTCGCAATCGGCCAGCTCGAATCGGCCCTCGCCCTGGCGCGACAGCCCGTCGGCGAGTTCGAGCTTCAGGCCGGAAATCTCGGTCTCGAAGGGCCGCCATTGGCCTTCGTACATCCCGACGGCGAGAAGGACGTAGAGATGGTCCTTCGGCTTCTCCGCGGTACCGGCCGAGGGATCGCGGGAGCCCGATTCGTCGAAATAGAAGAAGTACATGAGCCGCCCCTTGTCGCCGCCGGCACTCTATCCCAGGAGCGAACAGGCCGCCGTTGAATTCATCATGGCCGCCTCGTGGATCTACTGATGGACCGGGGCGGCCGAGCCAGCCGCCCCGTCCCCGCGACGGCTAGTGCCCACCCGGCCGGCTGTCCGCGAGCCGGACGTTGAACGACAGCAGACGGTCGAACAAACCGGTCTTGCGCCAGCGCCGAACGTCGAACATCTCCTGCATCTCTCTCCATTCCATTACTCCGAACCAGCACAGCGGCACGAGAACGCGCGACACGAACAGCATCGCAGGCCGCCCGCGGTAGCCGTACGGGACCGGATTCTCGGGATCGGTGCACGACACGGCGAGCGTGTCGGCGCTCTGCCATTCGTCGGCCACCCCGGCGAGCGCCCACAGCACCGCTGCGATGTCGTTCTGCGGCCATCGGCCCGGCACGCGGCGGCCATTCCATCCCACGAACAGCGAAAGATCCATGCGCCAGAAGAACACCCGGAACAACAGCGCCTGAAGCGCGCCCCGGTTCCCCGACTCCAGCATCCTGCGTCCCGGCGCCGTCAGCTCGAATGAGCGGGCGCCGCGCTCGATCAGCCCCGCCTCCTGCACCATCCGCCGCAGCAGGTGCAGCTCCCACAGGTCCCGTTCCCGGTACTTCGTTCCGTCGCGAAAATGCTCCGTCGCTTCCATGTCCGGCCAGGTCATCGCGGCTCGCATCCTCGCCACGCTCGCGAGCGAAAGAGTACCGTTCGACGTTATCCGCAGACCTTCCTCCCCCTCGGCACCCGCGCGCATTAGAACCATCGCATTGCCGACGAAGGCCGATCCGGCCAGCTCCTTCTCCTTGAGTTCCGACGAAACGCGCAGCGCACTGTTGTCAGGCGGAGCCCCGGCTCTCAGCGCCCGAATGCTCTCGGCATCGAGCAGCGGCCACACCGACTCCACGCCACCCGGCCAGTCCGACAATTCCCGCTTCAACATCGCCGCCTCCGCCCGGCACCGGCACCGCGGGTGCGCCGGGCCATCGACCCGTTTGCCCCCGAGTCCCCTCTCGCACCCGGCGCGCAAACGGTAGCGCTTTCCGTCCCATCGGTCAGCCCGCCGCCGAGCGCACCTGGCTACGTCCCCCACACCCGACGTTTCTCTCGCCGCCGACGGGATGTCCCCCGCCAGGAGGTCGCGGCCGGCTCGAGCCGGGCGAACCGCGGGAGCCCGCAGAGCGGCCCCTGCGCAGCGCCGCCACCGGGAGAGCCGCCATGACCCACATCACCGAGGAACACCGCCGCGCCTTCGAGGCGCTGACCAGCGGCATGCACGACAACTTCGCCCTCTTTTCCTGCTTCGTCGGAGGATCGCCCGCCGCGGCGATCGTTCCCGTCAACCGGTGCCCGCCCGACGAAAGCGGAGCCGAGCCCGAGTACGTCGTCTCGCCGCTGTTCGTCAGCGTCACGCCCGACATGAAGCTCACCGACCATGACGGGCGCGAGGCATGAGCCGCCCCCGATCGCTCCGCCGCCGGTGCGGCATCCCCGTTCCCGCCCAATGCCGGGATCTGATCGAACGCGGCGCACTCATCGCGGTCAATTCCAGCGGTGGCAAGGACAGCCAGTGCATGACGATCCTGCTCGCGCGCATCGTCCCCCGCGAACAGCTTCTCATCGTCCATGCCCCGCTCGGCGAGGTCGAGTGGGCCGGAACCCGGGCGCACATCGAGAACACGATCCCGTCAGGCGTGCCCTTCATCCTGGCGCGCGTCGCCTCCGGGAAATCCCTCCTCCAACGCGTTGAGGAGAGGGCCAAGTGGCCGGATTCCGCAAGAAGGTGGTGCACGAGCGACTTTAAGGTTACGCCAATCGAACGCGAGCTTCGCCGCTACCTCAAGGCCCATCCGCGCTTCGAGGGACGGCTCGTCAATGCCATCGGGATTCGCCGCGACGAGAGCCGCGACCGCGCGCAGCGCATCCCCTGGCGCCGCAACGAGCGCATGAGCGTCGCCGGCCGCGAGGTCTACGACTGGCTGCCCGTGTTCGATCTCACGACGGAGGACGTGTTCCGCGTCATCACCGAGGCCGGCCAATCGCCGCACCCGGTCTACTCCTTGGGGTTGAGTCGGTGTTCTTGCAGCTTCTGCATCTTCGGGTCGCGATCAGACCTGCGCCGCGCGGCGGAGCTTCGTCCGGACCTCTACGCCAAGTACGCGCAGCTCGAACGGCGAATCGCCCACACGCTCTCGCCCACGCGGAAGTATCTGCCGGAGCTGACCGGCATTCCGGTCGAGAGCGCCGTCCACACGTTGTCCCAGCCCCGGGCCTCAAAGGGGATCGCCCGGTGCGGCCGCGGACCGCGTCAGTTTCGAGGTAGCGGCGCCCCGTAGCGGGCGATCTCCCAGACCGCCCGGCTCGCGGGATGGCGGTCCATCCAGTCGCGGTATCCGTCCATCTTGCGCTTCCAGTCGATCTCGCCGCCGACGTCGACATGTGGTGGCACATGAGCGCGGCGGAGCTGGAGTGCGGGGTCATCGACGAGACCGGCGAATACGTCGGCGGCGA
>CAYQVB010000110.1:0-24706 GCA_964420925.1 uncultured Ectothiorhodospiraceae bacterium | reverse complement strand
CGTTCGGTTACAAGGGAGAGTTGAGAAGCAGTGTGCCCCGGTGATGCGTGGAACTCCTAAAAGTGTTTGTGTATCAGAAAGTTAAAGGACTTCACGCGTTGTCCTGAAACCCCCCAAAACACCCCTCCAGCGGTCATCGTGGACATCGACAACCCTCTGGCTGGTTGGGGTTTCGGGCTTCATGGAACCAAGGGCGACGACACCTTCGACCTGAGGCTCGATCACGGCCAGTGGATGCAGGTCCAAGGAGGAGCGGGTGACGATACGTTCAACCTCCGGACACAGCCCTGGGAGTCCGACGCGCGTCCGGGATCGACCGTTCGCATCGACTATTCGCATTCCGCGGACGGCATCGAGATCGATCTTCGGGCGCGAAGGGCAAGCGACGACGGTTTCGGCGATGTCGACACCTTCACCTTCAATGACGGCGACTTCGAGATTCGAGGCTCGGATCACTCGGACACCATCCGCGGAAGCGACGGCGACGACCGCTTCATCGGCCGTGGCGGCAATGACGTCATCGACGGGAGAGGCGGTTGGGACCAGGTACGCTTCGACCGAAGTGGCGTGGGAGCCGTCGCGGTCGACCTCGGGGACGGTTCGGCTACAGGGACATGGAATGGCGAGGCATTCTCCTACACGCTCTCGAACATCGAAGAAGTACGCGGCTCCAACAGTAGCGCCGGCGATGACCTCGTGGGGAGCAGAGGCGACGACCGGCTCCGAGGGTACGGGGGCGACGATACCCTCGACGGGGGAGGGGGCGACGACAGACTCCAAGGCGGACAGGGCGACGACGTCTTCCTCTTCCGGGGCGCCCACGGGCACGATCGCGTGGTCGACTTCACCGACGGAGAGGACCTCCTGGTGCTGCTGGGCCTTGGCGTCACGTCGAAGGACGATGTCCTGCGCAACGCCCATGCCTGGGAGGAAGGGACCGGGGTGCACATCGACCTCACCGGGTTCGGGGGCGGCAGAATCGACCTCCACGGCTTCCCCCGAGACCGATTCGACGCCTCGGACTTCCTGCTGTGAGCCGCCGAGTCCACGCAGTCCTCTCCACCGCGCGCGATGCGCTCGAAGGCGGAGCGGCAGGCCGAGCGCTGCGGGGCGACGGAGGCTTGAACATCAGAGCCTGCTATGCGCTGGGGTTTGCCGTCCTCCTTTGCGTGTGCGCTACGGCCGTCCACGCACAAGGACTGCGCAGTGCCGCCATCGACCGGCATTGGCAGGAGCTGACCGCCAGCGCGGGTGACCCTGCGCTGGGCGCCAGTGCCGAGGCGGCGCGCGCGACGCTCATCGAGTTCATCGACTACGCGTGCCGGTACTGCCGCAGGGCGGCACCCTTCGTGCTGTCTCTCACCGACGAGTACCCGCACCTGCGTGTCGTCTTCAAGGAGTTCCCCATTCTGGGGGAAGCGTCGTACGAGGCGGCGCGGGCATCGGTGGCCGCTGCCCGTCAGCCCGGCTGGCGAACGTTCCACGAGGCGCTCATGGTGCCACCTTATGGTCTGTCCGTCGACGACGCCATCCACCGGGCTGCCGTCATGGCGGGACTCGACCTGGAGCGGCTGGCGAGCGACATGAGATCTGCGCACACGCAGGGGGTGATCGAGCGCACTCTCCAGCTTGCGCGGTCCCTGGGCATCAACGCGACTCCCACGGTCGTTGCGAGGAATGGACTCGGCAACGTGCTCGTTGAGACCGGGATACGGCGGCACCGGCTGACGCGGTTTCTGGCCCGCGGAGCAGCTCCCGGCCCTGAGCGCCCGGAACCGCTCCGAGCAGAGCCAGGCGATGGCTCCGAGCATTGGGGAGGCAGGCGCTGAGCCGGAATCAATCGGTTCGCAGCGCCGGGACCGATGGCGCCGATCGACGGGACATCGAGTGAAGAGGTTCACGCCGCCCCGCCGCGACCGGGTCTCCGCTCCGGGCGGTGCCCTGCAGATCGCCTCTGTCCATCGAATCGTCCAACGCGCGCGAGCATGCGCTTCGCCATCCGCACGACGCGCGCTTGCGACAACACAGCCTATCGAGCCAGGTCCTGTGAGGACGGGGCGACCGCGAAGTCCAGGGAGCGCGGGCACAACGGCAAGACAGCTCACCCCGCGTTCCCGGCGCAAGGAAGCGCGCACCGTGCCGTCGGGCAGATTCGCGGATCGGAAAAGGGGAGAGGCCGCCCCCTCGGCCAAGATGCCGCCCGGGGGCGCTACTCGAGCTTCATTATGCGGGCCATCTCTGCCCCGACCCGCTCGGCTGCGGCTTCGATGTCCCGGTCGGCCAAGTGCGCATAGCGAAGAGTCATCTGTGGATTCGTGTGACCGAGCAGGCGCGAAACGACGGGCACCGGGACGCCGTGCATCACCGCGACACTCGCGACCGAGTGACGCAGGTCGTGCAGGCGCACGTCCTCGATGCCGGCCTCGCGGCGCACGGTGTTCCACAACGCGAGGTCGGTGGTGCGGGGACGGGCGATGTCCCGCGGGGAGGGGAAGACGAAGGGGCTCTCGCCCCGGGGCTGGCGCGCAATGATGGCCTGCGCCCTCGCGCTGAGGGGCACCCTGCGCGGACCGGTCTTCGAATCTTCGAGGGCGAGGGCGTCGGGGTGCACCTCGGACCAACGAAGCGCGAGGACTTCGTTCCTGCGGCATCCGGTGAGGAGGAGCAGTCGGATGATGTCGGCCTGCTGGCGGGCGGAAGCCGAGCGCATCGCATGGCGGTCGAGCGCGCGGTGGAGCCGGCGGACCTCCTCGCGGGAGAGGAACCGGGTCAGGGGAGTACGCCGGTTCGGCGCGATGGCGCGGGCGGGGTTGGCGCCGAGGTGGCCGCAGGCGATGGCGAAGTTGAGAATCTGGCGAAGGAGCTGCAGGGTGCGGTTGGCGCCTCCTGGGGCGCCGCGGCTGTAGGCGTCGAACCAGTCGAGCACCTGGGCGCGGGTGATGCGGTCAAGGGGTGTGGCGCCGAAGGCGGGCAGGAGCTGGTTCGCGAGCGCGGCGCCCGCCCGCTTGCGGGTCGAGGGCTTGTACTTCGGGAAGTGGGCGTCGGTCCAGGCTCCGGCCACGAAGTCGCGGAACAGCGGCGCCTCGGGCTTTCTCGTCTGGCCGGATGCCCGCTCGGCGATGAGGGCATGGCATCGCATGCGTACCGCATCGACGCTGCGCGATGCGGCCGCCCCGAGCGAGGTGCGCCTCGACCGGCCGTCGGTCTTGGACAGCAGGATGAAGCTCTTGCCGCCGGTGGGGCGCACCCGGACTCCCAGGCCGGGGGTGCGGGTGTCCCACACCGTGAACTCCCGCCCCTCGGGGCGAAGACGGGCGATGGCGGCATCGGTCAGGCGCATGCGACTCTTGCCGGCCATGACTCAGCCCCCGAGCACGGCGCCGACGGTCTCGGCGGCCTCGCGCACCATGGCATCGGCGAGATGCGTGTACTTGAGCGTGGTGGCCGGCGAGCGGTGACCGAGCAGCCGGGCGATGGCGAGCACGCTCTCGCCCTGCCGCAGAGCGAACGAGGCGTGCGCATGCCGAAGGTCGTGCAGGCGCAGGTCCGGGAGGTCTGCCTCCCCCCGGACTCGCTCCCAGAAGTAACGCAGCCACATCGGGCTCGCGGGTCCGCTGCCGCGTCGACCGGGGAAGACCCACGCCCCGCTGCGCCCGATGGCGTCGAGCACCTTCCTCGCCGGGCCCGACAGCCATACCGTTCTCGGCCCGCACTTCGAGTCGCGCAGGAACAGCCTCCCCTCTCGGTAGTCCGACCACCGAAGCGTCAGCACTTCGCCGTGGCGGCATCCGGTAAGCAGCAGCAGGCGCACCGCGGCCACTTGAAGGGGCCTCTCTCCCTCGTGCGCGGACAGCGTCCTTGCAAGTCTGCGAATCTCCGCATCGGACAGATAGCGCTCGCGTCCCCTGCGCCGGTAGCGTCGAATGCCCCGGCAGGGGTTGGACCCTTCCGGTCGGTGGCCCATGCGCTCGGCCTCGCCGAGGATGACCGAGAGCACCGGCATGGAGCGGTCGGCCGACACCGGTGTGGCCCGCAGCGAGGCGAACCAGCGTTCGACCTCCTGGCGGTCGATGTCGGAGACCGGCCGCCCGGCGAACCACTGCGCGAGCGTGCACCGGTAGTACGAGCGGTTGACGTTCAGTGTCTGCGGCTTCCACACCCGGGCGTAGCGCCGGAACACCGCCTCGGCGACGGCCTCGAAGGGCGGGGATTCCACCGGCGCATCGCCTCGGATGGTGCCGAGCATCGACGCGGCCCGCGACCGTGCCTCGGCAACCGCCATGGCGCTCGCATCGCCGAGAATGCTCCAGCTACGCCGTCCTCGATACTGAGTGTGGAGGAAGAACCGTTTGGCGCCGGACGGCAGCACCCGCACGCCGAAGCCCCGGAGCTTCGCATCGCGGACGTGGTAGGTGGACTTGCGGGGCCGGAGCGCCCTGACGCGGGCGTCGGTGAGGGTGAGTCTGGACATGAGCGGTCTCCTGGCGGTTGCAGCCGGGGAACCGGAACGCATGAGTTCCGTTTCCGCACGGCGGAATCGACAGGAGAATGCATCGCGGAATCAGTCACTTAGCACCGAAGGTGCGCGCATTGGTGTTCGGACAAGTAACGACGAAGAACACGACGAACGCCACGAATCGTCATTCCCCCGGTTGGCGGGAATCCACCGGCTTGGCCGATCACGGACGAGCGAACTCGATCCTGTCGTGCCCTCTCGCGATCCGACTCAGTGCCAGTCGAGAAATGCTCCGAGGAGAATGACTGCGAACAGCCCGGCGAAAACGAAGAGCACGTTCGACACCGCCCGGTACTTGCCGCGCATTTCGTATCCGAGCCACGCCAGCACCAGCGACAGCGCGAGGAGGATGAAAAGGGCGCGCACCGGCGGCTGCGCCGTTCAGCCCTCGCCCGCGTCTTCGCCCAGGTACCGCACGAGCTCGTCCGGCGGAACATAGCCCCCGAGCAGTTCACCGGATTCGAGCAGGATGGCCGGAGTTCCCCGTACGCCGATCTTCTGTCCTGCCGCGTACTGGGCGCTCACCGGGTTGTCGCAAGTGCGTTCGGCCACCGGTCGGCCGAACTTCGCATCACCCATCGCCTGGTGCGGATCGTCGGCGCACCACACCGACACCATCTTGTCGTAGGTGGGGGACGGAATGCCGGCCCGCGGATAAGCGACGTAGCGAACCGCAATCCCCAGCCGGTTGTAGTCCGCCATCTGTCGGTGGAGCTGGGCGCAATAGCCGCAGTCGACGTCGGTGAACACGGTGACGCGATGCTTTGCCGGCGAGGGCGCGAACACGATCATCGACTCCTCGCCGAGCTCCCCGAGCACATCCAGTCGCGCTTGCCCCCGCCGCTCCTCGCTCAGATTGCGTCCCTGCTCGAGATCATAGAGATCGCCGCGCAACGCGTAGCGCCCGTCAGCGGAAAAGTAGTAGATGTTCTGACCCCTCGTTACCTCGTAGAAGCCGTCCAGCTCGGCGGGCGCCACTTCGTCGGGAACTTCGCCCCCGAACACTTCCGCGAGCACATCGGCGAGCGCCGCCGGAATCTCGGCGGCGGGAACATGGGTGAGGGGAAGGGCCGCGAAACAGGCTGCTGCCGCGATTCGTCCGAGCATGGAGCACCCCTGGGGGGAGAGAGCGGCGGAGGTGCCCCAATCATAACCACAAAGGCGTCGTGCGTTCTTTGCCTCCCTCTTCACGACTTCGGAGCGACAACCGGGCGACGCGGGGCTCCCGCCGGCCGGCTCAGCCCCGCGGGTGGTGCTCGGCGTGGATCTGCTTCAGGCGTTCGCGCGCGACGTGCGTGTAGATCTGGGTGGTGGAGAGGTCGCTGTGCCCGAGCAGCATCTGGAGAACGCGAAGATCCGCGCCGTGGTCGAGCAGATGGGTGGCGAAGGCGTGGCGCAGGGTGTGGGGTGAGATCTCGCGCTCGATTCCGGCGCGCAGCGCATAGCGCTTGATCGCCTGCCAGAATGCCTGGCGGGATATCGCTTTCGCGCGTCGACTCGGAAACAGCGCTTCGCTCACTCGCCCGGAGAGGATTTCCGGGCGGCCCCGGGCAAGGTACCGTTCCAGCCAGTCGGCGGCTTCCTCTCCGAAGGGGACCAGGCGTTCTTTCGCCCCCTTCCCGCTGACCCGCACCGTGCTCTGCGTCAGATTGATGCGGTTCACAGTGAGCCCCACCAGCTCCGATACCCGCAGTCCGGAAGCGTAGAGAAGCTCGAGCATCGCCCGATCCCGCAGGCCGAGCGCGCTCGACACGTCCGGCGCGGCGAGCAATTCTTCGACCTGTGTCTCGCTGAGCACCCCGGGCAGGCGGCGAGCCAGGCGTGGCGACTCGAGCCGGGCGCTCGGATCGTGGTCCAGCGTTCCCCGCTGAACCTGGTACCGGTAGAAGCGCCGGAGCGCCGACAGGCGCCGGGCCACGGTGCGTACCGGAGTCCCGAGCTGCTCTGCCATGAAGTCGGAAAGGTCGGCCGGGCCGACCTCGAGAAGACCCCGACTCCGGGAGGCGGCCCAGACGGAAAAGAGCAGCAGATCGCTGCGGTACGCGCTCAGGGTGTTCTCCGCGAGACCCCTCTCCATCCACAGGCGATCGAGGAAGTCCTCGATGTGTTCCCGATCGCTCAGATCTTCTCCTTGATGCGGGCCGCCCGGCCGGTGCGGCCACGCAGGTAGTAGAGCTTCGCGCGCCGCACGTCGCCGCGCCGCTTGACCACGACTTCCCTGATCTGGGGGCTGTAGGTCTGGAAGACCCGCTCCACTCCTTCGCCGTGGGACAGCTTCCGAACCGTGAACGAGGAGTTCAGACCGCGCTTGCGCTTCGCGATGACGACCCCCTCGAAGTTCTGCAGGCGCTCTCTCGTTCCTTCCCGGACTCTCACCTTCACGACCACGGTGTCGCCGGGGCCGAAGGCGGGCAGCTCGCGGGTCATCTGCTCCGCTTCGATTTGCGCGATGATGTCGCTCATTGACTTATGTACTCGCTGTGTTGGCCGATTCGGGACGCCTCGCCGCTCGAAGCTCGGACTTGAACTCTTCGAGCAGCGTGCGTTTCTCGGCATCCATTTCGTGTGCCTCGATCATGTCGGGACGCCGCAGCCAGGTCCTGCCGAGCGCCTGCTTGAGCCGCCAGCGCCGGATGGCCGCATGGTCTCCTCCGAGCAGCACCTCGGGCACCCGCCGTCCCTCGCATTCCCGAGGGCGCGTGTAGTGTGGATGCTCGAGCAGGCCCCGCTCGAAGGACTCCTCCTCCGCGGACTCCTCGTGACCGAGCACCCCGGGCAGACAGCGCACGACGGCTTCGATCACCACCATCGCGGCCACCTCGCCACCGCTCAACAGGTAATCGCCGATCGAGAGCTCCTCATCGATCTCGGCTTCGACGAGGCGCTCGTCCACGCCTTCGTAACGCCCGCAGACCAGGACGAGCCGGGGCCGCAAGGCGAGACTCCTGACCCCCGCCTGGTCGAGACGCCGCCCTTGAGGGCTCAGGTAGACGACGTGCACAGGTCCCTGGAGCTCGCTTCGGGCGCGCCGAACTGCATCCCGCATCGGTGCGAAGAGCATCACCATGCCGGCTCCGCCTCCGTAGGGCCGGTCGTCGACGCGTCGATGGCGGTCTCGTGTGCAGTCCCGCGGATTGACGGTGCGCAGCGTCACCAGTCCCGCCTCGATCGCCCTCCCCGCGACTCCATGGTCACTCAGCGCCGCAAACATCTCGGGGAAGATCGACACCACGACGATGTCCATCACCGGGCGTCTCGAGTATCGGTGGACCAGTCGACCCGGATCTTCCCCGAACCGAAATCGACCCCGCACACGGTCTGCCCGGGCACGAAGGGAATGAGCACTTCAGTGTCGCCGTCCGCCACCACCATGACATCGTGGGCGCCGGTCTCCATGAGTCGCCGGACCTGACCAAGCGATGCCCCGGCCCGGTTTTGCACCGTCAGCCCGATGAGGTCGCACCAGTAGTACTCGTCGGCCTCGGGCTCCGGCAACTGGAAGCGGTGGACCGCAATGTCGGCCCCGATGAAGCGGCGGGCCGTCTCTCGATCGTCGAGCCCTCCCAGCTTGGCGACGAAGCCGGGGCCGTGGGGACGTCCGCACCGGACTTCGAAGCACCGCCAGCGGCCTTCGCCGCCGATCAGCCAGGGCTTGTACTCGAGAATGCGCTCGGGTGGCTCGGTGGCGGAGCGGACCCTCAGCCAGCCCTGGACGCCGAAGACGCCGCTGACTCTTCCAATGGGCACGCGCCGCTCGGCCAAAGCGTCCATGACTTGCTGCGCGCCCAGTGCACCGAGTCGTCAGCCGGCGGCCGCGCCGGCTCCCGTATCGGCTGCTCCGGCCTCGACTCGGGCCTGGGTCCTGAGCAGCCTGGCCACTGCCGGGGAAGTCTGGGCCCCATTGTCGCGCCAGTGCCGGACGCGCTCGGAATCGATGCGGATCCGAACCTCGGCGCCGGTGGCGATCGGATTGTAGAAGCCTACCCGTTCGATGAAGCGCCCGTCACGCGGGGTGCGGCTGTCCGCAACCACGACGTGGTAGAAGGGGCGCCGCTTGGCCCCCGCTCTGGCGAGACGAATCTTGACCATGAGGGAATCTCGAAACCTCGGTTGCCGGCGGACCCGACCGGGGACCGCCCGAAAAAGCGCGCCATTGTACGAAAGCCCTCAAACGCAAGGCAAATGCACTGGCCCACTCACCCCCGGCCCGGGAGACCGGGCAGCATGCCGCCGGGAAGGCTCTGCATCATGCGCCCGAGCCCACTCTTCTTGCGCATCCGCTTCATCATCTTCTGCATCTGGGTGAACTGCTTGAGGAGGCGGTTCACGTCCTGGATGCGGGTGCCGGAGCCGAGCGCGATGCGCCGCTTTCGCGAGCCCTTTATCAGCGCGGGAAAGCGGCGCTCCTGCACCGTCATGGAGTTGATCATCGCCTCGAACTTGACGAATTCGCCGTCGTTGATCCGGTTGCGGGCGTGCTCCGGCAGTTGGTCCGTGCCCGGCAGCTTGTCGATCAGGCTGGAGATGCCGCCCATGTTGCGCATCTGGCGAATCTGCTCGCCGAAATCCTCGAGGTCGAATCGCTTGCCCTTGGCGAACTTGTCCGCGAACTTCTGCGCCTTCGAGCGATCGATCTTTCGTTCCGCCTCCTCGATCAGGCCGAGGACATCTCCCATGCCGAGAATGCGCGAGGCCATCCGGTCCGGGTGAAAGGCCTGCAGGCCGTCGAGCTTCTCCCCCGTGCCCAGGAACTTGATGGGCTTTCCGGTGATGTGGCGGATGGACAGCGCGGCCCCGCCGCGGGCGTCGCCGTCGGTCTTGGTCAGGACGACGCCGGAAAGCGGGAGCGCGCGGTCGAAGGCTCGCGCCACCGTCGCCGCATCCTGCCCCGTCATGCTGTCCACGACGAAGAGGGTCTCCACCGGCTCCGCCCGGTGGTGGATGCGCCGAACCTCTTCCATCATGTCGGCGTCGACGTGCATGCGTCCCGCGGTATCGAGCACCAGGACGTCCTGGTGTCGCCGTCTGGCCTCGCTTCGCGCCCGCGCCACGATATCGACCGGATCCTCCCCGGCGTGGCTGGGGAAGAAGTCGACCTGCGCCTCCGCGGCGAGCACGCGCAGTTGCTCGATCGCGGCGGGCCGGTAGACATCGCAGCTCGCGACGAGAACCTTGCGCTTCTCCTCTTCGCGCAGCCAGCGCGAGAGCTTCGCCACCGTGGTGGTCTTGCCCGAGCCCTGGAGTCCGGCCACCAGGATCACCGCGGGCGGCGGCACGTTGAGGGCGAGGCCCGCGTTCTCCTCGCCCATCAGGGCGCACAACTCGTCGCGGACCGCCCGGACGACCTCCTGGTCCGGAGAGAGGCTCCTGCGCACCTCCTGTCCGAGCACCTTCTCGCGGACCCGCTCGGTGAATGCGCCGACCACTTCCAGCGCCACGTCGGCCTCGATCAGCGCCATGCGCACCTCGCGCAACGCGTCGCGCATGTTGGCGTCGCTCAGGCGCCCGCGTCCGCGAAGGCGCCGCAGAGTCGACCCCATGCGCTCGGTCAGAGTCTCGAACACCGGTCCACCTTCGGGGCATCGAATCGTCGGGCGGGCAATTCTACGCGCTTGACACTGGATCGCGCACCGGCGTAGTAATGGCGGGGTGTCCCCGGCGAGCCCCGGCTCATTGTTGAGCGACGTTCCGTTAGGTCTCCTGGTCGCGGCGCTCTTCGTGCTGGTCCTGCTGTCCGCATGCTTTTCCGGCACCGAGACCGCGATGATGGCGTTGAACCGCTATCGACTGCGCCACCTTGCCAAGCACGGACACGGCGGCGCCCGACGCGCGCACGCCCTGCTCAAGCGTCCGGACCGCCTGATCGGGCTGATCCTGCTCGGCAACAACCTGGTGAACTTCCTCGCGGTTTCGGTCGCCACCCTGGCCGCGATCCGGCTCATGGGGGATCTGGGCCTCGCGCTGGTGCCCTTCGTGCTCACCCCGATCATCCTGGTGTTCGCGGAAGTCGCGCCCAAGACCCTCGCGGCCCTGCATCCGGAGCGCATCGCCTTCCCCGCCGCATACGTCCTCGTGCCGCTGCTTCGCGTTCTGTACCCGGCGATTGCTACGCTCAACTGGCTCGCCAACGGATTGCTGCGCCTCTTCTCGGTACGCGCCGACGCGGTCGACGAGCAGCAGCTCAGCACCGAGGAGCTGCGCACGGTGGTCAACGAAGCCTCGTCCCTCATTCCCCGACGCCACCAGCAGATGCTGGTCGGAATCCTGGACCTCGAGCATGGAAGGGTCGACGACATCATCGTGCCGCGCAACGAGATCAACGGCATAGACCTCGAGGACCCCATCGAGGACATCATCGAGAGCCTGACCCACAGCCTCCACACGCGCCTCCCCCTCTATCGAGGCGACATCAACAACGTGGAAGGGATCTTCCATCTGCGACGCTTCGCCCGGCTCTGGCAGCACGAGGAGCTGGAAGTCAAGATGCTTCTCGACAACGCGGACGAGCCCTACTTCGTGCCCGCGGGCACTCCTTTGCACACGCAACTGCGCAACTTCCAGCTCCAGCAGGAGCGGATCGGACTGGTAGTGAACGAGTATGGCGAGATCGAGGGACTCGTCACCCTCGAGGATGTGCTGGAGGAGATCGTGGGCGAGTTCACCACCGATCCCGCCATGACCAGCACCGACGTGCACCCGCAACCGGACGGCACCTACCTCATAGACGGCGCCGCGAGCATCCGCCAGCTCAACCGCACCATGGCGTGGGAACTGCCGACCGAAGGCCCCCGCACTCTGAACGGCCTGCTGCTCGAGCACCTCGAAGCCATTCCCGAGTCCGGAACGAGCCTGCTCATCGCCGGCTATCCCATCGAGATCGTCCAGAGCACGGGCAACGCCGTGAAGACCGCGCGCATCAAGCCCGCGATGCGCCAGGCGACCGGCACCGGGCGATAGATTCTCGTCCCCTATAATCGGGCGCCCATGAGGCCCCCGGCGGATCGGAGGACATGAGTCGCCCCTTGCCGAAGCTTTCCGGGAGCCCGCCGACCCTGCTCGTCGGCGAAACGCGAGGGGAGGCGCTCAAGGCGGAGTCCCTGGATCTGCCCTCGATCACTCTGGGACAGCGGCAGCTCTGCGACCTCGAGCTGTTGCTCAACGGCGGCTTCGCTCCGTTGGCGGGCTTCATGGACGAAGGCGCCTACGAATCGGTGCTGGAGCACCTGCGCCTCCCCGATGCGTCGCTGTGGCCGGTGCCAGTGACGCTGGACGTGGGCGAGCGGGTGGCCCGGAACCTGGAACCCGGCGCCCGGGTCGCCCTGCGGGACCGCGAGGGCTTCATGCTGGCGGTCCTCGAAGTGAGCGCCTGCTGGAAGGTCGACAAGGACCGCGAGGCGCAGAGCGTGTACGGCACCCGCAGCCGGCGGCACCCGGGGGTTCGCTACCTGCACGAGCAGATGGGGACCCACTATGTCGGTGGTTCGGTAGAAGGAGTCCAGCTTCCCACCCACTA
The DNA here is from genome assembly GCA_964420925.1 of uncultured Ectothiorhodospiraceae bacterium. Classification (GTDB taxonomy): domain Bacteria; phylum Pseudomonadota; class Gammaproteobacteria; order HK1; family HK1; genus JAJEAD01. Next base: position 12,677 of record CAYQVB010000110.1, on the reverse strand, counting down.
TGACTACGAAGAGCTGCGGCACACCCCGGAAGAGCTGCGCGCACTCTTCGCCAGGCTCGGCTGGCGACGGGTAATCGCATTCCACACCAGCCGCCCCATGCACCGACTCGCGCACGAGCTCACGATGCAGGCGGCGAAAGCGGCGGAGGGGCACCTCCTCATCAACCCGGTGGTCGGGATCACCAGGCCGCAGGATTTCCGCTACTTTGCGCGCGTGAAGTGCTACCAGGCCATCCTGGCGCACTATCCGCACGGCCTGGCCGCCCTCTCGCTGCTGCCGCTCGCGGCGCGAGCGGCAGGCCCGAGGGAAGCGCTCTGGCACGCGATAGTGCGCCGGAGCTACGGCTGTACCCACCTCATCGTCGGCAGCGATCACGCGAGCCCCACCGAGTCCGCGGCCGGCGACCGCCCCTTCTATCCGCCCTATGCGGCCCAGGAACTGCTGGAGGAACATCAGGAGGAGCTGGATCTCACGATGGTGCCCTTCCACCGCCACGCATACGCGCCGAAACGCCAGCGTTTCGTCCCGAGCGATTCGGAGGCGGGAATGGAGGAGCGGGACGACATCGGCGACCGGGAGCTCGCCCGACGACTGGAGCACGGGGAAGCGATACCCGCGTGGTTCAGCTTTCCCTCGGTGCTGCGGGTACTGCGCCGCCTCCACCCCCCCCGCCGCCAGCAGGGCCTCACCTTGTTCTTCACCGGACTGTCCGGCTCGGGCAAATCCACCCTGGCGAGCATCCTCTACGGCAAGTTCATCGAGGACGGCCGCCGGCCCGCGACGCTGCTCGACGGGGACATCGTGCGCCGCAACCTCTCCAGCGAACTCGGCTTCTCGCGCGCTCATCGCGACCTGAACGTGCGTCGCATCGGATTCGTGGCGAGCGAGATCACCAAGAACGCCGGGGTGGCGATCTGCGCCCCGATCGCACCCTACGCGAGCACGAGGCGGGCAGTGCGCGAAATGGTCGAAGAATACGGCGCGATGATCGAGATCCACGTCTCGACGTCGCTCGAAGTCTGCGAGGCGCGCGACCGCAAGGGACTCTACGCGAGGGCGCGACGCGGCCTCATCAAGGAGTTCACCGGGATCAGCGACCCCTACGAGGTGCCGGAAAACCCCGAGATCCGCATCGACACGAGCGACCTCACCCCGGCCGAGGCGGCACAGTTGATCTACCTGTACCTGCTCCGGGAAGGATACCTGGACATGCCGGAGCCGTCGGATGGCGAAGGCGGGGAGTCTTCGCGGGAATCCACTCATTGAGTTCCTTGCGCGACAGCGCGGGCAGGTCCCCTGACCGTGGACGGCTCACCCGGGAAATCACGAGTTGTGGCACCCCATGCGGACTCGCGGGACGCCGGACAACTCGGAGGGCACTCAGAAGGACGGTCCCTCGAAGGCCTCCGGCATGTCGTTCTCGAACCGGGTGTGCTCGCCGAGGAACCTGAGCTTCACCTTTCCCACCGGACCGTTGCGCTGCTTGCCGATGATGATCTCGGCCTTGCCCTTGTCCTCGGTGTCGTCGTTGTACACCTCGTCGCGGTAGATGAAGAGAATGACGTCGGCGTCCTGTTCAATCGCCCCGGACTCGCGCAGATCCGACATCACCGGGCGCTTGTCGTTACGGCTTTCGAGGCTGCGGTTCAACTGGGAGACGACCACTACCGGCACGTCGAGCTCACGCGCGAGTGACTTGAGCGAGCGGGAAATCTCGGAGATCTCCGTCGCCCGGTTCTCAATCGAGCCGCGCACGCTCATGAGCTGCAGGTAGTCGACCACCACGAGATCGACGCCATGCTCGCGCCTCAGCCGCCGGCAGCGAGCGCGAAGCTCGGTGGGGGTGAGCAGGGACGTGTCGTCGATGAAGATGCGGGTATCGTTCAACATCGAGAGGGCGGAGGTCAGGCGAGGCCAGTCCGCATCTTGCAGGCGCCCGGTGCGCACCCGGTGCTGGTCGACGTGCCCCAGTGAGGACAGCATGCGCATCGTCAACTGCTCCGCCGGCATCTCCATGCTGAACACCGCCACCGAGAGCTTCTGGTTGATGGCCGCCTCTTCCACCAGGTTGCCGGCGAACGAGGTCTTGCCCATCGAGGGCCGTCCGGCGACGATGATGAGATCCGAAGGCTGAAGGCCCGCGGTCTTCGCGTCCAGCTCCTCGAATCCGGTCGCGACTCCGGTAATCGGGTCGTCGCGACTGGAGAGGACCTGGATGCGCTCGTAGACGTTGGCCAGGACCTCCCGGATGGGCGCGAAGACGCGCTGGCCCCGGGTGCCCCGTTCCGCCAGCTCGAATACCTTGCGCTCCGCGAGATCGAGGAGCTCCAGCGCGCTCTTGCCCTCGTTCTGCAGGGCCGATTCGGCGATGTCGGTACCCACCCGGGAGAGACCGCGAAGCACCGCGCGTTCGCGCATGATCTCGGCATAAGCGCCGATGTTGGCCGAGCTCGGGGTATCGCGCGCGAGCTCCCCCAGATAGGCGAGCCCACCGGCCTCCTCGAGCACCCCCTGACTCTCCAGCCAGTCGGCGGTGGTGAGGGTATCGAAGGGCCGGCCCTGGTCTGCGAGCGACTGGATGGCCGCGAACACCATGCGGTGATCTCGCCGGTAGAAGTCCTGCTCGATGAGGATGTCGGCGACCCGCTCCCAGGCCTCGTTGTCGATGAGCAGCCCCCCCAGCACCGACTGCTCGGCTTCGATCGAGTGCGGGGGAACTCTGAGGGCGCGGGTGCGAAGGTGTAAGGGGGTTTCGGAAAGTACGGTCTCGGCCATCGGCTGCCGGCCCTCCTCCTGCGCTGCCGAACCCTCATCTGTCGACCGGAGAGAATACTTCAGGGCGTGGCCTTGACGGGATACAACACCCTGTGGGGAAGGCGGGGATTTCCTGTGAATTAGTCGGGGAAAAGCCCGGCCGAGCGTCGTTTCCGGGCTCGGCCACCATCCGCCACTCGATCAGCTCTCGGGCTCCACCACCACGCTTACGGTAGCGTCGACTCCGACCTGAAGGTGGATGGTCACGCGGTGCTCGCCGGTCTGTCGGATCGGCCCTTCGGCGAGGCGCACCTCGCTCTTTTGCACGTCGACGCCCGCCGCCTGAATCGCCTCGGCGATGTCCGCGGCGCCTACCGACCCGAACAGGCGTCCGCCCTCGCCGGCGCGGCGCGCAACGCTGACCGTCACCTCTCCGAGCGCCTGGGCACGCGCTTCCGCGGTGGCCAGAATCGCCGCCTGCCGGCGTACCAGCTCGGCGCGGCGCGACTCGAAATCGGCTCGATTCCGTGCCGTCGCTGCCACCGCCTTTCCCTGAGGGATCAAATAGTTGCGGGCGAATCCGGGCTTGACCTGCACCTCGTCCCCCAGCTCCCCGAGATGCTGCATGTTCTGCAGAAGTATTACTTGCATGGCTCCATGTCCCTCGATCTTGGGCCCCGGTCGCTCAGGTCCCAGTCTGCCACTTCTCCCGGTAGTTCAGCCAGGCGTCCGAGAACCCCGCGATCGCGAGCACGAGCACCCCGATGGGCAAGGGCGCCACCAGCAGGACGTACACCGCGACGAGCCAGCCTCTCGATGCCTTTCGGTGGGCGACCCAGCTATGGATCACCGCAAGGCCCTGGACCACGTACAGAGTCAGAGTCAGCCGGAACAGGATCGAGACCAGTCCGCCGCCCAACTCTCCGTCGAAGAGCGCGAGCACCCCGAGGCCGACCGTCAGCCAGGCGATGCGCCGGTCCATGCGCAGTTCCCGGAACTCCCGGCCGAAACCACCGGGATTGTCGAGCAGCGCGTGCCACCATCTCGCGAGCAACACCGCGACCATCGCGAAGATCATGCTCCACACCGAAAAGTAGCTCGCCATCGCGACTTGGTCGACCAAACGATCGAGCGCCTCCAGCAGGGCGGGATCCAGTTGTGCGCGTACCGGGGCCTCGTCGAGCCCGAGCATCAGGATCCGGGCCAGGACCTCGCGCCACCACACGACGGGGTCCCCGGTAAACAGATGGATGACGCAGAAGGCCAGGGCGCCGAGCGCGCCCGTCGCCGCCAGGGTCACCCCCTGGGAAGCGGTTCGGCGAAGCACCATCGACAGCAGGTAGGCAGGCAGAACGAGAGAAACCCCGATGACCGCGACGACCGAGATGGACTGAATCAGCAGGGTGGACAACGCCGCGCCGAGCGCAAAGGTCGACGCGAGCAGAAGCGCCCCCTCGGAAGGTCCGTAGCGCAGGGTGGCCAGCCCGATCATCCCGGCGGTGATCCCGCTCGCCGGCAGGAAGGCGAGAGACAGGAGCAGGGCCAGCGTCGACGCGCATATCGCGTTGAGACGCCTGCGCATCACGAAGTGAAGAAAGCGGCGCAAGACGACTCCGGCGAAGGAAGGGGCGGCTCTCAGTGCGCGTCGCTGTAGGGCAGGAGCGCCAGATAGCGGGCCCGTTTGATGGCCTGCGCGAGCTGGCGCTGATAGCGGGCCTTGGTGCCGGTGATGCGACTGGGCACGATCTTGCCCGTCTCCGTGATGTACTGCTTCAGGGTATTGAGATCCTTGTAGTCGATCTCCTTGACCCCTTCCACCGTGAACCGACAGTAGCGCCGGCGCCGAAAGAATCGTGACATGTTCGTGGTCCTCGAAGGTTCGGGTCGAGCGGCAATCCGTCGTTACTGCGTTTCGGCCGGGGCCGCGGAAGCCGGGACCGGAGCCGGAGAATCCCGCTCCGTGGAGCCGGCCGTTGCGGGCTCCGCTCCACTCGGGGCAGGCGCATCCCCCGTCGCGGCGGCCGGCGACGCTGCCCCGTCGCGCGCTCCGGATCCGGCGCTGCGCGAGCCGCGCTCCCGCCCTCCCTGATGATCCTCGTCGCGATCGGGCTTCGACTTCGCGAGCGGCGAAGCTTCGGTGACCGCTTCCCTGCGCAGGAGTATCAGGTCTCGCAGCACTGCGTCATTGAATCGAAACGCCGCCTTGAGGTCGTTGACGACCTTGGCACCGCACTCGATGTTCATCAGCACGTAGTGCGCCTTGTGAACCTTCGCGATGGGATAGGCGAGCTGCAGGCGCCCCCAGTCTTCCAGACGATGGATGCTGCCTTCGTCGGACTCGATGATGGAGCGGTAACGCTCGATCATCGCCGGCACCTGTTCGCTCTGGTCCGGATGGACCAGAATGACGATCTCGTAGTGTCGCAACGCATACTCCTTCCGGGTTGAAGACTCCCGGAAACGCCGGTGAGTCAAGGAGTTGATGAACGCGGGCGCTTGTGAGGCGCGGGCGCAAAGGGCGCGAGATTCTAAGGGAAGGGAGGGGGACGTGCAAAACCGCGCCGGCGGACCGCCTCGAAAAGGCACACGCCCGCGGCGACCGAGACGTTCAGACTGCCCACCCCGCCCGCCATCGGGATGTGCACCAGGGCGTCACAGCGCGAGGCGGTGAGCCGGCGCAGCCCGCCTCCTTCTCCCCCGAGCACGAACGCGAGGGGGCCTTCCAGGTCGCCCTCGAAGACCGAGATCGGTCCGTGCGGGACCGCGCCCAGTATCCGCACGCCTCGGGCCCCGAGGCGCAGGAGCGCGTCCGCGAGGTTGCCGACCCGCACCACGGGGGTCGTCTCGCTCGCCCCGCTCGCCGCCTTTCTCGCCACCGCCCCCATGGGAGCCGAGCGCCGGCGCGGGACGAGGAGCGCGTCCGCGCCGGCCGCCGCCGCGCTGCGCAGACAGGCGCCCAGATTGCGCGGATCCTGCACTTCGTCGAGTACGAGCAGGAGGGTGTTTTCGTGAACCCTGGCGAGGAGTCCGTCGAAGTCGAGGATGAGCCGCTCCACCGGGCGATAGCGGCACACCACGCCCTGGTGGGAGACTTGGCCCACCAGGCGCTCGAGCGTGCGCCGGGGCACCCGGTGAAGCGTGCAGCCCGCCGATTGCGCGCGCGACTCGATGCGCCGGCCCGGCTCGCCCGCACGGGAATCCGCGAGCCAGATCTCGAGCACCCCTGCGGGATCCGCGTCGAGCACCTCCAGTACCGGGTGCACGCCGTAGAGCAGCTCGTCCCCGCGGCTCATCGCCGGCCCCGGCCCCGGCGCCGGAACAGGCCCGACCCCCGGCTCCGCCCGGGCCCGGCGACGGGATGGAGAGGCTCCAGGTCGATCTTCCCTTCTCCGGGGTCCACTCGCGAGACGACGACTTCCAGGCGATCCCCGAGCCGGAAGACCCGGCCGCTGCGCTCGCCCCGCATCTCGTGGCGCACCGGATCGTGGTGAAAGTAGTCTCCTCCGAGCGCGCTCACGTGAACCAGTCCGTCCACGCCGAAGTCTTCGAGCGTGACGAAGAGTCCGAAGCCGGTCACCCCGCTCACCTGCCCATGGTGGACCTCGCCGACGCGCCCCTGCATGAAGCGGCACTTGAGGCGGAACTCGACTTCGCGCGTCGCCTCCTCGGCGCGCCGTTCAGTCATCGACGTGTGCTCTCCCAGGGCGCGCATCGCTCCCGGGATGTGCGGTGACCCGGAATACGGAAGCGACCGGAGCACTTCCTTGATCGCTCGGTGCGCGATGAGGTCGGGATAGCGCCGGATCGGCGAGGTGAAGTGGGAGTAGGCGCCGAGCGCGAGCCCGAAGTGGCCGACGTTGACCGGAGTGTAGACCGCCTGCGCGAGGGAGCGCAGGAGCACGGTGTGAACGAGCGCCGCGTCGGGGCGCGATCGGGTTTGTTCGATGAGCCGGGCGTAGTCCTGCGGCCTCGGGTCTTCGCCACCGCCGAGTCGAAGCTCGAGCGGCGCAAGAAAGGCGCGAAGCTCCTCCGCCTTCTCCTTCGTGGGACCCTCGTGCACCCGGTACAGGAAGTGGCGCTGATGACGGGCGAGAAACCTCGCTGCGGCCACGTTGGCGGCGATCATGCACTCTTCGATCAGACGATGAGCGTCAGTGCGCCGCCGCGCTTCGATCGACACGACCGCCCCGGTCTCGTCGAGCAGGATTCGGCTTTCCGCGGTATCGAGGTCCAGGGCGCCACGCTGGCGGCGGGCGCGATGGAGAGCCCCGAAGAGCGCGTGCAGGTGACGCAGATGCTCGGGGGCCACTCCGAGGCTGGAGGCAGCCCCGGCACCGCGAGCGCCGAGCAGGTCGGCCACTTCCTCGTACACGAGCCGGGCCCGGGAACGCATCAGCGCCTCGCGGAAGCGCGAACGCAGGATGCGACCGTCCCGGTCGATGAACATCTCGCAGGCGACGCAGAGACGGTCCTCCTCCGGACGCAGCGAGCAGAGCCCGTTCGACAACGCCTCGGGCAGCATCGGAAGCACGCGTCCGGGAAAGTACACGGAGGTTCCGCGGCGGCGCGCTTCCCGGTCGAGCGTGGCACCGGCCCGCACGTAGTGCGCCACGTCGGCGATCGCGACGATGAGACGCCAACCCTTGGGGGTGGGGGCACACCAGACGGCGTCGTCGAAGTCGCGGGCGTCCTCGCCGTCGATGGTCACCAGCGGAAGCGCCCGCAGATCCCACCGGGACGCCTTGTCTTCTTCCTCGACCTCCGCGCCGAAGCGAGCGGCTTCCGCGATGACCTCGTCCGGCCACTGCTCCGGCAAGGCGTGACGGCGGATGGCGATGTCGACCTCCATACCCGGCGCGTCGTGCTCGCCGAGCACCTCCTTCACCCTCCCGATCGGAGGCGAGCGGGTGGTCGGAGCTTCGACCAGGGTGGCCACCACCATCTGCCCGGAGCGCGCGCGCGCGTGCGCACCCGCCGGCACCAGGAGATCCTGGTGAAGCCGGGGATCGTCGGGACGCACGAATGCGACGCCGCTCTCGCGCCAGAAACGCCCCACCACCTCGCGGCAGCCGCGTTCGAGCACCTCGACCACTGCCCCCTCCACCCGCGCGTCGCGTCTGCGCACGAATGGCCGCACCAGCGCACGGTCGCCGTGCATGAGGCTTCGCATCTGCCTCCGAGCGAGGTAGATGCGCTCGCCTCCCTCGTCGGGCGTAAGGAATCCATGACCGTCGGCATGTCCGTGCACCGTTCCCCGCACGAGGTCCGGCTTCCCGACCAGGGTATAGCCCTGCTCGCGGGTGCGCGTTACTTGGCCGTCGCGCTGCATGGCGAAGAGACGCCGCGACAGGGCCCGCAGATCGTCCGGCTCCGAGAGGCCGAACGCGGTGGCGACGGCGTTGAGGTCCATCGGCGTCCCTTCTTCGGACAGGGTGCGCACGAGCGCATCCCGCTCCGGAATGCCCTTCACCCGACCAGGCTCGCGGCGCGAGCGGCCGAATCGGCGTCCTTTCACAATCGGTCTTCCTTCTCGTGGGCGGGGCCTGCGGCGCTTCGTTGACACCCCATGCCCCTATGATAGAGTGCGCCGCCTGCCTTTCTCCGCGACGCGGCGGGGAAGCCCACCGGCCGAGGTGGCGGAATTGGTAGACGCGCTAGCTTCAGGTGCTAGTGGGGGCAACCCCGTGGAGGTTCAAGTCCTCTCCTCGGCACCAATCGTTCAATGGACAAGTCCGACGTGACGACCGCCTCCCCCTGGCGCTGGCACCCGGAGCTGCCGCTCGAGAACGCGCCGCTCTACGCCTGGCCGCCGCGGCCGCTCGAAGCGGCGCGCTATGTCCTCGGCCCGGGCTTCCTGCTGTCCCCCGCTCCGATCTACGTGGGGCTCGCGCTCGCCATCTGGTTCTACCTGATGCCGGATCCGGCGCGGTGGGCGGCCTTCGAGCCCGGCTGGGTCCTGCAGGTCTTCTGCATCAACCTGGGGGTGGTGGTGCTGTTCGCCGGCAGCCTGCACCTGTTCCTTTACACCTTCAGGGGCCAGGGCGAGGAGCGCAGGTTCGATCCGCGGGCGCTCGAGCGGGACAACCCGAAGTTCTTCCTGGGCAACCAGGTATGGGACAACATCTTCTGGACCTGCGCGAGCGGGGTCACCCTCTGCACCGGCTACCTGGTGCTCGGCATGTGGGCCTATGCGAACGGGCTGATGCCGTGGCTCAAGTGGAGCGAGCACCCGCTCTGGTTCGCGCTCCTGTTCCTCGTGATTCCCTACTGGTCGACCCTTCACTTCTACCTGATTCACCGGCTCCTGCACTGGCGCCCGCTGTACCGGCTGGCGCACGAGGTGCATCACCGCAACGTTCGCGTCGGCCCGTGGTCGGGGCTGTCCATGCATCCCATCGAGCACCTTCTCTGGTTCAGCAGTGTGGTGATCCACGTGGTGGTCGCGACCCACCCGGTGCATCTGTACTACCACTTGAACAGCAAGGTGCTGAGCGCCATCGCCGAGCACAGCGGGTTCGGCGAAATCGTGGTGAAGGGCAAGCCGGTGGCCGGAGTGGGGGCGTTCTACCACCAGCTCCATCACCGATACTTCGACTGCAACTACGGCGGCCCCAACGTACCCTGCGACCTGTGGGCAGGCTCTTTCCACGACGGCACGCCGGCCGCGACCGCGCGGGTGCGCGAGCTTCAGCGGGCTCGACAGGCCGCTCGGCAACGCACCGCCACCGAGTAAGCAGGCGACGGGCCGCGGCACGGGGGCACGTGCCGTCGACGAAGCTCTTCGTCGCCACTCTCGGCTCCGAGATCGCCTTCTTCTCTCCCATCCCCACGTCGCACGCGACCTTCGAGGTGTCGTGCCTGAAGCGCCCGCCGCTCGACGGCCGTAGACGGTAGCCGGGTCTCGCAAGGAACTCTTCCTGCGGGGCTCGGCCCCGAAGCGTGCTCACCACTTCGCCAGCAGGGTCGTGCCTGCGCCGGGCGAGGCCGGAAACTCGCTCGTGAGCCGCTCGATCAGGCGATCGCGCTCGGCGCGATAGCGCGCGTCGAGAAACACGTTGTCGTGCTCACCCGGGTCGCGCTCCAGATCGAAGAGCTCGCCCCAGTCCGGCTCCGCCGGGTAGAGGGTGAGCCGGCGCGTTGCGGTCTGGATCGAGTGGTTGTACGCCTCGGCCTGGATCCGCGGGTGATACTCGAGGTGCAGCGCCTCGCGGCGCGGCGCGGAGCCGTCGAGCAGCGGACGCAGCGTCTGCCCGTCGAGCGCGAGCTCGCCGCTGCCGACCCCCGCGAGGTCGAGCAGCGTGGGCATCAGGTCGAGATGGGAGGTGAGCGCGTCGCGCCACTCCCCTTTGGGCACGCCCGGTCCCGCCATCACCATGGAGACGCGGTTGAGGTCCCCGAAGGGCGGCGGACCCTTGTGCAGGAGACCGTGACGACCGAGGAACTCGCCGTGATCCGAGGTGAACACCACCACCGTGTCCGGCGCATGCCCCAGCCCTTCGAGCGCACCGAGCACCTTGCCGAAGGCGTCGTCGATCATCGCCTCCATGCCCCGGGTGAGGGCGATGGCGTGGCGCAAGCTCTCGTCGCTCACTGTGGCAGTAGCAGCCATCCCGCCCTGCTCGACCGCAGGGGCGGTGTTGTCTATCCACTCGAGGCCGGGGCGCTCGGCGGCGAAGGGCGCCAGCTTCTCGAGCTCGCCCGGCGCCGAGTCCGGCAGGGGCATGAGGGCCGGGTCGAAGCAGTCCGCCCAGGGCCGCGGGGGACTGAAGGGATGATGCGGGTCCGGCGACGAGACGAACAACAGGAAGGGCGGGCGGGCGCGTTCGAGGAAGGCCACCGCCCGCTCCGCGATCCAGGTGTTGTAGTGCAGTTCGGCCGGCACCGCACACACCCAGGCCTCGTCCAGGTCGGGCAAGGGACCGTCGAGCGCCGTGTCGGGCTGGTAGAGAGGGACGATTTTGGGATGCTCGTTCCGCAACCACTCGGCGTAGTGACCGCCCTCGGTGGCGAGCAGCGACTCGCCAATCATGAAGTCCACCGTGCGGTAGCCGAAGTAGGGGCCGTGCCAGTCGCGGCCGTGCCCCGCCTGCCAGAAGGGCACCGACTCCGGCATCCGATGCTCGACGCCGGCCATGATCGGCTGCAGGTGGAGCTTGCCCACCGCATGCGTGTCCCAGCCCGCACGGCCAAGCACTCCGGGCAGGGTCGCGAGCCCCCCGTGCAGGGTGCGTCCGTTGGTGGTCATGCCGTGGTGGCGGGGATACAGCCCGGTGATCATCGTCCCGCGGCTCGGGCAGCAGATCTGGTTCGGGGTGTAGTGGCGCGTGAAGCGGGTGCCGCGCGCCGCGAGCGCATCGAGGTTCGGCGTCCTCGCCTCCCGGTTGCCCGCGCAGCCAAGGCTGTCGGCGCGCTGCTGATCCGTGCACAGGATGACGAAGTTGACCATGTCGGCGACCTCCGCGAGCAAGTTGTCTGGTGTCGTCCCCCTCAGCGCCGCGTTCTCGACCGCATGAACCGGCCCATCACACGGATGCGAGCTTCGGCTCACCCCATATCAGCGCAAAGCCGCATCAACCGCGAGCTGTCGAGTCTGTGCGTCCAGAATCCGGATAATCCTCTGAATGACGTCGACCTCCCGCTCCTCGAAGTACGGCTCGCCGCACTGACCGCAGACCCGGGCGGGCACGGCATCGAGGGCCAAATGGTAGCCGTTCCGGTCGACATGAAAGGGAGCGGTCGAGTGTCTCATCGCTCCTTTGCAGTGAATGCAGTTCGTGATGTTTTCCTCGTGCGCAGTTCACTCTCCCATTCATCCTCCGAAGGCAGATACGCCGTGATGACGGCGAGATAGTCCTCCTTGGTTGATTTTCACCGAGAACTCACTTGGCGGCACGGGCATGTGGAGACAACCCTGAACCCGGCTCTCCGTCCGACGAGCATCATGGGGAAACCGGTCTCCAGGCAGCAAATTGACGAACCCCCGCCGCAATCATCCGATTCGTCCCCGTGGACAACTCCGCTATCATCGCGGGGCGACCTTCGCCGCCCGGGGCAGGGTCGCGGACCGCACGGTCTTCCGGCGGCCCGGCACCGGGCCACGAGCCCCCGATTCGACATGAAACACATCCACTCCCCCACTCTCGAAGACTTCCTCGACGAGCCGGCAATCGCGGCCCTCACGCGCCCCGCGCTGGCGGAAGCTCGCGGCCTGCCGGCCCGGGTCTACACGAGCGAAGGCTTCTTCGCGCTCGAGCAGCGACGCCTCTTCCCGCGCACCTGGACCGGGGTTGCCTTCGACTCCGACGTGCCGAAGCCCGGCGACGCCATCCCGACCTCGGTGGGCGGAGTGCCCATCATCTTGCTGCGGGACGACGCGGGCACGGTTCGCGCGTTCCACAACGTGTGCCGTCACCGCGCCACCCTGGTGCTCACCGAGCCCTGCCGCGGCCTGCGGCAGCTCCAGTGCCCCTACCACGCCTGGACCTACGGGCTGGACGGCGCCCTCATCGCCACCCCCTTCTGGGACGGCACCGCGAAGGCGGAGAAGCAGCCCGTGGACGCGCAGGCGAACGGTCTCGTGCCGGTGCGCAGCGCGGTATGGAACCACGTCGTCTTCGTGAACCTCGCCGAGAATGCCGTGCCGCTCGAAGAGTACCTCGGCCCCATGGCGGCGGAGTCCGCTCACCTCGACCTGGAATCACTCAAGTGCGGCCACCGCGCGAGCTGGGAGTTCAGAGCGAACTGGAAGCTGGTGATGGACAACTGGGAGGTGTACCACCACGTCTGGGTTCACGAGGGGATCTTCGACCGGATGTCCGACGAGGTGGACCTGGAAACCGGAGAGCCCTACACCGATTCGATTGCCGACGGGAACGTGATGGTCCTGCGGGCCAACGCCCGCCGTCCGGAGAGGAAGCCGGAC